>DBFWBE010000024.1:0-56264 GCA_048485835.1 Collinsella sp.
CCATCATCATTATCTGCGGCCTATTTGCCATGCAGCGCGCCGGTACCTCGTCGATCGGCAAGCTGTTCGGCCCGCTCATGACGTTGTGGTTCCTGTTCCTGGCAGGCGCCGGCCTGTTCAACATGCTCGGCAACCTGTCCATCCTGCGCGCGCTCAACCCCATCCGCGGCATCATGTTCCTGTTCTCGCCCATCAACCACTCGGGCATCATGGTGCTCGGCTTTGTCTTCCTGTCGACGACCGGCGCCGAGGCCCTCTACTCGGACATGGGCCACGTTGGCAAGGCCAACATCTATGCATCCTGGCCGTTTGTTAAGGCGGCCCTTATCCTCAACTATCTGGGTCAGGGAGCTTGGCTGCTCGCCAATAACTCCAACCCCCAGATGCTCGCGATGGATATCGTCAACCCGTTTTATATGATGCTTCCCGAGCCCCTGCGCCCCTTTGCCATCGTGCTTTCGGCCGTAGCGGCCATCATCGCCTCGCAGGCGCTCATCACCGGCTCGTTCTCGCTGGTATCCGAGGCCACGCGCCTCAACCTTATGCCGCATCTGCGCATCCACTACCCCAGCGACACCAAGGGCCAGCTCTATATTCCGCTCGTCAACAACATCATGTGGGTCGGCTGCATCTTCATCGTGCTGCTGTTCCAGAACTCCGAGCGCATGGAGAGCGCCTATGGCCTCGCCATTACCGTGACCATGCTTATGACCACGACGCTTTTGACGAGCTATATCGCCGGCATTCTCAAGCACAGACTGGGCGCCTGCGTCTTCGCCCTGCTTTTTGGCGCCATCGAGCTGTGCTTCTTTGCCTCGTGCCTCACTATGTTCTTTGACGGCGGCTATGTGATGATCTTCCTGGCCGCACTGCTGTTTGGCCTTATGTACGTGTGGCGTCGTGGCACCGCCATCGAGCGCACGCAAACGATCCTGCTGCCCGTCTCCAAGTACATCGATCAGCTCAACCGCCTGCGCAACGACGAGACCTACCCCGTGCTCGCCGACAATCTGGTGTTCCTCACCAACAGCCCCGATCCGCTCACGCTCGACCGCGACGTGCTCTATTCCATCCTGGACAAACATCCCAAGCGCGCCAAGGCATACTGGTTCATTAACGTGCACGTTACCGACGAGCCCTATACGCACGAGTATTCCGTCGAGACCTTCGGCACGGACTTCCTCTTCCGCGTGCGCCTGGACCTGGGCTTTAAGGTCAACCAGCGCGTCAACGCTTATCTGCGTCAGATCGTCGGCGACTTGATGGCATCGGGCGAGCTGCCGCCGCAACATCACACCTACTCCATCTACGAGACGCGCGGCAACGTAGGTGACTTCCGCTTTTGCATGCTGCGCAAGATGCTTGCCCCCGAAACGGACATCAACCGCAATGACCACCGCGTGATGGCCATCAAGTACGCCGTCCGCCGCGCCTGCGGAAGCCCGGCACGCTGGTACGGTCTCGAGAACTCGGCCATCATCATTGAGTACGTACCGCTCTTTGCCCGCATGCGCCCGGCCGTCAAACTTGTGCGCACCCAGGTGCCGCTCGAGGTTCAGATCGAAGAGGCCGAGGAAATGGAGGTCGACATCTTCTCGGACGACTTGGTCAACGGCAACGAGGCCGGTAGGAATATGAACGTCGATCCCACTGAGCTGCTCGAGAGCGTCGCCGATACGCCCGAGCAGCAACAGCTCGACGGCCTCGAGAGTGAACAACTCAACGACGCCAACTTCTAGCGACGCCGCGAATCGACGACAGCGGCCCTGCACCTCACGAGAGATGCAGGGCCGCTTTGTATCGCGACGGACTTCTCACCTACGAACGACGCGGCTCGGGAACCACGAGCCTATCGGGGCTCGCGCCCTCGGCATCCATCAGGCTCACGTAGCGAATCGACGGATCCCCATACATCGCGTAGTAATAATTGCCCGTGCGCGCGCTAAAGCATCCGGTATAGATAGTCTTCTCGAACTTGCCATCGCCCATCCTGGACGCCCCCTCAATCATCACCACGCCCTCGAGTGAACGGAACATGCGTACGACGTTTTCGGTCTCGCTCTCCTTTTGCGGGTAATTGGCATTGAGGTACGCCGCCTTTACAAAACGGCTCGGTGAATAGCAGTCACCCGGAATACCGCGCATGCCGGCACCCGCGCCATAGGGCTTGAGCTCGGCGCCACGCCATGTCGCCGTCTGCGGAAAATCGCTTGTGGCTGTGATATAGGTGCGCAGGTTTTCCATGTGCCACGGGAAGGTCGGCTGGTTGGCAAGGGTGTCGACCGGATCGTCGTATACATGCAGGCCGTCAGCCATCATCTCGACCACGATGCTGCGCTGGCTGTCGCCGATAATCCAATGGAGCAGCGACACGCCCAGCCCCTCTCCGGCAGATTTGGCGACAATCACCGTGTCGCGCAGCGCGGTCTCGACCTCATCGACCGTCGAGAACGTCGCTGCCACCCACAGGGGAAACTCATAGGCCGCGATATTGGTCTTGCCGTCGACAGGGTCCTCGGCATACTCGGCATAACCCGGGAAATTGAGACCCGCCACGGCGAGGCCCGCATCGTTGCCGCAGTCGAAGAACATAGGGTAGTTCTTGTAATCGATGCACATGCCGATTACCGCGTGTGCCGCCGACGCATCGTCGATAAACGAATACGGAATGTGGAACCCGCGCGGCATCACGCGAACCTGTTGGCCGTAGTCAAAGCTCCAGTCGAGGTTGCGGCCCAGATACATGTGGCCAGAATTATCGGTAAATCGAATGCTCGTGCACATAGCGCCTCCTAGCTTTACGTTCTTGCTAAGGTTATTGTCACCAAACAAAAAGGCGCTAAACACAAAAGCCCGGACATGACAACAATGTCACGCCCGGACCAAAAGAGACGAAGTGCGGTGCTTTGGTCCCCTTAGACCAACTTTCCTAGACAGTGGTCAATCATGTGTTGAATCATCTGCGCCTCGAAGCCCACAAAGTCCTGCTTGCGCTCGCGCATCTTGCCGTCGACGATCACGTCATAAGCGACCTTGCACTTGATATAGCGCGTGGACTTGGTGACCTCCTCGTGCGTCAGGCAGCTCTCCTCCATCTTGCTGGCGCCCAGGCCAAACACCAGACGGGGGTTGTAGAGCACGTGGGGCTCGCCGGCATCGTCCAGGTAGACGCAAACCTTCTTGGTGACGCCGATCTGGTTAGCGGCAAGGCAGCCGGCATCGTCGAGCGACTTGATGGTATCGATCAGGTCCTGAGCAACCGACTCGTCCTCGACGGTCGCGACCTCGCAACGCTGGGACAGGATAGCCTCGTCGTGGCAAAGCTCTTTAATCATACGTTCCTCCATAGGGGTCGTTGTAACCGCTTAAGTATACGGTACCCACACATTTTCATGCGAAAAATACCGTCCGCCTGCTACAAAGCGCCGAACATCAACATGCGAGGAACATCAGCCTTTCAATGGCGATATAGTAGTTGAGTTCGTGTCAATCGGCCTAAACTCGGGGCCGAACAAGGAAAGGGTATGCATGGACGAACTTTTTCACGTCAGTGAGCGCAAGTCCACAATCGGGACCGAACTTCGCGCTGGACTGACAACATTCCTGGCGATGGCCTACATCATCGCCGTCAACCCCGCGGTGCTCTCGGGCGCCGGCATCGATGCGGGAGCGCTCGCCTGTGCCACCTGCCTGGGCGCCGGCATCATGACCATCTGCATGGGCATCTTCGCCAACCGCCCGCTCGCCTGCGCGTCGGGCTTAGGCGTCAACGCGATGATCGCCGGAATCACCACCACCGTCTGCGGCGGTGACTGGCACGTGGCCATGAGCGTCATCTTCCTTGAGGGCGTCGTCATCTTGCTGCTCGTGCTTTGTGGCCTGCGCGAGGCCATCATGGACGCCATCCCGGTTGTCCTGCGTCACGCCATCTCGGTGGGTCTGGGCCTGTTCATCGCCATGATTGGCCTGTGCGATGCCGGCATTATCACCGCTGGCGCCGGTACACTCGTCGGTCTGGGCGACATCACCTCCCCCACCTTTATCGTCGGTATCATCTCCATCGTCGTGACGGTTGCCCTGGCTTCCCGCAACGTGCCGGGCTCGCTGCTCATCGGCATCATCGTCGCCGTTATCGCCGGTATCCCGCTGGGCGTCACCCACGCCCCCGAGGGCCTCATCGCACCGCTCGACTTCTCGAGCATCGGTGGCCCCATCGCCGACGCCGGCGGCGTGCCCGCCATCGTCAAGGTCCTTACCGACCCCACGCTCCTCGTCATCTCGTTCTCGCTGCTCATGAGTGACTTCTTC
Source organism: Collinsella sp. (assembly GCA_048485835.1). Taxonomy (GTDB): domain Bacteria; phylum Actinomycetota; class Coriobacteriia; order Coriobacteriales; family Coriobacteriaceae; genus Collinsella. The sequence goes on from DBFWBE010000024.1 coordinate 4,309, forward strand.
GACACCATGGGCACCGCGATGGCCGTGGCCAAGCAGGGCGAGTTCCTCACCGACGACGGCAACGTCGAGAATATCAAGGAGATCCTGATCGTCGACTCCGCCGCCGCCGCTGTGGGCGGTTTCATGGGCGTCTCCTCCATCACCACCTTCGTCGAGTCCACTTCCGGCGCCGCCGACGGTGGCCGCACGGGCCTCACCTCCGTCACCACCGGCGTGCTGTTCATTCTCGCCGCGTTCTTCTCCCCCATCGTCACCATCGTTTCCAGCGCCGCCACCTGCGGTGCTCTGGTCTACGTCGGCTACCTCATGATGAGCGAGGCCTCCGAGATTGACTGGTCCGACGTGTCGCAGGGTTTCCCGGCGTTCATGATTGTCGCCGGCGTGCCCTTCACCTACTCCATCTCTGCCGGCATCGGTCTGGGCTTTATCGCCTACGTAGTCGTCGCGCTCTTTAAGGGCGAGGCTTCCAAGATCAAGCCGCTCATGTGGATCGCAGCCCTCGCCTTCCTCGTCTACTTCTTTGTAGCGTAGCGGCAAAGCTGCCAAAGCAGAACACCAAAGCGCGGAGTCGCATCGAACGGCTCCGCGCCTTTCTTTTAGCGTCTGCCCCCGTGCCAGCGTGCGACAATTGAGGCTGTCAATATCACAACACCGAGAGAAGCCTGCCTTGGAAGCGCATCATAAGCAGATAACCGTTTATTCAGAGTGTGTGGAAGGCGCGCCCGTCATCTACCTCCCCGTGGTTATGGGCGACGGTAGTGAAGTCTACGAGCGCTGCCGAGAGCTCGACTGCCCGCCATTCACCCTTGTCGCCATTGGAGGGCTCGATTGGAATCGCGAGCTGAGCCCCTGGGAATGTGAGGGAACTATACGAGATGCCGAGCCCTTTGGTGGACAGGCTGCTGGTTTTCTTGACGAGTTGTTGAAGCAGATAATCCCCCAGGCCGAATCATCGCTCCCGCAACCGCCCGCCTGGCGCGGCGTTGCCGGCTACTCGTTGGCGGGTCTTTTTGCACTGTGGACACTTTGGCAAACAGATGTCTTTGAGCGCGCGGCAAGTGCATCGGGGTCGCTGTGGTTCCCCGGCTTTATCGACTACGCGCGCGAGCGCACGATGACAGCCACGCCCGACGCCGCCTATCTGTCGCTCGGTAAAAAGGAAACCAAGACGCCCAACCGCATGATGCGGCACGTACTCGACGATACGCACGCGATGGAAGAGCTGTTTATAGAGCGTGACATTCCAACAACGCTGGAGCTCAACCCCGGCAACCACTTTGCCCAAACTGACCTGCGCATGGCGCGCGGCATCCACTGGATACTGACGCATTAAAAATGGCGCCCACGCGTACATACGCATGGACGCCATTTTTAATTTGGCTGAACGCAGCTACTATTCAGCAGTCTCCTCAAGCTCGGAAGTATCGAACTCAAAGTCATTACCGGGCAGGATGGCGTTGAGCACAATGCCCACCAGCGAGCCCACGGCAAGGCCGGAAAGCGAAATCGTCACGCCGCCCAGCTCCAGCACGATGGCGCCGGTGGTACTGTAGGCAATGCCGAGCGAAAGCACGAGCACCAGAGCCGCCACCAGCACGTTGCGGTTGTTCTGGAAATCAACCTGGTTCTCGATAAGGTTGCGAACGCCCACGGCACTGATCATGCCGTAGAGCACAAGCGACACGCCACCGATAACGCATGCCGGCATGACGGCAATCACCGCAGCAAACTTGGGGCAGAACGAAAGCACAATGGCGCAGCAGGCGGCAATGCGAATCACACGCGGGTCGAACACACGCGTCAAGGCAAGCACGCCGGTGTTCTCGCCATACGTCGTATTGGCGGGGGCGCCAAAGAGCGATGCCAAGATGGTCGCCAGGCCATCGCCGAGCAGGGTACGGTGCAGACCGGGATCGGCAATGTAATTGCGTTCGCAGGTAGAGCCAATGGCGGAGATATCGCCGATATGCTCGATCATAGTTGCAAAGGCCAGCGGCATGATGGTGATGATGGCCGTCGTGGCAAGACCGCTATCGAACTGCGGTCCAAAGAGCGCAAACACGGTGTTGTCCCACACGACGGGCAAGCCAACCCAGGGGGCGGCTGCGACGCCAGAGAAGTCGACCTCGCCCAGCGCGGCCGCAACGGCATAGCTCACCACAACGCCCAGCAAAATCGGCACGATCTTGACCATGCCGCGCCCCCAAATATTGCAGCTGACGATCACGGCCACAGCGACAACGGCAACAAGCCAATTGGTCTGGCAGTTGGCGATAGCAGAGCTTGCCAAGATCAGGCCGATGGAAATGACGATGGGACCGGTCACCACCGGCGGGAAGAAGCGCATGACGCGCTTGGCGCCAAAGGCGCGGAACAGCGCTGCCAGCACCGGATAGAGCAGGCCGGCGCAGGCAACGCCCAGACAAGCGTAGGGCAAAAGCTCGGCCTCGCCGTTGGGTGCAATGGCGGCATAACCCGCGATAAAGGCAAACGACGAGCCCAGGAACGCGGGCACCTTACCGCGCGATAGAAAATGAAACAGCAGCGTGCCGATGCCGGCGAACAGAAGCGTCGCCGAAACGGAAAGGCCGGTGAGCACGGGCACGAGCACCGTGGCTCCGAACATCGCAAACATGTGTTGCAAACCCAACACAAACATGCGCGGGCGGCCGAGCGATGACGCATCGTAGATGGCATTGGTGACGGCGGGCGTCGAGGATTGGGACATGGAAGTCCTTTCATAATGGAAGGGCGATCAGGCATATCGGATAACCTGCCCGAACGATACGATCCGAACCATTGTACGTGATACGCCATGTCTCGCACGCGCCGTCACCTGCAAGCGGTAGCGTTACTTCCAAACGCGCTCGGCAATGCGCTTGACCAGCGCGATCTTTGCCCACTGTTCGTCCTCGGTCAGTTTGTTGCCAATCTCGCAGCTGGCAAAGCCGCACTGGGGCGACAGGTACAGGTTCTCGAGCGGCACATACTTTGCGGCCTCTTGGATACGTTCGACGATAACGTCCTCGTCCTCAAGCTCAGCCGCCTTGGTGGTCACCAGGCCCAGCACGACCTTCTTGCCGGGAGCAACGTACTTAAGCGGCTCAAAGCCACCGGCGCGTGGCGTATCGAACTCAAGGTAGAACGCGTCGACGTTCTCATGTGCGAACAGGTACGGCGCAATGGGATCGTAACCACCCTCGAAGGCATACGTGGAGTGATAGTTGCCGCGGCACACATGCGTGTTGATGACCAGATCGTCGGGCTTGCCCTCGATGGCGGCATTGTTGAGCGCTACACCCAGCTCGGACACCTTTTGCAGGTCGACCGGGCTCATGCCGGTCTTTGCCACAAAGTCGGCATCGCAATAGATGCCCCAGGTGCAGTCATCAAATTGAATGTTGCGGCAGCCTGCGGCATACAGGTCGGCAATCACGGTGCGGTATGCCGCGGCGATGGCATCGGCGAGCTCTTCGTCGGTCTTGTAGACGGCGCGCAGGCTCTCCTGCTGGCCATCGCAGCGGTCGAGCGTAACTTCGGAGAACGTCTGGATCGGCGCCGGAATGGTCTGTCGCGCAACGTAGCCCTCGCCCTCGAGCGCTTTGACAAACTTAAAGTGCTCGATGAAGGGGTGGTTCTCGCCGCTGATGGGGCCGGTTACCACGGCGGTGTCGGCTGTGGTTTCCTCGTCGTGGAACATATAGCCCGTACGCGAGGTACGGCGTTCAATGCCGTTGAGCCCCCACATAAAGTCGAGGTGCCAGTAACTGCGGCGAAACTCGCCATCGGTAATCACCTGCAGGCCAGCGGACTTTTGCTTGTCCACCAGGTCGCGAATGGCCTCATCCTCGACGGCCTTAAGGCCGGCGGCGTCGAGTGTGCCCGCAGCATAGGCGGCACGGGCGTCCTTTACGGCCTGTGGACGAAGAAAGCTGCCGACGATATCGGCGCGAAACGGCGCGTTCAGCGTGATTAAAGCACTCATAGATATCTCCCTTTGCATTGGTTGCTTTACTGGGACAAAGTATGAGCGCTCATATAGCCATCGTAAAATATACGTTTATAACAGTTTGATATAGATGCTTCCTATATCAGTTGGGACTGCCATGAAGAGATTTGACCTGTACAGGACGCAGCAGTCTAGATATGCTGACGAATCGCGTCGATATACGCCTGGCCGTAGCGCGTGAGTGTCGTGTTCTTGCGCGTGATGATGCCAATCTCCATGTACTCATCCACATCGAGCGGAATCGAGATGATGCCGGGGCCGTTGAGCTCGTGACTGATCACGCCCGAGCACACGGTGTAGCCGTTGAGGCCCATAGCCAAATTGAACAACGTCGCGCGGTCGCGCACGCGGATATTCTTGCGGCGCTCAAACGTCGAGGTCAGTTCCTCGGAATAATAAAACGAGTTATAGCTGCCCTGCTCGTAGGACAGGAACGGGTAGTCTTCCAAGTCCTCGAGCGTCACGCTGGAGCGGTCAGCCAGCGGATGGTCGGCACACACAAAAACGTGCGGCGTGGCGCAGAAGAGCCCTTCGAACACGAGCTCGTTGGCTGCCAACATGCGCTCAATGACCTCGCGGTTGTGCTCGGACAGGTACAGGATGCCCAGCTCGCTTTTCATGTGCGCGACATCCTCGATAATCTCGTGAGTCTGCTCCTCGCGCAGGGTAAAGTCGTAGCGCGCGGCATCGAACTCGCGGATTACGTCAACAAATGCGTTAACGGCAAAGGAATAATGCTGACAGCTCACACTAAAGTGTGGCACCTGCTCGGACGCGCCCTTGTACTTGCCTTCGAGCAGATCGGCCTGATCGAGCACCTGTCGCGCGTAGCCCAAGAAGGTCTCGCCCTCCTCGGACACAATGACACCCTTGTTGGTGCGCTCAAAGATATGCACACCCATCTCGTTTTCGAGATCGCGGATCGATGCGGTAATCGAAGGCTGCGACACAAAGAGCCGGCGCGAGGCCTCGGTAATGCTGCCGCATTCGGCAACTTTGACGACATATCTGAGCTGCTGAAGCTTCATAGCTTTCTCCCTAGACGTTCGTGACGTCGAAACCTGTCACATCCATCTGACGCATAAACGGCGGCATTTCCCCCGTCGCAGCGCAGGCGGCAATCTGATGCAGAGCCCCGGCGACCGCATCGTCTGCCGCAGCGCCGATATGCCAGCGCGCGGCAGCCGTGACAGCCTCGTTGGCATTGGCGACTGCAACGGAGTTGGGAACGGCATCGATCATGGGCAGATCGTTATCGGAATCGCCAAATACGGCCACCTCATCGGGCGTCAGGTCCAAAGCGCGCGCCAACTCCAGCGCAGCGCAACCCTTGTCCCAACCTGCTGGAAGGATGTCAAACAGGCGCACTCGGTTGTTGGGAAACACAAGCGAGAGTTCCGGCACCTCAACGGCAACGCGCTCGCGTAGCTCCGCGAGCTCCTCACGCGAACGGGTACTCCAGATATTCGCCTTGTATACCGGGGCATCGTCAACGACAGGGCGACAGGGAGCCTCTTCGCCCTTGAGCCACGCGTTGCCGCCTGACTCCATGGCGCGACGCACACGCTCGGGATCGCTTGTCACGCAATAGGCGTCGTTGTCCCAAAAGTCATCACCCAGACGGTAGACCTTCAAATAGGTATCGTCGGTCTCTTGCTCCAGGTAGTCGGCCAGGCGCATAAGGGCATCGTTATCAGTTGCGCGCGAGGCAACCGCCTCGCCATCGACAAACATCACCTGGCCGTTGCAAAACGCACCGGTCGAGAAGCACTCGGAGCGATTGCGGAACATCCAGCTCATCGCGGACGGCTGGCGACCCGAAACCGGGCCAAAATGCAGGCCCGCCGCCTGCATGGCATGAATGCCCTCGATGGCGCAGTCGCTGGCGCCATCGTGTCCAGCAGGAATCAGCGTATCGTCCATATCGGTCAGCACAAGTTTGATCATAAGGTCCCCTCGGTCATTCTTTATCCCGTCTATTGTAACGACCTGCCAATAAGGGACAGGTTTATCTTGGCAGGTTTTATCTGGGAAAATGCAGCGCCCCTGTTGCCACCTGCCAAAATAAACCTGTCCCATATTGGCAGGTGCGCTAGTATAGGGAACAACAGATTCGATGCGGGAGTGCCGGCGGTGCAAACCACAAGGCTGAGAGGGCATAGGGCCCAATCCTTTGAACCTGTCAGTTAATGCTGGCGTAGGGAGCATGCCGCCTTTACAGGGGCGCTGTCTATGCACAGCGCCCCTTTTCTATGCCAAGGAGGCATGTGCAGTGATTGATTCGGAACAGCTTAAGCAACATATGGTCAAGGCCGTAGAGGAGATTCGAGCCACCAATCCGATGGCCGGCTCCATCACCAACACGGTGACGATCGACTTTGTCGCCAACGCGCAGCTCGCCGTGGGCGGTTCGGCCGCCATGGTCTATCTGCCCGACGAGGGCGAGGCGCTCGTTGCCGGCGGCGGCGCCATCTATCTCAACATGGGCACGCTCTTCCCCATCTACGAGCAGACGATTCCCCGCGCGGCCAAGGCGGCACACGACGCCGGCAAGCCCTGGGTGCTCGATCCGGTGGGTCTGGGCATCGGTAGCCTGCGCACCCAGCTGGTAAACGAGCTCAAGCAGTACAAGCCCGCCATCGTACGCGGCAACGCCTCCGAGATCATCGCACTCTCCGGCCTGTGGGGTCTTGAGGGCGAGTCGGCCGATCTGAGCCGCGTACGTGGTGTCGATACCACCGACACGGTCGACGCCGCCCGCGATGCCGCCGTGGCGCTCGCTCGCCACACCGGCGGCGCCGTTGTGGTCTCGGGCGAAGTCGACCTGATTACCGACGGCACGACCGTGGCCAAATCCCACGGCGGCAGCCCGCTCATGTCAAAGATTACCGGCTGCGGTTGCTCGCAGGGCGGCGTGCTGGCCGTGTACGCCTGCGCTGCCGATCCGTTTACGGCAGCCGTCTGCGGTACCGCCGTCTACAACGTCGCCGGCACGCGTGCCGCCGCCGTCGCCGATGCCCCGGCAAGCTTTAAGGTCGCCTTTATCGACGAGCTCTACCGCGCAACCGCCCAAGACATCGCCGATAACCAACTCGAGCTCGAGGAGGCATAAGCCATGTCCGAGCCCGCAACCAATGCCGGCATGAACACGCTCGTCGCTGTGGCCATCGCCCCGTGCGGCACCGGCGATGAACTGTCCGCCGAGGTCGCCGAAGTCGTGCGCGTCATTCGCGAGAGCGGCCTTCCCAACCGCACCACCTCGATGTTCACCGAGATCGAGGGCGACTGGGACGAGGTCATGCAGGTCGTGCGCGACGCGACCTTTGTGTTAGCGAGCAAGGGCATCCGAACCGAAGTCGTGCTCAAAGCCGATATTCGACCTGGATTTACCGACACCATGACCGGCAAACTCGAGCGCATGGAAGCGCAGATCAAAAAGCAGGAGGAAGCACGATGAGCATCCGCGACAACCTTGATATCTCGGCCTATCTGGTGCTCGGCCCCGAAAACACCCTCGGACGCCCCGTGGGCGATGTGGTGGCCCAGGCGCTCGACGCCGGCTTTACCTGCATTCAGGTGCGCTCCAAGGTGGCAAGCGCCCGCGAGATCATTGCGCTGACCGGCGACGCCGCGCAGGCAATCGCACAGGCCGGCAAGACCGGTCAGGTCGCCTTGCTGATCGATGACCGCCTTGACTGCGTACTCGCCGCACGCGAGCAGGGCATTGCGGTCGACGGCGTGCACGTGGGCCAGAGCGATATTCCCGTCGAGGTCTGTCGCAAGCTGCTGGGCCCCGACGCCATCGTGGGCCTTTCGGCCCGTTGCGAGGAAATGCTCGAGTACGTCAAGACCGCCGACATGAGTCTGGTCGACTACCTGGGCATCGGCCCGCTCCACGAGACCGAGACCAAGCGCGACTGCGGACGCGCAGCCGATGGCTCCATCATCACCAAGAGCTTTGAGGACCTGGCCGCACTCCACGCGGCAAGCCCCGTGCCCATCGTGGTGGGCGGCGGCGTTAAGACGGCCGACTTGCCGCAGCTTAAGGCAACCGGCGTCGACGGCTTCTTTGTGGTGAGCGCCGTCTGCAGCGCCGACGATCCCTACGCCGCGGCCAAGGAGCTTGTCGACACCTGGCAGCAGGCATAGGCATAGGCCGAGCAGCTGATTCGCAACCTCATATCTTCAATAGTGGAAAGCGCATCCCGGTTCGAACGTCCATTCCGGGATGCGCTTTCCGTATGCGACCCTTACCCCGCCAGATACGCTTCCAACGCCGGCAAAGTCGCCTCTGCATCGTGGCGGCCGACCTGGTAGATGCGCTCGAGCTCATCCGGTTCGCGGCACAGCGACGGCACCTTCACCGATTCGCTCGGCCGCACCACAAAGATTTCCCCGGCAGCCTCTCGACGTGCCAGGTCATCGAGCGTGGCATTGTAGACCTCATGCCGATGCTCAAGCGCTGCAACAAACTCCGGATAGTGACGGAACACGCGCCGCAGCATGGGCATCACGCTGTTGGGCTGCTTCACAAAGCCCGCCGGCTGCGTGAGTACCACGATATTGCGGTCATACCCCTGCGCAAACAGCCATGCGCTGGGAATAGAATCAGCCACGCCACCATCCAGATACTTATGCCCGTCAATAGCAACGGGACGCGTCGCCACAGGAATGGCAGACGACGCCCGGATCCACTCGATATCGCGCTCGTCGCCATACGGTAGATCGTGGTAGACGGCCTTGCCCGTCTCGATATCGGTACACACGCACGTAAATCGCATGGGGCAGGCGCGATACGCCTCCAAGTCGATGGGATCGCGCTCGATAGGCACCTCGTGATAGGCAAAATCGGCATTGAACATATCGCCGGTTCGCAGCCAGCTGGTCACGCTCGCATAGCGCTTGTCGGCGCAATAAGCCTTGTTGTAACGAATGGCACGGCCGATCTGGCGCGATTTAAAGTTGTAGCCAAACGCCGCGCCCGCCGAGACACCCACCATATGGTCGCAGGTCAAACCGCGCTCCATCCAAACGTCGAGCACGCCCGCCGTATACATACCGCGGTAGCCGCCTCCCTCGAGCGCAAGCCCCACCGTGCGCGTCGTATCCGGCTGTGCCATGTGACCATCTCCGTTCCTGCGTTTTAAAACGGGACAAGTATACCCGTCAACATATATCGACTCAGTCGCATTTTTCATGCGCACCCAGGCGTTGCCGTTTGGCGAATAATAGCCGCCCACAGCATGTGCGCCCATATATAATTGTGCACTGTTGTCTATACTACTCAGCTGTTATCAACAGCGAACATTAGCCGGCAAAGTAACTCAACAACGCAGCAAGGCGGGGGCCTGGATACACGCAAGGCGCCGAGCAACGACGCGTGTACACTACGAGCTCGCCCGACGCCATCCGCCCCGACCTCAGAAAGCCGCTTACAACATGGACACCGCCAGCAATTACACCGAAACGCTCGAAAAGACCGTCCGTGACCTTCTCGAGCGTCAGGATGATCTGATTAGGACGGCCTTTACCGACCAGCTCACCGGACTTGGCAACCGCGGCGGCTTTGCCCATTCCCTAGAGGAAATCTGGGAGCAGGAACTGCCCGTGACCATGGCGTTTATCGACATCGATAACCTTAAGCACTGCAACGACGTCTTTGGGCATGACGAGGGCAACCGCTATATCTTGCAGGTAAGTCTCTATCTCAAGCTGTATATGAAAGTGGACGAGGCGGCGTTTCGCATAGGCGGCGACGAGTTTGCCATCCTGTCTACGATTGCGACCGAGGACGACCTCGCCGAGCGCCTGGAACACTGCCGAACGGTCCTACTCAAAAACAACGATTCCGAGATGCCTCACTCGTTTAGCTACGGAGTGTCGCACGCCGACCCCGCCCTGGGTGAAGTCTCCAATCGCATGACACTCGATGCCGACCATCGCATGTACGACTACAAGCTACGCCATGCCATGCATCTTGATCGACGCAATATCGCGCAAGTCCACACCGACGACTTCGAAATAAGCGATCGCGTTTTTGACGCCTTTTCGATGCTCAACGAAGGCCGTTATTGCTTTATCGAGAACTTGGACAAACATCGCACCCTATGGTCACAAGGCGCCCTGCGCGATCTCGGTCTTCCTTCTGAGCATGTAGGCAACTGCCACGATTACTGGAAAACGCGCGTCCACCCCGATGACCTTGAGGCCTACATCAACGACATCGACCAAATCTATAATGGCTCCAAACACCGCCGCGTCATGCAGTACCGCATGCGCAATGCCGCGGGCGACTACGTCCTCTGCCGCGCTCGCGGGTTTCGCATCGACGGCGACGGAAATACCCCCTCGCTCTATGTCGGCGAACTTGTTAACCACTCACTCGCCGAGACCGTCGACGCCGCCACGGGCCTCGGAACGCAGCGTATGCTGATCAACGCTATCGATGCCTGCCGTCGCGACCGTTGCGAGACGGGGCTTATAGCGGTCCGCATTTGTGGCACGGCAAAGTTCAACGAGCTCTACGGGGCCGAGGCTGTCGACAACATGCTCGCCGAATACGCAGGCCGCATGCTATCGATCACCCGCGGCAGAAGTCGCGTCTTCCGCTCGCGAAACGCCCAGTTCGTCGTGCTCAGCAACGATCTGGACCACGAGGCATTCGAGCAACTGACCCATCATCTTAAAGAGGCCGTTTTCGCTCCTGTTCGAATCGCGAACGACACCATTACCCCCGTCTGTCTTGTCGTCCCGGCCTTTTACGAGCGCTTAATCAATCAAGCGACCGCTGTTTTAGGCGAACTCGACCGTCGTCTTCGCGCCGCCGGCGGGCTTGCACCCAACGACAGCCTCCCCATACCCGAGATTGAGCGTAAAAGCGCCGTCGCCGAACGCATCGATACGCTCACGGGCCTCTATCGACCCAGCGAGTTTATGCGGCGTGCCAACGCATTTCTTAAGACAAGGCGCGACGCCGCTTGGTGTATCGCCACCGTCGACATGGGTCATATGCGACTGTTCAACGAATGGCACGGACAGGCCGAGGGCGACCGCGTGCTCGCCGATGTGGGCACGGTCCTCAAAGACATCGAGAATGCCGAGATGGGCGTCGCAGGATACTGGGGCCAAGACGACTTTTGCATTCTCATCCCCTTTGAGCACAACACCGTCCATCAAATCTATAACCGCGTTCGTGCCGCCGTGGCCAAGCATGATGACGGCGTGGGTTTCTGGCCGTCCATGGGCGTTTGCCCCATCGACCCCAACGAGGAAATCACCATCGACGCGCAGGCCAAGGCCATGTTTACCAATCGGCGCGCCAAAAACGATTTTAAGGATCGCATCGCCGTCTTTCGCCCCGAGGAATACAAGCGCGAGGTGGCGTTTCACCGCACCCTCACCGAGTTCCAGTATGCGCTCTCAAACGACCGCATCACCTACTACCTGCAGCCCCAGGTTGATATGGAAACCGGCGAGATCATTGGCGCCGAAGCACTCACCCGCTGGATTGACAAGGACGGCTCTCTCATTTCGCCCGCAACGTTTATCCCCGCACTCGAGGAAAGCGGCTTTGTGGTGACGCTCGACAAGTACATTTGGCAGGGTGTCGCCTCGTGGCTGCGCGGGCGCATCGATCGAGGACTTCGCGTGGTTCCGGTCTCGCTTAATGTGTCGCGCGTGGATATCCTTGCCTGCGACGTTGCCGAACATATGGGGGCGCTCGCCGCCCAATACAACCTACCGCCCGAGCTCATGCGTATCGAGATCACCGAGACGGCTTATACGGGGGAGTCCGAGGCCGTGGACAAACTGACAGCCGACCTGCACACCCGCGGCTTCTCGACCCATATGGACGATTTTGGCACCGGCCAGTCCACGCTCGCGATGCTCAAGAACGTCAACGTCGACGTCATCAAGCTCGACCGCACCTTTGTGCCCACCGACCGCGATCAAGGCCGCAGCGCGCAGATCGTGTCATCGATGCTCGAGATGGCGCAGTCGCTCCATCTGCCCGTCGTGGTCGAAGGCGTCGAGACAAATGAGCAGGCAAACATACTACGCCACATGGGCGCCCGCTACGCTCAGGGCTTCCTCTACTACCGCCCCATGCCGGCGAATGATTTTGAGGCATTGCTCGATGGTGGCAAAAACAACTGATACGCTCGCGCGCAAAACACCACCGCCGAAGGGGACATTTGTCTCCATTAGCTAACTTATATCCCCAATTCAAACCGAATTGGGGATATGATACAAACCGTTGTTCTGCCCAAGGAGGTTATTCATCATGAACGAGTCATATCGCTTGGGCGAGCAATCGATTATTGCCTATCTTCAGCGACTTGCGAATGGTGTCTCGACCGCCGAACTCGATGTTTCCGTGCTGCCTGCTGAGCTACGCGCCGTTGGTGAGCAACTGCAAAAGACGCATGCCATCCTGCAACAAGAGCGCCAGCTGCTTGAGTGCAACGCCTATATCGATCCGCTCACCAACTTGGACAACCGTGGCGGACTCGACCGTCACGTCGAGCAGCTCTGGCGCAAAGGCGACCCCTTCACCTGCGCCTATATTGACATCGACCATCTCAAGCATTGCAATGATAGGTTTGGCCACGCCGAAGGCAATCGCTATATTCTGAGCATCTGTCGCACGCTCTCCGAAACCATGGAGCACGATGAGATGCTGTTCCGTATCGGTGGAGACGAGTTTGTGCTTATCTCGCTCTCTGCAAACGAGACTGAACTCGAGCAGCGCTTGGAGCAGGTACGTGCCGGGCTGATCGAGGCGAGCTCAGGTGGCAAGGCGCCCATGATCGCTAGCTTTAGCTTTGGCTGCTCGCGCGTCAATCCACTTGCCGGCGACACGCGTCGCCAGATGACGATGGATGCCGATCGCAAGATGTATCGCTATAAGCTTATGCATCGTGTGCAGCAACCGAAAGACAATGACGCGCCGCCACACCCAATTGCCGAGCAGCTTCCGTGCAACGACCGCGTATTCCAAGCGATCTCTATGAGCTCCGAGACGCGCTATCCGTTTATCCTCAATCTCGATACGGGCGAATCACAATGGTCGGTTAATGCCGTACGCGATTTTGACCTGCCCTCCCAGCATCCCTACAACTCACTCGACTTGTGGCTTGCCCGCGTTCACCCCGAGGACCGCGACAACGTACGCGCCGAGCTCGACATGGTGATAAACGGTACGTGGCACTTCCACTACATGCAGTATCGCGTGATGGATGCCACCGAAGCATACGTGCTTTGCGACTGCACGGGCTACCGCTTGGACGGCACCGATACCGAGCCCAACATGTACGTGGGCATGATTATCAACCGCAGCTTGGCAGATACGACCGATTCCGTGACCGGCCTGGGCGACATCCACGCCCTGGTCAACGCCATTGGCGAAATGCGTCGCGTCGCGCGCAAGGCGGGCTTGGTCGCCATTAAAATCGACGATATCGCTCAGGTCAATGCCCGCTTTGGCTTTGATGCAGGCGACCGCGTTTTGGCGGAGAGTGCCGCCTGCCTCATGGATTGTTCGCGCGGTAAGGGTCGTCTGTTCCGCTCGACCGGACCGATGTTCGTGGCGCTTTTCGACGAATTCGATCCCGAAGAGACCGACGCGATCGCAAAGGAAATCGAGCGGTTCCTGGGCTCTCCCGTGCTCTTTGGCTCGTTTGAATATCAGCCGCCCCTTCGCGTGGCCACGCTTCATCTGGATACCGTCGACCGACAGCCCGTTTCCATTTTGAACGAGCTCAAAGTGTTGCTCGGGAAAGCCGTGCAGGTGCCAGGTACCAAACTGGATTAGCACCACGCCCGCACCGCCTCCCCCATCGTGCGATAATCCTCTGCAGAAGTCACCAACAGCAGAGGGAGTTTGTGATGAAGGTTCTTTTGGTCAATGGCAGCCCCAAGGCAAACGGCAACACCGCTCGCGCGCTCGCCGAAGTCGCCGAGCAACTTAAAGCCGAGGGCATCGACAGCGAGGTATTCCAACTGGGCGCCAAGCCCATCCGCGACTGCATCGGCTGCGGTCAGTGCGGCAAGCTTGGCGGTCGCTGCACCTTTGACGACGACGTGGTGAACGAGCTCATCGCTGCCGCCGAGCAGGCAGATGGCTTTGTCTTTGGCTCCCCCGTCTACTATGCGCATCCCAGCGGACGCATCCTCTCGGCTCTCGACCGCGCATTCTATGCTGGCAGCAAGGCCTTTGTGCACAAGCCGGGTGCCGCGGTCGCCGTCGCCCGTCGCGGCGGCACGTCGACCACCTTCGATGTACTCAACAAATACTTCACTATCAACCAGATGCCCGTGGTGGCCTCCACATACTGGAACAACGTCTTTGGTGCCATGCCGGGCGAGGCCGCCCAGGACGCCGAGGGCCTGGCCACCATGCGCAACATCGGCAAGAACATGGCTTGGCTCCTGCATTGTATCGAGGCAGGGCAGGCTGCCGGCATCGAAGCCCCCGAAGCCGATCGCGAGCGCACCAACTTCATTCGTTAGAACGGCGGAACATGAATATCCAGATTTTTGGCACCAAGAAGTCCTTCGATACCAAGAAGGCCCAGCGCTATTTTAAGGAGCGCCGCATCAAGGTGCAGTTTATCGACCTTAAGGAAAAGGAGATGAGCAAAGGCGAGCTCACGAGCGTGATGCAGGCGGTCGGCGGCATCGACAAGCTGCTCAACCCCAAGGCCAAGGACGAGGAGACGCTCGCGCTCATCCAGCACCTCACCCCTAGCCAGCGCTTCGACAAGTTGCTCGAGAACCAGCAGGTTCTAGCCGAGCCCATCGTGCGCAACGGCAAAAAGGCCACCGTCGGTTATTGCCCCGATGTATGGGGAGCCTGGGAGTAGCCTGTGTTATTTGCCGGCGCGTGGGTATAAGAGCAGGCGTTTGGCATAAGATTCAACTGTAAGCCATGTCTAACAAAGGAGGGCACATGCCCAACAAACCCGTGAAGATCATCATGCTTACCGGATACCTCGGTGCCGGCAAGACCACACTGCTCAACCACATCCTCGCTAACGACGGCGGCATCCGCGCCGCCGTGATCGTCAACGATATCGGCGAGATCAACGTCGACGCCAGCCTCATCGCCGACGGCGGCCTTTCCGAGACCGACGACCTCATCCCGCTCACCAACGGCTGCATCTGCTGCACGCTTTCGGACGACCTTGCCAACCAGCTGCAGGGCATCGCCGATTCGGGCAAGTTCGACTACATCATCATCGAGGCCTCGGGTATCTGCGAGCCTATCCCCATCGCCTACACCATCTCGAGCTTCTGCGACGAGGCCAAGGTGGGCGGCGAGCCCAAGCTTGCGCTCGACAACATCGTGGCCGTGGTCGATTGCGCCCGCATGTATGACGAGTTCAACGGCGGTCGCGACCTGCTGGCCGAGGATATCGACGAGGACGACATCGAGAGCCTGCTCATCCAGCAGATCGAGTTCTGCTCCACGCTGATCCTCAACAAGACCGATACCGTGAGCCCTGAGCAGATCGCCGAGCTCAAGGCCATCGTGCGCAGCCTGCAGAAGGACGCCGTGATCGTCGAGGCTCAAAACGGCGAGGTCCCCATGGAGGAGTTGCTCGATACCGACCGCTTCGACTTTATGCGCGCCTACAACTCCGCCGCCTGGATCGAGGCCATGGAGCATCCTGAGGAGCACGACGACCCCGAGGTGCTCGAGTACGACATCGAGACTTTTGTGTACTCGCGCCGCAAGCCGTTTGACCTGCAGAAGTTCACCAATTTTGTTGAGCAGGAGTGGCCCGACGAAGTCATTCGCGTCAAGGGTCCGCTGTGGCAGGCCGGCGATCCGGACATGTGCTACATGTTCGAGCAGGCCGGACACCAGATGCGCTTGATGGAGAACGGCCTGTTTGTCGATTCGGCGCCCGAAGGCGAGAAGCAGAAGATTATCGACGAGAACCCCGAGATCATGCAGATTTGGGACGACAAGACGGGCGACCGCATGACGAGCCTGTGCATCATCGGCCGTCACATGGACAAGGATGCGCTCATCGCCTCCCTCGATGCCTGCCTGACTGACTGGCACCGCGCCTAGGTTTATCCAAGCGGGCATTTTTCCGCTACGTAACCGCCAAACCACCACGAAGGTGCCCGTCCCCTTCGTGGTGGTTTTTCGTTCTATGCCAAGGAGATTCATGTTCAACATTGTGCTGTATGCGCCCGAGATTCCGGCCAATACGGGCAATATCGGCCGTACCTGCGTGGTCACCGGCGCCCGCCTGCATCTGGTAGAGCCGCTGGGCTTTTCGCTCGATGACAAGACGGTACGTCGCGCCGGCCTGGGCTACTGGCAGAATTTGGACGTGACGACCTATGCCGGCTGGGAGGATTTCCTTGCGCGCAACGGTCTCTCCCCCGCTGACGAGCGCCTGCATCTGCTGACCAAAAAGGCACGCCGCACCTATGCGCAGAGTACCTACCGCGGCGGTGACTATTTGGTCTTTGGCAGCGAGAGCTCGGGGATTCCCGAGCCACTGCTTGCCGCGGCGCCCGAGCGCTGCGAGCGCATCCCCATGTTGCGCGATTGCGACTCGCTCGAAAACGCCGACGCCTGGGAGGCCCACGAGGAGTCGCTCGGGCATACCGAGGACAGCCACGAAGCCATCCTTCGACAGGATATCTGCGGCAACTTCGTCGACCCGGACGACTACCGCATCAGCGCTCTCAACCTCTCCAACAGCGCCGCCATCGTCCTCTACGAGGCCCTGCGCCAAACAGGCTTTCCGGGAATGTGACAAAGGAACTGTCCCTTTGTCACATTCGGTTATAGGTAGCGGCCGGTGATGCTTGCGGGGCAGGCCACGATGTCGCCCGGCGTGCCGGCGCAGACGATTTGCCCGCCCGCGTCACCGCCGCCCGGGCCCATGTCGATCACATAGTCGGCGTTGCGGATAAGGTCGAGGTCGTGTTCGATCACGACAACTGTGGCGCCCTTGGCGACGAGGCCGTCAAACACACTCAGCAACACCTGAACATCGAGCGGATGCAGGCCGATCGTGGGCTCGTCGAACACAAACACGGCATCATCCTGCACGCGGCCCATCTCGCTCGCGAGCTTAAGACGCTGCGCCTCGCCGCCCGAAAGCGCCGGCGTGGGCTCGCCGAGCGTGAGATAACCCAAGCCCAGGTCGTGCAAGGTCTGCAAGCGCGCCTGAACCTTCTTGAGTCCCAGCGTGGCGTCGAGGGCCTCGTCCACACTCATGTCCATGAGCTGCGGCAACGTCAGTAAGCTCCCGTCCTTGCCCTCGCGATGGATATGCGAAGCCGCGTCTGCATAACGTGAGCCGCGACATGCCGGACAGACGATCTCGACGTCGGGCAAAAACTGCACGTCGAGCGATATCGAGCCCGTGCCATCGCACGTAGGGCAGCGCAAAGCGCCAGTGTTGTAGCTAAAGGCGCCCGCCTTGTAGCCGGCTGCCTTGGCCTCGGGCGTACGGGCGAAGGCGCGGCGCAGCTCATCATGGATGTCGGCATAGGTTGCCACCGTCGAGCGCACGTTGGCACCGATGGGCGTGGCGTCAATCAGGTTGGCACGCGCAATGCCCTCGGCATCGATCCAGCGCACGTGGCGTGGCAAGCGCTCGCCAGCTGCCTGCGCCTTAAGCGCCGGGATGAGCGTCTCGAGCACCAACGTCGTCTTGCCCGAACCCGAAACACCCGTAACCGCGACCAAGCGACCGCGCGGAATATCGACTTCGAGCGGCTTGACGGTATGGATGGTATCGGTCGCCATGCGGATATGGCCCTGGTCGAACATTTCGTCGTCAGTCACCTGCGGACGCAAGCGCTTGGGCTCTGAGCGCAAAAACGGCGCGATACGGCTGTCCTGCGATTGCTCGACCTCGTCTACCGTACCAGCGGCGATTACGTTGCCGCCGCCTGCTCCGGCAACGGGGCCCATCTCGACCAGATAATCAGCCTCCGCCAGCACACGTGTATCGTGGTCGACAACAACCACGGTATTGCCGTCATCCACCAGGTCGCGCATTACGCCCACCAAGCCGTCGACATTGGCAGGATGCAAGCCAATTGAGGGCTCGTCCAGCACATAGAGCACGCCCGTCGATCGGTTGCGCACCACACGGGCGAGCTGCACGCGCTGGCGCTCACCCGTGGAGAGCGTGGCACCGGCGCGATCGAGCGAAAGGTAATCGAGACCCAGGTCGACCAGACGACGAGCCGTGCTCAAAAACGAATCGCAGATATCCGTCGCCATGGGCCGCATCTCGGCCGGCAAGGATGCGGGCACCCCGCGCACCCACTCGATCGCATCACCAAGCGTCATGGCCGCGGCCTGAGCCAGATTGATACCGCGCACCTGGGGCTGGCGCGCAGCCTCGGAGAGACGCGTGCCGGCGCAGTCACGGCATGGTCCCTCGCGCAAAAAGCGAGCCACACGCTTAAGCCCCTTATCGTCCTTAACCTTGGCGAGCGCATTCTCAACGGTATAGACGGCGTTGTAATAGGTAAAGTCGAGCGGCGTGGCGCCCTCGCCGTTTTTGGGAACGTAGAGAATGTGCTTCTTAACCGCCGGGCCGTGAAACACGATGTCGCGCTCTTGAGGCGTGAGCTGGTTAAACGGCACGTCGGTGCGCACGCCCATCTCGCCGGCCACCTGCTTCATCAGGTCCCACATGAGCGTGCCCCAGGGAAGCACCGCACCCTCGTTGATAGTCTTTGACTCGTCGGGCACCAGGCTCGCCTCGTCTACCTCGCGCATAACACCGGTGCCGCCGCAGGTAGGGCACGCACCGCCGCTATTGAAAGCCAAATCCTCAGCACTCGGCGCGTAGAACTCGCGGCCGCATGTCGGACACGTGAGCGACAGGCCCGCAGCCACGTTAAGGCTCGGCTCCACACGCGCCCCGCAATGCGGGCACACGTGATGGGCGCAGCGGCTAAAGAGCAGGCGCAGGCTATTGTTGAGCTCGGTCATGGTGCCAAAGGTGGAACGCACGCCCGGCACGCTCGGGCGCTGATGCAATGCGAGCGCCGCCGGCACGTGCAGTACCTCGTCCACCTGAGCGTGCTCGGCCTGCGTCAGACGACGGCGGGTATAGGTGCTGAGCGCCTC
This sequence comes from Collinsella sp., assembly GCA_048485835.1. Lineage (GTDB taxonomy): Bacteria > Actinomycetota > Coriobacteriia > Coriobacteriales > Coriobacteriaceae > Collinsella. Next base: position 23,442 of record DBFWBE010000024.1, read on the forward strand.
AAGATAGCGGCGCGAGCCCTCGGCATAAAGAACTCCCAACGCCAGCGAACTCTTGCCCGAACCCGATACGCCGGCAATACCCACCAGCTTTCCCAGCGGAATATCGATATCGATGTCCTTGAGGTTATGGACACGTGCGCCACGTACCTCGATAGCCTGCGGGCTCATCTTCTGTTCCGTCACCCTTATCACCCTACTCATGCCATAGAACGCGATCGCGAATGTACGCGCCCAGCATGGGCACGGTAAACCGGACGAGGCCGTATCCGGCAGCCTCGATGACGCGCTCGCGAATCAGGCTTGCGCGATATTTACTCGCCCAGCTTTGGGTTCGGTCGCAACGCTCAATGATGTCCGCCATGCGCGTCGGCTTGTCCTCGTCAACCGCCATAGCCTCGATAAAGAGGCGCTGTGGACTGCGCAGCCCGTAATACAGGGGCGCGTCAACCGCTTCGTAGAACTCGGAGACGGCATCCGCGTGCCCAGCCTCAACATCGCGCTCTTCAATGACCTGCGAGCCACGCCGGACAGCAGACCGCCACATGTAATAGCCCACCAGCTGAACCATATAGGGATGCCCCATGCTCTTGCGCGCCGCAAGGTCCGCCGTCTCCGCATCAACGTAAAGACCAGCGTCTTTGACCGTCTGGATATATGAATCGCGCACTTCGGGCAAAGCAATCGCCCCCAGCGTACGCTGCTGGGCGCGGCGCAAAAACGTCACGCTCGGCTCTTCGAGCAAGTCATCAACCATACTGGGTAAGCCGGCGAACACCAGCGCAAGACCGCGCTGGTCGCTATCGGACAAGCCCGTAGCATCTTGATCTCCGAGCACTTGCTGATAGAGAACGGCCAGCGCCGCCAGTTCCTCGATAGACGCAGATTGGGCCTCGTCAATCGCAAACAGTATGCCCTTGCCTGGACCGAGCTTCTTGAGGCGCTCGTTGACCAGCCCTCGCAACGTTTCGCCCTTTGCTCGCGCCGCCTCGACCGACATCCGGCCAAACGACGGCCCAAACTCCATTGACGTCACAACGGGTTTATTCGAGCGAAGCGCGTCGGCCAAGCGGTCGCATAAGCCAAGCGAGGCGGAATCGGAGACAACCGCCCATCCGCGCTCGTTGGCGAGACGTTGCAGTTCCCGCAGGAGAACCGTTTTGCCATAGCCGCGGTTTCCCGTAATGAGCATGAACCTACCCGGCGCTCCGGCGCCGTTATCGAGCCCTTCCTCGAAATCTTCGATGACCGACTCACGACCGATGAGTATCGGAGGCCGCTTGCCTGCCGTTGGCTTAAAGGGATTCGGGTTCATGTCGGCCTCCTCGGATTGGCAAACCCTGGTAATAGTTATACCAACTTGTACCGAGTTATACCAATAGCATGTAACAAAGGAACTGCCCCTTTGTCACATGTGGCCGAAAAACTCCGCGTCTGCCGCTCGCCAGGGGCGGAAGGTGGCGGAATCGACCTTTACGTGGGCTGCGGTGGGTACGTCGTACCATTTGACCGTGTAGCCGGCGCCGTGAGAGCAAAAGACCGAGTCGGGCGTGTTGGGCAGATCGGCCTCGGGCTCATAGGCGGCCGTCTCGATGACGCGCTCGGCATCATGGCAAGCCGCATAGCCGGCGAACTCTAGGTACAGATGCCCGCGACCACTCGTGTAGGCAGCCACCTCCAGCGCGTAATCCTGCACCTCAGATGCCGGCACGCGACCCACAAGCTTCGCCCGGTCTCCCGCCATCGTCGGCGGCTCGTACTCGGCACCCATGCGCGTGGCATCCGAGAGTGCCCGGCCCACGCACTCCCCCGGCACCTCGAGCTCAAAGCGATACCACGGCTCCAGCAGCACCGCAGCATCCGCCTCACGCGCCTGCATGAGTCCCTGTCGAATCGCACGGTACGTGGCCTGGCGAAAATCGCCACCCTCGGTGTGTTTGGCATGCGCGCGGCCGCCCGTGAGCGTAATGCGCACATCGGTGATGGGAGAGCCGGTCAGCACGCCCAGGTGATCGCGCTCCATGGCGTTGGTGAGCGCCAGACGTTGCCAGTTAAGATCGAGCTCGTCGGTCGAGGTCACGGTGCCAAACTGCACGCCCGAACCCGCTGGCAACGGCTCCAGGCGCAGATGCACCTCGGCATAGTGGCGCAGTGGCTCAAAGTGGCCCACGCCCTCGACCGGCTGCGAAATGGTCTCCTTATAGAGAATGCCGCCAGACTCAAACTCAACCGAAAGGCCAAAGCGATCGGCCAACACCCGCTGCACGACCTCGAGTTGCACGGCGCCCATCAACTGCAAATGAATCTGCTCAAGATGAGTGTTCCAGCTTACGCCGAGCATGGGATCTTCGTCCGCCAACTCAGTCAGTGCTTTGAACACCGCATGGACATCGTGTTCGCCCGGAAGCACCGTATAGGTGAGGACCGGCGCAATGACAGGCGCATCGCCCGCGGGCTCCGCGCCCAGGGCGTCCCCCGGGCGAACGTGCGCAAGACCCGTCACGGCACAAATACCGCCAGCAGCAACTTCTTGGGCAAGCTCATACTTTTCGCCGTTATAGATGCGTACCCGATCGACCTTCTGCTCCCATGCCTCGGCACCGGAACGTCCACCAATCATCTGTTTTGCGTGCAGCGTGCCGCCGGTCACTTTAACCCATGCCAAGCGCTCGCCGCGATCCCCGCGGCTGACACGATAGACGCGCGCGGCAAACTCCGGGAGCCATGTCTGTTCACGCATCAGCGCACATATGCCATCCAGCAGCTCGTCCACGCCTTGGTCCCTGAGCGCCGAGCCGGCAAAACAGGGAAAGAGCTTGCGCTCGGCAACCATGCGCGACAGCGTTGCGACAGAAAGCTCACCCGCCTCAAGAAACTCCTCGAGCGCTTCTTCGTCTAACGCGGCAGCGTCTTCCTGAACGCCACCACCCGTCAGCAGTTCGTTGGCATCCAGGCAGCCCTCGGAAAGACGTTGCCCAAGTTGTGCCAGCAAAACATCGCGGCCGGGATTCTCCAAATCGATCTTGTTGATAAAGATGAACGTCGGAATGTCATAGCGCGCAAGCAGGCGCCACAGGGTTTCGGTGTGTCCCTGCACGCCATCGTTGGCACCCACAACCAAAATCGCATAGTCGAGCGCGCGCAATGTGCGCTCCGCCTCGGCAGAAAAATCGACATGCCCCGGTGCATCCACGAGCATGACGTGGGTATCGCCATGGTCGAGCACGGCCTGCGACGAGAAAATCGTAATGCCGCGCTCGCGCTCAATCTCGTTCGTATCCAGATGCGAATCGCCATCGTCCACGCGGCCGCGCTTGCGAATGCGACCCGCGTTGAACAGCATGGCCTCGGCCAACGTGGTCTTGCCGGCATCGACATGCGCCAAGATTCCAACGACCGCTTGCTTCGACATGGCTCTCCTCTTATTACAAGCCCATCGCACGCGGCAACAGGCATCCTCGTTCCACACTGGATGATACAATTTACGTGCCGGCGGGCGAAGCGGGCCCTATCCCCCGACCGAGCTCATCGCCCCGCGTTGCCGCGCGGCGATTTTCGTAGGTTCGCGCCTTGCGAAAGCCGGCACCTCCCCTTTTTGTCTGCCCGGGCTCATCTGGGGCGATAACAACGCGAGCCCCACAACAACGCGTTTTACCAAAAATGGCCCCACTCGGGGCCATTTTCATTTCGGTGAAACGCTGGTATGTGACTCGGCCTTTATGCCTCGCGCAGCCAATCAAACGCGACGCGCGGCGTACCGTCCGACACATATACGATACCGGCGCGCTTAAACCCGGCCTTGGCGATGGCGCCCTGCATAGGCAGGTTATCTTGGTGCGTGTCGATACGCAGATGGTCGATACGTTCCTTGGCAAAGGCAAACATCGCGGCCGCAACGCCATGCGTGGTGCCGTCGGATGCCACGCGGTGCAGCACAGCATACGGGGCGTCGCCGTGCCACTGGCCGCCCTCGATCGCATCGTAGGAGCTGTCCGGCCCCGGCAGAAAGGCAAACGTCGCTACCACGCGGCCGTCGACTTCGCACACATAGCTGCCACCAGCGGCGATATCGGCAGCCAGTTGCTCGGCAGAAGGCGTGCCCTCGGGCCACTGCGTGGCGTTGCCATGCGCGCGCATAAAGGCGCGGGCCGCGTCATAGATAGCCATGGCGGCAGGAATGTCGGTATCGAGGGTTTTTCTGATCATCACGCGGCGACCTCACGTTTATTGGTATCACTTTGATTGGGCAATGATACCAGCGTTTGGAGAGGGGCACGAAGCAGATGGGGAGCAAAAAGCGAGCCGCTTGGTCAAAAGCCAAAAGCGAGTTTTTGGGCGCTGCCACGGGCGGCGATATGAGCGACCTGTTTGCACGCGAGGACGAGCGCCGCGACGCCCTGGATGCCGAACGCGATGAGGCCTGGCGCTACAAGTCGTGCGAACGCAAAAACCGTTACGACACGCGCGCCGAGGCCGAGGCCGTTATGGCCGAATGCGAAAACCGCGGGCGGCGTGGTTTGGCCTGTTACAAATGCGAATACTGCGGCGGCTGGCACCTAACGTCGCACCCTTGGAAATAGACCCCGCATCGGCACGGCACCGACGGAGCGCCAACCATCGCACGCAAGCTACGGGCGCGGCGGCACCAAAACATCGTAGCGAACGGCCTTGCCCGCAAGTTGATAGCTCGGCTTAACGCCGGCAAGCAGCGGGCCCTTCACCGGCCGCTTGATAACGACTTTGCGTGGATGCACCGCAAGCGCAGCTTCGACCAGCGTCTCCTCATCGGCACACGGCTGTTCCAAATGGTGCAAGAGTTGGAACTTCTTTTTGACCGCCGCACTTTTGGTGCGCTCGGGAAACATGGGGTCCAGATACACCACGTCGGGAGCCGCGAGCTCGCCCTGCTCGATCAGCTCAGCTGTATGGCGAAGGCCGGCAATGCTGTCCTCGCCCGCATGAAGGCGCATGCGAGCCACGGCAGCCGCAAGCGCCGGATCATCCGCCGCGCGCTCCAGAGCATCCTGAAGGAGCGCCGCAATCACGCAATCCTGCTCATACAGATCGACGGCAAAACCCGCAGCCGCCAGCAGCAGCGAATCCTCGCCAAAGCCTGCCGTGGCATCAATCGCCCATGGGCGCTCGATGCCTTTTGTGCGCGCAGCCTTTACCAGCAGTTCTTGCTGCAGACGGCCCTGCTTGAGCCGTGGAAGCATGCGGCCAAAATCGGCACGCAGCTCCATCGTGCCGTCGGTGAGCGTGAGGCCCTCGGACTTCCCGATTAGCTCAAGCCCCGCGGACCGAGCAACAGAAAAGGGATCAACGACGCCCATGGGTACTCCTTAACAAGCAAAACGAATACGCGAGCGCCGTTTATGTCGGCACCCAACCGTCCGCTATTGTCCCACATGCGACATGGCCCACAGCATCCCAATGCAAAGCACCGCCATCAATCCCGTGCACACGGCAGCGATCACAGAATCACCCATGCGCCTTCCCAACGACCGCGGCTCATGCACTTGCCCTGCTCCGTACATCATGGCTCCTCCTTGAGACCAGCTCTTACCATGGACCCATCATCGCAGCGCCACGCATACGCTGCCATCGATTTGACTTACGCCCAGCTTTCCCTTTTGAAAGGTTGGGTTGGGCCGCGCGGGCTCAATGCGCTTTCAAACGCATGCATCGCCGCGTTGAACTACAATGTGCTTCACCATATGTGCAGCACATTGGGTGCGCCAAGTTGGCGTACTCGTATCGAAAGGACCAGCCATGAGCTTCACTCGCAAGACTCTCAAAATCCTTGCTCTCATCTACTTTGTTTTGGGCATCGCCAGCCTCGTCACCGCCGGCGTCGGTATCGCCACGGGCGGTCTCGATTCCACGTACGGTTCGTACGCCACGCTCGCGGCGGTCGTGCTTATCGCCAAGGGTCTCGTCGACCTTGCCGCAGGCGTCGCCGGTATCAAGGGCGCCAACAAGCCTTCGCAGGTGGACGGCGCGTTTAAGCTCGGTATTGTTGCCGCGGTCGCCACGCTTGCCCAAGCGGTGCTCACGCTTCCCGCGTTTGGCGGCGACGCCATCAACTTTGGCGCCTTTGTCATCGTGGTGTACGACCTGTTCTTTGTTCAGCAGGCACACGCCGTTAAGGCCGAGAACAAGGACCGCCTATAAGCGCTCGCTTCTCATAACCCCTGCAGCCAGGCAACTAAAAAGGGCCGATCGCGTAGCACGCGGTCGGCCCTTTACGTTTGCCCAGATAAAACCTGCCAAAACAAACCTGTCCCTTTTTGGCAGGTTGTTAGCTGTGGCGGTACTCGGCGATGATGAAGTCGATGTCGGTTTGAAGGGTATCCAAATTTGCCAGGCGCTCTTTGTCGGCAGGGCGTGTGCGATAGTAGTACGGCGTCATCTGGAACACCGCCTCGATATCGGCCTGGGTCTGAAGCGTAATATTCGCAGATACCCGCTGCGTTCCGACTAACTCGAGCTCGGTGGTCTTCGGCAGCTTCTCATCGTTAAGGTACGGCGTGTCGTAGAGCACCTCCTTGAGCCCAAACAGATGACGGGCACCCGGCACCACGGTGTAGAGCGAACCCTCCGGCGCCAGCACGCGGGCAAACTCGCGCTCGTTAAAGGGAGCGAAGAGCTCGGTCACCATATCGAAGGCGCCATCGGCCACAGGGATGTCCTTCATGTTGGCCACGAAGTAGGTCGCATCGCCGCGCTTGGCCGCCAAGCGCACCATCTCTTTGCCCAGGTCGAAACCGTAAGCATCCACGCCCGGCACCGCGCCCATGGCGCTGGTGTAGTAGCCCTCGCCACAGCAAATATCGAGCAGCGTCATGGGGCCGTTCACAGACGCGGCGCGCCCAGACACCTGCTTGCGCGCCAACTCAACCATCGCATCGCGCAACGGCGCATAGTAACCGCAATTCAGAAAGTCACGGCGGCTGCGTGCCTGCGACTTGGGATCGCCCATAGAGTCGCCGCTCTTGGACGAGCGCAGTAGATATAGATAGCCCTCGCGCGCACGGTCAAACCGGTGTCCGCCCGCGCATGCAGCACCGCGCTCATTGTCCACCAACGGCTCATGGCAAACGGGACACAACAACATGGCAACTCCTTAGCGCGAACAACACAACGCCCACCATTGTCGCACGCCTTCCCCACCTAGTCATTGGGGACGTTCTTGAATGACCAGTCGTTTAAGAACGTCCCCAATGACTAGTCGATTAGGAGTATCATCATCTGCGCAAATAAGCACGAAAGAGCATGTTAGAGATTGAGAGCGTATGGCTGACACCGTATCTAAGCACATTGACATGACCACCGGCTCGCTGTGGCGCAATATTCCCCTGTTCGCCTTCCCCGTGGCCGCCACGAGCATCTTGGAGCAGCTGTCGAACCTCATCGCCACGGTCATTATCGGTAACTTCTCGGGCGACCAGGGAACCCTCGCCATGGCGGCGGTCGGCTCCAATGTTCCGCTTACCAGTCTTATGCTCAACCTGTTTATTGGCATGTCGCTTGGCTCCAACGTGGTCATCGCCAACGCTATCGGCCGCAACGATCAGAACATGGTCAAACGCGCCGTCCATACCTCGATTTTAATGGCACTCGTGGGCTTTGTCGTCATCGCTCTGGGCGAGATCTTTGCCGAGCCCATGCTCGCCGCGCTCAACGTTCCCGCCGAGACCATGCCGCTCGCCTCACTCTATCTACGCGTCTTTTTGCTGAGCATGCCCTCGATTTTGCTCTACAACTTTGAGGCCGCGATCTTCCGCTCCGTCGGCATCACCCGCATGCCGCTGCAGGCGCTTGCCGTGTCCACCGTCCTCAACATTGGCCTGGACCTCATCTTTGTCCCCGTACTTCACTGGGGCGTCGCGGGCGTCGCCATCGCCACCGCCATCGCCTACACCGTCAGCGCCGCTACGCTCTTTATCCGCCTGCTCAAGACCGACTCTGTCGTCCGCGTCACCCCGCGTGACTTGGCTATCGACCCCGTCGCCCTCAAGCGCATCGTCAAGATCGGCCTGCCCGCCGGCATCCAAAGCGCCGTCTTTGCCGTCGCCAACATCATCATCCAGTCCGCCATCAACAGCCTGGGCACCGAGGTCATGGCGGCATCGAGCGCCGCCATGAGCTTGGAGTACGTATGCTACAACCTGCTCAACAGCTTTAGCCAGGCTTGCACCACCTTTGTGGGACAAAACCACGGTGCCCGCCAGATCGACCGCTGCACCAAAACGCTCAAGGTCTGCCTGGTCGAAGGCGGTATCGTCGCGCTCACCACAATTATCGTTATTGTCGGCCTGGGGCGCGAGATCTTGTCGCTGTTCAACAGCGATCCCAACATCGTCTCGATCGGCTATATCCGCGTGTGTTCGATCTTCCCGGCGTACGCCTTTAGCATGTTCTACGAAAACATGTCCGGCTACCTGCGCGGCTTTGGTATCTCGCTCACGCCCGCCCTCATCACCATGATCTGCGTCTGCGGCATCCGCTTCTATTGGGTGTTCTGCGTGTTCCCGCACTTCCGCACCTTTGCGAACATCATGATGGTCTACCCCATCAGCCTGGGCACCACGGCGTTCTTTATGGTCGTGGCGGTGCTACTCTGCCACCCGGCACGCACCTATCGTGTCACCCAAGCCAAAGCGACAGCCCGCTAAACACCGCACTCAACGCCGCGCCAGTCATTAATTGACAATATGCGAGCTCATATAGTCGATAAAGCGCCTCGTGGCGATGGGCATGGTGTCCCAGCTGCGCCAGGCCGCCACTACGTCGCGCGAGGGGGCGTGCACGATGGGACGTACGCGAATATCGGCACGCATGCCCTCCACAGTACGACGGTAGAGCATACTCACGCCTAGGCCCTCCTCCACCATCGCCATGATGGTGTAGTCGTCGGTGACCTCGCTCGTCACGTGCGGCGACAGGCCATGCGCCGCGAATGCATCGAGCACCAGGCTCTGTTCGCCCTCATCCAGAAGCACAAACGGCTCGGAAGCCAGGTCGGCGAGCGTCACCTTTTCCTTTGCCGCCAGCGGATGCGCGGCCGGCAACAATGCCACCAACTCGTCGTGATAGACCACGCGCTTCTCGAGCCCAGCGGTAAATCCGCGTGCCGTAAAGCAAAAATCAACCACGCCATCGTGCACCCACTGGGCGTTGCGCGTGTAATCGCCCTGCTTGAGGGTAAAGCGTACGCCCGGGCGCAGGGCTCCAAAATCGCGGATCACGCGCGGCAATACGGTTCGACTCACGTTGGTAAACGTCGCGATGCGAATATCAGTCGACGAAAGTCCCAGCAGCTCCTGGCGCTTGCCCTCGAGCTCGGCCTCGGCGGTCACAATCTGGCGCAGGTACGGCAGATATTGTTTACCGTCGCGCGTAAGCGAAACACCCTGCTTACCGCGCTCGATAAGCGTGGTGCCCAGCTCGCGCTCGAGTGCCTTGACGGCCTGGCTCACCGCGCTTTGCGTATAGCCCAGCTCGTCGGCCGCACGTTTCAGGCTGCCGCAATCGACCACCATACAAACAATCTGATACCGCGATGCCATCGTGCCTCCACATCAATGCAGCCGTAAAACGTTTTGTCAGGGCTTTTCGCACCAACTTTAGCATTTCTTAATCATACTGAAGATACATTCGCTTTACTACATCAACATCTGGGAGCAGAATCCTTTTTGCGAAACCGTTCTGTAACAAAAGGAGTCCCATGGATCGCAAAAAAGCAATCGCGCTCTCATTTTCCGTTCCCGTCGCATGGGGCTTTTCGTATCCCCTCATGAAGATCGGCATGGACAGCATGAACGCCACGAGCATCGTCGCGCTACGCTGCATCATCGCCTTTGTGGTCTGCCTGCTGCTCTTCCACAAGCACGCGTTGCGCATTAACCGCGACCTTATGGTCCGTGCCGCCATCATCGGCGCCATTATGGCAACCGAGCTCACCTGCATGTGCCTGGGCTCCAGCCTCACCTCTGCCTCCACTGCCGGCTTTTTGCAGAGCCTGACGGTCGTGATCGTGCCGTTTGCCAACGCAGCTCTGCTGCGTCGCGCCCCCGAGCGCAAGGTGCTCATCGGCACGGCTATCGTCACCTGCGGCATGCTGCTGCTCTCGGGCGCCGACTTTACCAGCCTGAATCCCGGCGCAATCATCATGCTGCTCTCGGCCTTTATCTATGCCAGCCACATTATCGTGGCCAAGCGCTTTGTCGAAGAAGTCGATCCGCTGGCTCTGGGCGTTTGGCAGCTAGGCTTTGGCGGTTTGTTCTCGGGCGTCGCGGCATTCACCTTTGGCGGCTTCACGCTTCCCAGCACGCCCAGCGAGATCGTCGTTGTCGTCGCGCTCGCACTCATCTGCTCTGCCTACGGCTTTATCACCCAGACGCTCGTGCAGCCCCACGTGCCCGCCGAGACCACCGGCTTTGCCTTCTCGCTCGAGCCGGTCTGCTCCGCTGTCTTCTCGTTCTTCCTAGTCGGCGAGGTCCTGAGCCCCATCGCCTTCCTGGGTGCAGCTCTCATCCTCACCGGCGTCATGGTAGCAACCGTCGAGCTTCCGCGCCTCCGCGCACATGGACAGGCTCGCATGGCAGGAGCGCCCGAGCACGTCTCGTAGACCCCACTCTTCATACAGCCGCGGCATAAAGGCAACCGGTGCGCCTTTACAATAGATGCCAGCAGAGCATCTGACGTAAAGGAGCCCCATGGACGCCGCGACCCGCGACCGCAACATAGCAACTTGGTTGGGCGATGCGCCGCAGCCGGTACGTGACACTACGAACCAGCTGCTCGAGCGTATCGCCCTTTTGCGTGCCGAGCAGACCATCTACCCGGCACAAGACGACATCCTCAATGCCCTCGCCTACACGCCGGCCGACCAGGTCAAAGTTGTCATCTTGGGTCAGGACCCCTATCACGGACCCAACCAGGCAATGGGACTGTCGTTCTCGGTCCCCGCGACGCAAACCAAGTTGCCGCCGAGCCTGCGCAACATCTATAAGGAACTCAAAGCCGATCTGGGTTGTCCCATTCCCGCCACGGGAGATCTAACACCATGGGCACAACAGGGCGTCCTGCTCCTCAACACTACGCTCACCGTGCGCGAGCATGCCGCCAACTCGCACGCCAAACTGGGCTGGAGCACGCTCACCGACTACGTTATCGAACGCTGCTGTCAGCTGCCCCAGCCGGTAGTCTTTTTGGCATGGGGCCGCTTTGCCCAGCAGATGGTCGAAGGCAAACTCGCCGCTACCGGTGCGGGCAAGGCAACCGGCAAGTTCTGCCTGGCCTCTACGCACCCCTCGCCGCTTTCGGCCAACCGTGCCACGGCAGAACTCCCCGCTTTTATGGGGTCGCGCCCCTTCTCTGCCGTCAATCGGCTACTCGAACAGCACGGCTCGACCCCCGTCAACTGGACTTGCATCGGCTAAAAATCGATACATCAAAAAACGCGCCCGATGGCTTTCCGCCGGGCGCGTTTCCTATTCGGGCCATATAAATTGTGTGCGGCCAGCCTCGCCGCCATCGATCAACAGACTCTGCCCGGTCATAAACCGGTTGGTCACGCCCACAAAGTAGATCCACTCGGCGATCTCTTGGGCGGTGGCCCAGCGCTTAAGCGGCGTGAGCTCCATAATCTGGTTCCACAGGTGTTCGTCTTCCATCACGCAACGGTTGAGCGGCGTGATAACGCCACCCGGGTCCACACTGTTGGCGATAGCCTGCGGCGCCAGACGGTTTGCAAGGTTCTTGGTGTAGGCGATAACGCCGCCCTTGCTGGCGGCATAGTCGGGAAACTCCGATCCCGTATGCCCGCTCGCCGACCCCACATTGACCACGGATTTGATAGCCGGTGCCGGCTTGGCAGCAAGCCCCTCCCCCGCAAAGGCGTAGCGCTCGGTCACGTTGATGGTGCCATACAGGTTGGCGGCGATGTCGTCGGCCGAATCCTGCGTACCGGCAACGTTCACGATCACCTGGGGTTCAAGGTCGTCCGGAAACGCGTCCGGCTTGCGGACATCAACAATCAGATGGCGGTAGTGTTCGTGTTCGATCGCCGCCGGCAGCAAATCAAAGCCCACGACCTCGTGGCCCTCGTCCAAAAAGCGCTGCACGCACGCGGCTCCGATACCGCCCGAAGCGCCCGTGATCAAAACCCGCATACTTGCTCCTTAGGCGGTTGCGTGGCGCTCGAGGTACTCGGAACCCACATTCTCGCGCTCCCAGCCGCGCACGACCTTGTAGCCCACGGGGCTCAGGAAGACCTCGCACAGCAGCTCGGCAACAGCGCCGGTCAGCGAGCACATGAGGACCTGCACCCAGGTCCAACCAAAGAACGTGTGGCTCACCACGATGGCGAAGACCAGGTTGTCGATAAACTGGCCAACACCCGTGGACACATAGGAGCGGAAGGCAAAGCTCGCAAAGTTATTCTTTTTGAGCATACGGCCGAGCGACTGGTTGAGCGTGGAGTTAACCACGGCAGAAACGAGCATGGCAAGCGAAGAGCCCAGCACCACGTACCAGGTGCCGCCGATGGTGGCGTTAAGGGCGGTGTTGACCTCGATCATGCCCGTGTCGTAGTAAGCGCCCCACATGCCGGGCGTGAGCGAGCATGCCCAAAAGCACAGGCTCACAGCCAGGTTGACCAGCAGCGCGAGGATAGAGATTTTGATGGATGCCTTGGCGCCAAAGCGCTTGCAGATCATGTCCTGGCACAAAAACGAAACCCAGCTCACCACAAAGCCGCAATCGAGCGCCAGATACGGCAGGCTGATAAGCTCTTTGTTGGCCAGCAGGTTCATCATGATGACGCTCACGAAAAACAGCGAAACCGTTGCCGCGGGAATGCTCCGCAACAGGACCTTGTAGTCCTCCATGACCTTCTTGATCATTATGTACTCCTTTGGTTTTAGGTTTAACGAGCAGGGTATCGGACCCGAACTGCTCGGACGCCCCGGTCTTGAGACGACGGTGGGTATGATAGCCGCTCACACGGCATCAGGCAAGCAACCGGCGCGGCAACCCCGCAGGGCCACCGCGCCGATACGTTAAAAGGCTACGTTGCCAAACTCCGACAGGATAAGGTCGGGGTTGTGGTCGGTTGCCCAATCCACGTTCCACGGGCTCGTGAACAGCAGCAGCTTACCGCCGCGCATGTCCTCGACGCGCAGCGTGTCGCGTGTGAGCGAAAGGCCCGGGATATCGATAGTGTCGGGGTCGTTCTGGATCCAGCGGATATCCGTATAGGGCAGCGGCTGGCGACGAACCTCAACACGGTACTCGGCCTTGAGGCGGCGCTCGAGCACCTCAAACTGCAGCACGCCGACCACGCCCACAATGACGCTCTCCATGCCGGCACCCAGCTCGCGGAAGATCTGGATAGCACCCTCCTGGGCAAGCTCCTCCATGCCCTTGACGAACTGCTTGCGCTTGAGCGTGTCGACCTGCGTAATGCGAGCGAACATCTCGGGGGCAAACGTCGGGATCTGCGGATGCTGCACGTGGCGCTTGCCGGAGCACACAGTGTCGCCGATGCTAAAGATACCCGGATCGAACAGGCCCACGATATCGCCCGCGTACGCCTCGTCCACGATGGCGCGGTCGTCGGCCATCATCGACGTGCCCGTGGCAAGCTTGAGCTTGCGGTTGCCCTGCACGTGGAAGGCGTCCATGCCGCGCTCGAACTTACCCGAGCAAATGCGCACAAAAGCGATGCGGTCGCGGTGGTTCTTGTCCATGTTGGCCTGGATCTTAAACACGAAGCCGCTAAAGTCGTCGCGGCAGGGATCGACCGGTTCGCTGGTGAGCGTATCGGTATAGGCGCGCGGCGTCGGGGCCAGACGCAGGAACTCCTTGAGGAAGGGCTCCACGCCAAAGTTGGTGAGCGCCGAGCCAAAGAACGCCGGGCTCAGCTTGCCGCAGGCCACAGCATCCAAGTCGAGCTCGTCGCCAGCGCCATCGAGCAGCTCGATGTCGTCCATCAGGTTCTTATGGTTTTCCTCGCCGATGAGCTCGTCCATGGAAGGATCGCCCAGCTCGGCCTCGACCTCGGCGACCTTCTTGGTGGCGTTGGCGTGACCGTCGCCCTCGAAGGCGATAACGCGACGGGTCTGACGGTCGAACACGCCGCGGAAGTTGCGACCGCTGCCGATCGGCCAGTTCATGGGATACGTGTTGATGCCCAGAACGTTCTCAATCTCTTCCATGAGCTCAAACGGATCGCGAGCCTCGTGGTCGAGCTTGTTCACAAAGGTGAAGATGGGGATATGGCGCAGCGTGCAGACCTTAAAGAGCTTCTTGGTCTGGGCCTCGACGCCCTTGGCGCCGTCGATGACCATGACCGCGGCGTCGGCAGCCATGAGGGTACGGTAGGTATCCTCCGAGAAGTCCTGGTGACCGGGGGTATCGAGGATGTTGACGCAGGCGCCGTTGTAGGTGAACTGCAGCACCGAGGAGGTAACGGAAATACCGCGCTCCTTCTCGATGTCCATCCAGTCCGAGACGGCATGCTTGGCCGAGCTCTTGCCCTTGACTGAGCCGGCAGTCTGGATGCTGCCGGTATAGAGCAGCAGCTTCTCGGTAAGCGTGGTCTTACCGGCGTCCGGGTGGCTGATAATCGCGAATGTGCGGCGCGACGAGATTTCATCCGACAGGCTTGCCATGCGGATCCTTTCTTGCATTGAGTGCATTACGTCGATGTAACCGCCCTATTGTAGCCGCGAAATCCCGCTCTAGGGCGCCTATCAGGACAAATTCATCAGTTGGGGCCTGGGTAGCCGACCCAATCCGTATTTGCCTCTTGCATAACTGTGCATAGTGTATATATACTGTGCTTACCGGTTATATACACGTGTAGCCCAACAGCTAAGGAGCCGCTGTGGACATCATCCTATCCAATTCGAGCGACAAGCCCATCTACGAGCAGATAACCTCGCAAGTCAAAGCTCAGATCTTATCGGGCACGCTCGCTGCGGGAGCTAAACTCCCCAGCATCCGTGCACTCGCGAGCGATCTTGGCGTGAGCGTCATCACCACCAAGCGCGCCTACGCCGACCTGGAGCAGCTCGGGTTTATCTGCACCGTGCAGGGCAAGGGCTGTTTTGTCGCCGAGGGCAACCAGGAGCTTTTGCGCGAAAACCAGCTCTGTCATATCGAAGAGCTGCTTGCGAAAGCGGCAAGCCAAGCCGAAGCCTTGGGCGTCACGCGCGACAAACTGCACGAGATGCTCGACCTGGTAGCCCCCGATACCATGCAGTAGCCATCTGCAAGAAAGGCTATACCATGCAAAAGTTGCTAGAACTCAAAGGTGTATCGCGCCGCGTGAGCGACCGCTTTTCGCTGCGCGACGTCACGCTTGCCGTGGAGCCCGGCCAGATCGTTGGCTTTGTGGGCGCAAATGGCGCCGGCAAGACAACGACCATTCGCGCCGCGCTTGGGCTTATAAAGCTCGATGCCGGCGAGGCGCATCTGCTTGGACAGCGCTGCGACGCCAACGCGCCCGACGAGACGCAGCGCCACCTGCGCTCCCGCATCGGGCTTGTCCTGGACACATGTCCCTTCCCCTCCACGCTCAAGGTGGGCCAGGTCGAGAGGCTCGTAGGCCCGGCGTACCCCACGTGGAGCTGCGAAACGTTCGCCGGATTCATCGACCGATTTGGCCTCGATCCCAAGACAAAGGTCAAGGACCTCTCCCGCGGCATGGGCATGAAGCTGCAGCTCGCCTGTGCGCTCAGCCACAATGCCAAGCTGCTCGTTTTGGACGAAGCCACCGCGGGCCTCGATCCCATGGCACGCGAGGAACTGCTCGATGAGCTGCTCGCCTTTGTCGCCGACGGCCAGCGCAGCGTGCTGCTCTCGAGCCACATTACGTCTGATCTCGATCGTGCTGCCGACCGCGTCATCTGCATCGATAACGGCTCGATTGTGTTTGACCTGCCGCGCGAGGAAATTACCGACCGCGCCGGCATCGCCCACTGCACTCAGGCACAGGCCGCCGAGCTTATGGCTTGCGTCGAAGGCGCCCGCGCCGCCCACCACGCCTATAGCGTGGACGTGCTCGTGCCCAACCGTCGCGAAACGCTCGAGGCCTTTCCCGAGATTCCCTGTGATCGGGCAACCATTGATGACTATCTGCGCCTCATGCTGAAAGGGGCTTTGAAATGAAACGCGCCATTATGTCCGAGCTTGCCATCGTTCGCACGCTCGTCCCGAGCATCGCAGGTGTCGGCCTGTTCATATTCGTCGTGCTGACCGCCGTCAGGGCATCGAATGGTGATTCCGATATGAGCGCCGCCGGCGCCTTCGCGATCAGTGCCATGTCGCCCATCATGGCCATGACGTCGCTGGCCGGGCTCGACAACCAAAACGGATGGGAGCGCTATCGGGCAACGCTGCCCATCTCACGCAAAGACATCGTCAGCGCACGCTACCTGTGCATCACTATTTTCTCGATCATCATGACATGCGCGGCCGTGCTGTTGAGTATCGTCGCCATCCCGATCTTAAACAGCGTGGGTATCCCCTCCACGGGAGAGACCGTCTTTGAGACCGCAATCGCCTCGGCAATATCGATGCTTTTCTCCCTCATGGCGGTGTTTTTGGTACTGCCTCTGTTCTTTCGATTTGAACACATGAAGGCGCAACGCCTATCCGTTGGTCTATACGCCCTATACATGTGCCTTATCATGGTCACGCTAAACTCATTCAACCCCATCAGCAACCAGCTCATGTCGATGATTGCCGGGGCGAATCCCGATCCTTCCGTTCTTGGCTTCCTGTGCGCAGGAATTGCCGCGCTGGCAACGGTCGTCCTTGGCGCTGTCAGCTGCGCCATCAGCACCAAGGTCTACCGGGCACGCAACCTATAGGCAAGCGCGGTATCATTGGACATGCGCCATAGATCTGGCGTGGTCTTTTTTGAGGAGGCGCTCAACCCGTGTCGTGGGTCGTCGCAGCATTTGTGTCGGCTTTCTTTGCCGGCGTCACATCTGTCCTGGCCAAATGCGGCATCAAGCAGACCGACTCCGATGTCGCGACGGCCATTCGCACCTGCGTGGTGCTCGTTTTCGCCTGGGCAATGGCGGGCATTTCTGGATCCATTGGAACCATCGGCAGCATCGAACCCAGATCTTGGCTCTTTCTCGTCCTCTCGGGACTCGCTACCGGTGCTTCGTGGATCTGTTACTTTAAGGCGTTGGGCATCGGAGACGTCAATAAGGTCGTACCGGTCGACAAGATGAGCACCGTACTCGCTGCACTGATCGCCATCGTGCTTTTTGGCGAGACGAGCAACCTTGCGGTTAAGCTCGTGGGAACCGCTGTCATCACCCTCGGCACGTTTTTAATGATCGAGAAGAAGCAGTCTGCCGGACCCGAGCAGCAGCAAGACCGGACCTGGCTCGCTTACGCCCTCGGCGCCGCCGTGTTCGCAGCGCTCACGTCCATCCTTGCCAAGGCTGGCATCGAAGGCGTCGAATCCAACCTGGCCACGGCAATCCGTACCTGTGTGGTACTGGTTATGGCATGGGCGATCGTGGCAGCCAAGGGAAAACTGGATCAGGTCGCGCACGCTGACCGGCGCGAACTCACATTTCTCGCAACATCGGGCATCGCGACCGGAGCATCGTGGCTGCTCTATTACCACGCCATCGCCACAGGCCAGGTGAGCGTCGTGGTGCAGATCGACAAACTATCGATTGTCGTATCGGTACTATTTGCGCGCCTGGCATTCAACGAAAAACTCTCACGACGCAACGCCATCGGTCTCGCCCTCATCGTCCTGGGCACCGCCGCGCTCGCGATTTGGAAATAGCGCGGCCAGCAGCCGCTACATCCTCACACCTGGCTTGGGATGCCTGTACTGACCGTGGGATGCCGTGCGCTTACCGTGCGAGATGGCAAATTTGGGACAACAATGCAGGCAACGAAGGCAGGCTGCGCACTCCGGCTTTGTCCAGACGGGAAGGCCGTCGCGCATCTCAATCGCCGCCATGGGGCAGCGCTTGGCACACAGGCCGCAGCCGATGCAGCGATCGGCATCGACGGCAAACTTGCTCGTCTGTTGCATGCGCGGCAGCCCAATTGCGTGATACGCGCACGATGCAAACAAAGGCACGCGATGGCGCATCATGTTGCCCGTGCGGCGTGCCCGCACCGCCTCGATCACGGCATCAATCTGCGCCTCGGCAGCTCTATTGATACCCTCAACCTTTTGAGGGTCAGACAGGTCGAAAACAGGCGTCCAGGTATCGGGCATCTTGACGCTCATCGCCGCATCTAACTCGAGCCCACGCTCGTGTAGCAGATCGCGGGCGAACTTGGCCGATTGCCCGGTCGTCGAACCATATGTCGAGACATAGAACGTATAGGGGCGCTCGCCGCCCTTTGTGCCGGCAGCAACCGATAGGTCGACAGTCTTCAAAAACTCGATCATTGGCGTCGGCAAGCCCCAGGAGTATACCGGGGCGACAAACCCCAGCCGACAGGGGCCTTCCATCACAGCAAGGTGAAGGATCTCGGCATCAAAGCGCTCAATCGACATAACTTTGTCGCTTGTCGCCGCTGCAATGCGACGCGCCACATGCTCGCTGTTCCCTGTCGCGCTAAAGTACAGGATCATCTCGTACCCCTGGAATTGACTCGTGAAAAACCGCGCTACTTGCGCAGCGGCTTGGGCAGCGGAATGCCGGCGGCGATAACGGCAGCGATGATCATGCAGACGATACCCTTGAGTGGGAAGCACATGAGCAGCAGGCCCACGACCATGACCGGCTGGCGCATGACCGCACCCATCGTCGATGCCGTGCAGACGGCGACGCAAAAGACCGGATCTGCGCCGGTGAGGATGGCAAGGCCGTAGCCCAGGCTCACACCCGAGAAGATAACCGGGAAGAAGTGGCCGCCACGCCAACCAAGGTTGATGAGGGCGGGCGTCAGCATGGCCTTAACAAGACCGGTCGCGATAAGCACGCCAGCGGGAATGGTCAGGTAGGTTTCCATGAGCACGTCGGCCTGGGTCTCGCCGGCAAACATGGTGTAGGGCAGGACCGTGCCGCAGATGGCGAGCGCCAGACCGGCCAGCATGGCTTTGACGACAGGGCGCGCCCCTATTGCATGGGCAAGCGCTTCGCTCGCATGCTCAGAGACAAAGAACAGCCAACCGCATACGGTGCCGACCAGCGCCAGCGGAATGAGCCAAACAAGTTCCAGGTTGCCTACCTCGGCAGCCTCGAACCTGGGCATGCCCATGCCACCGCCCACAAGCTGGCCAAGCAGCAGGTAGGTGCCCAGACCGCCGGCAATCGCAATGCCGTAGACCACCATCTTTTGCGCCTTGGGCAGCTTGATGGTGATCTCGCCGGACATGGACTCATCGTCGGCGTCTTCGCCCTGGCCGTCGGTGCTACCGGCAAGCGGCGCCACAAAGCCAAAGACGGGCGCGGTAAAGAGCGCCGTCAGGGCAGCCTGGGTGCCCAGCAACGTGAGCTCCCTAAACTCGGCGCCAAAGCGACGCATGCGGTCGCCGACCCAGCTGCACAGACCGGCGATGACGCCGGTCAGGCCGGCCTCCGGTCCAATGCTTCCGCCAAACAGCAGCGGCAGCAATGCCGCGAGCGAAAGCTTGCCCAGGTTGTCGTACGGGTAGCGCCCGTCTTGCTTAACCTTAGCCATCACCTGGTTGAGGTCATCGGTCTTGGTGCCTGTCATCTTTTCGTACAGACCGATTAACAGGCCGCCCAGCAGGCAGACAAAAAACGGGTACGGCAGAAAGCCAAACGGGCCGCTGGCAAGCTCGGGCGAAGCGACGCCCAGCGCGTGCGGAATCTCGGTCCATAGATAGTCGATACCGTGCTCCATCGCAAAAAAGAACAGCCAGACTGCGGCACCCGCGAGTGCACCGGCCACGGCAACGCTGACCAAAAACAGCGCTCGGTTCGTGGGTTTGGCAAGGTTATCCATCGGGTCCTCCCGCGGTCAAAGTCGACATAGATATGTTTTATTGTAGAGCGAGTGTGGCCCAGACAAGCCAACCGTCTGCGCCGCAAACGGCACCATTGGGAGCCATAGTAGGGCAGGCTCAAGGCTTATCCGTTGATAATCGAGGCAATCTCGCGCAAATCGTCGGCAAAGTAGATGCCGTGCTGGCGCTGCAGGCTCGATAAACCCTTATCGATCATGTGCCCGAGCAGCGCCTTGAGGTCGTTGTAGTAACCGTCCAGGTTATACAGGATGCACGGAGCACTCAGGTGCCCCAACGACACCGCGGACATGACCTCGGCAATCTCCTCGAGCGTGCCCGTGCCGCCCGGAAATGCGATGAACGCATCGCCGAGCTCGATCATCTTGGCTTTGCGCTCGGCCATGTCGCTCGTCACGATAAGGTCGTCGATTCCGTCGTGTTGAAACTCTGCCTCGATAAAAAAGCTCGGCTCCACACCCGTCACATGTCCGCCTGCCTCGAGTACGCTATCGGCGAGCGCGCCCATCAGTCCCGATTTGGACCCGCCGTATACGAGCGCGTGTCCGTTGGCGCCAATCCAATTGCCCAGCTCCTGCACTGCGGGCAGAAACGCCGGGTCGTTGCCGACGCTCGCGCCCAGGTAGACGGTGATGTTCATATGCAATCCCCCTCGTCGTGACGCGCGGCACCCGTTCTATCGTTGCCGGCGACGGTATTCGCGCACGCGGCGCGACAAATCGGCGAGCTCATCGCGGTCGAGTTCTTCCAAATGCTCAAGATCGTCCATAAAGCGCGCCATGGTGTCCTTTTGGCGCATCTTGATAAGCGTATTGCAGTAGTTCACCGCCACGCCCGTAAGCATGGCGATATAGAAGATACTGATGACGCTTAGGATAACGGTAATGCCGCGGGCAACCGGCGTTTCAGCGGGGATATCGCCAAAGCCAATCGTCGAGACCGTCTCAAAGCTAAACCAGAGACCATCGCCAAACGTGAGGGTCGTGGGCTCGGACAGCCAGACAGCCGTCGAGCAAAGCAGATAGAAAATAAGAAACAGGCCCGTAATGCGTGCAAAGCCAGCCTGTCGCAGCACATCGGCAAGCGTCCTGAGCTTTTTCATCGCGACCCCTTCCACGGACAACCAATCACGTTCGCTCGGTATTGTCCCACGCCTCCCCAGCAAACGGAACTAGTCATTGGGGACGTTCTTAAATGACCAGTCAAACAAGAACGTCCCCAATGACTAGTCGTTTAAGAACGTCCCCGATGACTGCCGGGCGGGAGCGTTTAGCGGTACAGCTGCCGACTGGGCAGGCTGAGCTGGTATCCTTATGCGGTAATGTCTCGATTCGTTAGGATTGCATGTGAGAGCTTCCGCTGTCCTTCGTTCAGTTATATATCGCACCCTGGCCGTCGCGCTTGCCGCGCTTGCCGTGCTGAATTCCATCGCGCCTGTCCAGGCTTTTGCCGATGACTCTAGTCAGCAGGTCAAAACGGTCCGCGTTGGTTGGCTCGTCAACAACGAGGGCTTCCAGGACGGCACCCCCGGCGAGCGTCTCTCGGGATGGGGTTACGAGTACCTCCAGACCCTCTCGTACTACACACCCGGCTGGCAGTACGAATACGTCTCCGGCACCTTCACCGAGCTTATGGAGAAGCTCGAAGCCGGCGAGATTGACCTCATGCCAAACATCTCCTACTCCGAAGAACGCGCCCAAAAACTGCTCTTCTCATCGAACCCCGAGGGCACCGAGCGCTACTACATCTATGCCAGGCCCGAGCGCGACGATCTGGCCAAGGGTGACCCCCGAGCGCTCCAAGGCCTTACCATCGGCTGCAACCCCGGCGTTATGCAAACCTTCGTTGGCCAGCAATGGCTCGCCAACGAAGGAATCGCCTGCACATACAAGGAGTATGACGGAAACTCCGTTCTCTTTGATGCGCTGGCAAACGGCGAGGTCGATGCCGTCATCATGAACGACACGACCTCGTCGCCCAGTGCCTCCCCCATGTTCTACATTGGGTCGAGCGACTACTATTTTGCCGTCCCCAAAAGCCGCCCCGACCTGATGGACGACATCAATGCCGCCATGTCGGCAATCGCCCGCGTCAACCCACGCTATATCGACGAAGTCAAATCTAACTACTCGGCCCAAAACAGCGGTTCATCATCGCTCAACGGCCCCGAATGTTCCTGGCTCAAAGCAAACAACAACACCATCACGCTCGGCTACATTACGGGCAAACTCCCCTACTGCAACGAAGACGAAAACGGCGAAATGGAAGGCTCGCTCGCATCGCTTGCGACGACGCTGCACGATAAATTTGGCATTACGGTCAAAACCGTCCCCTTTGATAGCTACAAGATGATGTCAAAGGCCCTGTCAAAGGGAAGCATAGACGTTGCGCTGCCGGTATACCGAGATTACTGGTTTGCCGAGCAAACGGGCGTTGCGCAGTCGGTATCGTTGGGGACCATATCCCTCACCGCCATCCACACCGGCAGCGACCTGTACAAAGACCTTCAGAACATCGCCTGTACCAAATCATCGTTTGTCAACAAAAATGCACTTGAAAGTCTGTTCCCCACAGCGACCGTGACCGAATACCAATCCGACGATGAAGCGTTCGACGCCCTTAGGAAGGGAACGGCGCACTGCATCATCGCTCCCAGTTCACGCGCAAAAACCATCGGCGACCGTTATGATCTCGAGAACTGCGAGACGGTCGAGCTCCCTGACACCTGTGACCTCGCGTGCTGGATTTCGCGCGGAAAGCCCGAGCTGCTGGGAATCATCAACAAGGGCATCATCAATGCCGGAGAATCGCTCTCCGCAAGCAATTACTCATCCACGTCGTACACGACCCAGGAATCAGACACGCTTCAATTCCTTTTTCGCAACCGCACCGCCATTGCAGCTACCCTCATCGGTATGTTGTCGGTCGGCATCGTCCTGCTCATCTGGGCGCTCGTGCGCGCTCGAACCGAGCGCAAAAAAGCCGATGCCGCCAACGCCGCCAAGACGGCATTCCTCACGCGCATGAGCCACGACATCCGAACGCCGCTCAACGGCATCCCGGGCCTTATCGATATCGAGGAATTGAAGGAAGGCGATATCCAGGTCGCCCGCGAAAGCCGCGCCAAGGCTCGTGTTGCCGCCAATCACCTGCTCTCGCTGATTAACGACATCCTCGAGATGGGCAAAATCGAAGACCGCAAGATAACACTGGAACATGCGCCTTTTAACCTCAAAGAGCTCTGTGACAATACGCTGGTTCTGTGCAAGCTCCGCGCATCCGATAACGGCATCACCATGCAGGACAATAGTCTGCCATACACCACGGGGCCATACATGGTCGGCAGTCCCACCCATATCCGACAGATCATGATCAACCTGTTAGACAACAGCATTAAGTACAACAAGCACGGCGGCTCCGTCACCTTTAGCTCAAAGACCAAGCCACTCGATAACGGGCGCGCGCTCTTTTGCTTTAGCGTTTCGGATACCGGCATTGGCATGACTCCCAAATTCTTAAAACATATCTATGAGCCGTTTGCCCAAGAAGGTAACGATGCGCGTAGCAAGTTCCAAGGAACCGGCATGGGCATGCCAATCGTCAAGTCGCTTATTGAACTAATGGGCGGCACCATCGAAGTCACCAGCGAGCTCCATGCGGGCACCTCGTTCTACGTGGAGATCCCGCTCGATATCGACAAGAACCCCCAGGCGCGGGCGAATACGGTCGAGGGGGCGCTCGACTGCTCGCTCGCCGACATGAACGTACTGCTCGCCGAAGACAACGAATTGAATGCCGAGATTGCCCAGGCGCTGCTAGAATCCGAGGGCGTCGTGGTCACCCGCGCCGCCAACGGCAACGAAGTCGTCGATCTGTACCTATCGCATCCCGCCGGCAGCTTCGATGCGATCCTGATGGACATTATGATGCCGGACATGGACGGTTACGAGGCAACCCGCGCGATTCGCCTGAGCGAGAAGGTCGATGCAGCCGATATCCCCATCATCGCGCTCACCGCCAATGCCTTTGCCGAGGACGCCAAGGCGGCACACGACGCCGGCATGAACGCCCATCTATCCAAACCGCTCGACTTTAACAAGCTCAAAAACATACTCGCCCGCATCAAGAAAAACGGATCCGTTTCGCTATAGTTTGTGCTCAACCACCACGCACGACCAGAAAGGAAGCCAACGATGTTTAGACCCTTACGTCGAAAGAAACGCGCCATCACTGACGAGGAAGCGCGCGAACTGCTCGCTACCTGCAAGCGCGGCGTCTTTGCCGTCAACGGCGACGATGGCTACCCGTACGCCATTCCCGTCAACTACTTCTTTGACGCCGAGCACGACAAGATCTATTTCCATGGCGCCAAAGCCGGCCACAAGGTCGACGCACTCAAGCGCGATGACAAGGTCTGCTTTACCGTATACGGCAACGAGTGGTACCAGGACGGTGACTGGGCTCCCTACGTTATGAGCACCGTCGTCTTTGGCCGTTGTCGCCTGGCGAATGACACCCCCGCGTTTATCGAGGACAAAGTCCGCCAGCTCGCCCTTAAGTACTACCCTTCTGCCGAAGAAGTCGAAGAGGAAATCGCCAAAGACATCAAGGGCGTCCAGCTCTACGAGATTTCGATTGAGCATCTTTGCGGCAAGCAGATTCAAGAAAAGTAAGCCCCTCAGCAGGCCTCATCAATAACAATATGGCCCGGTTCCAACCCACCTTGGAACCGGGCCATATGCTTATGAAGCGTCGGCGGCGATGTGCGCTAGCGCCTCGACGAGCTCCTGCGAGCTCACGGGTTTACTCAGGTGCGCGTTCATGCCCGCCTCACGCGAAAGCCTGCGGTCGTCGGCAAAGGCATTGGCACTCACGGCGATAATCGACGTGGTCGCGGCATCCTCGCGATCGAGCGCTCGAATCTGACGCGTGGCTTCAAGGCCATCGATGCCAGGCATCATGATGTCCATCAACACCACGTCGTACTCGTGCGGTGCGCTCGCGGCAAACGCCTCAACAGCAGACTCGCCATCCTTAGCATGCGTCACGACAGCGCCGGCACGGCTGAGCGTAAACCGCGCGATCTCGGCATTCAGATCGTTATCCTCTACGAGCAAAACGCACAAGCCCTGGAGCGCATCGCCATCGCCCGCATCTACGCGAACTGCCTGAGGAATCTCGGAGCGGTCGCACTTCTCGAACGGCAGGCGAATGGTAAACGTCGTCCCCTGCCCCAAGACACTCGTAAAGCTCATGGTTCCGCCCATAAGCTCGACCAGCTGTTTTGCGATAGGCGCGCCCAGGCCAGTTCCCGACGAAGCGCTTTCCACCTGCTGCTCCTCGCGGCAAAACGGCTCGTAGAGGTGCTTTTGGAACTCCTCGCTCATGCCAATACCGTTGTCGGCGATCGTGTATTCATAGACGGGGACGCCATCCGCTGGCTCCACCTCGCGGCACACCAGGCGGACATAGCCGCCCTGGCGGTTGTACTTGACGGCATTGCCGGCAATATTGAGCAACAAACGCTTGAGGTGCGTCACGCTCACCCGCGCATAGGGATGATTAAGCGTCTGCTGGTCGGAGATAATTGTCACCAGACGCTCCTCGGCCTGGCGCTCCAGAATATCGCGCACTTCACAGTTGAGGGCCACCAAATTTATGGGCACGAGGTTCAGGTCGACCTGCCCGCTCTCCAGGCGACTCATATCGAGCGCCTCGTTGGCAAGGTCGAGCAGCAGTCCCGATGCCGTCCAGATTTTTGAGCGGCACTCAGTCTGCTTTTGCAGATCGTCCGCATTGGCATCGCCAACCTCGACCATGCCGCGAATGCCGTTGATGGGCGTGCGCAGATCGTGGCTCATGCGACGCAGAAACTCCGTCTTTGCCGAGTTGGCAGACGAGGCCTCACGCGCCGCCTTTGCCAGCTTGTCGCCATAGTCGCGCTCCTGCTGCAGCAAGTCCGTCAAACGTCGACGATCAGCGCGGCGACGCACCGTCACAACAACGGCTATAACACCGCCGTAGAGCACCAGCACGCCGGCGGCAACAGCCGCGGCGACCTCAAAGTAGCGCTGCGCCGAGGCATAGGTGTACACATAGAATTTGTGCGCTTTTCCAAATGTGCCCAAATACCACTCGCCGTCGGCGTTAACCAATCTGACCTTACCAGCCAGGCATCGATCCTTAATACCGTCGACAATAAAGACATCCGTCGCAGGCAGATCGAACACGCCCAATACGGTGGGTTCAACGGCATTGGTCGCAACGACCTTGCCGTCGCTTTCGATCACGATATTGCCGCTATCGATGGTTTCATAGCCATCAAGCAAGCTCTGCAGTTTGAGTGTATTGCTTGCAACCGCTTTCGCGCTCTGATGCCTTACCGCGATAACGATGCCCTCGCCATCCTGCCGAGTCACGCAGCCAATGTCTGCGACCGAATCATCCGCAAGCGTGATGCGGGCGGTATAGGACTTAAGCGGATGAGTTGCCACCTCCAGCACGGGTGATTCTTTGAGATACGTAGCGAGCGACCCGTAGTCCACATCGCCCGTCGAGGACTCGGACACCAAATTGCCCGATGCGTCCGTCACGATCAGCGCGCTCACGTTGAACTGGTCGGCGTATTGCTCCAGCATGGCGTTATCCACTGAACCGTCGCGCTCCATATCGCGGGCAGCCTCTCCGGCGATCTCCATAACGCGAATCAGGTTTTTGGTCGTATAGGCGCTGTTGAATGCATCGTAGGAAAGGCTCTGCGTCGCCACGTAATCGACAACGTCGGCAAAGCGCTGCTCGGCTTGGGCCGTCGTGTAACCGTAGCTCATCATGCCGGCAACAACCGAGAGCGCTATCCCCAGCAGAGCGACAAGGAGCCATGCCCCTGCCGAACGATTGCCCCGCTCCTGAGCAGCGTGGTCGGGCGCATCGATCATGACAGGCCCTCCATATTCAAAAATGGCGAAGGGTCATCGAAGTACTTTGACACCAGGCGTTCCATGGTGCCATCGGCAAGCATTTCTTGGTAGGCATGGGTGAGCTTAACGTCGATGCCACGCGTATCGTTGATATCGAAAGCGGTGCCCAAACCGACCTCTAGCAGCGGCTCATCCAAAATGCGATATGTCACACCATAGTCTTTTTCGTAGGTGAGGAACGAGGACTCATGCGCGGCGATAGCGTCGACCAGGCCCTCGACGAGCGCCGGGTTCAGGTATGAACCGTCCGAAAAGCTGTAGAGTTCCTTGATCTGCGGAACGTTTTCATTTATGCGATTGAGCAAAATGTCCTCGGGCTTGGTGGTGGACTGAACCGCCACGATCTTATCCTCAAGATCGGCAAGCGTGTAGATATCGCTCTGGGGATCGACCGCGACCACCTGGCGGCTCGCAAGGTACGGGCCGGCCCAACGATATTCGTTTTCGCGACCCGTCATACTAAAGCTGCCCATGACACAATCGAGTTCGCCGCTCGCCAGCAGCTCCTTCTTCTTTTCCCAGTCGATCAGCTGGTATTTTGGCTTGTAACCAATGCGAGTCAAAGCCTCGGTCAATATCTCGACATCCAGGCCAACGATATCGCCGTACTCGTCGGTATACACAAACGGTGGATAGAGGTCGCTGCCGACGTTGAGCGTCTTAAGGTTGTCGTCTTTGGCCTGCGAGGCATCCAGGCCTTCTAATGCAGACGTCGAGGCTCTGCCATTCGACCCGGAACAGCCGGCTATCGCTACGACAAAGGCGCACGCTACCGCAAGCGCAACAAACAACGAAATGGCAACCGAGCGACGGGACCTTTTCATCGAGCTCCATACGATCCTGTTTACAGACTGAAATGGTAAAAAATAATAGCAAACAAAACCACACGAGTGCCCAATGGCTACAGACGTTTTACCATGTGGGGCCTTCCAGCCGACTTGGCAGAAGGCCCCGCATGCAGTGCTCACTTACCGTGCATTAAGAACGTAGCGGTCCAGGCGGTCGCACGCTTCCTTTACGCGCGAAAGCGGCAGCGCCAGATTCACGCGAATGTGGCAGGGCCCGTGGAACGGGCGGCCGTCCTGATATCCCACGCCCACGCGCGCCCCCTCGTCGAGCAGCCACTGAATATCGCGGCCATGCTCGCGACACCACTCGGTGCAGTCCAGAAACACCATGTACGTGCCCTGCGGACGCGAATAGGACACGCCCTCAAAATGCCCGTCCACGTAATCGCAGAAGTACTCGATATTGCCGGCAAGCACCTGGTTGAGCTCGTCCACCCACTCGTAGCCCTGCGGCTGGTAGGCACCGATAAGCGCATGCATGGAGAGGACATTCATCTCGTTGTAGTGGGTCTTGTTGGACACGGCGCAGATGCGGTCACGCAGCGTCTCGTTGTAGACAATGTGGTAGCTGCCGACAAGGCCCGCCAGGTTAAACGTCTTGCTCGGCGCATAGAGGGCAACCGTGCGCATGCGGGCATCCTCGCTCACCGACTGCGTCGGGATGTGCTTGTGCCCCGGCAGGATGATATCGGACCAAATCTCGTCCGAAATCACCACGCAATCGTGCTGGCGATAGATGTCCATGGCGCGCTCGATTTCGTCGCGCTCCCATACGCGGCCGCAGGGATTGTGCGGCGAGCAGAACACCGCGGCATGGATGTGGTTTTGGGCGAGTTTGCACTCCATGTCCTCAAAGTCCATGCGCCACACGCCCTGATCGTCGAGCTTAAGCGGGCTATGGACAATACGATAGCCCGCGGCCTCAATGGACTTGGTAAAGCCGATGTAGGTGGGGCTGTGGACCAGCACCGCATCGCCCGGCTGGACATACGCGCGCAGCGTCGACACGACACCGCCCAGCACGCCGTTTTCGTAACCGATATGTTCAGGGCGCAGGCCCTCGACGCCATTGCGGCGGCTCTGCCATTCGATGATGCGGTCGAAATACTCGGAGCGCGGATTGAAATAGCCAAACATGGGGTGCTGGGCGCGCTGAATGATGTGTTCCTGGACCGTGGGCACCGTGGCAAAGTTCATGTCGGCCACCCACATGGGAATGCGGTCGAAGCCCTCGTCGGGTGCGTTCGGGGCCATACCGGGGATCTCACCCCAAGAGTCAACGGCGATGGCGTCCATGCCGTGGCGGTCGATGATTGAAGTGAAGTCGTATTTCATGCTGGACTCCCGTGCAAAGTTGATTGTTTTGGTAGGCGTTATTGTCCACCAGCGTGGGCGGTTTTGGCGCGGGGTTTGGCGCTTAATTTGACGGGTGCGGACGAATGGCTGGTTAGTCTTGCGCGTCGTTGACGGCAACTACGGTTAGCTGGGTTTCATCGACCGTAAACGATATGTCGAGCCCGGCGTAAGCCAGATGATAGACGCGGTGTGGCTCGTGCTTGCTGCCCGCGCGGCGCGGGTCTTGGCGAAGGACCTCGACCAAGCCGAGGAGCTTTGCGGGCGGGACCATATCCTGCAGTGCTTGCGGAAACTCAACATCGAGCTCTTGCCACGGAGCATCCTCGATCCAGCCTCCGGTCGCATCCGGGTGGCAGTCCGCAAACGGAATGTAGGGCTTGATGTCGTAGATGGGCGTACCGTCGCGCAGGTCGGCCCCCAACACATGGATGATGGGGCCATCGTCGGTGAGCTCGACACGATCAAGCTTGACGCAGGTGAGCCCGATGGGATTAGGGCGAAACGGACTGCGCGTGGCAAACACTCCCACACGTTCGGCTCCGCCCAGACGCGGCGGGCGCACGGTTTTCGACCACTTGGCATTGGTGCCGGACCTGTCCTGCGCCTTGGCATCGGCAGCTATATCCTTAGCCGTGCCGCCGGGCGTTCCGTTTTCGAAGCGCCACAGCAGCCACAGGTGAGAGAAGGAGTCCAGGCCCTCAACCGCTGCATTGGAGGCAAATTCCGGCTCAAAAAAGATTCGTCCCTGCAGATGGGGCGCCAAAAAGCTGTTGCGCGGAATGCCGAACTTCTGCGGCAGGTCGGTATGTATGCGTGCGATAGGTTCCATGCCGGTCATTGTACGGCATGGAGGCGTGGGGCGTTGCGCGCAATTCTTCGCCGCGGTCCCCCGTCGTGCAACCAACGGTTGCTTGGAAGGGCGCCTGCCGCCGCGTATGCTTAAGCCATCAACCAGCAGAAAGGAGCCGCTATGGCCTTTGCAGAAAAGCTCATTGCTGTCCGTCGCGCCCATCACCTTACCCAAGAGCAGCTTGCCGCTAAGCTCTTCGTCACACGCCAGGCCATCAGCCGGTGGGAGCGCGGCGAGGTCACACCGGGCATCGACATGATGAAGCTCATCGCCGCCGTAACCGGAGAACCGCTGTCCCACCTGCTCGAAATGCCTGAGCACTATTGCCAGAGCTGCGGCATGATACTCACGCCCGACGACTGCGGCACCGATGCCACGGGCACCGCAACCGATCATTACTGCAAGTGGTGCTACGACCACGGCAAGTACACCTACGACACCACCATGGAGGCAATGATTGAGGATTGTGCCCCGCGCCTGGCACAAAACACCGGCATGTCGCTCGACGAAGCCGTCTCGCTCATGGGCGCCGTCCTGCCGCAACTGGAGCGCTGGCGCACCATGCAGGAAAACGAGGCGCGCTACGGTGCCGAGGCGCGGGCGCGCTACGGCGATGAGGCTATCGATGCAGCAAACGAAGCGTTGCTGGACATGGACCCCGAGACATGGAACGACATGAAGGAACTTGAACGCGCTATTCTGGGCCAGCTCTCAATTGCCATGGGCATTGGCGACCCAGAGAGCAACGAGGCTCGTAAGCTTGTCGCGATGCATCGTCGCTGGATTGCTCTCAACTGGGGATGCGAGCCCCAAGACGAGGCGTACCTGGGCCTCGCCCACGGTTATCTTGCCGACCAGCGCTTTGTTGACTACTACGACAAGCCCTGCGCCACCGGAGCCACGGCGTTTCTGGTCCAGGCCATCGAGTCTTCGTTGACGCGCGCATAGACCGCGGCGGCTTTGGGTATTTCAATCAAAACCTCAACCGATTGGAGACCTATGGCTACTAATCACGAGCTCGCGCTGTACGTTATGACCGGCTGCCCGTATTGCATAAAGGTCAAGCGCTTTCTGGCCGATAACGGCGTGACCATTCCCGAGCGCAACATCTCAACCGACTCCGATGCCGAACAGACACTCATCGCCGTCGGCGGAAAGCGCCAGGTTCCCTGCCTGTTCATCGACGGCAAGCCACTCTACGAATCGAGCGACATCATCGCGTGGGCGCAAGAGAACCTGCTCTAGTACGCGCATCCCGTCCGTCCAAGGCCCCGCCCCATACGGCCTAAACATGTACACCAGCATCCAAAGTCGACATTTTTCGACATCTTTGGATGCTGGTGTGATCGCGCAGAGATGTGGTGTAAGAGGCGGGGCATGCCCCGCCTCTTCTCTTTCTTGAAAGGGAGGGGACACCGCCTAGAATTCGTCGTTGGAGTAATGAAGGTGACGAATGGAAGGAGAGGCGATGCCCCAAGAAGAGAGTGTACTGCGCCTCGACCGCGACGAGGCCCTCGAGGCGGCGAGGCTTTGGCAGGAGTGCGGCGACGCGCGCGAGTTCGCGTGCAGGGTGCTGGGCGGCGTGATGAACGCGCTGATGGACTCCGAGGCCCAGCAGATGTGCGGCGCGGGCCGCAACGAGCGCAGCGACGGCAGGGAGAACAGCCGCAACGGCTACCGCCCCAGGTCGCTCAAGACCGCCGTGGGCGACGTGGAGCTCGAGATACCCAAGCTCAGGCACGGCACCTACTACCCCGAGGGCATGCTCGCGCGATGGTCGCGCGTCGACACCTCGGTGGCCGCCATCGTGCAGGAGATGTACGTGTGCGGCGTGTCCACCCGCAAGGTCGAGCGCGTGGCGTCCAAGCTGGGCATATCCTCGCTGTCGAGCTCGGAGGTCTCGAGCCTCTGCTCCGACCTCGACGCCGAGGTGGCGGAGTTCCGCAGCCGCGACCTGTCGGGCACGCCGTGCTGCTACCTGTGGCTCGACGCCACCTACATGAGCTGCAGGGTCGGCTCGTCGGTCGTCTCGCAGGGCGTCGTGACCGCGATCGGGCTGGGCGCCGACGGGCGCAAGCACTTCCTGGGCTGCGACGTGGTCGACACCGAGAGCGAGGACTCCTGGGCGGCATTCCTCGGCGGGCTGCGCGAGCGCGGGCTGGCCGGCGTTCGCCTCGTGGTCTCCGACAGCCACGCCGGGCTCGTGGCCGCCGTCTCGCGCCTGTTCCAGGGCTGCGCCTGGCAGCGCTGCGTGACGCACCTGCAGCGCAACCTCCAGAGCGCCTGCTCGGGCAGGCCCGAGGACTCCAAGGCGGCCGTCAGGGACCTCGTGCACGCCGCGGTCTACCAGGACGACCCCGACCTCGCGCGCTGCGTGTGGGCCGAGGCGGCGCCCTGGGTGGCGTCGGTGTCCGCCAGGGCCGGCGAGGTCTTCGAGCAGGCCGAGGACTCCGCGCTGGCGTTCACGGCCTTCCCCAGGGCGCACTGGGCCAAGCTCCGCACCAACAACGTCCAGGAGCGCGCCAACCGCGAGATCAAGCGCCGCTACAGGGTCGTGCAGTCCTTCCCCTCGAGGGAGTCGATGCTGCGCCTGACGTGCGCGAGCCTCATGGAGACCGAGGGGCAGTGGTCCCAGCAGCGCGTGTTCTCCGAGGCCTCGGCCGCCGAGGGCTTCGCCGAGCCCGCGGACAGGCCGGCCCCGACAGAGGGGAGGCGCCGCGCGCTCGGGCGGCGCGCCAGGGAGATAGTGGACGAGATAGTCGAGAAGCGCGGTCTCAAGAAGGAGTAACATCGGGACTT
>DBFWBE010000025.1:0-76726 GCA_048485835.1 Collinsella sp.
CCAGGCGCGGCGAGCGCGTGGGCGCCGACACCGACCTGTCGTCGGCCTGCCCGCGCCTGGCGGCGTGGCCGCGCTGCTGCAACGGGTGCGGCCGCTACCGCGCGATGGGCTGCAAGCGCCGCCCGCACGTCTTCTACGAGGCCCGCGCCGCGCAGCTGTGTGCCGACTCGGTGCTCGTCTCGTCCAGGCGCGGGATCGACGCCGACGAGCCGGCCGCGGCGGCCAGGCTGGGGGCGATAAGGGGCTGCCTGCGCCGGGGGCTCTCGCCCGAGCAGATGGCCGCATGCAACGGAGGGCCGGTGGACCTGTCGCCGTCGACCATCTACCGCTGGGTCGCGGCGGGCTACGACGGCATGACCGACATGGAGCTCAGGCGCAAGGTCGGCTACAGGCCGAGGAGGCGCGCCGCCGTCCGGGCGGCCACGCGCCACTCCGCCCGCAGGTCATACGCCGCGTTCCTCGCCCTCGGGGAGGACGCGTGCGCCGCGGCCTGGGAGATGGACACCGTCGAGGGCGCCCGGGAGGACTCGGCCTGCCTGCTCACGCTGCTCCACCGCCCCAGCAGGCTCCAGCTGGCGCTCCTGCTCGAGGCGAAGGACTCGGCGAGCGTGGAGGCGGCGCTGGAGGGCGTGCGCTCGGTGCTGGGCGCCGACGGCATGGGGAGGGTCTTCCGCGCCGTGCTCACCGACAACGGCGCCGAGTTCTCCGACGAGGCGGCGATCGCGGCGCTGCTCGGCGAGGGGCCGGGCGAGACGAGGCTGTTCTACTGCGACCCCGGGCGCAGCGACCAGAAGGGCGCCTGCGAGCGCAACCACGTCGAGATCAGGAAGCTGCTGCCCAAGGGCGCCGGAATCAGGTTCGACCGGCTCGCCCCGGCCGACCTGGCGCTGGCCATGTCGCACGTGAACTCCGAGCCCCGCGGCGCGCTCGGCTTCGCGACGCCCGCGCGCGCCTTCAGGGCGATGCTCGGGGAGGACGCGGCGGCGCTGCTGGACGCCTACGGTGTGTGGGACGTGCCGCTCGGCGACCTCGACCTGACGCCGGGACTCATCGAGAGGGCGCGCGCCGAGAGGGGCGATGCCCCGCTGGCCTAGCCTAGAAGGAAAAACGGAATAGACGGACTGACCGTCCGGCTGAGTCTGGGAAGAGGTGCCGGGCGGCGGGCGGAGCATGGCCACCGGACCTATCGAAACACATCTCCACCGTTCCATCAACTGGGAAAACGGCGCCCCCGGACCCCAGGAGGGGCCGCGGGGGCGTTCAACTAACTGCGGGAATGGCCTATTTGCTCAATGTGTTCGGCTGAGATCGGAAATCAACCGTCACAATGGGCAGGAGGCTGGTACCCACCGGAGAGGGCAACGCCTACATTTTCATAACGTAATAGCCCGCACCCCTCACTGCCGTCTCGAGTGTGTCGCGATCAACCGGGCGCTTCGAGCGCACGCGTGCCGTGTGGTCCGCGTACGTTACCGTAGCCCACACGCCATCAAGCGCATTGAGGGCATTCGTCACATTCCGGGCGCAGCCGTCGCAACTCATGCCGCCGATAAGGAGTTCCTCACGATAGGGGTAGTGGGACTCGTCGGTGTCTGCCACCACAACCTTTTTGGCCTTCTTGCCGCTCGCACCATCGCTGCAGCAACTCTTCCCGTGTGTCGAAGCGGCAATGCGACGCAGTCCAAAAAACATGCCGACGGCAATGACGGTCAGCACGATGAGATTCGCAGGGTTGAGCAAGTCACTCATGCGTTCCCCTTTCAGTAGCACTATCTAGATACCCCCATGGGGTGTCCCCATCTTAACCCAAAATCATGTCCGTTCGGTCAATTAGTTTTCCTCTTCAAACTTTTTTGTTGACCATGGCTTACTTTCGTGTATAAGTTTTCCTAGGCTAACAGTTTAGATCCGTAAGGAGCGACGTGACTCGAACCATAGACATCCCAACGTTTCAGGCAGCAGTCGTGCGCAACTGCTCCCCCACGCTCGCGGGCATCAAGCCGGCATCGCTCTTTACCTATCCAGGCACCTACGCCCACGGGGACGGCTCGACCGCAACAGAAACCATCGCAGAACGCCGAGCACGCCTGCTCAACGTTATCGCCCAGTGCAACCGCGAGCTTGACCCGCTTGGCATCCACCTGAGTGTTTTGGTCTGGCGGCCCTGCGGAGCGCTCGTGTACGTGTACCGAGCCAAAAGCCTCACCACCTATTTCGCGGACCCTCGCGCCAAAACGGCGCTCGCCTCGGAAGGCTACGACACGAGAGACCTTTCGACATGCCTTGTGCATTTGGCATCACGCATCACGCTCGCGAGTAATAACGTCGCGGAATGCGCCTGTAGCCAGACTCGATGCGCACTACCCCAGCAAGCTAGCTGCAGCAACGACTGCACCTGCGAGTTTCCGCACGAAATAGGCTACTTCCTAGGATATCCCTACGACGACGTGCACGAGTTTATCGTCCAGCGCGGCGAGAACTATAAGGTCTTTGGGGCCTGGAAGGTCTACGCAAATGTCGAGCAGGCACTTGCGACGTTTGATGCCTACCGCGCCTGCACCCAATACTTCACCTTTGTCTATCAGCAGGGCTACAGCTTGGCGCAACTTGCCCAGGCAACCCGATAGAACATAGAAGCCGTGGCAACCTGCCGCACAACTGAAAGGACTCAACATGAGCAAGATCGCCGTCGTCTACTGGAGCGGCACGGGCAACACCGAGGCCATGGCAAACCTCGTTGCCGAAGGTGCAACCGATGCCGGCGCCGAGGCAGAGGTCATCTCCTGCGCCGACTTCTCCGCAGACAAGGCCGCTGGCTATGACGCTATCGCCTTCGGCTGCCCCGCCATGGGTTCCGAGGAGCTTGAATATGATGAGTTCCAGCCCATGTGGGATGAGGTCAAGGAGACCCTCGGCGACAAGAAGGTCGTCCTCTTTGGCTCTTATTCGTGGGCCGAGGGCGAATGGATGGACAACTGGAAGGCGGACGCCGACGAGGAGGGCGTCAACGTCGTCGATTCCGTCATCTGCTACGACGCCCCCGATGATGAGAGCGAAGCGGCCTGCCGCGCCCTTGGAGCCGAGCTCGCCTAGCGGCAATGAGCTCCGCCCGCAACGCGCATTGCAACAAAACACATTCGCGTCCCAACAAAAACGGGAGCCGGATCACATCCGGCTCCCGTTTTCTGCTATGTCAGTCATATAAAACGACTACGAGATATTGCCCAAGAACGCCTTGGTACGCTCGCTCTTGGGGTGGTCGAAGACCTCGCTCGGCGTACCCTCTTCCACGATAACGCCGCCGTCCATAAAGACCACGCGGTCGGCGACGTCGCGGGCAAAGCCCATTTCGTGCGTCACGACGATCATGGTCATACCGTCACGTGCAAGGTCGCGCATAACGCCCAATACGTCACGGACAAGCTCAGGGTCGAGCGCCGAGGTCGCCTCGTCAAAGAGCATGACGTGCGGGTTCATCGACAGGGCGCGGGCGATGGCCACGCGCTGCTGCTGGCCGCCCGAGAGCTGGCTCGGCATAAAATCGATGCGCTCGGCCAGACCGACCTTGGTGAGTTCCTCGACGGCGATCTTCTCGGCCTCTTCCTTGCTGCGCTTGAGCACCTTTTGCTGCGCAAGCATGACGTTCTTTTTGACTGAGAGGTGCGGGAACAAATTGAACTGCTGGAACACCATACCCAGATGCGTGCGCACTTTGTTGAGGTCGACACCCTTGGCGCACACATCCACGCCCTCAACGATAATCGAGCCGCTCGTGGGATGCTCCAGACGATTGATGCAGCGAAGCATCGTCGACTTGCCCGAGCCCGAGGGGCCCAGGACAACGACGACCTCGCCCTTGTGCACATCCAGATCGATATCGCGCAGGACCACGTTATCGCCAAAGGCCTTCTGGAGGTTCTTGATGCTGACGACGACCTCGTTCGAGTTATTGGTTTCGCTCATGATAGGACCTCCTTACAGACCGGCGATGTGATCGGCGGGCGTCGCGACAACCTGTCCGGCGCTCTTGGCGGGACGCTTCTTCTTGGTCTCGGCCGTGCCCAAAAGCCTCGCCTCAAGACCGCTCACCAAGCGAGCGAGCGGCAGGGTGATGACCAGATAGAACAGGGCGGCAACCACGTACGGTGTAATGGAGCCCGTCGTGGCCACGATGGTACGGGCGTTCATGACGATCTCGACCACACCCACGGCGGCAAGCAGCGACGTATCCTTGTAAAGCAAGATAAACTCGCTGGTCAGCGTAGGCAAAACATTACGGAACGTCTGCGGAATCATGACATAGAGCAGCGTCTGGAACGCGTTCATGCCCAGCGAACGCGCAGCCTCGTTTTGGCCCTTGGGGATCGATTGAATACCGGCACGGAAGATCTCGCATAGGTACGCAGACGAGTTCATGGCCATGACGATAACGCCAAGCACGTAGTCATCAACCTTGACGCCGGCCAACGGCAGACCGAAGAACGCGATATAGATCTGCAGGAACGCCGGCGTACCGCGGATGATATTCACATAGATGCCGGCGAGGCAGCGCAGGATGCGCGACTTGGAGATGCGCATGAGCGACAAGGCAAAGCCAAAGGGAATTGCCAGCGGAAACGCCACAAGCACGATCGAGAGCGACATAAGGAAGCCCTTAAAGACGATCGGCAGGCTTTGGACCAAAATGACTGGGTTTAAGAACAGGCGCAGGAACATATTGGAGTTCCAGGCCTCGACCCACGGCTGCTCCTTAAGATCGGCCAGGAAGTTATCGAATGCCGTCACGCCCTTGATCTCCACCGACGGAATCTTGGAAATCTTCTTGGTCGAACCGTCGGCGAGCGTATAGGTGCCGCTAAAGGCCTCTTCGCCGCCCTCGACGGGAAACGTCACGCCGTAAACCTCGACACGGAAAAAGCCGCCGGCAGGCGCCGTCTCGCCAAAGTCAATCTTGAGCGTCTGGCCGTCAGCCTTGCACGTGGGCTTCATGGGCGTACGATCCATGAGGTCCTCGCCCGAGAGCATCGTCAATCGCGTGTCATCGGTACCAAACGTCGTGCCGTCGACAAACGTCAGCGAAAGACCGCTCAGCTCCTCATCGGCATCGGCCTGAACTTCCCAAGTGATGCGCGTCTCGGTGCCGCCGACCACATCGCTACCCGAACCGGTATTGGGTCGGGCGGTAATCTTTGCGGTCTCAAGCGCCTGGGCGGTCGTGGGCACGCAGGCCCCCGCGCATACCAGGGCGAGCGCCACAGCCAGGGCACAGGCCAGCTTTTGGAGCATCGAGGGCAGTGGAAAACGCTGCTCCGCGGCCCCTTTGTTCAGTCGAGACAAGGTGGCTCCTATCGTAGAAGTTGCCGGCAAAACGAGACGGAAACGCTCTCCGTCAAGAGAAGCGCAAAGGCCCTTTCCGCCAAAACGGAAAGGGCCCGCGCGCAATCAAGTAGTTATTTTACTTGATATTGTACTTAGCCATGAGGGCGTCGACGGTACCGTCGTCGGTCAGGTCCTTGATAGCCTGGTTGATGTCGTCCTTGAGCTTGGTGTTGCCCTGGTTGATGGCGATGGCGTACTCCTCGCCGGTGCTGATCTGCTTGATGGTCTGGCAGGTGTTGAACTGCTCGGCGGTCAGCTGGCTGGCAACGGAGCGGTTGGTGACTACGGCGTCGCCCTTATCGGACTGCAGGGCGCTGAAGCACTCGGTGGCGTCCTTGTAGGGGACGATCTTGGCCTTGGGGAAGTTCTCCTGGGCAAAGGCCTCGGCGGTCGAGCCAGACTGGACGATGATGGTAGCGTCGGCGTTGTTGAGCTTCTCGCTGTAGTTGTCGGCCGTGATGTCGGTGTTATCGACCTTGGTCACGATAGCCTGATCGTCCATGTAGTAGGAATCAGAGAAAGTGACTTCCTTCTCACGCTCGGGCGTGTCGGTGATAGCCGCGATGGAAACGTCATACTTGGCGCCCGAAGCGACGCCCGGAACCAGCGTGTCAAAGTCATTGTTGACATACTCGACATCCAGGCCCAGCTTGTCGCCGATAGCCTTGATGAGCTCAAGGTCAAAGCCCTGATAATCGCCGTTGTCATCTTTGTACTCAAACGGAGCGTACTCGGCAGAGGTGCCGACGGTCAGCGTACCGTCCTTGACGAGCGCGTACTCCTTGGAGCCGTCGACCTTCTCGACCTTAGCGTCGTCAGAGCTGCTGGAACCGGCATCAGAACCAGAGGTGGCGTTGGACGAACCGCAGCCCGTCAGAGCAAGGGCGAGCGCCATAGCACCCGTGGCGGCAAATGCGCCAAGCTTCTTCAGCTTCATAATGAGTCTCCTTCCGGTGACCTCGTTTGATTCAGAGGTCTGCAAAAACTGTTGGCTATTATGCACCCGGAATTACGAATCTGCAATGAGAAAACTGATTGAAACAAACCCATAACGTGAATGGAATACTCTACTTTGTGACAGTCATTACTGCTGCAATGACCTTAATAGTCTAATTTCAGCTGCATAACCTGCAAGTTCGTTCGGAGTCTCCAAAATAAACGGCAGCGAACGCAAGTGGCCATTCGATACAATATTCTGCATAACCTGCATACCGCCACCAAATTCCTCGCTGCCAAGGTATCCCTTGCCGATGCACTCGTGACGATCTTTATGGGCGCCACAAGGGTTCTTCGAATCGTTGATGTGTACGGCGTGCAAACGATCGATACCCACCACGCGGTCGAACTCGTCGAGTACGCCGTCCAGATCATGGATGATGTCGTAGCCAGCATCGCTCACATGACAGGTATCCAAACAAACGCCCAGCTTATCGGACAGCTCTGGGCACTTGGCGGCAACGCCCTCGATAATGCACGCCAGTTCCTCAAAGCTGCGGCCCACCTCGGTACCCTTGCCGGCCATGGTCTCGAGCAGCACCGTCGTCTGCTGGCCCTCAAACATCACCTGGCACAGGGTGTCGACAATCATCTGAATACCGGCGTCGGAGCCCTGCCCCACATGCGCACCGGGATGGAAGTTGTAGTAGTTGCCGGGCAGCGCCTCCATGCGCCGCAGGTCCTCTGCCATGGCCTCCAGGGCAAACTCGCGCGCCCGCTCTTTGGCTGAGCAGGGGTTGTAGGTATACGGGGCATGCGCCACCAGCGGTCCAAAGTCGTTTTGCGCCATAAGCTCGCGCAGAGCCGCCACGTCATCCATGTCAAGTTCTTTTGCCTTGCCACCGCGCGGGTTGCGCGTAAAGAACGCAAAGGTATTGGCGCCAATGGACAGCGCCGTCTCCCCCATTGCCCGATAGCCCTTCGTCGTCGAAAGATGACACCCGATCGTCAGCATCTCCAACTCCCTCTTCATCAGTTGCGGTGAAATACGGTCTATTGGTGCCCTATTTTGGCGCAAACAGACCATATTCCACCGCAAGTTATAAAAGAGGCATCAGGGGCAAAGGCCTCCAAGGCATTCCAGGCGTTGGCGCCATGCCCCCACGCCCTAAAGTTTCAAGCGAATCGCATCGATGATGTGCGCACAGCGCTGTGTAGCGGCTAGGGACATGATGGGGCTTTCGAGTTTCCCCGCCTGAATGAGCTGTGTCGCATGCGATGCCTCACCGTAAAAATCATCGACCTCAAACGGTGCATCGATTTCGAGTGCTCGACCGTCGGAGTACTTCACATGGGCGAGCTCGGGGCGATGAAGACGCTCGATTTCCAACGAGCCCCGCTCACAGGCAATCGTTAAGCGGCTTTCATATGCTGCTTTGCCGTCGCACACCATATGAATGGGTATACCGCCGACGCTCATATGGATCTCGTCGGCCCAATCGACACGGCCGCCTGATACGTCACGCCAGCGAACTTCACGGGACGAAACCTCGCAAGCGCCCGCGAGCAAATCCTCAAACCAACCGACTGCATAGCAGCCCATGTCATATAGACAGCCGCCCTGCAGCGGATCAAGCAGATAGCCCGAAGGAGACTCGCCGTAATCGAGCTTTTGCACGCTTTCAATCGAGACAATACGGCCAAGCTCACCCGACGCAAGCAAGTCCTTCACGCGAGTGCGCATCGGGCAAAACCGATTCTTCATCGCCTCCATAAACAGCACGCCGCGCTCACGAGAGGTGGAGGCAATCGAGAGAGCCTCTTCCTCACTCAAAACGGCCGGCTTTTCGCACAGCACGGCCTTTCCGGCGCGCAGCGCGCGACAGGCCCAACGCGTATGCATGCCATGCGGAAGAGCCAAGTAGATTGCGTCGACATCGGGGTCGGCAATCAGCGCATCATAAGCCACATCGCCGCTATCGTCAGCCGTGGCATAACTGTGCGCGGCATCAATCGAAAACGCCCTGCAAAACTCCTCAACATGCGAAGGAGTGCGGCCGGCAGCAGCCACAAGCCGTGCCCCGTCCACCTCCTTGAGCGACGATGCAAATCGATGCGAAATGTGTCCAGCGCCCAAAACGCCCCAACAAACCTCACGCAAATCATCACATGAATCCCGATGACCCACGACAGCCCCCTTCAGTTGCGGTGAAATAGTTCCTGTTTGGCCCCTATTCTGCCGCAAACAGGAACTATTCCACCGCAAGTTATAAAAGGGTCATGAGGAGCGTGTTTTGCCGAAGACTTTAAGCATGGCCGTTACGGGGCCCGGCTGGAAGCGCCGGCGCACGTCATCGAGACGCTCGGGGATATCGATATGCTGCGGGCAGTGGCGCGCGCATTTGCCGCACTTGACGCAATTGCTCGCCAGCTTGGCCTCGCTTGTGCGCACCGCACTCGCCGTAAAGTATTGCGACAGCCCCGTAAACCAGCTGTGCGCATAGCTCGCGTTGTAGGCGGCAAAGCAGCCGGGAATGTTGATACCCTTGGGACATGGCATGCAGTAGCCGCATCCCGTGCAGGGCACGCGATTCGATTTTTCAAACTCATCCAGCACGTGCGCGATCGTGTCGAGCTGGTTGGCAGTCATCGAATTCGGCAACGCGAGGTCTGCCAGTGACGAATTCTCATCCACCTGCGCGGTATCGGTCATACCCGAAAGCAGCATCGTCACCTGAGGATGATTCCACACCCACGAAAGACCCCAGGCGGCAGGAGTGAGCAAATGCGGGTCACGGGCACTATCGAGCACAGCGCGGGCCCGTGGCGGCAGCTTGCCCGCTAAACGCCCGCCCAGCAGCGGCTCCATCACAAACACCGCGAGCCCGCGCTCCGCAGCCGCCATGAGTCCTGCCGTTCCCGCTTGGTAACGCTCGCCGGCATAGTTGTACTGTATCTGGCAAAAATCCCAGTCATATGCGTCAAGCATCGTCAGGAAATCCACCGCGCTGCCGTGGTACGAAAAACCAATCTGGCGAATGCGCCCCGCCGCCTTTTGACACGCGATCCAGTCCTCAATGCCCAACGCCACCACACGTTCCCACTGGGCGGGCGAGGTAATGTTATGCATGAGGTAATAGTCGATATGGTCGGTCCGCAGGCGCCGCAGTTGCTCATCGAAGAACCGGTCGAAATCCTCCGCGCACTTGCACGAAGCATGCGGCAACTTGGTCGCCAGCAACACCCGGTCACGCAGCCCCAATCGTTCAAGCGAAGCGCCCACGCAAGCCTCGTTGCCGGGATAGAGATAGGCCGTGTCCAGATAATTAATCCCCTGCTCCACCGCACGGGAGATGATGGCATCGGCCGTCTTCGCATCGGGGTGTCCCGGCGCACCGGGAAACCTCATGCAGCCCAGACCCAGAGCGGATATTCGGTTACCACTTTTAGGGTCAACGCGGTATTGC
This sequence comes from Collinsella sp., assembly GCA_048485835.1. GTDB lineage: Bacteria > Actinomycetota > Coriobacteriia > Coriobacteriales > Coriobacteriaceae > Collinsella. The sequence continues at coordinate 9,783 of DBFWBE010000025.1, forward strand.
ACGGCCCCTCCCCTCCCATCGAAACCCTGACAAGGCGAAACAAACCCGTCACGTCATCGAAACACATCGGAATCGCAATTGAGAACGTATCGTAACGCAGCAGAAATCGAGCCGTCACGGCACCGCTTTAACATCAGCAAAAAGCCCGATGAAAGGAGCCGGGCATGACCACGCGCGTGTCTTTGCGGTCTGCCCTGCAGCGTAGCGTCCAGGCAAACGTTTCTTTTTTATAACAGCCGCCCCGCGCACCCATCAATCACCCCGGCAGCATACAATCCATCAGGCGCCCCTTACGCGGGCGCCTTTTACATGGGGAGATGATTCACATGCAGATCAACAAGGTCGCCTTTATCGGCAAGGGCGGCGTCGGCCTGCTCTACGGCAGCATGATCGCCCGGGCGCTCGGCAACGACGCCGTCGAATACGTCATGGATGATGCCCGTTTTGAGCGTCATGCGAACGACGCGCTCACCGTCAACGGCAAGCCCTGCGATCTCACGTCCGTCCGTGCCAGCGAGGCGACGCCCGCCGATCTGGTCATCCTGACAGTCAAGACCACCGGTCTCGACCAAGCACTCAAGACTATGGAGCGCGTCGTGGGACCCAACACGCTCATCGCCTCGCTATGCAACGGCATTACGAGCGAGCAAAAGATTGCCGAACGCTTTGGCTGGGAGCATACCGTTCTTGGTATCTGCCAGGGCATGGACGCCGTGTTCCTCAACGGCGCGCTCACCTTTACCAATGCGGGCGAGATCCGCTTTGGCGCGGCGGCCGGCACGGACCCCGCGACCGTCGCCGCTATCGACGGGCTCTACACGCGCTGCGGCATCGCCCATACCGTCGAGCGCGATATTGCGCACCGCATGTGGGCCAAACTCATGCTCAACGACGGCATCAACCAGACCTGCATGGCCTACGGCGGGACCTACGGAAGCGCCACGGAGCCGGGCTCCGAGCAGCGCCGCTGTTTTGTCTCCGCCATGCGCGAGACGCTTGCGGTCGCCAACGCCGAGGGCGTTGAGCTGACCGAAGCAGACCTGACGCAAATGGTGCACCTCATCGAGGGAATCGACCCCGCCGGTATGCCCTCAATGGCTCAGGACCGCATCGCGCAGCGCAAAACAGAGGTCGAGGAGTTCGCGGGCACCGTCCGCCGCCTCGCGGCCAAGCACGATATCCAGGTTCCGCAGAACGAATGGCTCTATCAGCGCATCCGCGATATCGAGAAAAGCTGGTAGCGCCAACGCGCCGCATTCAACAGCCTTAACAGCAAAACCGCCGCAAGGAGCACTCCCCTTACGGCGGCTTTCATCTTCGTCTATGACCGGCGGTCAATCTCACAACAGCTAGCGTTGCGACTCCGGAACCTCGTCCTCATCGTCGCGACAAAGGACAACACCGGCGCTTCCCAGCAGCGTGGCCGCGATTAGCACGCCGACCACGATAGGAGCAGCCCCGCATGTCCCCTGCATGCCCGCGACGAGCGCGGCCGTGGGACCAAGGCAGCCAAGCATCAACGCGACGGCGGCAACGGTAATATCTCGAGCATTCACAAGACCACTTCCTCCAAGAGAAAGACCTTATTTCTCAAGAACCAGTGTGCTCCGCATCCATTCGCCCAGCGTACCGCCACGGTAAGGGCTCTGTTAACTCAAACGCATACATAGAACGGACGTCCTTACGTTGCCCTAAAGCTCGGTAAAGACGCCCGTCCGCCAAATATCCGTGATGCAGAAAAATTACCAACCGGTGTAGTAGTCGGTGGTTCCGGCAGCGCAGCCGGAGTCATAGACCTTGCAATCACCCTTGGAGCCCGTAAAGGTCGAGCCCTGGGCCATATCGCCCGCGGCAACAACGTAATAGCCGTCGGAATCGCGCCAAAAGCCCTCAGAATCCTGAGTCCATTCGCCCGTGCGATAGTGATAAAGCACATTGCTGCTGTAATAGGTCTCGCGGCGCCCGTTGTAGTTATTGACACCCGCAGAGCGCGTCAGGCCCGATCCGTTCGCGCAGGACGCGGCAGACGCGTAGGACGAAGTGTAACCGGCGTTGTAGTACGAAGCCTGGGCGGCCTCGGCAGCCTCCGCCTCGGCGGCAGCAGCCTCGAGCGCTTCGCGCTTGGCATCCTCAAGCGCGGTGCGCAGCTCATCGAGCTCGGTCGACTTCGCATCGACCTCCCCCATCGTCAACAGGCTGCCCGCGCCATCGATACAGCCCTGCAGCACAGCGCGCTCGTCATCGGTGGCATAGTCACCGTACATGTTCATGATGATCTGAGCGCGCATCTCCAGGGAATCGCGCTTGGCCCCCATCGAGGCGTTCCACTCCTGCATGGAACCATAACCATCGCCGCGATAGTCAACGGGCTGCACCAGCGTCGTCTCGGACGGCGTAGATCCAACCGTATCGGACAGTGTTGCGGCGTGGGCATCAGTTGCACCGGCGCCCGCCAAAAGTGCCACGGTCAGAGCGGCGGAAAGGGCGGCGGCTTTCGGTTTTCGTGAATCAATCCTCATGTAGCTGGAAACCTCCGTAGTGCGTTTTTGCTGCGTTTGAGCTGCGTGTGATTCGATCGCGCTGCATAGTACCCCGAGCAAATCGCGACCTGCGGTTTTACTTAAAAGGCGCACGTCAATTGCGTAAAACTCACATCCTCTCAACAGGAGTTTTCCACAACTCGAATGCATAAAGCGTGTCAAAAACCCTGTTTTTGCGCCCTCTCTATGCAAAAAAGGCGCCTGTGCAACCATTGTTCGCACAGGCGCCTTGAGCAGGCATTTTATACAGTTATACCTATCGAGTCGCAAGGGGTCCTTGCACAAGTCGCCCTACTCGTCCAGTGCGGCAAAGGCCTGCTTCAGATCCCAAATGATGTCCTCGGCGTTCTCGGTACCGATGGAAAGTCGAATCGTGGAGGGCGTAATGTTCTGCTCGGCAAGCTCCTCGGCAGAGAGCTGGGAGTGCGTGGTGGTAGCCGGGTGCACGACGAGCGACTTGACGTCGGCCACGTTGGCGAGCAGCGAGAACACCTGCAGATGATCGATGAACTTCCAAGCTGCCTCCTGGCCACCCTTAATCTCAAAGGTGAAGATCGAAGCGCCGCCGTTGGGGAAGTACTTCTGATAGAGCTCGTGATCGGGGTGCTCAGGCAGGCTCGGGTGGTTCACCTTGGCGACATGGCTGTCACCAGCCAGGAACTCAACGACCTTCTTGGTGTTCTCGACATGGCGGTCGACGCGCAGCGACAGGGTCTCGGTGCCCTGGAGCAGGACCCAGGCGTTGAACGGGCTGATGCAGGCACCCTCGTCGCGCAGCAGGATGGCGCGGACATAGGTTGCGAAGGCGGCGGGACCGGCAGCCTCGGCAAACGAAACACCATGGTAGGAGGGGTTGGGCTCAGCGATCTGGGCGTACTTTCCGCTCGCCTTCCAATCGAAGTTACCGCCGTCGACGATCACACCGCCCAGCGAGGTGCCGTGGCCGCCGATGAACTTGGTTGCGGAGTGGACAACGATGTTGGCGCCATGCTCCAGCGGACGGAACAGATACGGGGTGCCGAAAGTGTTGTCGACGACAACCGGCAGACCGTGCTTCTTGGCGATCTCGGAGATGGCGTCGATGTTGGGGATGTCAGAGTTGGGGTTGCCGAGCGTCTCGAGATAGATGACCGTGGTGTTGTCCTTGATGGCACCCTCAACCTCTTCCAGGTTATGAGCATCGACAAACGTGGTCTCGACGCCAAACTGGGAGAGCGTATGCTCGAGCAGGTTGTAGGAACCACCGTAGATGGTCTTCTGAGCCACCACGTGGTCACCAGCCTGGGCAAGAGCCTGCAGGGTATAGGTGATGGCAGCAGCGCCGGAGGCGACGGCAAGACCGGCCACGCCACCCTCGAGTGCGGCGATACGGTCCTCGAAGACGCCCTGGGTGGAGTTGGTCAGACGGCCGTAGATGTTACCGGCGTCGGCAAGACCAAAGCGGTCGGCGGCGTGCTGGGAGTTGCGGAACACATAGCTCGTGGTCTGGTAGATAGGCACGGCGCGGGAGTCGGATGCGGGGTCGGCGCTCTCCTGGCCAACATGAAGCTGCAGGGTATCGAAACCAAAGGTGTGCTCGGGGTTGTTGATGAACTGGCTCATGATGATCTCCTTGATCGAACGAAAGTAAATAAATAAGAGAAGAGTAAGTCGCTGTCTCCTGATCACGCCAACGGGCGCAAACAGGAGCCCGGCATTCGTCTTGGCAAGCAGTTCATATGCGGTCCTCCCTTTGACATCCCGGTTCCGTGGTCGGCTTAATTACCTACCGCCTTTGTGTGTTTTGAATAGTACGAGCATTGTTTCGCTTGGTCAATCACTTAAAAGCGCTAACCTGTTATCGGTTTTTTAGATAGCTATCGAAAGGACGGGCACCGATGACCCTCCAGCAGCTTCGTTTTCTGATCGCCGTGGCAGAGTCCGGCTCAATCAACGCCGCAGCTCAGCGCCTCTATACCGCTCAGTCCAACATCTCAAACGCCGTCAAAAGCCTAGAACAAGAGCTCCATCTGGAGATCTTTACGCGCTCCAGCCGCGGCGTCACGCTCACCAACGACGGCACCGAGCTTTTGGGCTATGCGCGCCAGGTCGTAGAGCAGGCCGACATGCTCGAGGCACGCTACGAGGACGGTGGCACCCCGCAAGCCCGCCTCGCCATTTCCGCCCAGCACTACGCCTTTTCGGTCGAGGCCTTTGTCAACGTAGTCGAGCGCTGCCGCGACAGCAAGTTCGAGTTCATCATGCGCGAGACCACCACATCGCAGATCATCGATGACGTCCGTGCGTTTCGCAGCGATATCGGCATTCTGTATCTGGATGACTTTAACGCCCGCGTTCTGCAGAAGGCCTTCGCCGATGCCCGCGCAAGCTTCCATCCCCTATTCGACGCGACGGTCCACGTCTTCGTTAGCGAGCGCCACCCGCTCGCACGCCGCCCGCAACTGTCCCTTGCCGACCTCACGCCCTATACGCGCTACAGCTTTGAGCAGGGAACCTCAAACTCCTTCTATTACGCCGAGGAACCTTTTAGCTATATCCCTTGCGACCGCAACATACGAATCTCAGACCGCGGAACACTTACTAACTTACTTATCACGTCGAACGGTTACACCCTGTCGACCGGTGTCCTCTCCAATGAAATGCAATGGGGCATGGCATCGATCCCGCTAGCAGACGCCCCAACGATGCACGTTGGCTACATCATGCACGACGAGCGCAAGCCCTCTCTCCTCTTGCAGCAATACCTCGACGAGCTTAACCGCATCATCCATGCCAACTAACTGTCGGAAGACGGGGCAGAAATCGTAGATAGCTAGCCCCCGGCGGGCATGGCGCTACAATGGTCACCCACACGAAACGTACCCAACGAAAGGAACCATGTGAAGGTCATCATCTATACCGACGGCTCGGCTCGATCTAATCCGGGACGCGGCGGCTACGGCGCCGTGCTCAAATACACCAACCCCGCCGGCAAGACCTTCACCTCCGAGCTTTCGCGTGGCTACGCCAAGACCACCAACAACCGCATGGAGCTCATGGCGGTCATCGTGGCGCTCGAGGCACTCAACCGCCCCTGCGAGGTCGAGGTCCATTCCGATTCGCAATACGTCGTCAACGCCTTCAACAGACACTGGATCGACGGCTGGAAAAAGCGCGGCTGGAAGACCGCCAACAAGCAGCCTGTCAAGAACCGCGATCTGTGGGAGCGCCTGCTTGCCGCAAAGAGCAAGCACAAAGTGGAGTTCATCTGGGTTAAGGGCCACGCCGGCCATGAGCTCAACGAGCGCTGCGACGAGCTTGCCACCACAGCGGCCGACGGGGCCAACCTCGATATCGACACCGGTTTTAACGAGAGCGACCTGTAACGGCGTTTTCACACGCTTTTGTGTCCTCCCGCGCTACACTCGTCCTGTAGGCCAAACGACGCAAGGGGGACACATGCTGCGCATCGCAACCATCGGCACATCCATGATCACCGACGACTTTATCCAAGTCGTCAACGCCAACGACCAAGCCGCGTTTGTGGGCACGCTTTCACGCGACGCCAATCGCGGTACCGCCTTTACCGCCGAGCGCGGTGGCGAGCGAAACTTTACGTCACTCGATGAGCTTGCGGCAGCCGCCGACGTCGACGCCGTCTATATCGGCAGCCCTAACGCACTTCACTACGGGCAGGCCCTTGCCTGCATCGCCGGTGGCAAGCACGTCATCGTCGAGAAACCCTTCTGCGCCACCGAAGCGCAGGCGCTGGAAGTCTTCCGCGCCGCCGAGGCAGCAGGTGTCGTGGCCCTCGAGGCCATGCGTCCCCTCCACGATCCCGCCTTCCACGCCATCGAGGACGCCCTGGACGAGATCGCCCCCATCCGCCGCGCCTCATTGCGCTTTGGCAAGTATTCCTCGCGCTACAACGAGATTCTCGCGGGACGCGCCACCAATATCTTCGACTGCAATATGGCATCGGGTTCCCTCATGGACATTGGCGTCTACGCCGTCGAGCCCATGGTCGAGATTTTCGGCATGCCCTCCGGCCTTACGAGCATGACTACTCTGCTCGACCCCACCACGCGACAGCTCACGCACGGCCCCATCGACGGCTGCGGTTCCATCCTCGCCAGCTACGGCGGTGGCCGTATCTCCGTCGAGCTCGCGCACTCCAAAATTACGAATGACCTACTGCCCTCGCAGATCGAAGGCGAGCGTGGCACTATCCAGATCGACCATCTGTCCACGCCCCGCAACGTCCGCATCGACTATCGCGGCGACGTCGTACGCGGCTCGGCGACCGAGGCGCCGCGCGAACAGGGCGATAACGGCCGCGTGCTCGACCTGCCCAAATCGAGCAACACCATGGAATACGAACTCACAGACTTCATCACCGCCATCGGCGGCATCGATAACGTCAAGGAAGAGATTTGGGAGACCCCGGCGGGACGCCACGAGCTTGGCCACTACCGCGATGTCACGCTCGTCTCACTGCGCATCATGGATGCCGTGCGCCAGCAGGCCGGCATAACCTTCCCGGCCGACGCAGGCAAGCAGGCATAGCGATGGGCTTCTTCGATACGTTCTTCTCCAGCGTCACCAGCGGCAGTCGAGAGCCTCAAAAACCGTCAAACGTCGAGCTCGAGCTGCGCCGCAGGCTTACTGTGCTCGCAAGCGACGAGGCCACTCAAGACGCCCCGCAGCGCTATTTCCTGCGGTGGGAGGGGCAGGTCCAGGGCGTCGGTTTCCGCTTCACCAACACCAACCTCGCACAGGCGCGCTCCCTCACCGGCTGGGTGCGTAACATGGAAGACGGCTCAGTCGAGATGGAGATACAGGGAGCTCCGGCAAACATCCTATCTCATCTCGAGACGCTTCATGCCTCCTACGAGCGCATGGGAACGCGTTTTCGCCTCGTAGACGCCCAGGCCCGAGCCCCACTTGCTAATGAAGACGGTTTCACTCCTCATTATTAGTATTGTGTACTAAATACGGTATCATTTACCTACGATCGTTGATAGAAAAGAGGCGAGGCGCATGGCGGTGCAAAGAAGGAATACCAAGCAGCGAAAGCTGGTTCTTGACGCCGTGCGCCAAAGCTATAACCATCCCACCGCCGACGAAATCTACAACGTCGTGCGCGCGCAGGATGACAAAATCAGCCGCGGTACGGTCTACCGCAATCTCAATCTCTTGGCCGACGCCGGCGAGATTCTCTCCATCAAGACACCGGGCGGCAGTCGCTTCGATCGCACCATCGAGCCGCACGCGCATATTATCTGCACCTCGTGCAGCCGCGTCATCGACGTACCGCTCCCCTTCGATGCCCAGCTCGACGCCAAAGCGTCCGAGCAAATCGGCTGGCACGTCACGTCGCACTACACCATCTTCGAGGGTCTCTGTCCCGACTGTCGGTAGATGTTTGGGACATGCCTTAAAATCCACCTTTCCGCACTCTGCAGCAAAAAGTAGATTTCTAGACATGTCCCAAATGTCTACTCAGCAAGTAGACGACGCAGCTCTTCTTCGACCGTGCGCACGTAGCGGACGCGGTCGTTGATGCCACGCATAGAGGGATTACAGCTCTCCATCAGATAGGGATGGCCCACGACGTTAAGCATATCGCGATCGTTCTCATTGTCGCCAAACGCCATCATCTCATCGGGCGAAATACCCAGGGCACGACCGTAATCGGCAAGCGCGGAGCCCTTGCCCGAACCGAAACCGATAAAGTCCGTCCATTCGGTTCCCGACGTCATCACGTCGACACGGTCGCTGAAGAGGCGCTCAAAATGCTCCAGCGCCGCCGGCTGATCAACCTCGGGTGTCTGGAAGGCAATCTTAATGACGTCCTCGTCGATGTCCTCGGGACGGTCGACCACCGCCACATCGCAGTGGACCTCATAGCGCAAATGGTCGACGAACGCATCGTTGCCGCTCATGGTGTAGAGGTGCCCCTCGCACGAAAGGGTCACGTCGGCATGGGGATACGCAACCACGGCATTCGCGATATCCATAGCAAGGCTGCGCTCCATGGAACGCTTGACAACGGCACGCCCCTCGCTCATCACCAGGGCTCCGTTTTCGCATACATAGGCGAGCTCATCGGCCACCGGGGCAAAAAGGTGGCGCAAGCTCGCATATTGACGGCCGCTCGCCGGCATAAACACGATACCGCGACGATGCAGCTCATCGATAAGCTCAAAGGCCTCGGAACGCGGCTCGCGCTCCCCCGGATGCAGCAACGTGCCATCCAAATCGCAGGCGATCAGCTTGATTCTCTCAAGACCCATACGCTTCCCCCAAAGCCTCCTATCAACAGCAAGACGGACCTTGATTGGTCGCCCCTCAAAGCCCGTCTTGCGCATACGCGCGCTTAGCCGCGCGTCTTTTTTACGATGGTAAAGTCGGGAGCCATGCTCACGACGACCTCCGCCGCACTCGACGCAAAGCGCCGGCTGGCATCGAGCTCACGTGTGACCACCGAGAGCCGAACACCCTCGACACCCCGGAGCATGCGGCCCAAAACAGGCTGCACCGGCGTATACATGCGCACGGTATGCTCGTCCGAGTCGCCCCGGAAGAGCGGCGCATGCATGTTGCCGATCTCCCAGCACGCATGCGCGAGCGCAATCGGGTCCATGCGGTCGACTTCGACCAAATAAACCTCGGCGCTGCGCAGGCGCACGACAACCGCCACAGGCACCACGCCCGAACGGTCAATGGCGAGCACGTCGCCATCGGCAAGACGACCGCCGTCGGCAGCATCCAGCCGAACATCGACCGTGCGCCCCAGCTCCGTCGCGCCCACAAACGCACATACATCGGCCTGGTCCCAATCGAGCAGTAGCTCATCGACCTCAAAGACACCGCCCAGCTCCCGGCGAAGCAGGAGTTCATAGGACGGATCGTTGAGATTTCCCAAGCATGTCGTCGAAACCAAGCGTTCAGGCATACTCTAACCCTCGACCTCGACGAGCTCGATATCAAAGTTGAGGTCCTTGCCGGCCAGCTCGTGGTTGGCGTCGAGCGTCACAGCCTCGGGCGTCACGTCAATGACGACGGCGGGGACAGGCATGCCACTCGGCGTGGACAGGAAGAGCTTCATGCCCTTCTCGATCTGCTCGATGTTGGGAACCTGCTCGGCCGGGAAGGTAATAACCATCTCAGGATTGTGCTCGCCGTAGGCATCGGCAGCCGGGATGTGCACGGTCTTCTTCTCGCCCACCTGCATGTCGACAACAGCGGCGTCGAAGCCCTTGATCATCTGACCGGCGCCGCAGGTGAACTCCAGCGGCTCGCCGCGATCGTAGGAGCTATCGAACTGCGTGCCGTCGTCGAGCGTGCCGCGATAATGGGTCTTGACCTTCTTGCCCTGGTTGGACATGGTAACCTCCGTGATAAGGGCGGCGCACAACGCAGGCCGCCGTGAACATATGGCGCTAACTATACCCTAGTCATACAATTCAATGACAGTTTGCAAAGAAACGCTGCAACCGGAGGAACCATGGCATATCCCGTATTTGACCTACACTGCGACACCGCCGACCGAATCGGCTGGGCCACGCTCGATCTCGACCTGCGCTTTACCGCCGGCACCGACGGTTATTTCCCCGGCGACGAAACGCATCCGCAAGATTTCGACCTCATCGAGGGCAACGCCTGCGCCATCTCGCTCGCAAAGATCGGCAACACGCCGTGGGCACAGTGCTTCGCCACGTTTGTCCCCGACGAGATTCCCACCGCCCACGCCGCGCGCTTCCAGGCGCAAATCATGGCGCATATGAGCGGCCAGGCAATGCTCAACCACGACCGCATGGTCAACGTACGCAGCGCCGCAGACATTCGCCCCGCGCTCAAGGACGGTAAGGTCGCTTGCATCCACACCATCGAAAACGCCACGTTCTTTGCCGAGGACCCCGCACTGATCGAGGTGCTCAAGAGCTTGGGCGTGCTTATGTCGTCACTCAGTTGGAACGCGCAGGGACCGCTCGCGAGCGGACACGATACCCACGCCGGCCTCACCGCCGCCGGCATCGAGGCACTTACGCAGATGGAGCACGCCGGAATGGTACTCGACGTCTCCCACCTCAACGATGAGTGCTTTGACGAGGTTGTCGCCCACGCCACGCGCCCCTTCGTCGCCAGCCACTCCAACTCCCGTGCGGTTTGCGGCGTCAAGCGCAACCTCACCGACGACCAGTTCCGCACCATTCGCGACATGGGCGGCATCGTCGGCCTCAACTACTGCAGCGAGTTCCTATCCAACGACGCAACCGACAAGACCGCCGCAGACGTCACCTTCGACCAGCTGGCGGCACATATCGAGCACTGGCTCGACCTGGGCGGCGAGGACGTCATCGCGCTCGGCGGCGACTGGGACGGTGCCACGGTGCCCGCTTTCCTCTCCGATGCCAGCATGATGCCCGAGTTCCAGAACATGCTTTCCAAGCATTTTGGCAAGACCGTGATGCAGAAGCTCTGTAGCGACAACGCGCTTGCCTTCTTTGAGCGTTATTAATTTCACATCCCTTGAGCGGGCCGGCATGCCGAACGGTCGACATGCCGGCCCGTCCCCAATCTGAAGGACCGCTTTTGACGCAGCAATTTACGATTTCCATATCCCGACCGGATGGGACGCCCATCTCCGTCGTCGTTACCAAAAAGCGCGTCAAAAACTTCAACCTACGCGTCACATCAAGCGGTGAGGTCCACGCCAGCGCACCGCTCGGCGCCAGCCGCGAGCGCATCGAGGCATTTGTGAAGCGCAACAGCACCTGGATTGTCAGCCGACTTGCCAAGCGCGAGCAACATCAGGCGACGGCGCGAGAGCCGCTCAGCACCTCGTCCGTCATTGCACTTTGGGGCAAGCCCATCACGGTACAGGATGCACTCGATCACAACTTTGCATCACCCGCGCCGCGGCCCAAGCAGGCCACCTTCGCAAGCTTTATGGGTACCGACGAGCCAGACGAACGTCCGCAGGCCAAGTGGAACGCGACCCTCGACGGCTTAACGCCCAGTGAGATCCAAGCCCATATTGACCAGCTCTATACGTCCGAGGTCACATCGGCGCTGCGCGATATTGTGCACGCATACGAAATCGCAATGGGTGTCGCCGTTTCCCGCGTTTCCGTGCGCAGCATGAAAACGCGCTGGGGATCATGCACGCCCAAAACCGGCGCCATTCGCATCGCACGAGAACTTGCCGCCTACCCCGTCGAGTGCCTTGACATGGTTGTCGCCCACGAGCTCGTCCACCTGCTCGAGCCAAGCCACAATCATCGGTTTCACGCGCTGCTCGACACGTACTGCCCCAACAACAGGGCTCTGTCGCAGCGGCTCAAAAAACCGCCCGCCAACGAGCTCTAGAGTCGGTTAGCGCACGCGCTCGATCTCGACACCGCAGCTTGCCAAGGGAAGACCGACAGGCGCCCAAGGCTTATCGAGCTTAACGTGCACGCCAAGCAGCAGGGGGTAACGACGCAACAGCATCTGGGCCACACCCTCGGCTGCCGCCTCGATGAGCTTAAACGTATGCTCGCGCAGATAGCCATCGACATCGTGGCACACCGAGCCGTAGTCAATCGAAGCGTCCAGGTTATCGTGCTCCCCCGCTGCACGCAGGTCGGCATAGAGCACCAAGGACACGATGAACTTCTGGCCCAGCGCATTCTCTTCGGGATACACGCCGTGGTTGGCAAAGACCTCGAGACCGTCGATAGTAATGCGGTCAGCATGGCGCAGATCGTCATAACTCACGTGGGGTACCGCCGTTGCGGTGGATATTTCGCCCCTTCCACGGCGGGCGAGCTCGGCGCCTTCAGTCTTGGTTGCATTCTCGGGCAGTTTCTTGTTGCTCATCGCGATCGTCTCCTTCGTTTAGAACCCCGACCGCGCAAACTAACTACACGCGAATCGACAGGTTCTTTTTATCATCGCTCCAGTTGCAAGCATTGCGCGCGGGGCATGCAAAGCAGGCGCGCGACGCTTTATCGGCCGCATAGAGCAGACGCTCAAGCGGTTGGCTGTTCACGCGCAGCTTTCGATGGCCCAGAATGGCCGTCTTAATGGCTGCGGCATCGGCCGGCTCAAACGCCACATCATCGGGCATGCCGCCGAGAATCGCATCAGCGACGCGTTCGCTTGCAACATCATGGGATATACCCGATTCATACTGTTCATCTTTGCCGATATCGTGAAGAAGTGCCGTGGCGTAGATGACCTCGCGGTCAAATTCGAGCTGTTCCTCGAGATTCTTGATCCACATAATGCGAGCGACATCGAGCAGATGGTCAATACCGTGGCGGCAGAAGATGCGCCCCGATTCCAGCTGAGCAATGTTGCCCAGGTGGCGCCGGAACAGGCCGTTGGCACAGATGTAATCGATACGAGGCATGACGCCAAAAGGCGCCAGGCCCGAAGCCATAAAACCGCGACGCGGCGTTCCCTCGTCAGTATTCGATGTAAAGTCGTTGACGACTCTCATAGTTAGCGTCCCAGCATCCTAAAGAAACGCTCTTCTAGCGCGGGGTCGGTCTCAAAGACGCCGCGGCGAGCGAGCGTCACGGTCTTGGTGCCGGGCTTTTGCACGCCGCGCATGGTCATGCACATATGCTCGGCTTCCATGAGCACAATCGCTCCCTGGGGAGCGAGATAATCCATGAGGGCGTCGGCAACCTGCGCACACAGCTGCTCCTGCAGCTGCAGACGGCGGGCATAAACCTCAACCGTGCGAGCAAGCTTAGAGAGCCCTGCGACACGACCGTTGGGGATATAGCCAATGGTAGCCTTGCCATAAAACGGCAGCAGATGATGTTCGCACAGCGAGTGGAACGTGATGTCGCGCTCGATAACCAAATCGTTCGAAGCGACGGCAAACGTTTTGGACAGGTGCTCCTCGGCACTCTGGTCCATACCGCCGGCGATTTCGCCATACATACGGGCAACGCGCGCCGGGGTCTCCAGCAGGCCCTCCCGAGTTGGGTCCTCGCCTATGCCCTCAAGCAACAGCTTAATGGCGGCCTCGACTTTTTCCTGATCGACCATCTGGGCCTCACTTTTCCGATTTTGCGTTCGCACTATGGTACCACGCCCTCCGGCATCGGCCACAAGCTACATAGTATGGGTCGAATAGACCGGATCATCACGCCAAAGTTCAACCGCATCACAAAGCGCAACGCCCTCGCGCTCAGCACGGGCGCGCGTAGCGTTCATATCGATCACGCGCTGGTTACTCGAGCCCCTAAAGCGCAATGAGATATCGTACAGATCCTGAACGAACGGGCCGTCCACCAACATGTCGAGGCAGGCCAGGATACGGTCCGTCACCTCGGTATGATGACGGCCACCCGGCATAAGCTCCTCGAGCACGTCGCCGGTAAAGCACCAAATGGTCTTGCCCGACCCCGCGGGATAGGCCGCACGCACGCGTTCGATAAAGTCAACAAGCCCCACCTGATTCTCGGGCTCCATAGGCTCGCCGCCCAGAATCGTCAGGCCATCAATAAAGGGATGGTCGAGACTCTCGATAATCTTGTCCTCGACGGCACGGTCGAACGGCTCACCCGCAGCAAAGTCCCACGCGACAGAGTTAAAGCAGTTCTTGCACCCACGACGGCACCCGCTCACAAACAGAGAAGTACGAACGCCTTCCCCATCAGCAATGTCGAAATACTTAATGTTCGCGTAATTCATAGGTAACTCTCCCGGGAGGCCGGGACATATCATCCCGTCCTCAAACATTCTCGGCCTGCGGCCTGCGAAACTGCGAGCGGAACGATATGTCCCGGCCTCATGCAAAAGGCAACTCAATGAACGAAACGAACATCGAGTATAGGGTTCGAGGTCCAATAAAAACTTTGTTGCAGCTCAACCGTCATCGCAAGTAAATCGCTGCTGCAGCTCGAATTATTTCCGCTAAGAACTTCGAGGAGTGAGCAGACTGCGAGCTGCATCTCCGCTACGTCAACTTGGCCACCCCGTAGCGAGGCCCCGGACCTTTGCTCGATATGAGTTCCGCACGAACAGGAGGCGCCAGTGGCGCCTCCGTCGTGAGCCAGGACTGTCCGAAATAGCGAGTAAAGGTCCGGGGCCTCGCTACGGGGCGGCCTGGGATGGTTATTAGAGATGCAGCACGCGGTCGCGGATCTCCTCGGTTCGACCCTGGTTCCAGAATTGGGTACCGATGTAACCGCACGTGCGACGGGCGACATTCATCTTCTCCTGGTCACGATTGCCGCAATTGGGGCACTCCCACACCAGCTTGCCGTCATCCTCGACAATCTTGATCTCACCGTCGTAGCCGCACACCTGGCAGTAGTCGCTCTTGGTGTTGAGCTCGGCGTACATGATGTTGTCGTAGATGTACTGCATCACGCGAATGACAGCCTTGAGGTTGTCCTGCATGTTGGGAACCTCGACGTAGGAGATGGCACCGCCCGGCGAAAGCTGCTGGAACATACCCTCGAACTTGAGCTTGTCGAATGCGTCGATCTCCTCGGACACGTGGACGTGGTAGCTGTTGGTGATGTAGCCCTTGTCCGTCACGCCCGGAATGATGCCAAAACGACGCTGCAGGCACTTGGCGAACTTGTAGGTCGTCGACTCCAACGGCGTGCCGTACAGCGAGAAATCGATGTCGCTCGCAGCCTTCCACTCGGCGCACTTGTCGTTCATGCGCTGCATGACGGCCATGGCAAAGGGCGTGCCTTCCTTCTCGGTGTGACTGTGGCCCGTCATGTACTTGACGCACTCATACAGGCCGGCATAACCCAGACTAATGGTGGAGTAACCGCCCACGAGCAGCTTGTCGATCGTCTCGCCCTTCTTCAGACGGGCGAGGGCACCGTACTGCCAAAGAATCGGTGCGGCGTCAGAAAGCGTACCCATCAGACGCTCATGACGGCACAGCAAGGCGCGGTGGCACAGCTCAAGGCGCTCGTCGAAGATCTTCCAGAACTTGTCCATGTCCTGGTGCGAGCTCAGCGCGACATCAGGCAGGTTGATGGTCACAACGCCCTGGTTAAAGCGACCGTAGTACTTGGGCTTGTTCGGATCATAGTTCAGCGCGTTGGCCACGTTGTTAAATCCGTTGCCGGAGCGGTCGGGCGTCAGGAAGCTGCGGCAACCCATGCAGGTATAGCAATCGCCATTGCCGGCGGTCTCGCCCTTCGACAGCTTCAGCTCGCGCATCTTCTTCTCGGAGATGTAGTCGGGCACCATGCGCTTGGCGGTGCACTTCGCAGCCAGCTGAGTCAGGTAGAAGTACGGGGAATCCTCGTAAACGTTATCGTCCTCGAGCACATAGATAAGCTTGGGGAACGCCGGGGTGATCCACACGCCGGCCTCGTTCTTAACGCCCTCATAGCGCTGACGGAGCGTCTCCTCCACGATCATGGCAAGGTCATGCTTCTCCTGGGGCGTACGGGCCTCATTGAGATACATAAAGACCGTCACGAACGGCGCCTGGCCGTTGGTGGTCATAAGGGTCACGACCTGATACTGAATCGTCTGAACGCCGCGACGGATCTCGTCACGCAGACGGTCCTCAACAACCTCGCGGACCTTTTCGGGAGATGCGGAAACGCCGAGCTCCTCAAGCTCGCGAGCGACCTCGCCGCGAATCTTTTGACGGCTCACTTCAACGAACGGGGCGAGATGGGTCAGCGAAATAGACTGGCCGCCGTACTGGGAGGAAGCAACCTGGGCGATGATCTGCGTCGCGATGTTGCAGGCGGTCGAGAAGCTGTGCGGCTTCTCGATCAGCGTGCCCGAGATAACCGTGCCGTTCTGGAGCATGTCCTCCAGGTTCACCAGATCGCAGTTGTGCATGTGCTGGGCAAAGTAATCCGAATCGTGGAAATGGATCAGGCCCTCATTATGGGCATCCACAATCTCCTGGGGCAGCAGCACGCGCTGGGTCAGGTCCTTGGAAATCTCGCCGGCCATATAATCGCGCTGAACGGAGTTGACAGTCGGGTTCTTGTTGGAGTTCTCCTGCTTGACCTCTTCGTTGTTGCACTCGATGAGCGACAGAATCTTGTCGTCGGTCGTGTTCTTCTGGCGCTTCAGGCTCTGAACATAGCGATAGATGATGTAATGGCGGGCAACCTCGTAGCAGTCGAGACGCATGATCTCGTCCTCGACCAGATCCTGAATCTCCTCGACCGACACGGTGTGGCCCGCGTTCTCGCATGCCTCGGCGACGTTTTGTGCCGCGTAAACCACCTGGCGGTCGGTAAGACGAGAGCTCTCCTCGACCTCCAAGTTTGCGGCGCGGATGGCATTGACGATCTTATCGATGTCAAAGACAACCTCGGTGCCGCTGCGCTTGATGATCTTCATCCTCTTGCCTCTTTCGCATCGTAGCCTCATCGCGCTTCAGAGCCAAACGATACCCGGCAGGGCTTGCCCCTGTCTTGCGGCGCCGTCGCGCAATCTGTGTTCTCGATAAACCATAAGCCTCCATGCGGACATTCCCTGGAGCCGATCAAGCGGCTCAAGGACACGTTCAAAAGAGGCAGTTAAGGTCTTCGTTCTCTGTCCGCCATCTATCATACGACAAAGACGCATCTATATCCTGTATTCTTTTTTTAGGTCAAACACAACATATAGTGTTTCAGCAGGTCAAAGCAATTAGTCATTTTGCAGACGCATTAAAAATGAGGGGTTCTTGGCAAGTCGGTAAAACGTTACCAACACGGCTACCTGCATGGCAGTTATAAAACCCCCTTAGTCAAGCCGCTGACAAATCCTACCAAAACCAAACCGCTCACGCCAAAAGAATCCAAAAGATTATGCTTGACCAACATGTTGCGGTCACGGTCGGCCAGGACGTATGCAATCTGCCGGCACCTCTACGGGGACCTTGGATCAATATTTGGTGGCATATTTGACGGCGTGCTTGGTAGCAAAAGACGATATGAGAAAGCCATTGGGGCCGCCTCCCCCGCGGCGCAGCTTCTTTCCGCGGGCTCGGGATGCCACAATGGGCTTTGAGTATCGGCCCGTGCGGTAGCCCTTACCGCACCTGCGGGGAGGAGGCTTCCCATGCCCCATGTTACCTCCATCGGCCTGGACGTCCACGCGCGATCGGTCGCCGCCGCGGCGTTCAACCCCTTCACCGGCGAGGTGGTGCGCCGCGGCTTCGGCACCGACGCCGCCGAGATCGCGGAGTGGGCCCTCGGCTTCGAGGACCCGAGGGCGTGCTACGAGAGCGGCCCCACCGGGTTCCACATGGCGCGCGAGCTGCGCGCGCTCGGCCTCGACTGCGCCGTGGCCGCCGTCTCCAAGATGCAGAGGCCGGCGGCGGACGCCCGGCGCAAGAACGACCGGCGCGACGCCGAGTTCATCGCCCGCATGCTCGCCACCCACAACATCGTCGAGGTCCCGCTGCCCGACATGGCGGTCGAGGCCGCCCGGGACCTCGACCGCGCCCTCGACGACGCGACCCGCGAGCTCCGCCGCTCGAGGCAGCGCCTCAACATGTTCCTGATCAGGCTGGGATACGTCTGGGACGAGCGCAACGCCGACGGGGCGAGGAAGAAGGCCTGGACGAGGGCCCACTGGAGGTGGGTCTCGGAGATCAGGCTCGAGGGGCCGCAGCGCGACGCGCTGGAGTACTACGTCACGGCCGCCCGCTGCGCGGAGCCGGACAGGCGGCAGCTCGAGAGGAGGGTCGTCGCGCTGGCGGGCACCGACCGCTGGCGGGCGACGGTGGAGGCGCTGTCCTGCATCAAGGGGGTCGACACCCTGACGGCCTTCAGGCTCGCAGCGGAGGCCGGGTCCTTCAGCAGGTTCCGCTCGGCGCCGGCCTTCGCGAGCTGGTGCGGGCTCATCCCGTCGGAGCACTCGAGCGGCGAGTCCGAGCGGCGCGGCGGGATAACCAAGGCCGGCAACGCGCTCGCGCGCACGGCGCTCATAGAGTCCGTATGGCACTACTCCACGTGCTCCCCGAGGCCCAAGGCCCCAGCCCCCGGCACCGACGTGCCCCCGGCGATACGCTCTAGGGCGGACGACTGCACCGCCAGGCTCCACCGCCGCCGCGAGGCGCTGGCCGCGGCGGGCAAGAGCGCGTGCAAGGCCAACGCCGCCGTGGCGCGCGAGCTCGCCTGCTGGGTCTGGGAGATCGGGTGCAGGTCCGAGGGGACCGTCCTCTAGCAGCCGGCTACAACCGACTCCCGCCGGGAGGGCCCGCGCCTCGACGCATCGCCGGCGCGCGTTCACGAGCCCTTTTTGGGCAGCCCAAGGGCCGCGCCCGTGAACAAGACTGGTTTCGGACGAGCGCGCCGGGCGGAGAATCGAAATGCGGTGGGGTGCGCGGACATACCGGGCTGACCGCCGGCAGCGCGCCCGCAAGAGCCCGCGGATATTAGCTTGCCAGGCAAGCGTCGACTAAACGTGCAGCGTGCGCGGGCCCTCCCGACGGGAAACGAAAAAGCCCGGTTTCAAACCGGGCTCGAACGAACATGCCTATTGACAATGGCTTTCTCATATTACAAAACAGCCCAGAGGACATAGCCTCTGAGCTGCGAACATTTGGTGGGCGTTAGAAGATTTGAACTTCTGACCTCTTCCGTGTCAGGGAAGCGCTCTCCCCCTGAGCTAAACGCCCAAATGGAGCGGACAACGGGGCTCGAACCCGCGACCCCAACCTTGGCAAGGTTGTGCTCTACCAACTGAGCCATGTCCGCCTGCGAGGATTTAATATACGGGATGATCCATCCAAATGCAAGAACTTTTTTGAAAAGTTTTTTGCGACGCCCTCGCGAACCTCATGAAGGCATCAGCCACCACGGAAGGCGCAGGCAAACGCAGGCTCGCAGCGAGATGCCCCTACATCTCACCGAGCATGATCCAGGCAGAGCTGTCCTGCGCGAGCCTGCCGTCTGCAAGCGGTGATGAGGTGAGCAGGACCCTGCCCGCCGGCAGCTCCACGGCTGCTGCGCCGAAGTTCGTCACACACGCCCAGCCGTTGTCGCGGCGATAGGCGATGACGCCGCCCTCGGCGCCCTCGGCACCATCCGCAAGACCGGTGCGCCCGTCAAGATCGAGCCACGCAAGATCGTTGGCGCAACCGCGCAGCTTGCGCCGAAGCCAGAGGGCGTCACGATAGAGCGCAAGCATCGATGTCGGGTCCGCTTCTTCCCTATCGGCAGCGTAATCGGAAAACCATGCAGGTTGCGGCAGATGGGGCGCCGCATCGGCGTCCGCCGGCGAAAACCCAAACGATCCGCCCTGCGCGGGATCGTCCGCCGCCACCTACGGCAGGGGCACACGGCAGCCGTCGCGCCCCTTCTCACGCTTCGGTCCGCGCGTATTGGTCGCAGTAGGATCTTCGAGTGCAGCCCACGGGATGTCAGCCACCTCAAAAAGGCCGAGCTCCTCACCCTGATACACGTATGCCGAGCCCGGAAGCGCCAGTTCAAGCAAAAGGGCCGCCCGCGCGCGGCGCTCGCCGAGTTCACGGTCCTCGTCATAAGACGACCCGTCGCGTAAGAGCCAGTCGAGCGCAATCTGGTGGTAGCGCGTCGCCTTGATTTGCGGCAGGGCATAGCGTGTCGCCACGCGCGGCACGTCGTGGTTGGAGAGTACCCAGGTCGAGGCGGAATCGGATTCGACGGCTGCCTTCAAGCCCTTCTCGATTGCAGTGTGCATGTCATCATAGGTCCAAGTGGCCTTGGCAAACTCAAAGTTGAATGTCTGGCCAAGCTCGCTGGGACGCGCATAGAGATACTGGCGCTCGGGCAGCACCCACGCCTCGGCAACGGCACTGCGCGGCGGATTATAGCGGTCGAACACGCGGCGCCACTCGCGATAGATCTCGTGGACCTCATTGCGGTCCCACAGCGGATGGGTGCCGTCGTCAACCATGTCATCGCCCTCGGCGAGATGCCACCGGTCGAGGTCATCGCGGTCGAGATCCTTGGCGAGACCCTGCGCCACATCAATGCGAAAGCCGTCGACGCCTCGATCGCTCCAAAACGCCAGGACGTCGCAAAAGAAAGCGTGAACCTCGGGGCATGACCAGTCAAAGTCCGGCTGCTCGGGCGTAAACATGTGCAAATACCACTGACCGTCCGCGACACGCGTCCAGGCGGGGCCGCCAAAGTTGGCATTCCAATTGGTGGGAGGCAACTCGCCGTGCTCGCCGCGACCATCGCGGAAGATATAACGAGCGCGCTCGGGCGATCCGGGGCCAGCGGCAAGAGCGGCTTTGAACCACGGGTGCTGGTTGGATGAATGGTTGGGCACGATGTCGACGATGACCTTGATGCCGCACGCGTGAGCCGCAGCGATCATGTCATCGAAGTCGTCAAGCGAGCCGAGACGTGGATCGACATCGCAGTAGTCCGCCACATCATAGCCACCATCGACAAGAGGCGATGGGTAAAACGGGCTCAGCCAGATGGCCTCGATACCCAGCCGCTCAAGATAATCCATCTGCTGGGTAATGCCCGCGATATCGCCCAGACCCGAACCAGTCGAATCCTTAAACGAGCGCGGGTAGATCTGATAGATCGCGGCATCGGACATCCATGAGCGAGAAGAGGACTTTTCTGTAGCCATGGGGTGTGCCTCCCTTGCAACGAGGTTTTGCGAGATGTCCACGATGATACGCTCAAAGCTAACATTCGCGGCAAATAACACCACAGCCACGCCCCAAAACACTCGCTCCCTCTCGGGTTCGAGCCCAGGCGATGGGTACGAAAAAGCCCGGCTACCGTAGTAGCCGGGCTGTTGTGCTTGGAGCGGACAACGGGGCTCGAACCCGCGACCCCAACCTTGGCAAGGTTGTGCTCTACCAACTGAGCCATGTCCGCTTGCGGGTTATTAATTTACGCGAGTTGTCCTAAAGACGCAAGTACTTTTTTCAAAAAAGTTGCTCAAAGCAAGTTCATGCAGGTAAATAATGCCAAGTCAAGGCGCTATGCGCACGATTCCAATGCCGAGCCAAACAGCTTCACCATCCGAACGCGTGTGCCGGCGCCATCCGTACGACGGGCAACTTCCACATTATCGACGAGCATGCGCATGAGCTTGATACCGCGTCCGCGTTCCTCGGATGCCACCGGCTCGCTCGCCCCATCGATAGAATAGCCAGCACCCCGATCAAGCACCTCGAGCACAACACGGTCCCCATAGGCCTGAACCGTCAGGATGCAGCCAACACCGCCCGCATGGTCATATGCGTTACCCAACGCCTCCCCCAACGCCAATGCTACGTCATAGCGTTCATCACGCCTCAGGGGAAGCGATTCGAGGAGCTCGGCCACACGGTGCCGATAATACGGGAGATTCTCGATGCCTCGTTGCACTTCGACACTCTTGCTCCATCGCGGCAACTCTCCCACCGGAATGGCGGGAATCGACTCCCGCGCCGGGCCTGCGACATGGAGGATGTCGACAAGTCGGGCAATTTCCAAAAAGCGAACGACCTCATCGGAGGCGTTAACGAGCGAAAGCAGGCCCTCTCGCCTCATGAGCTCTCTGGCGCGCGTAAGCAAAAATGCCAAACCCGTCGAGTCGATAAAGCTCACGGCCTGGCAATTGATGACAACGCGGCGCACGCCCCGGTCGATCAAATTATCCAACCGTCGGCGCAGCACGGGCACCGAGGCGATGTCGACATCACCCGGTGGTGTCAAAACCGCTATGTCATTCCACTCATTCATACGACCATGGTTCCCCAAAAGAGCTCGCTCGATGCATACGTATCTGCAACCGCGCAGATTTTGCCCGTCAAACGTCGCGGCCTACGATCGACCCCGTAAAAATTCAAGGGAAACCAGCGCGATGTCATCGTCCAGCGCCGACTCGGTAAAGCGGTCAAGCTCGCTCAAGACCTTACCGCAGATTCCCGATACGCCCTCACTCGAAACAGAGAGCAAAAGGTCACGAAGGCGCTGCTCGCCAAAGAAAGCACCCGAGCGATCGCGCGCTTCAATCGTTCCGTCGGTATACATAAATAGCATGTCACCAGGAGCGAATGTAAACACGCCCGTCTCGTAGACCATGCTCTCAAAGGCACCGATCACGCCCGATTGGCACCCAAGGAGCTCCACTTCTCCCCCGCAGGTCTCGCCGCCGCCAAGCGGCGTCGACGACGGCCTAATGACCATAGTGGGAGGATGTCCCGCCGAGCAATAGGTAGCGCGGCCCGCCTTAAGATCGATCTTGGCGATAAACGCCGTCACAAACGTCTCGACCCTCGAAAAGCCCATGAGCATGCTATTGAGCGAGCGTGCCATACGGGCAGGCCCCGCACCCTCCCAGGCATAGGCCGTCAGCGCTGTCTTGACAAGCGCCGACATCGACGCCGCCTCGATTCCCTTGCCGGATACATCACCCAAAATCATAACGGCGCAATCGTCGGGAAGTCGGACAAGCGTATAGAAGTCACCACCGACCAACGCAGAATTCGTTGCCGATAGGTATACCGAATCGGTTGCAATGCCCGGAACGTCACCAAGCGAATTTCTCATGCCAATCTGAAGCGTCTGAGCGATATGACGCTCCTCGCGCTTTTGAGATTCGCCTTCATAAATCAGCTCAAAGTCATGCGCCAGATGCACCAGGTAGTCGTATTCAAGGTCGTCAATTGGTTCTTGGCTGCCATCACGGAGCAGCAAAGCGCGCCTCGTCGGCCCCTTGGCGATATCAGCGGGAACAATCGCATCGTTGCTTCGTTTGCCATCCGCTTCCGAGTGGTAGCGCCCCGCTTCGATGCCGGAGTCGACATAAAGCCCCTGACACGGTAGGCCGTGGGCCCTCAACCATGAACCCATAGACGTGGATTCGTCCACACGTGTAAGGCGCACGTGCTTGAGGTCGTCAGCGCTCGTCCCGCCCAACACCGATGTCTCAAACCCGTCGGGGGCTGCCCCCAGGCGCGCTGCTGGCGCCGTGACAGAAAAGAAGAGTGACTCCGGATCGTCCGGCAGCGCCACACGACTGCCGCCCTCAAAATCGATGACATAGGCGTCAAGACTCGCGTCATATTCCACGGGGCAGAAATGACAATTGAGCACCGCGCAGATTTCCGTCGACACCGCTCGCGAAGCGGCAACAGGATCATCAAGATAGGTAAACAGTTCGTCGCGCAGCAAATTGAGCGAGCGGCCGAGCTCCGCCGTGCGGCGCGAACGTAAGCTCGACGCCATGCCGACCAGCTGAATAGACAGGTAATCGCAGATGACCTCAAGCACGTTCACGTCATAGGCAAGTGGCGCCTGGGGGCGTTTCCAGCCAACTTCCAACACGCCAAGGACCTGCGTGCCGTAAAACACAGGAAGACAGATCTCGCTGCGATACGGGGGCATATCCTGCACGCGCAGCAAGTGCTTGGAACGATTGTCCAAATCCATGAACATGCCCGAAGCAACCCGGTCGCCCTCAAGGTCCTGCTGAATCGACAGGCGACAGGCACGCGACTCGCGAAGCACGTAGGTCGGAATGCCCGCGCCGTACGGCATAAACTCGGGCAGATAGCTGTCCTCAAGCTCCTTAGAAACACCACGGAGCTTAAAGCCGCCGCTCTCGGAAAAATAGATAGCCGCACCGGAGGCATCGAGCGTTCCAACGAGCTGATTCAAAACGGTATCGAGCAAGCTGGGGAGCTCATCGGAGCCCACGGTACTCATAATGACCGAAAGGGTACCCGAAAGGCGTTTATTCGCCACCCTAAGCTCCGATAGCGCACGTTTGAGCTGACGATCGTGGGAATACTGCTCTTCGATGCTGTGAAGCGCCACCAGGACAAGCGGTGCACGACGTCCAAAGATACGCGGAGGCGTAACGGAACCCGCGCGAACCAAGACGGGAATAAAAGATCCGTCGCTCAGCTTGAGCATCAGCTCGCTCTCGGAGCCATCGGTCTCAAACGGCAGACGATGTTCGGTCGCGCGCTCAAAGGCAGACGAGTACAGAACGTCTTTGACATCACCGCCGATGACGTCAGCGCGTTCCTCGCACATCAGGTCGAGCAAACGATTATTCACATGCAGAATGGTTCCGTCGAGCTCACAGATGATGACAGCATCGCTCGTGATCTCGACCAGTTGGGCAACGTCTGCCCACTCGTTGCGCTCAAGCGTTTCCATCGTGGACCTCACCGTCTATCGGTAACAAAAAAGCCTCCGAAGAGGCTTCTCAAATGCGATGGTGTCGGAGGCGGGACTTGAACCCGCATGACCAAAAAGCGGTCACTAGCACCTCAAGCTAGCGCGTCTGCCAATTCCGCCACTCCGACATGCTATGTTGTTGATTCGCGGTTCGTTTTGTTGGACCCGCGCGTTCAACGAGGAAGATAATAACCTATGATTCGAGAACTGTGCAAGCACTTTTTTCAAAAAAGTTTACGAATTTGTAAATGCGCAGGTAGATCCGTGTGTCCGGCCCCGAATCGGTGTTGCCTCCCGGCGCGTCCTCGGGCATGAGCGATATTTTGCTACGCACTTCGTGCTGCAAAATATCGCTCCCCCTGCGGAATGCGCCGGGAGGCAACACCGATTCGGGGCCTGCAGATACATACTTCAGGCACAGTTCTCAAACATGTTCTGGGGGCTGATGCAAATTTGGTGGCTCGGCTTTGCCGAGCCCTTATATAAGGAGGCCGGAGCTAGAGCTCCGGCCTCACTCAATTTCAAATTAGATTAAGTGAGCGATCAAGGAATCGCACCCCCCCTGCAGTGGTAACACAGGGCCCGTGCTGGACTTAGTTTTCATAACATTCCGCAGACCAGGAAACCCCCTTATCCGCAGCTCCGAAGGAGCAGGATAAGGGGGTTTCCATGGTCGAGGACGTTCTGAAAACTAAGTCCAGCACGGGCCCGGACAAACAACCGACTACAGGTCGATGTGCGATTCCTTGATCGGGAACGGCTCCGCGAAGTGGCACGCGCAGCAGTGGCCCGGGGCAACTTCCTTAAACTCGGGAAGCTTCTCGGAGCAGATACCCTGCGCAATCGGGCAGCGCGTGTGGAAACGGCAGCCGGTCGGCGGGTCCAGCGGCGACGGCGGATCGCCAGCGAGGATGATGCGCTTGCGGGTCTTCTGGATATCAGGATCGGGCACCGGCACGGCAGACAGCAGCGACTGCGTGTACGGATGGTGAGGCTCGCTGTAGAGCGTCTTCCAGTCCGAAACCTCGACCATCTTGCCCAGATACATAACGGCAACGCGATCAGAAATGTGCTGCACAACGGAGAGGTCGTGAGCAATGAAGAGATAAGCAGTACCGAACTTATCCTGAAGCTCCTTCAGCAGGTTCAAAACCTGGGCCTGAATGGAAACGTCAAGTGCAGAGACAGGCTCGTCGCAGATGATCAGCTTGGGCTTCAGAGCGAACGCGCGGGCAATGCCGACACGCTGACGCTGACCGCCGGAGAACTCGTGCGGATAGCGGTTGATGTGCTCGGGGTTCAGACCGACGACGTCCAGCAGCTCGCGGACACGCTCAATACGCTCCTCCTTGGTGCCCACGCCGTGAATGGTCATGGGCTCGGAGACGATCTCGCCAATGGTCATACGAGGGTTCAGCGAAGCATAGGGATCCTGGAAGATAAACTGCATCTCGCGACGCATGTCCTTGATCTCATGCTTGCTCATCTCGGCAACATCTTTGCCCTGGAAGAACACCTTACCGGCGGTCGGCTTGGTCAAGCGCATGATGGTGCGACCCGTCGTGGACTTACCGCAACCAGACTCACCAACCAGACCAAAAGTCTCGCCAGGATAAATCTCAAAAGAGATGTCATTTACAGCAGAGACGACACGCTTGGAAAAACGCTTGGCGAACATGCCGGACTCAGCGGGGAACTCCTTAGAAAGGTGCTCGACCTTCAGCAACGGAGTACGCTCGTTGGTATCTGCCATTACGCCTCGCCTCCCTTCTTGGAATCCTTGCGCGTACGGGACGTCTCAGGAGCGTTCTTGAGAAACTCGGGGTCACCGGAGTAGTGGCATGCAGAGTAATGACCAGACTCGGTGACAACGCGCTCGGGGCGCTGCTTGCGGCACTTATCGGTCGCATAGGGACAACGAGGCGAGAACACGCAGCCCTCGGGCAGGTTCATGAGCGAAGGCGGGTTGCCGTGAATCGGCGTAAGCGGCTTCTTCTCTTCGATGGCCTGCTCCGGGATGGAGCGGATAAGGCCCCAGGTGTAGGGGTGGCGGCTCTCGTAGAAGATTTCCTCAGCAGTACCGAACTCGACGGGACGGCCGGCGTACATAACCATGATCTTGTCGGCCATGTCGGCGACGACGCCCAGGTCATGGGTAATCATGATGATGGCGTTGCCGTTCTTCTCCTGCATTTCCTGCATAAGCTCAATAATCTGAGCCTGGATGGTAACGTCCAGAGCCGTCGTGGGCTCGTCGGCAATCAGAATATCGGGATCGCAGGCAAGAGCCATGGCAATCATGACGCGCTGACGCATACCGCCAGAGAACTGGTGCGGATACTCGTTGACGCGCTTCTCGGGCTCGGGAATACCCACGAGGTCCAAAAGCTCGGTGGCACGCTTGAGTGCCTCCTGCTTGGAGTAGCCACGGTGCAGACGAAGGCCCTCACCCACCTGCTTGCCGATCTTATAGACCGGGTTCAAGGAGGTCATAGGATCTTGAAAGATCATCGCGATATCGTTGCCGCGAATGTGCTGCATCTCTTCCTCGGTCATCTCGAGGATAGAACGACCGCGATAGCGAACGTCGCCGCCCTCGATCTTCCCCGGAGGCATCGAAATAAGGCCCATGATGGTCATGGCGGTAACGGACTTACCGGAGCCGGACTCACCGACGACGCCAAGGGTCTCACCGCGATCGAGCGTGTAGGAGACACCGTCGACAGCGCGAACGACGCCATCCTCGGTGTGGAAATACATCTTAAGGTCATCGACCTCGAGCAGATGCTGGCCCTCAGGAACCGGCTGGTCCTTCAGGTCCACATAGTTCTTGTTCTTCTTCATCCTTATGCGTCCTTCATCTTGACGTCGAGGGCGTCGCGCAGACCATCACCCAACAGGGTGAAGGCGAGCACCGTCGAGAGAATTGCCAGACCGGGCATGATCATCATCCAGGGAGCGGTCAGAAGATACTGCTGACCGTCCTGAATCATGGAGCCCCACGAAGGCGTAGGCGGAATAACGCCCATGCCGAGGAAGGACAGAGCGGACTCGGTCAGAATGGCGCCACCAATGTTCATGGTCGCGTAGACCACGATGGAGGCGACGGAGTTCGGGAAGATGTGACGCACGACGATACGAGCATCAGATGCACCCATCGCGCGCGCAGCATCAACATAGTCGTTTTCCTTGACCGTCAAGATTGCAGAGCGGAAGACGCGCGCAATCGAAGGCCAGCCGAGAATACCGATGGCGATAAAGACGTTCTGAAGGCCACGGCCGATAACGGCGATCATGGCGACAACGAACAGCACGTACGGGAACGCCAGGAAGATGTCCGCACAGCGCATGATGATCGTATCCCAGATGCCGCCGTAGAAACCCGCCAGAGCACCCATGACCAGACCGATCAGCGTGGAGATCGCGGTGGCCATAATGCCGACGGACAGCGAAACGCGCGCACCGTAGATAACGCGGACGAGAATGTCACGACCAAGGGCGTCGGTGCCAAACGGGTGCTCTGCACACGGAGCCAGCAGCGACGTCTCGGCCATGGTGGTCGAGTCGGAAGCCGTCGGCGAACCGAGCCAGGGCTTAGCCCACAGATCTGCGGTCAGTGCAACCACAACGACGATGATGATCCAGCAGACACCGATAACGGCGAGCTTGTTCTTACGAAGACGCTTAAAAGCGTCGCCCCACAGCGTGCGGGACTTGGCGGGAGCAGATGCGGCCTTGGTGGCGGTAGCCTGCTCCTGAGACTGAGAATCAGTTTCCTGCATGAGACGTACCTCCCTTAGGCCTTATCCGACGGACCGCCAAGGCGGATGCGCGGGTCGAGGAATGCATAGCTAATGTCGACGAGCAGGTTGATCACCATGACGACGACAACGATGAGCGTAACGCCGCCCATAACGATGGGCCAGTCACGCATGCTAATGGCGCGATAGACCTCATAGCCGATACCAGGCCAGTTGAAGACCGTCTCGGTCAGGATGGCGCCCGAAAGCATGCCACCAAAGTCGACACCAATATAGGTAACGACGGGGATGAGTGCATTCTTAAGCGCATGCTTGATGATGATCGCACGATTGGAGAGACCCTTGGCCTTTGCCGTACGGATGTAATCCTGGTTCATGACATCAAGCAGCTGCGAGCGCATAATGCGGGCAGCATAAGCGGTCGAAACCGAAGCCAGCGTAATGGTCGGAAGCACATAGTGCATCCAATCCTGATACTGAGAGCTGGAACCGCCGGCACCCGAGATCGGCATGGAGAATGCACCGCCCGTGGCGTCCTTGAGAATGACGCCAAAGAACAGCTGCAGCAACATACCGAGCCAGAAGGCCGGGACAGCAACGAGGATCGACGTGGTGAGCGTAACCAAAATATCCCAGAAGGAATAACGCTTTACCGCCGAAATGATACCCGCACCGATACCCATGATTGCCTCGAGCACGATGGCGCACGCGGCTAGTTTGACCGTATACGGATACTTCTGGGCAAAGATTTCCGTAACCGGCAGCTTACGCTGGTACGAATTGCCCAGATCGCCATGAAGCAGGCCGTTCATGTAATACAAGTAACGGTCCACGAGCGACGTTTGAACGGGGTCGCCGTTCTCGTCAAGGATCGCGTTGCCGTCCTCGTCCGTCTGGACCAGGTGATAGCGAACGCGAAGCTGAAGCTCCACCTCGGGGGACAGAGCCTTGTCTCCACCGATCAGTTTGATCGGATCTCCCGGCACGATATTCTGGAGGGCGAACAGAATCAGCGTAACGCCCAAAAACACCGGGATGAACTGAAGCACACGTTTAACGATGTACTTACCCATACCACTCCCCTATCTAGGGATTAACCTAAATGGGATGCCGATCGCCAGACCGGCATCCCAAAATTACCATCAGCCAGTTTACCCCAGGTTAGGGAGAACTGTATGTTTCCCATGAGGTCTACGTAAATACTTGACCCTCACGGAAGCTGCAAACTCTTAGGCGAGCTCAGCGGTACCCAGATCGGCGTGCTTCTGCGGATCGACATAGAGGTGCTTAATGCGATCGGAGCCGGCGATGGTGTGCGTGTAGAACATCACCGGGATGACCGGGCAGTCGGCAGCGACCATTGCGTCGGCCTCCTGCATCTTAGCGACGCGCTCCTCGTCGTCAACAATAGTACGAGCCTCGTCGACCTTGGCGTCGAACTCGGGATTGTTGTAACCGGAGCGGTTGTCGCCACCGAGGGAGTCGGAGTGGAACAGCGGATACAGGAAGTTGTCCATGATCGGGTAGTCGGCAATCCAACCCAGACGACCGAACTGATAGTTAAAGTTCTGATACTGCTCGAGCAGGGCAGACCACTCAGGGGTATCGGAGACAGCGGTAACGCCAACCTTGGCGAGGTCGCCGATGATGGACTCCATGATCTCCTTGTGACCGCCGTCCTGGTTGTAGGACAGGGTCACGCTAATGCCACGATCCCCGTTAGCGCCAGCGGGAGCAACCTTGTCGAGGTACTCGTTAGCCTTGTCGACATCGTAGGCGCAGAACTCCCATGCGCCCTCCTTGTAGCCATCGATGCCCGGAGGAACAATGCCGTCGGCAGGGGTACGGGTACCCTTGAAGATGGTCTTGCAGATGGCCTCACGGTTGATGGCCAGGGAGATGCCCCTACGCAGGTCGGCGTTGTTGAACGGCTCGGCCGTGGTGTTGCAGGTCAGATAGTACGTGGAAGGCTCGGCGCCGAGCAGCATGCGCTCGCCGTCACCCATGGTGTAGCCGTCCTTGGACACGCCGCGATCCTTCTTGGCGGCATCGATCTGAGCGACGGGAACGTCGCAGACATCGAGGTTACCGGCCTGGAACTCCTTGTAAGCGGTCTCCATGTCCTTGATGACCTGGAAGTGGATGCCATCGATCTTGGCCTTGTCGCCATAGTAATCGTCGAACTTCTTGACGTTGATCTCCTGGCCATCCTCCCACTTGCCGTCCATCATGAACGGGCCGTTACCGACCGGGGCAAGATAGAAGCTCTTGACATCGGACTCGGCGCACTCGGGAACCGGGGCCAGAGCCGGATGAGAGGCGACGAAGGGGAAGTCAGCGTAAGCGGAAGCCAGCTTGACGACGAGGGTCTCATCGTCGGGGCAGGTAACACCGCTGAGCTCGGTAGCGTTACCGGCAAGCAGATCGTCATAGCCCTCGACCATGGAGAGGTGATAGGAGACCTCGGAAGGGCCATACTCGGTAGCGATGGCCGACTTGGTGTTGACCAGACGCTCCCAACCGAGCTTGAAGGACTTGGAGGTAACGTCGTCACCGTTGTGGAACTTGGCCTTCTTGATCTTGAAGGTAAACTCGGTGGCGTCGTCGTTGGCCTCAAAGGACTCGCAAGCCAGCGGAACGATCTCGCCCTTCTCGGCGTCATAAGAGGTCAGAGCGTCAAAGAGCTGGTACTCGACCTGAGTGCCCTGGTCCTCCTGGACATTGTAGGGGTCGATGCAGACCGGGTTGTTGATGTAGAAGTTCAGCGTCGAACCGGACTCAGAACCGGAAGCGTCGCCACCCTTCTTGCCGCATGCGGCAAGAAAAGCCATGGAGCTCGCAGCAAGGGTGCCGCCAACAAAGGCGCGACGACCCATAACGGGCTGGTGGAACATAGAATCAGCCATGCCATCCTCCTTATGAGATAGGACAAAGAAATGTTCAGTCGGACACATGTCGAAACAATCCGATCCGAACCATCAAAACGCCGCCCGCTGCTATGGCTGGTTATGCACAACGGACCAACGTTTTGCAATACAGTAGCGCATTTTATACACAATTTGGGGCTAATTCCGGTTAACGGTCGAGAATTTCTTTAGTTGGGCGAAGTATGTGAGGATATTTTGACTCTGTTACAAATATGTAAACAAAAAGGGTCCCGCACTTACGGGACCCTTTTTGAATATTTATGCGGCTCGTGCTTAGTAGCCGACGATGCCCTGCGGGAAGAAGAACATGCACAGCACGACGCACACGGCAAACACGACAGCCATGATGACGGTCAGGCGGTCGAGGTTCTGCTCCATGACGCCCGTGGCAGAGCTGGAGTTATATAGCGAGCTAGCGATCATATCCGAAACGCCGGTGCCCTTACCGGAATGCATCAGGACGAGAATCGTCAGCGCCACGGCAGAGACAGCCCAAACGACAAACAGAAGAATCTGGAACGGACCCATAGATAAGCTCCTTAATAGAACAGTTTAAACTCCAGTACTGTACCACAATCCCCCGCTCTCCACTACCTGCCACTCAAGGACGGGGTGGAAATGGCAGAAATACCAAAAAGAGGGTTGTCCGGTTGTGGACAACCCCCTTACTAGAAAACGGTATTTGTTTTCTCTTAGGCCTCGGTGGCGAGCACGCGACCCGTCATCTCGGCGGAAGGCTCAATACCAGCCATGGTGAGCATGGTCGGAGCGATATCGGAAAGACGGCCGTCCTCGATACCGGTGAGCTTGGCCTTCTCATCAACGATGATGAACGGCACACGGTTGGTGGTGTGAGCCGTGAACGGATGCTTGGAACCGTCGGAAGCAACGTCAAACATGTGGTCGGCGTTGCCGTGGTCGGCGGTGATCAGCGCAAAGCCACCCTTGGCGAGAATCGCCGGGACAACCTTGGACAGGGCATCGTCAACAGCCTCGACGGCCTTAACGGCGGCGTCGAAGACACCGGTGTGACCAACCATGTCGCAGTTCGCGAAGTTCACGATGTAGAAATCAGCGCGATCCTCGTTGATGGCGGCGACAAGCTTCTCGGTCACCTCGGGAGCGCTCATCTCGGGCTGCAGATCGTAGGTAGCGACCTTGGGGGAAGCGACGAGCACGCGCTCCTCGCCCTCCTTGGGCTCCTCGATGCCGCCGTTGAGGAAGAACGTCACGTGGGCGTACTTCTCGGTCTCGGCGGTGTGCAGCTGCTTCAGGCCATTGGCGGCGATAACGTCGGCCAGGACGTTCTCGGGGAACGTCTTGGGGAAGGCGACCTCGACGTCAAACGTCGGATCGTACTCGGTCATCGTCACAAAGTGAGAAAGCTTAATCTGCTCGCGCTCAAAGCCGTCGAACTCCTTGTCCGTGAACACGCGGGTCATCTGACGAGCGCGGTCGGGACGGAAGTTGAAGAAGATGGCCGCGTCGCCCTCGTGGATGCCCTCGTTGTGGGCAGCGAAGGGCTCGACGAACTCGTCGCCGCGCGGATCCTTCTCGTAGTAGGCCTTGATACCGGCAACGGGGTCGGTATCAGCATCGGACGCGTTGACCATGACGTCGTAGGCGCGCTGGATGCGCTCCCAACGATTATCGCGGTCCATGGCCCAATAACGACCCGAGACGGTGGCAACGCGTGCGTCGCAACCGGTCTCCTCGGAGATCTTAGCCAGGAAGGCGCAGAACTCACTCATGTAACCGGCACCGGACTGCGGGTCGACGTCGCGGCCGTCCATAAAGGCGTGTACACGAACGGTCTTGACGCCATGCTGGGCAGCCATCTTGACCAGAGCCTCAACGTGGTTCATGTGAGAATGAACACCGCCAGGGCTCATAAGGCCCATGAGGTGGAGAGTCTTACCGTCAGCCTTGACATCGTCCATAGCCTTGACGAAAACCTCGTTCTTGGCGATGGAGCCGTCCTTGATGGCACTGTTGATGCGCGAAAGCTCCTGGAACACGATGCGGCCGGCACCGATGTTGAGGTGACCCACCTCGGAGTTACCCATCTGGCCGTCGGGAAGGCCCACGTCCTCGCCCGAAGCACCGAGCGTGGTGTGGGGGTACTTCTCGTACAGGCCATCAAGGAAGGGCGTCTTGGCAGCGGCGACGGCGTTCTCGCCATCGGCCGGAGCAAGGCCGCAGCCATCCATGATAATCAGGAGTGCAGGAAGATGACGTTGTGCCATATGTCCTACTCGCCTGCCTTGACGACCATAGAGGCGAAGTCGGCAGCCTTGAGCGAAGCGCCGCCCACGAGGGCGC
This sequence comes from Collinsella sp., assembly GCA_048485835.1. Classification (GTDB taxonomy): domain Bacteria; phylum Actinomycetota; class Coriobacteriia; order Coriobacteriales; family Coriobacteriaceae; genus Collinsella. The sequence goes on from DBFWBE010000025.1 coordinate 43,439, forward strand.
CGTCAACGTCGGGCTTGGCGACGAGCTCGACGATGTTGCCGGGCTTGGCGGAACCGCCATACAGCACGCGGATGCCGTTAGCGAGCTCCTCGCCGAACATCTCCTTGAGGGTCTCACGGATAGCACCGCAGACCTCCTGAGCGTCCTCGGCGGTAGCGGTCTTGCCGGTGCCGATGGCCCAGATGGGCTCGTAGGCGACGACGACCTGCTTGGGGCAGGTGATCTCAAGACCAGCAAGGCCAGCCTTGACCTGGTTCACGACGTGCTCGACATAGGTGCCAGCCTCGCGGACCTCGAGGGACTCGCCGCAGCAGAAGACGGGAACAAGGCCGGCGGCAACGAGAGCCTTAGCCTTCTTGTTCTGGTCCTCGTCGGTCTCGTGGAAGTAGTCGCGACGCTCGGAGTGACCGATGATGCAGTAGGTGCAGCCAGCGGACTTGAGCATGTCGCAAGAGGACTCACCGGTGAAGGCACCCTTGGCCTCCCAGTACACGTTCTGTGCACCGAGGGCGATGGGGGCAGCCTGAATGCGGTCATGAACCGTGGTGATGTCGATGGTCGGAGGGCAGACGAGCACCTCGACGCCAGCCGGAACCTCGGGCAGAGCCTGAGCCAGCTCGTCGGCGAGCTTGGCAGCCTCGGCGACGTCGTTGTTCATCTTCCAGTTACCAGCGATAAGAAGGGTGCGATTAGGCATCGAGAAGCGCCTCCACTCCGGGCAGGGCCTTACCCTCGACGAGCTCCATGGAAGCGCCACCACCGGTGGAGATCCAGCTCATCTTGTCGGCCAGGTTGAACTTGTTGACAGCTGCGACAGAGTCGCCACCGCCGATGATCGAGGTGCAGTCGGCCTCGGCGACAGCCTCGGCGATAGCCTGGGTGCCGTGAGCAAAGTTGTCGAACTCGAAGACGCCCATGGGGCCATTCCAGAACACGGTCTTGGCGCCCTTGACGGCCTCGGCGTAGAGCTCCTCGGTCTTGGGGCCGATGTCCATGCCCTCACGATCGTCGGGGATAGCGTCGGAAGCGACAACCTCGGGGACAGCGTCCTCGCCAAAGTGATCGGCAACGCGGTTGTCGATGGGGAGCAGGATCTTGACGCCCTTCTCCTCGGCCTTCTTGAGCATCTCGCCAGCGCGCTCGACCCAGTCCTCTTCCTTGAGGGACTGACCGACGGACAGGCCCTGAGCCAGGAAGAAAGTGTAGGCCATACCGCCACCGATGATCAGGGTGTCAGCAGAGTCGATGAGGTGATCGAGAACGCCGATCTTAGAGGAAACCTTGGAACCGCCGACGATGGCGACGAAGGGGCGCTCGGGCTCGGCGAAGATGCCGGTCAGCGTGTCGACCTCCTTCTCGAGCAGGAAGCCGGCGACGGCAGGCAGGTAAGCGGCGGGGCCCACGACGGAACCCTGGGCGCGGTGAGCGGTGCCGAAGGCATCGAGAACGAAGACGTCACCATAGGAAGCGAGCTTCTTGGCGATCTCGGGATCGTTCTTCTTCTCACGCTTATCGAAGCGGACGTTCTCGAGAACGAGAACCTTGCCCGGCTCGACGGCGGCGACAGCCTCGGCAGCCTTCTCGCCGTAGGTGTCGGCAACAAAGGCAACGTCAAGACCAGAGAGCTCGGCGAGCTTCTTGGCGACGGGCTCGAGGGACAGCTCGGGCTGGAAGCCGGTGCCATCGGGACGGCCGAGGTGGCTCATGAGGATGACGCGAGCATTGTGCTCAACGAGATAGTTGATGGTGGGCAGGGCAGCCTTGATACGGGTGGTGTCGCCAACGACGCCATCCTTGATAGGCACGTTAAAGTCAACGCGGACGAGAACGCGCTTGCCGTCAACATCGATGTCGCGGACGGTCTTCTTGGTAAAGGCCATGTTTGCTTCTACCTTTCGTACGTGTCTGCCTCCCATTACGGCAGACGATTTCTTATAAAAAGGGCGCGACCCTAGGGTGTAAGCCCTATAAGGCCGCGCCCTTCTTTAGACGCTCAACGAGCTATTCGCTAAAAGCTAAATTAAGCAACGAACTTCTCGAAGTACTTGATGGTGCGGACCATCTGAGAGGTGTAGGAGTTCTCGTTGTCGTACCAAGAGGTGACCTGAACGAGGGTCTGGCCGTTGCCGAGGTCAGAGCACATGGTCTGAGTGGCGTCGAAGATGGAGCCGTGGGTCTCGCCGATGATGTCGGTGGAGACGATGTCGTCCTCGTTGTAACCGAAGGTCTCGGAGATGGTGGCAGCGTAGGCCTTCATAGCAGCGTTGACCTCGTCGACGGTGACCTTCTTGTCAACGACAGCGTAGAGGTTGGTGATGGAGCCGGTCGGCGTCGGGACGCGCTGGGCGGCACCGATGAGTTTACCGTTGAGCTCGGGGAGAACCAGGCCGATAGCCTTGGCAGCACCGGTGGTGTTGGGGACGATGTTGACGGCGCAGGCGCGGCTACGACGCTTGTTGCCCTTGCGCTGCGGGCCGTCGAGCGGCATCTGGTCGCCAGTCCAGGCGTGAATGGTGGTCATGATGCCGGACACGATGGGAGCGAAGTCGTTCAGACCCTTGGCCATCGGGGCGAGGCAGTTGGTGGTGCAGGAAGCAGCGGAGATGATGTTGTCCTCAGCGGTCAGCGTCTCATGGTTGACGTTGTACACGATGGTGGGCAGATCGCTGCCAGCCGGAGCGGAAATGACGACCTTCTTGGCGCCAGCGTTGATGTGGGCCTGAGCCTTAGCCTTGCTGGTGTAGAAGCCGGTGCACTCGAGAACGACGTCAACGTCGAGGTCGCCCCAAGGCAGGTTGTTGGCGTCGGCCTCCTTGTAGATCTTGATCTCCTTGCCGTCAACGGTGATGGAATCCTCGCCAGCAACGACCTCGTGATCGCGAGCGTAGTTGCCCTGCGTGGAGTCGTACTTCAGCAGGTAAGCGAGCATATCGGGAGAGGTGAGGTCGTTGATAGCGACGATCTCGGAGCCCTCATGACCGAACATCTGACGGAAAGCCAGACGACCGATGCGACCGAAGCCGTTAATAGCAACCTTTACTGCCATTGTGTCTCCTTTCGTAAGGCCCCCGCGAGCTACAGCGCCCGCCGTTGAGGCCCACAAACTAACCACTCGCCTAATATACCTTTTTTTTGACTTGAATTTCACGAGAATGCTCGAAATTGAAAATCAAATTTACGTTAAAACGTTTTAAAGACTAAAATAGCAGTTAAATCCATATATAAGTCGATACTTCAAACTACCTGTTTGCTTCAATGAGCTTTTCAAGCCGTAAAACACGATGGTAGAGGGCCGACTTCGACAAGGGAGGGTCAGCCATCTCCCCCAAATCACGCAGTGACAGATCGGGGTAGCGCTCGCGCAGGTCGCAAAAGACCGCCAAGGCATCCGGAAGCGCATCGCGAAGGCCTCGCTGCTCGAGCTCATCGATAAGCGCAAGCTGATGCTGGGCGGCACCCGCACTTCTGGTCTGGTTGGCGAGCTCGGCGTTCACGCGACGGTTCACATCGTTCTTAACCAACTTGACCGCGCGCGCCTCCTCAATCTCGGCAACGCTGCGCTTGGCGCCAATCAGCTTTAATAGATGCTCGATTTCCTCGGCGCTCTTAATGTACACGGCATATGACCCCCGCCGTGCATTAACACGAGTATGGACCCCAATCTGCTCCAACAGATCGCAAAGCCCCTTGGCATATTGCTCGCCCTGCACAGCGATCTCCAAATGAAAATCGCCGCGTGGATCGGCCACGAAGCCGCCCGCGATGAGCGCGCCGCGGATATAGGCAAGTCTACAGCAAGGACGGGCAACGATGTGCCGGGGAACACCAGCGACGAGCCCTCCCCTGCGGTCGAGAATGCCCAGCAGCACCAGAGCCTTGTCCAGGTCGGGCTGATCGGGCAGGGTAATGAGATAGTTACGGACCTTATGCAAGACCGATTTACGAACGGTGAATTCCGTTTTGAGCTTAAGGATACGATGCGTCAGCGTGATCATCGTGCGCGCGACGGCTCCCGTCTCAGTCGCAACCGTCAAACGATACCGCCCGGAGCCGGCCAGCGAAAGTGTACCGCTCACACGCGTCAGGGCGGCAAGCGTCGACAAATCGCAGTATTCACATTCGGGTTCGCAGCGCGCGAGTTCGTCACGCACCTCGGCGGTAAACGACATGCAGGCCTATGCTTTCGTGTTGGCGCGCGACAGGTCGCGGTGGGAAATGCTCACGTGATATTGAGCGCCTTCCAAATAACGTGCCGTGGCCTCGGCGATGGCAACGCTGCGGTGTTGACCGCCCGTGCAGCCGATGGCAATAGAAAGCTGTGGCTTGCCCTCCGCGATATAGCCCGGCATCACCGTATCGAGCAGCTGCGTCCAAGCTTTCCAGAACTCCTGGGTCTTGGGATGGTCCAGAACAAAGTCGGAGACCTTCTTATCGAGACCGGTCATGGTGCGCATCTCGGGATCGTAGAACGGATTGGGCAGGAAGCGAACGTCGATCATAATGTCCGCCTCAACGGGCATACCGTGCTTAAAGCCAAACGAGAACACGTGAACGTCCATGAGCTGCTGGTCGGACAACTCGGAGAACGCCATGCGCAATTTGTTGCGCATGGCAGAGGTACGCAGGCGGCTCGTGTCGATGATCATATCGGCTCGGTCGCGCACACCCTGCAGCTGCAGGCGCTCGCGCTGAATCGCATCGGCCGTAGTCTCCCCCGGCTTGGCAATGGGATGGCGGCGGCGGTTTTCGCTATAACGACGGATCAGCACCTCGTCAGAGGCCTCGAGAAACACGATGTCACAGCTCATCTCGCGCTCCTCGAGTGCGGCAACGGCATCGAGCAGCTCATCGAACAAGCCCTGGCTGCGCAGGTCACAGGTGACGGCGAGATGCCTGCCCACGCCCGTATTGATGCCGACGAGCTCGGCAAGCTGGGCGATGAGACGCGGAGGCAGGTTATCGATGCAAAAATAGCCCATGTCCTCGAACACGTGCATGGCCTGTGTGCGGCCCGATCCGGACATTCCGGTGATGATGACGATATCGGGGATGCGCTCCGAGCGCTCCGCCGCATCCATGGCATCTCCCTTTTGCATGTGCTGCCTCCCGAAAACAAGCGCGGGACCCGGCCAGCGGATCCCGCGCGATCAATTGCCTTTATTGAGTATACCGCCCCGAGCGGATACGAGGCCTGTCTTACGCCTCAAGTGCAGCCTTGAACCAACTCGTAATACTCGTGGGGTGCGTGATGGCGGTGCCGACGACAACGGCCCAGGCGCCAGCATCGATCGCGGCGCGAGCCTCCTCGGGCGTATGCACGCGACCCTCGCAAATGATAGGAAGGCCGGGGAATTCCTCAGTCGCCTGGCGCAGGAGCGGCAGATCAGGACCGTCGGCCATGGTGCAATCGATAGCGGCAACACCATGAGACAGCGTGGTGGACACCAGGTCGAAGCCCATGTCAACAGCACGACGAATATCCTCGATGGTGGCACAATCCGCCATCAGGAGCACACCCTCCTCGTGCAGCAGGCGGAAAGTATCCTCGACCGTCTTGCCATCGGGGCGCGGACGATCGGTGGCGTCGATCGCCACGATATCGGCACCGGCAGCAACGCAGGCGCGAGCGTGACGCAGCGTCGGCGTGATGTAAACGCCCTCGTGCCCATCTTTCCACAGGCCGATGACGGGAACCTCACAGCGACCCTTAATGGCGGCAATGTCGGCAAGACCCTGGCAGCGAATGGCGGCGGCGCCGCCGAGCTCACAAGCTCGAGACATTTGAGCCATGGTCTCGGGCGTACGAAGCGGCTCGCCCATATACGCCTGAACGCTCACGACGAGCTTACCCTTCAGGGACTGGATCAAAGGATCAACGGTCATGTTCGACTCAACCTTTCTCAAAAACAGCCTTCTGAGACACCGCACCTTGACGTTCAAACCGTCGCTCGCGTACCGAAGTACGCTTCGCTCCTCTTTCACGTCAATCTGCGGCACCTCAGAAGGCACACTTGGTAGTTATGTTTACTTCAACGAAGCAAGAAGGTGTTCGGCGGCACCGATGAGCGGAGCATCGCCCTCCAGAGAACCGATGAGGATCGGCGTGTCCTGAAGCGGATCGAGCGCCTGGCTGGCATAGCCTTCGTGCACCGAATCCTTCCACGTCTGCGAACGCCAATCGGGACCTTGGTGAATCACGCCGCCCGAAAGCACGATGACCTCAGGGTCCAGGATGTTAGCGAGCGAGCCCAAGCTGGCGCCCAGCGCAAAGCCGGCGTCATGGATGACCTCGGTCGCCTTTGCGTCGCCCGCACGGCACAGGTCGTTCACATCGCGACCGACCGAAGGACGGCTGGGGTCGACGCGGCCAAAACGCTCATCGTACATTCGACCAATGGAAGTGCCCGAAGCAACCGACTCCAGATGGCCGGAACGCCCGCAGGCGCAGGGAATGCCGGCGGCAGCCGAGCACTCGATGTGGCCCATATGGCCAGCAGCACCATGGAAGCCCTGCATCACGCGGCCGTTCTCGACATATGCGCCGCCGATGCCCGTACCGATGCCAAGACACAAGACGGAGAACTTGCCCTTGCCGACGCCCCAGTGGGCCTCGCCCAGAGCATGAGCCTGCACGTCGCCTACGACGGCAACGGGAAGACCGAGGTCCTCGCGCAGACGCGGCCCCAACTGAACGCCGGACCAGCCGGGCATGATCTCGTTGGCATACGCGATGGCGCCCGTCTTGGGATCGACGACGCCGGCGGCACCGATACCGACGCCAAGGACCTCGACATCGGGATTCGCCTCGAGAGCAGCCTTGATGGACGCCTCGATACGCTGGAAGACGGCCTCGCCGCCCTCCTGGGCCTCGGTAGGAACCTCGGCCTCAAAAACGGGATGGGGCACACTACCGTCAGCCGGGTACTCCATGATGGCAGTCGCGATCTTAGTTCCGCCGATATCGACAGAGCAGACGTACTTGTTCTCCATGTCGCTCTCCTTAGGAGGTAAAAACAACTACAGGAAATGAAGGCGGTGTTATCGCCGCAACTTAGTAAAGGTTTCCCAGGTGCCCGAGGTTGGGGTGAAAGTGGTCGGGCGTTGACCTAATGGGTCACGCCCGACCACTTGAGCCCCAAGATCGGGTGCCTGGGGAAGCTTTACAGGAGACCGTTGTCCTGAAGGACCTTCTTAATCGCCTCGACGTTCTCGCCGGTCATGGCCTTCACCGGGCGCGGCATGGTCGGGCTGTCGAAGATACCCATGAGGTTCATAGCAGTCTTGAAGGCGCCGACGCCACCGGCATAGCCCTGGACGCCCGAGGTGACATCCCAGATGTGCGAAATCTCATTGAGGCGATCCTGCTCGGCCTTGACGGTAGCCCAGTCACCAGCCTGAGCGGCCTTCCACTGACGCACGTAGCCCTCGGGCTCAACGTTGGCGAGACCCGGGACGGAACCGTCGGCGCCACCGAGGTAGGCGCCGTCGACAACAACCTCGTGACCGGTGAGGATGCTCATCGGATGGCCGTTCTTCTCGTTCTCCTGAACGAGGTAGCGGAACGAGATGTCATCACCCGAGGAATCCTTGACGCCAGCAAGGACGCCCTCGGCGCCGAGCTTGGCAAGGAGCTTCCAGGGGAGCTTGGTGTGAACGCAGACGGGAATGTCATAGGCGAAGATGGGCAGGTCGAGCTCCTCGTGCAGGATACGGAAGTGCTCCTCGACCTCGGTCATGCCCTGCAGGGCATAGAACGGGCAGGTGGCGACGAGGGCATCGGCGCCCAGCTCCTGGGCGACCTTGCCGTGCTCGATCATGCGCTCGGTCTCGGTATCGATGATGCCGACCAGAACAGGCACACGGTGGTCGACGATACGAACGGCCTCGGCGATAATCTGGCGACGGCGCTCGTCGGTGGAGAAGACGACCTCGCCCGAGGATCCCAAGAAGAACAGGCCATCGACGCCGGCATCGATCATGCGGTTGATGCTGCGCTCAAAGGAGGCAACATCGAGCTGGTGATCTTCGGTATCGGGAACAACGACGGGAGGGATAACGCCGGTGAATTTCTGAGTTGCCACAAGAATCTCCTTAGTTGTCTGGCGGGCGGCCCTATGCCACCCACTCTTGTTGGCAGTGTCCAGGCCGTCTAGGCCAAAGAACACGAGTAGAACGTTTGGTTAAAAAAGTCGACGACTTCGTTTTCGAACGCATTGATGCGCTCGTGAGCGTATTTTGCATAGATGATATGCCTCCGGTCACACTCAAGACCGTTGAATACGGCAAACTGATCCTTGGGATCGCTCACGGTATCCATAAGCGATGTGCCCATGAGCACCGATCCGCGCACCCGAGACGACAGCGCCTCGAGGCAGCCAGGAAGCGGATTGGCAACCGCCGTGCAGGCGAGGCCCCGCTCGTCCAGAGCAGAAACCGCCAGCGCGACTCCGCCGCCAAGACCCTCGCCCCATGCAAAGATGCGGTCGGGGTCCATGCCATCAAGATTGCGCACCACCTTCGCCAGCGCGCAACCCCAACGGACGCGCTCGACAAAAGCGGGCGAAGAAATCCCCCGCCGCAGGTCGTCCGCACCAGCAACATTGTCATCCAGCGCGAGGACGGCATACCCCATGGCGGCAAATCTCGTCATGTGATGCCAGCCGCGCACAGGCCGATCGATGTCGTGGAACATCAGGCACAGCGGCACGCGCTCAGATACTCGGGCACGACCGACAGGCTCGATCAAACGAGCGTGAATCGCATCGTCACCGAGCTCAAAGGAGACCTCCGAGTAACGGGCGCAGGGGTTAACAAAGTCAATCGCCGTAATGGCCAGGCCTTGAATCTCAAGATTCGAAGCGCATGTCTCTAAATCAGAAACATCTGCTTGGACATCACCGCGCCAGTCCCGATATTCTGCGAGCCTTGACGAAACCGTTCCAGGAATTCCCACGAGTCCGGGGACAATCAGCTCGTCGACATTGCTCTCGCACTTAGACATGAGCCTCCCCTCCCTTGCAGAAAAACGGAATGATCAGATCGTCAAAATCCTGAATCTCCTCGTGGCCAAAGCCTTCAAAGAACTCATGACGCTTTTCGCAGGTCAGGTTGTTATAGACCGCAAACTGCGTCGCTGGCGGACAGACGATATCGGCTGTGCCGGTGCCAAACAGCACGGGGCATTTGACCATAGGGGCAAAGTTCTTGGAATCGAAGTACGCCAGCTTGGCATAGGCTTCGTCAATACGAGTCGAGTCCTCGTCAAACCAGCGAGACCAATAGCGCAGGCCCTCGTAGGCAATGTCGTCGGCATCCAAATCCCAGACTAGGCGGAAATCTGACAGGAAGGGATAGAGGATGGCGGCACGATTGATAAGCTCGCTGTTAAGCGCACAGGTCGCAATGCCCAAACCGCCGCCCTGCGACGCGCCGTTCACAAACACACGCGCAAGATCGATGCCCTCGAGCTCGCGAACGATGCGGCACAGGATGCGAATATCTTGGTGCAAGCGGACATAGTAGAGGTTGGCCGGGTCGCCGTCGATACCGGCGACGATATGACCGGCAACCGTTGTGCCCTCAAATCCACCAATGTCCTCGGAGGGACCTCCTTGGCCGGGGCAGTCGAGGGCGATAAGCGCCATGCCCATGCCCGCAAACGACGCCTGCTCAAACCAGCTGCGGCTTGCACCCGGATACCCATGGAACTGAAGTACCAATGGCACGGGCTCGTCCGAGACGGGTTTAAGATACTTGGCATGCAGGCGCGCGCCACACATGCCGGTATACCAGAGGTCGAAAAGCTGGCAGGTCGCGGCATCGGCGACCGCTGCCGTCTCGATCGCATAGTCAAGCCCGACGGCGTCGGCCTCGGCCATGCGATCCTTCCAAAAGAGATCGAAATCTGATGGACGGGGCATGGCGCCTCGATATTCATCAAATTGATGTTGTAGCTCCTGAGCACTTGGCATGGCTCGTGAACCCAACCTTTCGAAATCGCAACGGAGGTGCGCCCGGCAAGGGAACCGGGCGCACGGGAGGGAAAGCGAGGCTACTCGCCGAGCTTGGGATGCAGCAGCGACGGCGCAGCGCCGAGCAGCATCTTGGTGTAGGGGTCCTGGGGGTGCTGGAAGACCTGCTTGGCCTCGCCCTGCTCGACGATCTTGCCGCCATTCATAACAATGATGTCGTCAGAGATATAGCGGACCGTCTGGATGTCATGGCTGATGAACACCATGGCCAGGCCGAGCTCCTTCTTAAGGTCGGTCAGCAGGTTCAGAATCTGCGCACGGACCGAAACGTCCAGAGCCGAGGTGGGCTCGTCGGCGATGATGGCATCGGGGTTCAGCGACAGGGCACGGGCAATTGCGACGCGCTGACGCTGGCCGCCCGAAAGCTGGCCGGGAAGAACCTCGGCAGCGGAGCTGGGCAGACCGGTGAGCTCCAAGAGTTCCTTGACGCGCTTCTCCTGCTCGGCCTCGGTACCCAGGTTGTGGACGCGCATGGGGTCGAGCAGCTGCTCGCGAACGACCATGCGGGGGTTGAGCGCCGTGGCCGGGTTCTGGAACACGACCGAGATGACGCGACCCATGTGGCGACGGTCCTCGGCGGTACGTTTGGTAACGTCCTTGCCCTTAAAGTAGACCTTGCCGCTCGTGGGGGCCTGCAGGCCGCACATGACGTTAGCGGTGGTGGACTTACCGCAACCGGACTCGCCGACGATGCCGATCGTCTGACCGGGCATGAGCTTAATCGTTACACCCTGGACGGCGTGAACCAGGTTGGGGTGCAGAATCGAGCCGGTACGGGTCCTAAAGGTGACGTGGACGTCATCAAGGAAGATGATCGGCTCGACGCCGTTGACTGCGGTCTCGCTCATCTACATCACCTCCGCGTGAGGGGTCAAACCATTTGCCTTGAGCACCTCGTCGGGGAGCTCGGAATAGAAGTGCTCGGTGCCGGGCACGCGCTTGAAGACCGGACGGGTGTCCAGGCCAATACGCGGATGGCTCGAGCGGGGCGCGAAGCGATCGCCCTTGGGGAAATCGCGCGGACTCGGAACGGCGCCGGGCACCTGGTGCAGGCGGCCCGAACCGCTCTCGATGGACAGAACGGAGCCCAGAAGACCGCGGGTGTACTCGTGGATCGGGTTAGTGAGCAGCTCCTTGGTGGGCGCCTGCTCGATAACCTGACCAGCGTACATAACCGTGATGTTGTGGGCGACCTCGGCGACCAGCGCCAGGTCGTGCGAAACGAAGATCATGGCAAAGCCGAGCTTGGCCTGAAGATCGTTGAGCAGCTTGATGACCTGCTTCTGGACGGTAACGTCCAGAGCGGTCGTGGGCTCGTCGCAGATGACCAGCTTGGGGTCGCGGGTAAGGGCCATAGCGATCAGGACACGCTGACGCTGGCCGCCGGAAAGCTCGTGCGGATAGCTCTCGAGCGTGCGCTTGGGATCGAGGCCGACGAGCTCCAGGAGCTCCTCGGCGCTGCGGGTTCCGCCGCGCTTGGTGAGCTGCTTCATCTGGGCAGAGATGAGCATGGAGGGGTTGAGCGAGGACAGGGCGTCCTGATAGACCATAGCGATATCGGTACCGCGCAGGCCGAACCACTCCTTCTTGCTCATCTTGAGCAGGTCACGGCCCTCCCAGAGGACCTCGCCGGAAAGGTGCTCGTCCTCATCGGTCAGGCCCATGATGGCCAGCGTGGTGATGGACTTACCGCAACCGGACTCGCCCACCAGGCCCATGGTCTGACCAGGACGGACGTCAAAGTTGACATGGTCGACGACGTTGATATCACCGTGATGCTCAAACTGGATGCAGAAGTCACGGACCGAGAGAATCGGTTCGACAGACTCGTCGGGCACATGGCGATCGTCACGCTTGAGCTCAACATCGCGCAGGGCGCCAAGGCGAGCGGAGAGGGACTGGGCCTGCTCCTTGTAGGCGCGAACGGGGTCGGAGACCAGCAGGTCGGCCTCGCGACGCTTGGAGGAATCGGTCGGATCCAGGGCGGCGGAGGGAGCAGCGGCCATGGCGTCGGTAATGCCCTCGGAGAGGATGTTGAGCGCCAGGCAGGTGATCATGATGGCCAGACCCGGGAACAGCGCCTGCCACCAACGGCCGGCAAGCACGCCGCCGCGGGCGTCGGCGAGGATGTTGCCCCAGGTAGCGGTGGGCTCCTGAATACCAGCGCCGATGAAGGTCAGCGAGGCCTCGAAGATGATGGCGTCGGCGACCAGGGTAACGGTGAAGACCATGATCGGGGCGATGCAGTTACGCAGAACATGCTTGATCAAAATCCACGGAGCCTTGGCGCCGGAAACGATGACCGCACGGACATAGTCCTCGCCGTACTCGGACACGATGTTGGCGCGCACGATACGGGCAATCTGCGGAGTGTACATGAAGCCGATGGCGAAGATGATCGACGGCACGGAGTTGCCCAGGATGGAGACGAAGACGGCCGCGAGGGCGATGCCGGGGATGGACATGATGATGTCCAAGATACGCATGATCGTCTCGGAGACGGCCTTGCGCGAAACCGCTGCAAGGGCGCCCACGACCGAGCCGCAGACCAGAGCCATGGCAGTGGCGCCAAAGCCGATGATCAGCGAGTAACGACCACCGTAGAGCATACGCGACAGAATGTCGCGGCCCTTATCATCGGTACCGAAGATAAATCCGTTGCCGGGAGCCTGGCGAGCCGTAAAGATCTCGACCGGGCTATAGGGGGCAAGAAGGGGCGCCAGAATCGCAGTCAGGGCGACCAGCACCAGCACGACGGCGGCAATCTTAGAAGACAACGTCATCTTCTTCCAGCCACCGAGCTTGAGCCCCTTGGAGGCAGCCTTCTCGAGCTGCTCGGTTTGCTTCTCTCGAATCTTTACCATAATCTACACCGTCCTGATGCGCGGGTTGATGAGCAGGTAGAGCATGTCAACCACGATGTTGATGATGATGAAGGCAAGAGCAACGACGATAACGACGCCCTGAACCAGGTTCGCCTCGTTGCCCTGAACGCCCTGCAGAATCGCGGTGCCCATGCCGGGGAGGTTGAAGATAACCTCGATGACGACGGCGCCGCCCATGAGGTAACCGATCTTAAGACCGAGGGTGGTGACCGGGGTGATCAGCGCATTGCGAAGAACGTTGATGCCGACGACGACCTTCTCGGGAACGCCGGCGCCGCGAGCCATACGGACATAATCCTTGTCGAGCTCCTCGACCATGGCGGTACGCACGATACGAGTCATCTGGCCCGTCAGCGGAAATGCCAAGGCGATAGCGGGCATGATCATACGTCCCAGATAGCCAACCGGATTCGTGGTGAAGTGAGGCAGAGCACCCGATGCCGGAAGCACCTTAAGGTAGGAAGAGAACAGCAGGATCAACAGAACGGCAAGCCAGAACGACGGGGTTGCCAAGCCGGCGATGGAAAAGACGCGGATCACTTGGTCCGGCCATTTGTCGCGATACAGTGCCGCGATGACGCCGAGCAAAAACGAAACGACCGCACCGATGGCAAGACCGATGAAGGTCAGCTGCATCGTAACGGGCAGGGCCGTGGAGATGCGCTTGGCAACGGAGTTGCGAGCAGCACCATAGGTGCCCATGTCGCCATGAATCAAATCGCCCATATAGCGCACGTAGCGCACGGGCCAGGGGTCGTCCAGACCATACTTCTCATGGTACTCGGCGACCGCCTCGGGCGAGGCACCGTCACCCAACGCCGTGTAGGCGGGGTCGGTCTTGGAGAACGACATAAGGAAGAACACCAGGACGGTGACGCCCAATGCCATGATCGGCAGCGCCACGAGACGCCTTCCAATCAAACGTAGCAAGTTGTTCACGTTCTCTCCCCTTTCTTTTGTCGGTAGGACCAACTGGTATATGAGTACGGATACTCATTACAAGACCCGAGCGACATCGTTGCCGCCCGGGTCTTTGTTTCAACTATGAGGATACGGTCCCAACGACCGACATCCTGCATACAGACTCAAGCGAGTCTTACGCCTTGACGGTCGCAACGCCCCTGAAGGACATGCTCGTCGTGCCGATGCCCTTGAAGCCATCGAGGGCCTCGCCGTTGGGCGCAGTGGACGGATCGTCCCAGGAAGCGGAGACGGTCTTGACGTGGACAACGGGGTACAGAACGGCGTTGTCGGCAATGATGTCGAAGCACTCGTTCCACTTCTTCTGCTGCTCGTCGCCCTCGGCGGCAAGAGCCTCGTCCATGAGACTGTGGAGCTTCTGCCACTCAGCGGACTCCTTCCACGGGCAACGGGTCTGCATCCAGACGTTGTCGCCGTACCACCAGTTGAGCAGCAGGTCGGGGTCGGCGCCGAAGCAGGAAGGATCGCCAGGGGCAAGGAGGATATCGTAGGCCTCGCCGCCGTCGATGGCAGCGTAGGTGGCCGGCGAGGTATCGGTCTGGATGGTCACATCGAAGCCGAGAGCGTCGAGGTCGTTCTTGACCTGGGCGGCCATGCCCTTAATCTGCTCGTTGTCGGTGGTGCGCAGGGTGATGGCACCCGGAGTGATGCCAGACTCCTCGATGAGCTTCTTAGCCTTCTTGGCGTCGGTCTTGTACACCGTGGAAGCCTCATGATAGTTGGTGAAGCTCTTGGGCAGGTAGCAGCTGGCAGCGGTGGCAAGGCCGGCGAAGGTGTTGCTGACCATCTTCTCGGTGTCGAGCGCATACATGACAGCCTGACGGACCTTGACGTTGTTCCAAGGCTCCTTGGCGACGTTGAACATGATGAAGCGGGTGCCGAAACCCTGAACGTTATCGATCTTGCAGCCGGCGCTCTCAAGCTGGTCGACGGCGTCAGCGGTAACGAGCTCCATAACGAGCGTGGAGCCCTCCTGCTGAGCGGTAACGCGAGCGGTGGGGTCGGTCAGGATGCTGTACTGGATCTTCTTATCCTCGGCAGCATACTCACCGTTGTACTCAGGATTGGGAACCAGGGTAATCTCGGTATCGGAGATAGAGTCGTACATCCAGGGGCCGGAGCCGATCGGCTGCTTGGCGCGATCCTCCTCGGTCTGAGTGGCCGGGGTAACGCGGACGATGGCCAGACGATCCTTGAGCAGGGAGAAGTTGGGGACCTTGGTCTTGACCGTCACGGTGCTGGCGTCCTTGGCCTCGATGGACTCGAAGGGCTGGAAGAACGGAGCATAGGTAGCGGAAGCGGCGCAAGCGGTGTAGGAGGCGACAACATCGTCAGCGGTGACCTCGGTGCCATCGGAGAACTTGGCACCCTTGCGGATGGTGACCTCGAAAGTGGTGTCGTCCACAGACTTGGGATCGTCGGTGGCGAGCTCGTTGAAGGTGCTGTAGTCGTGGTAATCGATGCCGTAGAGGCCCTCGACGACGTGCCAGTTAGCACCCAGGCCCACAGCGGAGCCGGTGCTGGCGGGATCGAAGCTGGACGGAGCGTAAGCGGAACCAGCGGTGATCACGCCGCCGCCACGGTTGGCGGAATCGGTGGAACCGGAAGCGGAACCCTCGTCGCTAGAGCTGCCACCGCAGCCGGTGAGACCAAGCCCTGCGACAGCAGCGACGCTGCCGGTGAGGCCGAGGAACGAACGCCTGGACATACCCTTGTTGATGATGGCCATGTCTTCTCCTATCAATAGAGAATCTTACTCGGGAGCACCTAGACTTGCCCCCGCGCAACTTGCGGACGATATATACCTTACCTACCGACGAACCCAACTGAGGTGCCGCGCTCGGCGACCGATACATACATCCGCTTGAACGGTATTTACTACCGTTCACCGAATTCGTTGACAAACGATTCGCCAGACAGTATGTATCGGCGAGGTGAGATATCAGTCTTCGTCAACCCGCAGGATAGCAGGGTTGTTCACCATGACTAGTCAAACGTTTTAGCGTTAATAAAACCCGAAACCAGCATGCAATCATGGCGAAATAAATGGTTGAAAATCACGCAATCATGTATATCAGTAGTTTAGGCTCGTGTTTAGCTATCGGAATGGCCAGCCGCCGCCTCGGCGCGCTCGGCATTCCACGCAACGAGCGCCTCGTGGACCGCCTTGGCAACATCGACAGGTATGCCGCGAACTTCCGCGATCTCTTGCTCGCTCGCCGCGCGCAAACGCTTCATCGAGCCAAAATGGCGCATAAGGGCACGTTTTCTGGTGGGTCCCACGCCTGGAACGTCATCGAGTACCGAAACTGTCATGGCTTTATCGCGCAACTCACGATGGAATGTGATTGCAAAACGGTGCGATTCATCGCGCACCTGTTTAATTAGATAGAGCGACGCGGATCCGGTCGGAAGCACGACGGGAGTCTCGTCCCAAGGCACGAAAACCTCCTCATCGGCCTTTGCCAAGCCACAAACTGGTATATCGAGCCCAAGAGCCTCAAGTTGCTTGATCGCAGCGGTCAATTGCGGCTTACCGCCATCGACAACGAGCAAATCGGGGCGCGAGCCAAAGCGCTCGTCGACCATGCGCTCGGGAGCATAGCGTCGTCCCAAAACCTCGGACATCGACACGAAGTCGTTTGCCTCGTCCAATTCGGCCTGAATTTTAAAACGACGGTACTGGCTCTTGTCGGCGCGTCCGTTGGTAAACACCACCATCGAGGCGACCGTAAAGGTTCCATGCAGCGTCGAGATATCGAAGCACTCGATACGCATCGGCGGCGCCGGCAGCGCCAGCGCGCTTTCGAGCTCCAGGAGCGCTTGATTGGTGCGGTCGTCAGCGTACCCCGTTCGCATCATGTAGCGCATGAGGGCATGGCGCGCATTTTTGGATGCCATATCGAGCAAACGGTGCTTTTCGCCACGCTGCGGCCTATGGAGATGGCAGGAACGCTCGCGCTTGCCTGCAAGCCACTCCCCCAGCGCCTCCGCATCCTCAAGCTCGACAGAGAGGTTTATCTCAGCTGGAATATCAGCCGTCTCGTCGTAATAGCGCTTAAGAAAGCCCGATTGAAGTTCCTCTTCGTCGACATCCAAACCCTTATCGAGAATAAACTCGCAGGTTCGAACCGTTCGACCCTCACGCACGACAAAGACGCAAGCGGCGGAGATGGTCTCCTCGCGATAGAAGCCGATGACATCGATATCGACACTGGAGGGAAAAACGACTTGCTGACGGTCGTCCAGACCCCTGATGACCTCCAAACGACGTTTGACGCGTGCCGCGCGCTCAAAGTCGAGCGCCTCGGCGGCATCCGTCATCTCGGAGGTCAGCTCATCGACGACATCCTTGCGATGGCCCGACAAAAAGCGCTCGACACGCTTGACGTTCTTGGCATAGTCCGTAGGAGAAATCGCGCCGACACACGCACCCGGGCCGCGCCCGACATGGTAGTCGAAGCAGGGACGCCCGTTTTGCGCGCAAATCATATTGACGATGTCTTCCTCGCCCTTGTGGGACTCGACGATACGACGACAACGACGCCACTCCGCACAAGAAGCCGAGCAGATCGGGATCACCTTGCGCAGCGTGTCAATGGTCTCACGCGCCGCGCGGCTATCGGTATAGGGACCAAAATAACGCGTTCCCGGCTTATGACGCTCGCGCGTGTATTTGATAGCGGGATACAGGTCGCCCTTTGTAATGGCGATAAAGGGGTAGCTCTTGTCATCCTTGAGGTCGACGTTAAAGTACGGATGGTACTGACCAATCAAATTGCGCTCGAGCACCAACGCCTCGTGCTCGGTCTCCACCACGATATAGTCAAAGCTCGCCACCAGCTGCATCATCAGTGGGATCTTCTGGCGCTCGTCCTGCAGCGTCACGTACTGACGCATACGGGCGCGCAGGTTTTTCGCCTTGCCCACGTAGATGACATCGCCCTTGGCGTCTTTCCAAAGGTAGCAGCCGGGCTGCGTGGGAACGCGCGAAACCTGCTCGGCAAGCGTTGGAATGTTGTCGTGACCGGCCACGCGCACCTACTTGCGACGAATCAGCGCCGAGACCTCGGGCGTCTTAAGGACGACGGCAAGGCCAAAGGTAACAGCAAGCGAGACGACACCCGCAACGCAAACATAGCCAAGAGTAATCAGAATCGAGCCGCCAAGTACCCCGACAAAGTGTTCAAGCGCCCACATGACGCCGGCGCCTGCGGCAGCCCCTAGGCCGCCGAGCAAAAGGCCAAAGAAACCGCCATGCAGGATAGATTTGACCTGAAGGCCACGCAGGCGACGACGCAGCCACCACAGCGAACAGCCGACCAAGATCACGTAGTCGACGACATACGAAAGCGCGATTGCCGGCATACCGAAGCCCAGCACAACGCCAAACAGCAGAACCGAGCCAGCCTGGCCGATGGCGGAATACAGGCAATAGCGGCTATAGGGCTTCATGTCGAGCAAGGCAGAGAAGCTCTTCTGCATCAACACGACCACGCCGTAGAGCGGCAGCGAGAGCGCCAGGTAGACAAGGTACTCGGACACCAGCGCCACGCCGGATTCATCGAACTTGCCGGCACAGTAAATCATGTTGAGCGGACGTGCGAAGACAATCAGGTACAGTGCGAACGGAATCAGGAAGAACAGCATCTGGGCGACGCCACGCGAAATGCCCGTGCGAACGCTGTCGTAATCCTTCTCCTGTGCGTCATGAGAGAGCTCGGTATAGAGCGCCGTCGAAAGCGAGGCGGCAATCAGCGCGTAGGGCAGCGTGTACCACAGGCGCGCATAGGCGATGACGGAAGGACCCGTCTCGGGCTGGACCACCAGCGCGGCAGCGTTGGTGATAGAAGTCGAGACAAACATGCACACCGTGGCGAGCAGCGTCGGGATACCGAGCGCAATCGTCTGGCGCAGCGCGGGGTCCTTAAAGTCGATATGGATATGGGGATGCACGCCGTGCTTGCCAAGCGCGGGAATCTGACATGCCATCTGAGCAAAGACACCGAGGGTCGTACCGGCCGCAATCAAGATGATGCCGGCACGTTCGCCAAACTGTGCGGACACGGGCGCAAAACCCATAAAGCTCGCAATGACGATCACATTGTTGAGGACCGGGGCAAACGTCGACCAGAAGTAGTCGCGGTGTGCGTTGAGAACGCCCGAGAACACCGAGCCCAAACCATAAAAGAGAATCTGGATGGCAAAGAAACGGAACATGAACGCAGCGGTATCCATGCTGCCGCCGTCACCCGAAAGGAACGATTGCGTCCAGATAAAGCCCGGGGCGAACACGGTCCCCAGCAACGAAATGCCACCCAGCACCAAAAGCAGAATGCCAAGCAGGTTGCCCACGTACTCGTTCGAGGCCTCGCGACCCTGCTCACGCCTCACGCCCATGTACACGGGCAAAAACGCCGTCACGAGCATGCCACCCATCACGAGTTCGTAGAGCATATTGGGCAGGTTGTTGGCGACCTGATAGGAGGACGAGAGTAGCGACATGCCGATAGCGGCCGCCATTGCCCACGTGCGGATAAAACCGGTGACGCGAGACACGATAGTCAGAATGGTCATAAGCCCGGCGGAACGACCAACCGTGGAGTAGTCCGACGAGCCCATGTCGTCAGTGTCACCTCGCGACGAAGAAACTTCGGATGAGGGTGTCTGAGGCGCAGATTCTTTTGCAAAATGAGCTCCGCACTTCAATTCTTCCTGCGGCATCGCTCAGTCCTCTCTCGTAATCGCGGCAACCGTCGCCCCGCAAAATGCAATTAAATCATCGGGTGCAAGCTCGAGCTGATAACCACGCTTGCCTCCCGAAATAAAAATGGTATCCCAAAGGACACACGTCTCATCAATGAGCGTCCGGTAGCGTTTTTTCATACCGACCGGGCTGCAGCCGCCGCGAACGTAGCCAGTCGCCGCAAGCAAATCCTTCACATGCATCATGGCCAAGGACTTCTCCCCCGCGGCACGCGCGGCGGACTTTAGATCGAGCTCGTCGGCAACAGGGATGCAGCACACGACATAGTCGTTGGACGGCGTCACGCAGACCAAAGTCTTAAATCCTTGACCGGGCTCCTCGCCAAGCTGCTCCGAAATCGCGACCCCCAGGCCCACCGACTCATCACCATCGTCTTCGTACGTATGTAGAACATAGGAAATGCCGGCACTTTCCAGCTCGCGCATCGCATTGGTTTTTGGCGTCTTTACAGCCTTTGCCATGACATATCCTTTCTCTCGCATTCGGACGCAAGGATTAAGTATATGTCCAATTCGGCTGCATACGTCACTTCGGCACAGCAAGCGCCATCGAATCACAAGGAGTCGATGGCGCCCATAAACTGAATCGCCTATTTATTGAGCATCAAGTTGAGCCTGACGCTCCCGGTCACGCCTGAGCAACGGCGCCAAAAACTTGCCCGTATAACTCTGCGGACAGTCCGCAACCTGCTCCGGTGTGCCCGAAACCACGACGGTTCCGCCGCCGTTACCGCCCTCGGGACCCATATCGATCAGGCGGTCGGCAACCTTGATGACATCAAGGTTGTGCTCAATCACCAGCACCGTGTTGCCCGCATCGACCAAGCGCTGCAGCACATCGAGCAGCTGGCGGACGTCCTCAAAATGAAGACCGGTCGTCGGCTCGTCCAAAATATAGAACGTCTTGCCCGTCTGGCGTCGATGAAGCTCCTTGGCGAGCTTCACACGCTGCGCCTCGCCGCCCGAGAGCGTCGTGGCGGGCTGGCCCAGGCTCACGTAGCCTAAGCCTACATCGTACAGCGTCTGGAGCTTGCGCTTAATCTGCGGGATATTCCCAAAGAAGGCCAGCGCCTCGGTGACGCTCATGTCGAGCACGTCCGAGATGGTCTTGCCACGGTAGGTGACCTCGAGTGTCTCGCGGTTGTAGCGTTTACCGTCGCAAACTTCGCAGGGAACGTAGATATCGGGAAGGAAGTGCATCTCGATCTTGATCTGCCCGTCGCCCTTGCACGCCTCGCAGCGCCCGCCACTCACATTAAAGGAGAAACGACCCGGCGAGTAGCCGCGCGCCTTCGACTCCGGCGTACTCGCAAACAGCGCGCGAAGATCATCCCACAGGCCGATATAGGTAGCAGGGTTGGAACGCGGCGTGCGGCCAATCGGCGACTGGTCGATATCGATAACCTTATCGATACACTCGATGCCCTCGATTTTTTTATACGGACCCACAGGGCGCGTCGAACGGTGAATGGCATTCGTAAGGGCAGGCGCAATGGTGTCGGTAACCAGGGAGCTCTTGCCCGATCCCGACACGCCGGTAACAACCGTAAGCGTACCAAACTCGATCTTGGCGGTAACGTTTTTGAGGTTGTTGGCTCGAGCACCCGTAATTTTAAGGCAGCCGCGACCGGGCTTGCGCCGTTCATCAGGCACCCGAATCATTCGTTTGCCGGTCAGATAAGCGCCCGTCATCGACTCAGGACACGCCATGATATCAGCAGGCGTTCCCGCCGCGACTACGTGTCCGCCGTTGACACCGGCGCCGGGCCCCATGTCGATCACGTAGTCGGCGGCACGGATTGTATCCTCGTCGTGTTCGACAACGATAACGGTATTGCCGATATCGCGCAGGCGCTCGAGCGTCTTGATCAGGCGCTCGTTGTCACGCTGATGAAGACCGATCGAGGGCTCGTCCAGAATATAGAGCACGCCCATGAGACCCGCGCCGATCTGCGTTGCCAAGCGAATACGCTGTGCCTCGCCACCGGAAAGCGTCGCCGAGGCGCGATCGAGTGTCAGATAGTCGAGTCCAACATCGACCAGAAAACGCAGGCGCTCCAGAATTTCCTTGACGATACGGCCGCCGATAAACTGTTGGCGCTCGGTGAGTTCCAGGCCCTCAAAAAACTCGAGCGATTCACGGCACGACAGGCAACAAACCTCGTAAATGGACTTGCCGCCCACGGTGACGGCGAGCATCTCAGGGCGCAAACGAGCGCCGTGGCAGGTCGAGCACGGCTCCTCGCGAATGTACTTCTCCAGGCGCGCCTTGGTGTTCTCGTTCGTCGTCTCGGTATAGCGTTCGTACAGGATGTTGCGAACGCCCGAAAACTTGGTATCCCACTGGCTGCGACGTCCGTCGAGCTTTTGGTAGTCGACCGAGATCTTCGTATCGCCCAGGCCATCCAAGAATGCACGACGCACGCGAGGGGGCAAGTCCTCCCACGGCGTATCGGCGCTCACCTTAAAGTGTTTGCAGACCGCAGCAAAAATCTGTGGATAGTAGTTCGAATTGCCAAACAGGCTACCAAAGACTCCGTCGGCAATGGACTTCGAGGGGTCCTCGATCAGCGCCTCGGCATCAACGGTTTTCTTAAAGCCCAGGCCGTCGCACTCAGGACATGCGCCATAGGGAGCGTTAAACGAAAAATCACGCGGCTGAAGATCGTCAATGGAGTGTCCATGCTCCGGGCACGCCAAGGCCAACGAATACTCCAGAAGCTCGCCCTCGGTCCCCTCGGGAGCATCACGATCGGGCAGCATGTACACGTTTACATTGCCGTGAGCCAGCGCGGTCGCCTGCTCAACAGACTCGGCGATACGGCCAAGAGAGTTCTCACGGATCACGATGCGATCGACCACGACCTCGATATCGTGCTTGAACTTCTTGTCCAGATCGATCGGATCGTCGAGCGAGCGCACTTCACCGTCGACACGCACGCGGCTAAAGCCCTCGGCGCGAAGGTCCTCAAACAGTTTGGTGTACTCGCCTTTTCGCCCGCGCACCACCGGTGCCAGCACAAACGCGCGGCGGCCCTCCCCCGCCGCCAAGACCTTGTCGGCAACCTGGTCGGTCGTCTGGCGCTCAATGACGCGGCCGCATTCGGGACAGTGCGGGGTGCCCACACGGGCGAACAGCAGGCGCAGATAGTCATAAATCTCGGTTACGGTGCCAACCGTCGAGCGAGGGTTTTTAGACGTCGTCTTTTGGTCGATCGACACCGCCGGCGAAAGGCCGTCGATTGAATCCAAGTCGGGTTTGTCCATCTGGCCCAAGAACTGGCGCGCATAGCTCGAAAGACTCTCGACGTATCGACGCTGGCCCTCGGCATAGATAGTGTCAAATGCCAGCGAACTCTTGCCCGAGCCAGAAAGACCGGTAATGACCACGAGTTGGTCACGCGGAATGGAAACATCGATATCACGGAGGTTGTGCTCACGAGCGCCGCGAATAACGATAGAAGAATCAGACATGGAAGCTCCTTGCCTCCTATTGCATCGAATCATACTGTCGATGAGTTTAGCGCACTCGACGCGCACAGATGTTCGTAATACAAGATTCGCAGACCTTTAGCTTTGCGTATCGGGCGCTTTGTTTCTCGAAATGCCGTGGAAAGGTTACAGTAATCTAATACTGAACTTAATTTGCCGTAACAGAGGAACGTCCATGACCGAAGATATCCCCCTTGAAATCACTTCGAGCGACATGGCCAATCTGCCCATATTCATCGCCGTCCTTATCGTGGCCGCCGTCGTCGTGCGCGTGTATTTTTCAATCAAACGCAATGAAAAGCCGCCCATTGCCCGCGTCTTTTGGTGCGCGACGCTCCTCATCCCGCTCGGCATGGTAGCTGCATGGATTACGAATCAATTGCTCGTAAATGAGGACAATTCCCTATGGGTCCTTTCTTATTCGGCGCTCGGTGCTACCGCCGTCATACTTCTTGTCGAGCCCTTGGTTTCGGGACTTATCGACCAAACCGATCTTGCGACGGGAACGGTTGCCTGTATTTGCCGTGACATCCTTGTCATCGCCGCTGTTTCAGCGCTCTCGTTCGTTTCACTCGAAATTGCCTGTAACGAAACGTTCTATCGCATTCCCGCCAACTCATTCGGGTTTTCCGTCGGGCTGCTCGCGACGGTTCTGCTCTCCCTTTATTTGCTGGGACAGCGTCATGGAGGCGTCATGGCCCTCGTGCCCGTCGCCTGTTGCATCCTTGGCATTGCCGAGCACTTCGTCATAACGTTTAAAGGCGAGGCCATCCTGCCAAGCGATATCTTGGCCCTTGGCACCGCAATGGAAGTGAGCGAGGGATACGAGTTTACCTTTACCGCCGGAATCGTAACCTCTCTCGCCCTGCTGGAGATTTCCCTGGGGCTTCTTTCGCTTATCCGACCGCGAAAGCTCCGTACGCCCACCCATGTCTTCCCCGCAATCGCCGCTAACCTCTGTGCTTTTCTGCTTGTAACCGTTGTGGGGCTCTCGGGCTTTTCCAGCATCGACTTGGAGCAGGCGCTGAATTTTGGATTTGACCGTTGGCAGCCCATCACCACGTATGCGTCTCAGGGTTTTATCACTTCGTTCACCGAAATGGTCAACGAGTTGCCCATTGAGAAGCCCGAAGACTATACGCCCGATGAGGCGCAGAGCATCGAGCAGGAGCTCGCCGCCACCTACGACAGCACGTATGGCTCGAGCGAGCAGCGCGCGGCGGCCGTTGCCCAGTTCAATGAAATCAAGCCGACGATTGTTGCCGTCATGAACGAGAGTTTTAGCGACCTTTCGTGCTTTGAGCAGCTCCAGGCGGCCGGGTACACCGGCCCCGCATTCTACAACTCGCTTCCCGACACACTTGTTCGCGGCACCATGCTCGCTTCGGTCGCCGGTGGCGGAACGGCGAACTCCGAATTCGAATTTTTGACCGGAGCGACAACGGCCTTTGTCGGATTAGGCAAAATCCCCTATCAGCTATATCAGATGAATGGCGTCAACAGCCTGGCAAAGGACCTTAAGGAGCTTGGGTATACCGCTACCGCTATGCACCCGCAAAACCCCGTCAACTACCATCGAGATAAAATCTATCAGCAGCTGGGCTTTGGAGACTTTCTTTCAATCGGCGATTTCGAAGGTGCGCCCTGTTACCATGCCGGCGTATGCGACTACGCCACCTACGACAAGATACTCGACCTGCTTAGAACCGACGAAGCCCCGCAGTTCATCTTTGACGTCACGATGCAAAATCACGGCGGCTACGACTATGGCACCGTTCCCGCCGAGGAGCTGACAAACTATTGGGTCGAGGGAGCCAGCGAGGGCGCCAATAGCGCGCTCAACACCTATCTTACCTGCATCAACGCATCCGACCGGGACCTCGAGTACTTTATCAACGAGCTCCGCAATATCGGCAGACCGGTTGTCCTTGTCTTTTTTGGCGACCATCAGCCGAGCGCCGCAACGACTCTCAACGACGAGCTGTACCCTCAGGAAGATACGGCAAGCCACGCTTTCCGTATCTATCAGTCGACATATTTCGTCTGGGCTAACTATGAAATCGCCGGCAATACCGAGCTCAACGTCTACGACACCGTCGGGGCAAACGAGATTGCAGCCATTACCCTTAATAAGATCGGTGCCCCGCTCACCGACTATCAAAAGGCCCTGCTTGCAACAAGGTCAGATGTGCCCACCATCAATGTCGCCGGCTACCTTGGTGCCGACGGGCTGCGCTACGACTTGGAATCTGAAGACAGCCCATACGCCTCGACGATCGACAAGCTGCAGCACATGCAATACCTCGAGTTCGCCAGCAAAGTTCAGTAAGCCCGCCCATTCGCTTGGACCCATCGTATTGCAAGCACGCTCGGCCCAAATGCATCGCAAATGACTCCCGCTCGCAAACGAGGGTACAATGACGCTCGTGTCACATCACGGGGCCCCGGCCCCAACATATACAAAGGAGTCATACATGGGTTGCGAGCACGCACAGGCCGCCGGCGGACAAACGTCGCCGTCGCAATTTGAGGAGAACACGCTGTCCGAGGTCAAACGCGTCATCGCCGTGCTTTCCGGCAAGGGCGGTGTCGGCAAGTCGTTTGTCACCGGTGCCATCGCCACCGAGCTTGCCCGTCACGGCCACAAGGTCGGCGTCCTCGATGCCGACATCACCGGTCCCTCTATCCCCAAGATGTTCGGTATGAGCGGACGCCACGTCCATGCACTTGGCAACCTTATGCTGCCCGAAATCTCCGAGCACGGCGTCAAGGTCATGAGCTCCAACCTTCTGCTCCAAAACGAGACCGACCCCGTCCTTTGGCGTGGTCCGGTCATCGCAGGCGCCATTAGGCAGTTCTGGAGCGAGACCTCGTGGGGCCCCATCGACTACCTGCTGGTCGACATGCCTCCGGGAACAGGCGACGTCGCGCTCACCGTCTTCCAGTCGCTGCCCGTCGACGGCATCGTCATCGTCACGAGCCCGCAGGATCTGGTCTCGATGATCGTCGCCAAGGCGGTCAACATGGCCGAGAAGATGAACGTCCCCATTCTGGGCATCGTCGAGAACATGAGCTATATTGAGTGCCCCGACTGCGGCAAGAAGATTGAGGTCTTTGGCAAGAGCAAGCTCCCCGAGGTCGCAGATCGCTATAACCTTGACATCTTGGGCCAGCTTCCCATTAATCCGGCACTCGCCGAGGCCTGCGATAAGGGCGAGGTCGAGACCGCGCTGCCCGATGACATGTTGCCCAAGGCAGTCTCTGCCGTCGAGGCCATTACCCCGCACGAGACCGACGAGGCCTAAGTGAACGCGAGCGCCTTCTATGACGTCCTGGTAATCGGCGGCGGGGCTTCAGGCCTCGCCGCTGCCATTACGGCCGCACGCGCTGGCAAAAGCGCCTGCATCGTTGAGCGCGATGTCGCCTGTGGCCTTAAGCTCCTTGCGACCGGTAACGGCCGCTGCAACCTCTCCAACGAATCGATTGATCCTCAGCGGTATAACCACCCCGCATTCGTCGAATCCGTCATGGGCCCCCAGCCCGAACAAGAGCTTATGGGTTTCTTCTCCTCGCTGGGCATCATGACAACCTCCGAGGAAGGCCGGCTGTACCCGCGCTCCCTTCGCGCCGAATCGGTGCGCGACGCACTTCTCAATGTTTGCGACCGCCTGGGTATCACCTTAATCTGCGGAGCCAACGTTGCCTCGGCGCACAAAGCTTCCGAAGGCTGGGCACTCCAGATAGACCGTCCAGCGCGGGCGCTCAAGGCAAAAAAGCACGACGACCGAAAATCGGAGCTTCGCTCGCTTCGGAAAGCGCTCGCCGATGTCCCTCGCAAGAACGAGGCCCTGCAGGCACATGCCGTAATTATCGCCACGGGCGGCAACCCCACCGGTATCGCCGATACGTTTCGCCTCCCCCTCACTTCGCTGCGCCCCATCCTCTGCCCCGTATCGGCAACGGTCGTCGGCGATCGGGCGGCACTCAAGACGTTGGATGGCCTGCGCGTCCGCGCCCGCTTGACGCTCGCCCGTAACCATAGTGAGCTCTGGCACGAAGACGGTGAAGTCCTGTTTCGAACCTTCGGTATCTCGGGCGTCGCTGCCTTCAACCTCTCCCGTCGTATCCAGCGCGGCGATACGATCCTGCTCGACGTTTTCCCCGACCTCTCCAAAGACGAGCTGCTCGATATGCTCAACCGGCGCGTTGAGCTGCTCGGCGGCTTTTCGCCCCGCGATCCCCGTTGGCTCGACGGCATGCTCGCCCCGCAACTCTCCCGCGTCGTCTGCACGACGTTCGAGCAGTGCCATCCAGGCTCCAACGATGTCATCCACCTGGTCTCAATCCTCAAACACTTTAAGTTGCTCGTCGAGGGAACAGCCGAGGAGCGCTCGGCGCAGGTCACGCGTGGTGGCGTATCTGTCGAGAGCATCTCAATACCCAGTCTACGCGCGCGCAGCGTTGTCGACGCCCCGCTTTACGTCTGTGGCGAAGCGCTCGACATCGACGCCGATTGCGGAGGCTTTAACCTTGCGTGGGCATGGCTCTCGGGCATTCGCGCTGCAAGCAGCCTGTAGCCGCGCAGTCTATAATCAGAAACGCATTCGGGCCGTCTGGGATACCGGACGGCCTCTTTTTTGCCTCTAAGGAGACCTCGATGATCGAAATCACCCAAGTCAACGCTTCGCTCGATGAAGCCGGCGATGAAAATGCCTGCCTCATTGTTGGCAAGCGAGTCGCCAAGCGCGTCCTACGTTGCAAGGACTCCGAGATCAAGTCCATCGAGCTCCACCGCAAGTCAATCGACGCTCGCAAAAAACGAGACGTCCATTTTATCCTGAGCTTTCGTGTTGAGCTGACCAGTCCCCACCTCGAGCGAGAAGCGGTCGACAGCGTTTCCGAACGTGACCGCTCGCGCGTACGCGCGATAGAAGACGATGGGTCTTCATTCCCCACCCCCGTCTCCGACGCACCTCAAGAACGCCCTGTCGTTGTCGGCGCCGGATGCGCTGGCCTTTTCGCCGCGCTAACGCTCGCCGAAGCAGGTCTTAAGCCCTTGCTCATCGAGCGCGGCGACCCGGCATTTCGCCGCTCGCATGCGATCGACCTCTTTCTAAAGGAGCGCATCCTCGACCCCGAGAGCAATATCCAGTTTGGCCTGGGCGGCGCGGGGACCTTCTCGGACGGCAAGCTCAATACGGGAACAAAAAATCCCGCCCATCGCCTTATCCTCGAAACCTTCGTCGAGGCGGGTGCGCCCCGCGATATTCTGTGGGATGCCAAGCCGCACATTGGCTCCGACATCCTTCCCACGGTTGTCACCGCTATATCCCAGCGCATCGAGCAGCTCGGAGGTGTCGTCCGTTATCGAACAAAGCTCGTCGACATTCACATCGACGCGTCTGGCGCCATTACCGGTATTGATCTCCAATCGTCCCAAGACGCCGCTTGCGAGCCAATCGAGACAAAGCACCTCATCCTCGCCTGCGGGCATTCTGCTCGCGATATTTTTGAGCTCCTTAAGGACCACAACGTGGCCCTCGCACAAAAGACCTTTGCCATGGGCGTTCGCATCGAGCATCCGCAACGCGACATCGACCGAGCCCAATATGGAGCCTCGGCGGGACATCCTGCCCTCGGAGCAGCCCCCTACAAGCTCGTCGCCCATCTTCCCAACGGCCGCAGCGTGTTCTCGTTTTGCATGTGCCCCGGCGGGCAGGTTGTCGCCGCCTCTTCCGAGCAGGGCCACCTGTGCGTCAACGGCGCCAGCCTCAATGCCCGCGACGGACGCAACGCAAACGCCGCCCTGCTCGTTAACGTCACGCCTGAGGACCTTCCCAACGATGACCCGCTCGCCGGCATCGAGCTCCAGCGTGCCTGCGAGGCGGCCGCCTATCGCCTGGGCGGTTCCAACTGGAACGCACCGGCACAACTCGTCGGAGATTTCCTCGCAGGACGCGCCAGCAAGGCGCCCGGAAAGGTAAAGCCCACCTATCCGCTCGGTGTGACCTGGACGGCAATTGACGAAGCCCTGCCGCAGCATATCGTCGAGTCGCTCCGCCTGGGACTTCCCCTACTCGGAAAAAAGCTACGAGGCTACGACCGCCCCGATGCCGTTCTTACCGGCGTGGAGACTCGTTCGAGCTCACCGGTCACTGTCACCCGAGACCGAACGTGCCATGCCGTGTCGACCCCGGGCCTCTACCCTTGTGGTGAGGGAGCTGGATATGCCGGCGGCATCATGAGTGCTGCCACCGACGGCATCCGTTGTGCCGAAGCCCTGATCGCAGACCTCTAACGCACGAATTCCAGCGCGCAAAAGACACAGGCCCCGAGCTCCACAGGGAACTCGGGGCCTGTTCGCTATTTCTTAAACCGTGCACCCTGGCGTTTTCTGCCCGATGCGAACGTGGAACCCTTGCGGGCCTGCGAGCGTAAGCGCTCGATCGTCTCGTCCTCAGACGCACCCTCGAGCATCGCCCGAATCTGAACGACAACATCGCGCAGGCGCGCCGCCTCCTCAAAGTCCATAGCGGCAGAAGCGTTACGCATATCCTCTTCCATGGTTTCGACGATCCGCACAAGCTCGTCATGCGGCAGTTCTTCCAACTGCTCCGCAAGTGTCTGCTCGGGCGCCACCGTTTCCGGCACACCGCCCTCGCCCGACTCATCGGGCGTATAGAATGCGCCATGGCCAAGAGAGTCGCCCTTCGAGCGTCCCTTGGAGCCCACAGTTTTTTCGGCCTCGGCAATAAAACTTGAGATGTCGTTGATGGCCTTGCGCACTGTCTTGGGCACAATGCCATGTTCTTCGTTATATGCCATCTGAATCTCGCGACGGCGCTGCGTCTCCTCGATGGCCTCTTTCATCGAATCGGTCACAACGTCTGCATACATGATGACTTCGCCATCGGCGTTACGGGCCGCACGGCCAATCGTCTGAACCAGCGAACGGCGGTTGCGCAAGAAGCCTTCCTTATCGGCATCGAGAATTGCCACCAGTGAGACCTCGGGAAGATCCAAGCCCTCGCGGAGCAGGTTGATGCCAACGAGAACATCAATCTTGCCCTCGCGCAGCGTTCGCAGGATCTCGACACGGTCCATTGTCGCCGTATCAGAGTGCATGTAATTGACCTTAATGCCCGCATCAAGTAGATGGTCGGTCAGGTCCTCGGCCATGCGTTTGGTCAACGTGGTCACCAGCACGCGCTCCTTGCGGGCAACGCGCTCGCGAATCTCGTCCTCAAGATCGTCAATCTGACCGCGAACTGGACGCACGTCAATCTTGGGGTCGAGCAGGCCGGTCGGACGAATAATCTGCTCCACGTCGTTTTGGCTCACCCGCAGCTCGTAGTCGCCCGGCGTGGCCGAAACATAGATAAACTGGGGGATCCTTGCCTCAAACTCATCGAAACGAAGCGGGCGGTTATCGAGCGCCGAGGGCAGGCGAAAACCGTGTTCCACCAGCGTCACCTTACGCGAGCGGTCACCTTCGTGCATGCCGCGAATCTGCGGCACCGTCACATGGCTCTCATCGATGATGCAGAGCATATCCTTGGGAAAGTAATCGATTAGGGTAAACGGCGGCTCACCCGGCTTGCGACCGTCCAGATGACGCGAGTAGTTCTCGATGCCGTTGCAAAAGCCCATCGTCTCGAGCATCTCAAGATCATAATCGGTACGCTGCTGCAGACGCTGCGCCTCGAGCAACTTGTCGGTCGCCTTGAGCTCCGCCACGCGCTTCTCGCATTCTTCGCTGATCGATTTCAGAGCCGCCTTGACCTTCGGCTTCTCGGTCACGTAGTGCGATGCCGGCCATACGGGAATGGCCTCGTACTCACGAAGCATCTCACCGGTGACCTCATCGATCTCGGCAATCAGCTCGACCTCGTCGCCAAAGAACTCAAACCGCAGCGGATGCTCGGCATAAGGCGGATACACGTCAACAACATCGCCGCGCACGCGGAACGTGCCACGTGCCAGGTCATAGTCATTGCGATCATATTGAATGTCGATAAGTGCATGGATAAAGTCATCGCGCTCGAGCGGCACCTTCTTGTCGACGTTTGGAGCCAGACCCGCATAGTCCTCAGGAGAGCCAATGCCATAGATACACGAGACCGATGCGACAACGATCACATCACGTCGAGAGAGCAGTGACGCGGTCGCCTGATGGCGCAGCATCTCGACCTCTTCGTTAATCGAGGAGTCTTTCTCGATATATGTATCGCTTTGCGGCACATACGCCTCGGGCTGATAGTAGTCGTAGTACGAGACGAAGTAGACCACAGCGTTGTTGGGAAAGAACTCTTTGAGCTCGCTTGCAAGCTGAGCGGCAAGGGTCTTATTGGGAGCCATGACGAGCGTCGGTTTACCCAAGGCCTCAATGGTTTTGGCCATCGTAAAAGTCTTACCCGAACCAGTTACACCCAGCAAAACCTGATAACGGTCTCCGTCCCTCACGCCCTGCACAAGCGACTCAATGGCCTTGGGCTGGGAACCGGCAGGCTCATAGGGAGAAACGACTTCAAACGGCACCTCAGAGCCCTCAACGCCAAAGCGTTTAAGTTCACCGCCAACGCGTTCTACTTCAAATTCCGCCATGGATACTCCTAACTCATACATCTGCAGTATACGCAGGCGGTGGGCTTAGTCCTATACGAACCGATCGGGATAGAGAGTCTTATAGCGAACCCAGGCATTATTGACGCGGATCAGATAAGCCTGCGTCTCGGGAAAGGTAATCGCGTTGTGAAGCGATGTGTCCTGCTGTGCCCAACCGTCCACATTACCCATGCCGGCGTTATATGCGGCAATAGCGCTGTCCGTCGACCCGTTAAAATACGTTAGAAGATACGAAAAATACGCACAGCCAAACTCGATGTTCGTAGCGGGATCGTTAAGATTGTCGGCCGAATACTCGCCACCGTCGACAAGGCCCTTGGCAATCATATCCTGGGCAGTCTCGGGCATCAGATGCATCAATCCCTGAGCACCCTGATTCGACTCGGCCTCGGGATCCCAATTCGATTCAGACTTAATGACAGCGCACACCAGATACGGATCCAGATTATGCGAAATACTGGATTGCTTTACATACGCCTCGTAGTCAATCGGATACAGCGGCTTAAAGAAAGCGGCAGGAGCATATGAGTAAACGAATGAGATAAGGCCGAAGGCAAAAACGGCAGCCAGCGGTATAAGGCGATACCACGTAAGGAAACGTGTCTTAGGCATCGGCCTCCTCCTTATCCGCTACATCCCCGAACCCATGGCGCGAAAGCCATGCGTCCAGTTGTTCAAAGAGCGAGTTATCGTCTGCCGCATTGTCAATCACAGTTGTAGCGAGATTGCACAGCGCAGACTCTTCGGGCTGGCAAGCAGAACGGGCATCAAAATCAGATGGCTCCATGCCACGTTGAATAGCGCGCTCGCGACGAACTGACAAAGGGGCGCTGATGACCAAAATTTCATCAGCCAAGCCAAATGCATCCTCAAAACCAGTCGGAGCAGAAACCTCGACCACCGCAAAAGGATAACGGGGAGATGAAACCGTACAACAAACCGGATCGAGAATCCTAAGCGAAAGCTGTTCAATCAGAATGGGATGCACGATGTCATTGAGCCGTGCGACCGAATCAGGAGAAGCGAAAGCTCGAGAAGCGAGGATGCCGCGGCGAATGCCGCCTTCCTCATCCAAAATGTCCCAACCGAATTCATCCGCGAGTGTATTGACGATATCAGAGCCCGGCACATACAGCGATTTTGCAAGCTCATCCAGATCGATAAGCATAGCGCCACGAGATTCGAAATAGCGGCAGGCAGTTGACTTACCCGAAGCAATATTGCCCAAGACAAATACGGTAAACATCAAGCCCTCCCTAACGCCAATGCGAGTAATTATCGCTCAAATACACTAGATGGACTCAAAATACAGCCAAACAGTAAGAGCACATACGGGGGAGCTAGGTCCCAAAGTACAACGTATATACAACGCAAAAAAGGGGGAGGCCGCGAGGCCTCCCCCTTCCAACTTCGATGACGGCTCGGTGCCGTCCACCGGTCAGCGGCGCCCTGGCCTCCCACGGGCTGACCCCGCAGTACTCTCGGCGCGATGGGGCTTAGCTTCCGGG
>DBFWBE010000026.1:0-43601 GCA_048485835.1 Collinsella sp.
GATGCGGCGGCGCTGCTTGACGCCTACGGCGTGGAGGATGTGCCTCTGGCCGAGCTCGACCTGACGCCGGGACTCATCGAGAGGGCGCGCGCAGAGAGGGGCGATGCCCCGCTGGCCTAGCCTGAAGGCAAAACGGAATAGACTGACCGACCGTCCGGCTGAGTCTGGGAAGAGATGCCGGGCGGCGGGCGGAGCATGGCCACCGGGCCTATCGAAACACATCTCCACCGTTCCTTCAACTGGGAAAACGGCGCCACCGGACCCCAGGAGGGGCCGCGGGGGCGTTCAGCTAACTGCGGGAATGGCCTATCCGCTCAATGTGTTCGGCTGAGATCGGAAATCAACCTTTGTTTCAAATGGGGTGGTTTTGCAACCGTCATGCGCGCGCTGTGCGAACGTGCCCCGGCTCGGATAAGATAGTGCGCGATAAAAACGATGCAAGGAGGCACATATGGCAATCAAAGCCATCGCGATGGACATCGACGGTACGCTCACCAACGATCAGAAAGTGATTAGCCCGCGTACGCGCGAGAAGCTGCTCGCGGCGCAGGAGTCGGGCATTAAGCTCATTTTGGCTTCGGGCCGTCCCGCATGGGGGCTCCACGCCTTGGCGCAGGAGCTCGACCTCCAAAACCATGACGGTCTGCTAGTTGCCTTTAACGGCGCACACGTCGTCGATGCCCAGACCGACGAGGTACTGTTCGATCAGGCTATGCCTGCCGACGAATTGCATCGCCTGATTGATCACCTGCGTAATTTTGACGTGATCCCTATGATTTCGCTCGGTCGCGATTTGCACGTCGAGGACTCGTACCGCTGCATGATCACGCTGCCTGACGGCTCGCAGAAAAACATCGTCAAATACGAGCGCGATGCGTGCGATCTTAAGATCCGCGAGGTCGAGAGCCTGCATGAGGTCGCTGATGCTTATCCCGTGGACAAGCTGCTGACGGCGGGCGATCCGGCCTACCTGCAGGCGCATTACGAGGAGATGTATGCGCCCTTTAAGCAGACGCTTTCGGGCATGTTTACGGCCGACTGGTACTTTGAGTACACGGCGCCCGGTATCGACAAAGCCCGTGCGCTCGAGGGTGCCCTGCCCAAACTCGGCATCGATGCCAGCGAGGTCGTATCGTTTGGCGACGGCCAGAACGACAAGTCCATGATTGAGTGGGCCGGCACCGGTGTTGCCATGGGTAACGCCGTCGATGAGGTTAAGGCTGTGGCCCAGATGGTGACCGCCGATAACAACGAAGATGGTATTGCAATGGCGCTGGATAAGCTGCTGGGTTAGAATCGCCGATAATGCATGGTTTGGGCGCCTGCTTGCAGGTGCCCTTTTGTTAGGGAGGGTGCCATGTCCGCATTTCCGTTCGACGCCGTTATCTTTGACATGGACGGCGTCATTGTCGATACCGAGTATTACTACCTGGGCGAGACTGCCGCGTTTGCCAAGGAGCTTGGGCTTAATCTGACTCAAGAGGAGTTGAATGGGCAGGTCGGTACCTCGCATCAGTTCTTCCTGCATATGCTGGTCGATTGGTTTGAGCGCGCCGGTAAGGGGCACTTCACTGGCGAGGAAGCGTTGGCCCGTTGGGACGAGTGGGCGCATGAGCGTCCGCGCGACTATCAGGCTTTGATTAACCCAGGCGCCGTGGATACGATTCGAGAGCTGCCGCGCCGTGGCGTTCGCGTGGCGCTTGCCAGCTCGTCTCCCATGGTTAGCATCGAGGAAGTGCTCAACGCATGCGGGCTGTCGGATGCCTTTGAGTATGTGGTGAGCGGCGAGCAGTTTAAGGAGAGCAAGCCCGAGCCCGACATCTACCTGCATGCGCTGGACCTGCTGGGGCTGCCCGCGAATCGCTGCTGCTGCGTTGAGGATTCGGTGCCTGGCATCACCGCTGGCAAGCGAGCCGGCCTGACAGTTATTGCCAAGCGCGAGGAACGCTTTGGCTTTAGCCAGGATGCCGCGGACAAGATTATCGACCAGCTGCCGGAGCTGCTCACGCTTTCTTAGGAGCGCGGTAGTTGCGCGTTTTTCGGGTCTGATGAGTAAATGGCCAACATTTTGGTGCGACACCTAGCATACTTTAAGCTAATGCGGGCTTAAGGGCTTGTTGAATGCCCTTAAGCCCGTTTAAGAATTAATTGTGCTGGGAGAGGGTATATGCCACCGACTGAAGGGCTAACTGACGGTAAAGCAGCGATACCGCTGTACCAACAGGTCATTGATATCATTAAAAACGAAATCAACTCCGGCGCCTACAAGGCAGGCGCGCGGATACCCAACGAATTCGAATTGGCTGAGAGCTATAAAGTTGGCCGCGTTACCGTGCGACGCGCTATTGAGGAGCTCGTCCAGCAGGGCTATCTAACGAAGCGACAGGGGAAAGGCACGTTTGTCAATGCCCCCAAGCTCAAGCGCAAGATTCGCCAGAAGGATGACGTTCAGAGTTTTTCGGACGCATGCCGCGTTAACGGAATGGAACCGGGGGCGTGTGTCATTTCGAGAAAGATACTGCCGGCGGATTCCACCGAAGCACAGTTCTTTGGTGTTCCCGTTGGAACTGACTTGATTTGCGTTGAGCGCGTGCGCACTGCCGATGGAGTCCCCGTCATGCTCGAGAACAACATATACGTTTACGAGGACAACGCCTATCTATCAACGGCACCTCTATCTAACCAATCCATTTTTGAGTTCGTGCGTAACCGGACGGGCCGTACGCCCGCGTTTACCGACCCGTGCACACTCGAGATCGCGTGCGCGTCGCCCGAGGTCGCTCGGCTGTTGGCAGTTCCCGTTGGCGAACCCTTGTTTTATATGGAAGCCTTCTTTTTTGATGAGCAGCGGCGGCCGTTTATCATCGGTCGTCAGCGGATCGTTGGGTCTCGCTACGTTTTTGACATCTAGGACATTGCGAATGGAAGCGCCCGGTGGATCATCTCACCGGGCGTTTCCATACCGTTCACGGCGCAAACGCAACCGTTCAACCGCGTTGCGGCAATCAGTTTGAAATTATCTTGATGAAGGAAAAAGCTGCTGGTAATCTATGGGACGTCATAGAACGTTTGCATTGTGCAAACGTTGAAGCGAGATGCGATGCAGTCTCGAGTTCTTTGGAGGTATCTATGTCAGATACGAAGGCGAAGAAGACAAACAGACGTTTTAAGTTCAAATTACCGCATGTCTATACGATCATGTTCTTGCTGATCGTTGTCTTTGCGGTCCTGACTTGGATCGTTCCCTCTGGTCAGTATCAGCGCAAGACGATTTCGACAGCGGCGGGCGAGCGTGAAGTCGCCGTTGCTGGAACCTATGAACAGGTCGATAAGAACTACACCGATTCCGAGACCGGCGAGACCATCAATCTGGGTCAGGATATCTTCGCGGTTCTGCAAGCGCCCACCAAGGGTATCCAAGAGGCTGCCGACGTCGTTGCGTTCGTCTTATTGATTGGCGGATCGTTCGCGATCATCACCAAGACCAACGCTTTGAATGCCGGCATGAGCCGTGTGATTAAAAAGCTCAAGAACAAGGACATCCTCATCATTCCCATCACGATGACGTTGCTGTCCATTTGTGGCACTACGTTTGGTATGTCTGAGGAAGCCCTGCCGTTCTATGCCATCTTCATTCCCATCATGATGGGTATCGGTTATGACTCGATGACGGCATTCATCATCTGCTTCCTTGGTCCTAACCTGGGATATTGTGCTTCGACCATCGACCCGTTTAATGTTTTGATCGCCCAAGGCATCATTGGCATCGAGGGTAATCCGCAACTGTGGCTGCGTGCCGTTTCTTGGGTCATCTTCACTGCCGTCGGTATCGCATGGGCCATGCGCTACGCCATGCGCGTCAAGAAAAACCCCGAGTCGTCCATTGTGTACGAGGACGATAAGCTCAAGCGTATTGAATTTTCCGTGACCGATGCCTCCATCGAGGAAGAGTTCACTATCCGTCAGAAGCTCGTGCTTATCGATTTTGCTTGCGGTATGGGCATTATCGTCTGGGGTCTTGTTACCCAGGGCTGGTACATGAATCAGATTTCCGCCGTGTTCCTTGGCATGGGCTTGCTTGCCGGTATCCTGGGCGGCCTTGACCAGCAGACGATCGCAGAGGAGTTCGTTAAGGGTCTCGCCGACTTTGCGTACGCTGCCGTCGTTATCGGCATCGCTCGCGGTATTCTGGTCATCGCCGAGGGCGGCATGATCATCGACACCATCCTCCAGGCGCTCGCTACCGCGCTCGCCGGTGCACCCGCCGCCGTCTACACCACGTTTATGTATGTCGTCCTTGGCCTGCTCTCTTTGCTGGTTCCCTCGAGTTCTGGCCTGGCGGCGCTCACCATGCCCGTTATGGGCCCCCTGACCGAGCTCATGGGCCTCAATCCCGAGGCGGCCGTCACCGCGCTCCAGTTTGCCAACCAGACCATCAACACCATCAGCCCCGTGGCGGGTATGACGGTCGCCGGCCTTGCCGTGGCTAAGATTTCGTTTGGCCAATGGTGGAAGACCATTTGGAAGTTCTTCATCTTCATGGTCGTGTTTGGCTTGGTCATTACTGCCATTTCCGGCATGCTTCCGGCGTAGGTGGTTGTGATGTCTGATCGTTTGACGGTCCTGGCGTCTAAGAGCGTCTTTACCGGTACGGGGGACCTGCCGTTTGAAGGTTTCGTAGCGGTCCGTGGCAATCGAATTGAGGCTGTTGGCACCAAGTGTGAGCTAGCTTCGTATTTGACCCAGGCGGACGAGGTGGTTGACCTGGGCGACCGCACCGTCATGCCTGGCCTGATCGATGTGCATACCTTCTATACAGGCTGGGCGCTGCGGACGTTGGGGCCTGATCTGTCCGGCATCGCTGATGCCAAAGAGGCCGTGTCGCTCTTGCGTGCATGGAAAGAAGATCGTCCGGATTGCGCGGCGGCTTTTGGCCACAACCTACCCGAAACGTTGGCATCGGATGCCGAGAACGCAAATACAGCAGCTGTGTTTGATGAGTGTTTTGGCGATATCCCCGTCGTCTGCTTTACACCGGGCGCGGATACCTGTGTTCTCAATGCTGCCGCCAGTGCGCGATACGGCTTCACGCCCCGGGCGTGCTATGCCGAGAAGATCTGGCGCATGATGAGCGATTTCCTCGCGCTGCCCGAGGTGCGTGCCGGGTATTCGGACTACATGAGCATGCTTAACGAACGCGGCGTTACCGCCATCAAGGAGATGGCGTTTGATGACTACTACGGCTTTGCCGACGAAATGGCTCGCCGTGAGGAATCTGGTGAGCTGACGGTTCGCGTCTCTATGATGTCGCAGCCGGTGGGTGCCGGTGCAAATCTGGCATATGCCCGCGAGGCACGAGAGCGCTTCCGGGGACCGTTCGTTCGTTTTTCTGGCTTCAACCGTATGACCGATCGCGGCGTATGGGCGGGGCTTGCCGAGATGATTGAACCCTATGAGGACACGGCCGATGCGGGCGCTGCCGGCAAGACGGTCGTCGAGGAACCAGAGTGGGATCTGATTGAGAGCGAGCTGCGTGCAATTGATGCTGACGGCTTCCGATATTCCTTGCATTGCCAGGGCGATGGCGCCGTTCGTCGCACCGTGGCGCTCTATGCCTCGCTGCCTCGAGACGAGCATGGACGGATGCTTCGCCGCCATGCGATTACCGATCTCGAGAACTCTGACCCGACCGATCTTGTCGAGTTTGGCAAGTTAGGTGGAATTTGCGAGGTCTATCCGCAGATTCTGACGCTGGACCGGCGCGAGGATTGCCTATCGATGATGCGTCGACAAATTGGCGAGACGCGACTTTTGCACAGCTGGAATCGCCGCGGCATGGAAGATTCCGGATGCACAGTGTGCTGTGGAACGGATTTGCCGCTGCTGATTCCGAGCCTGGGCGAGTCAATCTACAGCGCGTGCGGCGGATTCTTCGCCGACGGACTGCCTGTGAATGAGGTCAACACGCTGACGCTTGTCGAGCTCTTGCGCGCTTGGACTGCCGGGGGCGCGTACGATCTGATGCGCGAAGACGAGCTGGGTACGCTCGAGGTCGGCAAGCTTGCCGATATCTGCGTGCTCGATCGGGATGTGTTTGACCTCGATAATCGCGACGCACGCGATCTTGCGGTTGATATGACGATGTCGGACGGACAAATCGTGTTCGATCGAAATAAGGAGGCATAAGATGTCTGAATCCAAACCGACGCTGCGCCGCGAGCAGATTGCGGGCATGAATATCCACTACATCATGTGGTCGCTCGATTACTTCCTTGATGTGCAGCAGCGTTTGGGCTTTGAGTCCATTGAGCTGTGGTGCGCAGAGCCGCATGTGACGCTCGACCACACGGGCTACTTTGAGGCTGAGGTCCTGGCGAAAAAGGCTGCAGACCGTGGGCTTAGGTATCGTACTCTGTGCCCCGAGAACGTTGTCTATCCTTGGCAGTACTGCGCACGCAAACCGCTGCATGAACAGCGCAGCCTGGCGTACTTTAAGCACGGCATTGAGCTTGCCGAGGTACTTGGGTGCGACCGTATGTCCGTCAACTCGGGCTGGGGCGACTGGGACGAGGACCGCGAGGAAGCCTGGAAGCGCAGCCGCGAGCACTTGTCCATTCTGGCGGAGTATGCCGGCGAGCACGGTCTGGTGCTCACGATGGAAAGCCTGCGTCCCGAGGAGAGCAACCTTGTGACGACGGTTTCCGATGCGAAGCGCATGATTGACGAGGTCGCGAGCCCGTACTTACAGCCCATGGTTGATACAACCGCGATGGGCGTTGCTGGCGAGACGCTCGAGGACTGGTTTGCCACCTTTGGTGATGGGGCAATTCACGAGATGCACTTTATCGACGGTGACCCGTATGGCCATCTGGTGTGGGGCGATGGCAAGCACGATATGGACGCCTTCGTTGCCACACTCAACGCCCATGGTTTCGACGGCATGCTGGGCCAGGAGATCACGGACGGTCGTTACTACGATGACCCGGCGGCGGCAGATGCCAAGAACATGGCCGCATTCGAGAAATATCTGATTGACTAAAACAACTATCGGCCACGCAACCAACGTCATTGATTGCGGCCAAACAAGAAAGGAACTGGATATGAACGCACACGATCTGATCAAAGAGGCAATTGCCGAGAAGGGCAAGTTCGACAGCGTCTACTGGATTGCTTGCGGCGGCTCCATGATCGATTTGATCCCGGCTCATGAGCTTCTGCAGCGCGAGGCAACCACCTTCACTTCGTATATCTATACGGCTCGCGAGTTCGATATCATGCGTCCGCGTCGTCTGGGCGAGAAGTCCCTGGTCATTGCTTGCAGCCATAGTGGCAACACCCCCGAGGTCGTCGAGGGCTGTGAGATTGCCCTTGCTGCCGGCGCTACGGTGATCGCCCAGACCGACAACGCTGGATCCAAGATTGACTCCGGCAAGTGGACCACGTGGGTCTACCCGTGGGGCGAGGGCGTGCCGCAGGCCGAGGTCCCCGCTGGTATTTCGCTGTCGCTTGCGGCAGAGCTGCTCGATCAGCAGGAGGGCTACGCCGATCTTGCCGATATGTATGCCGGTATCGCCGAGATGGATAAGATTCTTCCCCCGGCACGCGAGAAGGTAAATGCCGAGCTGGGCGATCGTTTTGCCAAGCTTTGCCAGGAGCACGAGTTCTTCTACATTCTGGGCAGCGGTCCCAACTTTAGCCAGACCTACGGTTTCGCTATCTGCTCTCTTATGGAGATGCAGTGGCAGCACTGCAGCTACATCCACTCTGCCGAGTACTTCCACGGCCCCTTCGAGGCTACTCAGGATGGCGTTTTTTACTTCCTGCAGATGGGCTCCAGCGAGTGCCGTGCTATGGACGAGCGTGCTCTGGCGTTCCTTAAGACGCATACCGATACGCTGATGGTGCTCGATGCCAAGGAGTACGGTATGGAAGCCGTGCCGGCGAGCGTCCGTGCCTATCTGGACCCGGTGCTGTTCTACGCCATGAACTGCGAGCTGCGTGCCGCACGCGGCAAGGTGTTTGATCACGATCCCGATTTCCGTCGCTACATGGGCGTTGTCGAGTACTAGAAGGGTAAATACCATGGCATTTAACGTTAACGCGCTCGGATTTGGCGACAACGTCGTCGATCGCTATGAGCATATCCACACCATGTATCCTGGCGGCAACGCGGTGAACTTCGCCGTTTATGCCAAGAAATGCGGTGCCGCACGCTCCGCATACATGGGCATTTTTGGCAATGACGCCGCTGCCGAGCATGTCATTGCAAGCCTCGAGGATGAGGGTATCGAGCTTGACAAGTGCGAGCAGATGATTGGCGAGAACGGAGCGGCTCGCGTGACCGTCGTTGACGGTGACCGTGTCTTCCTCGGCTCCAACGAGGGCGGTATCCGTGGCGATGCGCGCTATGTCCTCGATCGCTTTGACCTTTCGTACATGAAGCAGTTCGATGTGGTTCATTCGGGCAACTATTGCTTTACCGAGCGCGAGCTACCCAAGCTGAAGGCTGCGGGCGTCACAGTCTCTTTTGACTTTTCGGACGACTCCACCGACGAGTACTACGAGCAGATTGCGCCCTACGTCGATTTCGCTTTCTTTAGTGCGGCGGATGCCGCGAGTGAGGACGAGATTCGCGAGCGTCTGGCATGGGTGAAGGGCCTGGGTCCGCGTTTTGTGTCAGCTACGGCGGGCGCCGAGGGCTGCATTGCTTACGACGGCGAGCGTTATTACCGCCAGCTGGCTAAACCGGTAACGGACATGAAGGACACCATGGGGGCGGGCGACTCGTTCCTTACCTCGTTTTTGATGTGCTATCTCGATTCCGCCAAGCGTGGCGAGGACGGCGCCGAGGCCATCGAGCGCGCGCTCGACTTTGCTGCCGGGTTTGCCTCGACCGTGTGCGGTATGGAAGGTTCTTGGGGCCACGGGGCGCCAATCGTCGAATAGCTTAAGAAAGCGTACGGCGGTCTGGCTATGAGGCCTTGGACAGCCGATGCAAAACAATAAGCGAAACGCGAAAAGGGGGCTCGCCATGTGGTGGGTCCCCTTTTGAGCATTGGAGAAGACCATGGGTATTAAAGCGTGTGCGGCTGGTTTTTGCTGCGCGGACGTCTATCAAAACATCGGCGTGTTCTATCCGACTGGTAACGGCATTGACTGGGGTATCCATCTTGCACGAATGGGCGTTTCGGTATCCGCCGTGTCGGTTGTCGGCAAGGACGAGTACGGAGACAAGATGAGAGAGGCGCTGGCCGCCGAGGGGTTTGATATCTCTCATCTGCGGGTGGAGGATGGCGACACCTCGGTGATGCTCATGGCATTGAAAGACGGCGTCGATCGCGTGCATCTCGAGGCAATCGATGGCGTAATGGAGACATATCGTCCGAATGAAGACGACCGGGCGTTTATCCTAGAGCACGACATCATTCACACCGACCTGTTTGGCAATTGTTTGGACCTCCTGCCCGAATGGCATGATGCGGGCAAGACGGTGGTTATGGACTTCTCGGTGTTCAGCCAGGATCCCGAATATGCATGCGAGGCTCATTTTCCTTACGTAGACTATGCGTTCATGTCGTTTGAAGAGGACACTCCGGAGCTGCGAGACTGGGTACGCCACGTGCAGGAATTGGGACCGCGCGTTGCGGTTGCCACGCTTGGCGAGAAGGGAAGCATTGCCTATGACGGTAAGCGCTTCTATGAGTGCGGGATCGTACCGGCGGAGAAGGTCGTTAATACCGTGGGTGCCGGCGACTCGTATATTGCCGGGTTTACCAAGGGCGTGATCGATGGCCTTGATATTCCGGCGTGTATG
The DNA here is from genome assembly GCA_048485835.1 of Collinsella sp. Taxonomy (GTDB): domain Bacteria; phylum Actinomycetota; class Coriobacteriia; order Coriobacteriales; family Coriobacteriaceae; genus Collinsella. The sequence continues at coordinate 9,815 of DBFWBE010000026.1, forward strand.
AAGGCGGGCGCTGAGCTGTCGTCCCGAGTGATTGGTTCGTTTGAGCCGTACTAGGGTTAAATGCCTGGAAAGGAGTACGAAATGGTTATCGACATGTTGGTCCATCCTATGCTCTACGGCGAGATTTGTACGCCGGGTGATGAGCCTGATGGATTCGGTTTTTGGTCACGAGAATATGGTATGGGGCATATGGGCCCCATGGATTGGGATGAGCTTCAAGTCGAGATGGACGTCTGCGACGTGCAGAAGAGTGTGCTCATGCCGCTCGATGTAACCACGGCATGCGGAGGGCATTTTGGCACCAATGACCAGATTGCCATGCTGGTTGCCGCGCACCCCGATCGTCTGTGGGGATTTGCGAGCGTAGATCCGCAGGTGAGCGGTGCCGCAGACGAATTGGAGCGCGCCTTTACCGAGTTGGGGGCAAAGGGGCTTTGTCTGCATCCGGCAAAGCAGGGTTTTGCCCCCGATGATGCTGTGGCCGAGCCGCTTTACGAGCTGTGCGAGCGCTATAACAAGCCGGTGGTTTTCCATGCCGGTATGTCTTGGGAGCCTGGCGCAGAGCTCTCGCGCAGTAACCCGCTTGCATTTGAGCACACAATCGCAACGCATCCAAATGTGCGCTTTAGTTTGACCCACTTTGGCTGGCCCTGGGTGCGCGAGACCGTGGCGATGCTGCTCAAGTATCCCAACTGCTACACGGACACCTCTATCACTTACATCGATTCGCCCGAGGAGATGATGCAGCGTCTTTTCACGGTCGATATGGGGCCGCTGTGGTATGAGCGCGCGCTATCGCATCAAGTGATGTTCGCCAGCAATACGCCGCGCTTCCGTGCATTCAAACTCAAGCGGGCGCTCGATACCGTGCCCATGCGCGACGATGCGCGAGAAAGGCTCTACTGGGGTAATGCCCTGCGTTTTCTTGAAGGGGATGAGTAAACATGGTGACGCTCGAGACATTGAGCTATCTATCGACTGCTCCGGACCAGTTCATCGATATTACCGAAGACGTGCACGCTGCCATCGAACGCAGCTCGGTGACCAATGGCTTGGCAGCGATTATTTTGTCGCATACGACCTGTGGAATCGTGGTAAACGAGGGGCTGTCCTGCGTGGAGACGGATCTTATGGAGACGCTTGATCGCATCGCCCCACTCGACGCCCCCTATGCGCATGCACACTTCCTGCCGAGCTATGGAGCCACCGGCAACAACTCCTGTGGGCATATCAAGAGCATGATTTGTGGAAACAGTTGCTTCTTTCCCGTCCAAGATGGCCACATCGTGTGCGGAGGTGCCCAGAACATCTATCTTGCGGAGTTTGACGGTCCTCAGAAGCGAAAAGTGTACGTCGAGGTGCTGGGGGAATAACGTTCCTGCAATAACCCTATGAAGGAGCATGTTATGTCGTTTCTAACCTCGATGTTCAAGACCGAAAAGCCGGTTATCGGAATGCTGCACCTGCGTCCTCTGCCGGGCGATCCACTGTATTACCCGGGCGGAAGCGTGTCGCAGGTCGTGGAAGCCGCCAAGCGCGATCTCGAGGCGTTGCAGCAGGGCGGTGTCGATGGTATTTTGATTACCAATGAGCTCTCGATGCCCTATGAGCAGCACGTTTCTCCCTCAACCCTTGCATCGATGGGCTATGTAATCGGGGCTCTGTCCCATGATCTGTCGACTCCTTGGGGAGCTGAGGCTATTTACGATGGCGATGCCACAATCGAGCTGTGCGCTGCCGTCGACGCGCAGTTCACACGCTGTAATTTTTGCGGTGCCTGGGCCGGTGATCTCGGGCTGATTAACCGAGATTTCGCTCACACCATGCGTCGCAAGGCGGCGCTGCGCCTGGACGACCTCAAGCTTTTTCACTTCATCACGAGCGAGGGGGAGGTTTATATCAACGACCGCACGACTGCGGACATTGCCGATTCACTTCTCTTTAATTGCCTACCGGATGCGATGGTCATCGGCGGTTCGGCTGCCGGTCGTGGCGCTTCGGGCGAGCTTGCCGATGAGGTCCGCGAGCGTGTTGACCAAGTACCTGTGGTATGTGGCACCGGTTGTCGCGAAAATACCGTGGCTGACGTATTTGCTCACTACGATGGTGCGTTTGTCGGCACGTGCTTAAAGCGCGACGGAAAGCTGGATGCCCCGGTTGATGTTGAGCGGGTAGTTCGTTTTATGGCTGCCGCTCGTGCGGCGCGAGGGGAGTAGGCACCTATGGTGTTCTATCTGGGTATTGATATTGGGACAAGCGCCTCTAAAGGCGTTTTAATCGATGATCGATGCAACATCGTTTGCCAAGCCTCTTGTGGACATGAGACGGACAACCCGTGTGATGGATGGTACCAGCATGATGCGGAGGCAGTTTGGTGGGGCGATTTTTGCCGCTTGTCGCGCGAGCTGGTGGTGCGATCGGGGGTTAACGCGGCACAGATCGGATGCGTGGGCCTTTCCGCATTGGGTTGCGACTGCGTACCGGTCGATACCGAGTGCAACGCGCTGGCGCCCGCGATTTTGTATGGAGTCGATGCACGTTCGAAGCCGCAGATTGACGAGCTTCTTTCCGAATATGGGCCAGATCGCGCACGCGAGCTTTTCGGGCACGATCCCTGTTCGTCAGATATTGCTCCCAAGATCTTATGGTTTAAGGAGAATATGCCCGAGGTACACGAACGTGCCGCGAAGTTCCTGACGGCGTCATCGTTTCTATGCGCAAAGTTGACGGGGCGTTTTACGGTGGACCGTTATTTGGCGGAGGATTTTCTTCCCCTATATGACCGCTACACTTGGAAGGTTGATGCTCGGGAATGTGCTCGTTTCTGCCGGCCTGACCAGATGGCGGAGGTAATGTCGGCTACCGATATTGCCGGGGTGATTACGCAGCGTGCGGCTGAGGCGACGGGGCTCGCGGCAGGGACGCCTGTCTTAGTGGGAACGGGCGACTCTGGTGCCGAGGCCATTTCGACGGGTGTATTCCGTCCCGGCGATATGATGGTTCAGTTGGGGAGCACGGCGTATTTCATCTACCTAGCTGATCATATGGTCAATGATGCCCGCCTGTGGCCAGGGACGTTTATCATTCCCGGAACTTACGGGATCTGCGCGGGGACCAATACGGCGGGTGCACTCACATCGTGGCTGCGCCAAGAGCTGTATCGCGACGCCGTGGAGGCCGAGGGCCACGGTGGCCCCGATGCATATTCGGTCATGGCGCATGATGCCGCCGATGTGGCGCCGGGTGCCGATGGGCTCCTGTGCCTGCCGTACTTTGCGGGGGAGCGTACTCCGCTCAACGATCCCGAGGCGCGCGGCGTCTTCTTTGGCCTGACCGGAAGGCATACGCGAGCCCATATGGTTCGTGCCGCCTTGGAAGGCGTCGCGTATACCGTTGCATCCCATGTCGACATTATCGAGCGAGAGCATGGACTGCCAATTGGGCGCATTATGCTTGTCGGAGGTGGAACCAAAAATCCAGTTTGGATGCAGGCCATCGCCGACGTATGCGGGCGCGAGGTCTCGGTTGCCAAGGTTACGGTGGGCGCATGCTTCGGTGATGCCATCATGGCAGCTCTCGCAGGTGGCGCCTATGCATCGTGGGATGAGCTCGCCCAAGTCCTTGGCGTTGCGCAAACAATCGTGCCCGATATGACTGCCCACGAGTTATATGTGTCGCGCCGCCATATCTTTGACGAATTGTATGCACGCAACCGTGATCTCATGCACGAATTGGTGTAATGCTGCCGAATTGTACTGCCTTCCAATAGGGGCTGCGTTGTGCGATTCGCATGCCCCTTGGCATTTTTACCCACAGGGGTTAGCGAAGGTCAAAAACAGCGTGCGCATTTGCTAAAACTACCGACTCGATGCGCTTTGCGTCACAGTTTTTGAGTGAGGCAATGCGCATCGAGGTCCTTGCGAGCGATCTGATGAGCGACTGCGCGCTTGTTTCTGTGTTTGCCTCCGCCGGCGCATCGGTTTCGAGCAGTAAACGATCGAGTGGAATCTGTCGTGCGTATTCGCGACCGCGCTTGGTCGCGAGCATGCGTTCGTTGACGGAAAAATAACAGCCCGCATTACGCGCGCGGACGAGTTCGTCCGAAGTACCGCTAAACCAGTGGAAGATGATAACGGGGGAGTCGGGGTTTGGGATGAGTAGTCCATGCGATTCGAGGACGTCCAGTACGGCTCCTGCCGAACGAACGGCGTGAATTGATATCACGCGCCCGGTAAGAGGATGCTGCACGAGCGCATCGCAGAGCCGGTTAAGTGCCTGTATTTGTAGCGGCTCACTTCCAGCAAAGCGCGCGGAAAAGTCGAGTCCGACTTCGCCGATGTAGCGCTCTTGGGCAGCAACTTCGCAAAGCAGATTGACTTCGGCAGGACCGCAGCGGCCGTCGGCGAGCCACCAGGGGTGGAGCCCAACGCCGGCGATAATGTTTGGGTAGCGGCTGGCCCGCTTTTTTGCTGCCGTGAAGTCGCGTGGGTCGACCCCGCAATCAAAGACCCCCAGCCCTTTAGCTGCAGTTTCGTCGGCAACAGCATTCGGGTAAGTCATAAAATCAAGATGGCAGTGTGCATCAAATAACCGGGGCTCCATCTCGGCGCGCTCCGCTAGTCCAGGCGCTGGCCATCGGCGCGCACGCGCTCGGTGCCGCGGCCACTGATCTGACGGATAACCTCGCCGGCGATCATCTGGCCCATGATGGGCGGCATAAAGCTGGCGGTTCCCAGCTCGGTGCGCTCGTGGATGTTGGAAGGGTCGCGGGGCTGTGTCTTAACCGATTCCTCGCAGCTAAACAGTACGTGCAGGCTCTTGATGCCGCGCTTCTTGCATTCTTTGCGCATGATGCGGCTCATGGGGTCACGTACCGTATCGAAGATGTCGGCAAAGCGGAGGCACTCGGGATGGAGCTTGTTGGCCCCGCCCATGGAACTAACCAAACGAATGTCGTGGTCCTGAGCATATTTGGCAATGGTGAGCTTGGCCGAGATGGTGTCGATGGCGTCGACGACGTAGTCGAGCTTGCCGTCCGTCTGCTCCAAAACGCTCGCGAAGAAATCATCGATGTTGTCGCTCAGCAGGTATTCGGTACGTTTGATGACGGTGGCGGCAGGATTGATATCGTGGATCATGGCTTCCATCACGTCAACCTTGCGCTTGCCGATGGTGCTGTGAAAGGCGATGGCCTGGCGATTGATATTGCTGGGCGCGACGATGTCCTTGTCCAGAATTACAAAATGACCGATGCCGCCGCGGGCGAGTGCCTCGCAGCAATTGGAGCCCACGCCACCGCAGCCGAGCACCAGCACTGTGGAGTTGGCGAGTTTGTCGAGCGCCTCGCGGCCCATGATGATCTCGAGCTTAGTATCGCGCGTCTCGACGGGAGCGGCAGCAGTTTCGGTCATAGACATCCTCCGATGGGGAAGCGAATCGTGTTTTAGCTATCGCCATTATAGGTATTATCGCGATTCCATTTGAGCCCTAGGGGCTTGTTGAAATGAGGCAGAGATTCGCATAAGATGAAGCAGATGGCACCCGTTGCCGCGGGTTGGCCAACTCCCAAACACGTTTGTAGCGTGAGAAGTGGCCGTCTTCGCATTACGCGGGGGCGGCTATTTCATTCGACCTCCAATGTGGATGCCGAGCTCCACAGCCGCGATTACAAGCAACAACAACGTCAGGACATCGTCAATACTCATAGTCCATCTCCTTCTTGGGTAGAGGGAGCTGGCCCATCTGCTTCAACTTCCATTGTAGCTAAATACGAACGAATGTTCTATAGATGTTACTGTTTTAGATAATTAGACAAACATCTAAATATCGAGTATAGTGTGCGCGTCATGAGAGATGATGAGAGGAGGTCTTATGCCGGGAGAGGGTTTTAAGGCGCTGGCCGATCCTACGCGGCGGCGCATTTTGGAACTGCTGCGCGAGGGCAATTGCACGGCCGGGGAGCTTGCCGAGCATTTTGACATCAGCAAGCCGTCATTGAGCCATCACTTGGCGACGCTCAAAAACGCCGGGTTGGTGACCGACGAGCGCCATGGCCAAAACATCGTATACAGCTTAAACACCACCGTCATGCAGGACTTGATCGGTTGGTTTATGGGCTTTACAAACACGGAAGGTGATAAGGATGAATAACGAAAACAAGGGCATTCACCCCACGGGGGTATCGTCTCGCGTGTGGATTGCGCTGGTCGCTCTGTGCGTCGCCAATGTCGTAGCGCACCTCATGGTGATGCCGAGCTTGCCTGCGCAGATTCCCACGCACTGGGGCGCGAACGGCGCCGTCGACGGTTGGGGTCCTAGCTGGATGGCCTCCGCGCTCGGCGCGCTGCCTCTGGCGCTTCTCGCAATGTTCTGCGTGGTGCCGCGCATCGACCCCAAAGGTGAGGCATATCGAACCTCGGGCAAGTTCTACCAGGGCTTCGTAATCGCCTTCACCTTGTTCATGTGCGCCATAAGCTGGCTGGGAGAGCTTACGGTCTGGGGCGTGGTGCCGGCGGTCGGTTCGGTTAACGTGCTGATTTCCGGTGTTGTCGGTTTGCTGTTCATCGGCGTAGGCAACTACTTGCCGCGTGTGAAGCAGAACTATACGCTCGGTATCAAGACACCCTGGGCGCTTGCCGATCCCGAGAACTGGCGCCGTACGCAGCGTTTTGGCGGCGCCTGCTTTATGGTGCTGGGTATTGGCCTGATTGTGATGGGCGTGGCAGGCAGCGTGCTTTCGAGTGAAGTCGTCGCCGCGGTGATTGCGGTTCTGGCGTTTGGTTCGGTTGGAGCCGTCTACGTCTACTCGTATCTGTTGTGGCGCAAATCGCAGCGAGCCGCTCGTTAAGGTTGCGGAAAACTAGCGTACGCAGTTCATAGTATGTTCCGGGGGACTTTTCCCAGGTAGTATTAGGGGGTATGGGCAACCATGCCCCTTTTTTCGTTAAGTTTCAGAGCTGGTTTCCTCATTTCGTTTCCACTAAAGCGAATCAAGAATAGGGAAACAGCAGGTAGAAAGGATAAAACAGGCATATGGCGGAGTTTATCTACCAGATGTATCAGGCTCGCAAGGCCCATGGCGACAAGGTAATTCTTGACGACGTGACCCTGAGCTTCTACCCCGGTGCCAAGATCGGCGTTGTGGGTCCCAACGGCATGGGTAAGTCGACCTTGCTTAAGATCATGGCCGGTATCGAGGAGGTCTCCAACGGCGATGCCAGACTTACCCCCGGCTACACCGTGGGTATCCTGCAGCAGGAGCCGCCGCTCGATGACGACAAGACTGTCATCGAGAACGTGCGCATGGCATTTGGCGACATGATCGCCAAGGTCGATCGCTTCAACAAGATCGGCGAGGAGATGTGCGACCCGGATTGCGACATGGACGCCCTCATGGCCGAGATGGGCAAGCTCCAGGACGAGATTGACGCCGCCGATGGCTGGGATATCGATTCCAAGCTCGGCCAGGCCATGGACGCCCTGCAGCTGCCCGATTCCGACATGCCGGTCAACGTGCTTTCCGGCGGCGAGCGCCGCCGCGTGGCCCTGTGCAAGCTGCTGCTCGAGGCTCCCGACCTGCTGCTGCTCGACGAGCCCACGAACCACCTGGACGCTGAGTCGATCCTGTGGCTCGAGCACTTCCTGCACAACTACCAGGGCGCGGTGCTTGCCGTCACGCACGATCGCTACTTCCTGGATAACGTTGCCGAGTGGATCTGCGAGGTCGACCGCGGTCACCTTTATCCCTACAAGGGCAACTACTCCACGTATCTGGAGACCAAGGCCGCCCGTATCGAGGCGCAGGGCAACCGCGATGCCAAGCTCGCCAAGCGCATGGAGGCCGAGCTCGAGTGGGTACGCTCCAGCCCTAAGGCCCGTCAGGCCAAGAACAAGGCCCGCCTGGCTCGCTATGAGGAGATGGAGGCCGAGGCCCGCGCAAGCCAGAAGCTCGACTGGACCGACATCCGCATTCCCGTTGGACCGCGTCTGGGCAACAAGGTTCTCGAGGCCCATCACCTGCACAAGGAATTCGACGGTCGCGTGCTCATCGACGACCTTTCGTTCACTCTGCCGCGCAACGGCATCGTGGGCGTGATCGGCCCCAATGGCGTCGGTAAGACCACGCTGTTTAAGACGATCGTGGGCTTGGAGCCGCTGACTTCGGGCGAGCTCGAGGTGGGCGAGACTGTCAAGATCTCCTACGTCGACCAGAACCGTTCCGGCATCGATCCCGATAAGAACCTGTGGGAGGTCGTCTCGGACGGCCTGGACCACATGATGGTCGGCGAGACCGAGGTCCCGAGCCGCGCCTATGTGGCGAGCTTTGGCTTTAAAGGCCAGGACCAGCAGAAGCGCGCCGGCGTACTCTCCGGTGGCGAGCGCAACCGTCTGAACTTGGCGCTTACGCTCAAGCAGGGCGGCAACCTGCTGCTCCTTGACGAGCCCACGAATGACCTCGACGTCGAGACGCTGTCCTCGCTCGAAGCGGCGCTGCTGGAGTTCCCGGGCTGCTCGGTGGTCATTAGCCACGACCGTATGTTCCTGGACCGCGTCGCCACGCACATTCTGGCGTGGGAGGGCACCGACGAGAATCCGGGCAACTGGTATTGGTTTGAGGGCAACTTCGAGGCCTATCAGGCCAACCGCATCGAGCGCCTTGGCGAGGACGCAGCCCAGCCGCATCGTATTCACCGCAAGCTGACGCGCGACTAGTAGCAAGTAGAAAGGCCGCCACCAAGGGCGGCCTTTCTTGTAGCGATTGCACTGCAGCTATGCCCTGGCTGCTGGTTTGATTCATAATCAAAGTCATCTCTTTGGGATTAAAGCCCGTTTTTGCTATGAGTGATTTTCTAATTCCGTTTAAAACGTAAAGACGCATTGGGTTGCAAGGACATAAGCAAATCGAATTGAAATATAACCAGTGCTGTAACGTTAAAAAAAGATTATAGAATAGGAGTACCTTATAAGTCGCTTCTCTAGAAAGAAGAACATATGCTTTCGCGTCGTCGTTTTCTGCAACTTGTCGCGTCTTCAATTGTCGCCTTAGCCGCACGTCCGAAAGAGGTTTTTGCTTCGACGGGCAATATTGATGGTGAGCAGATACAATTTACTTCTGAAATTGCGCAAGAGCTTGCCGATAAATATATAAAGGGACTCCTCGGCTATTCGTATACGCCTTCTGACCCTATTCCTTTTGTAGATGTTGATGGGTCCCCGCTTGGTTACATTGTTCCGGTTGTGACATCCAATAGAGCCGCGGGCTATTTGGTTTTAGATGCTTCAGATGATGAAATACTTACGGGATATCGTTTTGGAGACGGCTTAGTCAGCCCTATGGATCGGGGAGGAGATCTTGGTGTCGAGTCTTATTCGTTCAATAACCCAGTCGTAATGATCAATCCATTCGAATTCGGCGTGCAATCTTTGGACGGTTCAATAACAACAAATTGCGGAAGAACAATCCCGGCTGTTTCCATAGAAGGACGGCCTGTCGTTTTATCGAATAAACCTTCAAGCTGGAACGATGTTGTAATTTACGCAACTCAAATGCAGGATTACACAGTATCTGGATTTCGTTCCATTTCTCAGTTTATGTCATATGATGAAAGCGAGATTAAGAGGCTTACCGCCCACTATGCTTGTATGGTGACAGCTTTTTCGAACGTTGCGGAACTGTATGGCATTGCCAATTTATATAGCGACCCTTCGCAATATATGCAGATATGGAATTACACCAATACCCATGCTCTTTCCGATGAAGAACAGACTGTTCCCGGCGTTGTTTTGGGTGGAACGCCGATATCAACCTGTGCAACGGGGTTTACAAATTACTGCGCAAGCAGAGGAAGTACTCTTATCGCCCGCACTGTCTCCTCTCCGGCTATCGCGAGCATTCAAAATGAGATTAACTCTAATAGACCGAATGTTTTACATGCGAGTTTGTACAACGGATCAGCCCATTCTGTAACAGCGGAGGCTTACGCCACACTTACTGGTAAGAAAACTGGAGAGACAAGGCAGATGATTGGCATAGCGGACGGCTGGAATTCATCTTTATCCTTCCTGAAGTATGATCAGAGCTATTATGCGTGGACTTATGGAACGACTTTTTCGAAGTAGGGCGATTCGTCTAGCTCTGTCTTTGGTGCTGATGGCTTCATTGGTGGGCTGTTCAACAAAGGAAGAGATATCGCGCGGAGGTTCCGGAGAAGTGACTGCGACAGACTCAGGTTCATTAGAAATAGCTGGCGGGCATGCCGATGTGATGTTACAAGGAAAAGGCGTGCTTAGGTCGATTGATGCTGAAGACGCTGTCTGCTCAATAGAGGATTTGAAGACAGGTGAAACTGCATCGTACCGAGTTTCAGATAATGCTGCGAATATGATTGAGTCGATACCGACTGGAGCGCAGGTTTCTTTTAGATACTTTGCTCCGCAACTTGAGGATGAGCTTGCTTCTCTGGTGTCTATATGCACCGATGACAACTAAAAGGCCTGAATTCAAACGGCCTCGGATGGTCAATTGGCTATCCGAGGCCGTTTTTTACTCGACCGGGCTTCGACCTTGTCGATGGCCCAGGCGGCTCCGAGACCGCCGGTGGTGTTGCGGCGGATGCGCACGGCAACCTCGTGGCGCTCGCCGGCCTGCGTGTAGCGCAGGGGGAAGATTGCGCGGTTTCGCGCGGCCTCGATGGTACCGCGCTCGCGGGCGATCCAGTAGTACTCGCCGACAATGCCGAGCGTGTCGGCGCCGTAGGGGAGATAGGTCGACAACTGGTGCAGAAGCGGGCCGGGGCAGAAGACCTCGGTTGCGAAATCGACGGGGAAGTCCTCAGGGATGGCGGGCGCTGCGGGTGCGGGGGTTGGGGCCGCTGCGGGTACCGAAGCCGGTGCCGGTGCGGGAACTTGGTCGCAAGTAGAGGTGGGCACGGATTCGATGACGGGTGCGGGCTCAGGCACCGGTTCCGGCTTAACTGCGGAATCTGCGGGCTTCACGGTGACGGGCGCGTCTACAGCTGCAGTTTCAAACTCAACCTGCATCGCGCTCTCATTCTCGACGCTCGACTTTGCTTCGATGGGCGTGGATGCCATAGTGGTGATGCCGGCGTTGGCGTTCTCGGGGTCATAGACGACCGTGAGCGAGATGGCGGGCTGCGGCGTCTCGGGCTTCGGCGTCGACTCGGTAGCGTCTTGATCGGCGGGCTGATCGTCCTCGGCCTCGTCGCTAAAGACATCACTGTTTTGGAACGAAGGCGTCTCGGGTTGGTCGGCGGTTTTTTCGGTTGTCGACTTGGGAGCTTCGTTGAGCTCCGCAGTGGCTTCCTGCTCGGATATGACTTCGGGATCAGTCGTGGCGGTGGTTTCGGTTTCGGCTTCTGCCGTTACCTCAATAGCGACTTCAATCTCTGCCTCGGGCTCGGATTCTGGCACGGCTTCAACCATGGCTTCAGGCTCGGGACGCTTAACGTGCTTGGGGCGCACGGCCTTGAGGTCCTTCTCGCCGCGTTTTTTCTTTTTGTAGGACTGCTTGGCTCCCTTGGCAGCCTTGGGCTTGTCCTCGCCCTTGGCAAGGGCGGCATCCCAGGCCTCGTTGGCGATGACCGTGGCATACAGGCGACCGCCCTTAAAGACGGTCAGCTTAATGCAGTCGTCGAGCTCCTCGAGCAGCTCGCGCGTGGACTCGAAGCCCAGGTCATAAGCGGCCATGTCACCAGCGGCGAGTGCCTCCTCGACCTGCGTCATAAACGTTTGCTTGCCGCATCCAATCGCATCGCGCAGCAGGCGATACAGATAGATGTGGTTGCCCAGCGAAAGCGTGGGCGTAACTATTGTCTTGCTCATGGCAAATCTCCTCTTTACACACCAAAGCATCTTACCATCGCGCGGGGCTTGCCATCTCGTCGCCCAAGGCAAACGGGCGCGAACCGCTATCGATTCGCGCCCGTTGTACAGGTTGCCTATCTGGGGATGCAGCGCCTAGTTGTCCGATGTCGTGCCTTGGCTTGAACTGTCAGATGCCGTGCCCGATGTGGTGCCACTCGAATTGCTGTTGTTGCTGTCTGCTGTACCCGTTCCCGACGTGGTGTCGCTCGTCTGGCCTCCCGTGTTCGGCTGCGAACCGTCAGTCGTTTGGCTTGAGTCGGTCGTGCCGGATTGCGCGCCGCTGTTGTTCACAGAAGAATCGGCGCCCTGCGATTGGTTTTGGGTATTCGAGGGCGAATCGGTAGAGGTGGAACTGTCTTGCGTGCCGTCCGTCTGTGCCTGCTGGTCTTGCGACTGGGTGTTGCCATTTGCATCGCTTTCCGTCGTGCGCGACGAAAGGATTGGCTCGGGGCGCTCGCCCAGACCCTCACCGGCGGTGGTGATAAGGATGGCGCCGGCGCAGGCGATGACCGCGACGATGGCGATGGCGATCGAGAAGACGATGACCCTCTTTTGCGTCTGACTGCGCTCTGCCGCCGCCTTGGCGCGCAGGCTGTCGGGAGCAACGCGCGCCGTGGTCGCGCGCCCCGCAATCTGGCGCATCTCCTGCGTAGTCGCGGCGCCGCCCAGGTGCTCCTCGGCATTAAACTCAACGGGCTCGTAGGCGCCGGCGGGGTAGTCGACGGCGGCGTGCGTACCTTTGATGGCTTCGGCGCTGGCAGAGATAAAGTGGCGGTAGACCTGCGATGACACAACGGTGATGACCGAGCTCACGGCGGCGCCAATTACTGAACCAGCGATACCAATCTTGGAGGCAAGTGCGACGCTCGTGGCGGCAGCTGCGGCGCCGGCGATGATCTGGGGAATGGAAATGTCGTCAAACAGGCCCTTTTTGGGCGCGATGGCCATGGTCTGTCCGATGGAATGGTTCTCGTGCACGCCGTTGTTGAGCGATGCTGGCGTCATGACGCGCGTGCGCGGCGCGTCGGTGTACTTGGTTGTCATACGGGGTCCTCCCGGTGTAAATCTGCTTCGTTTCGTGTAGCCATCAGGGTACCCACCAGATGTGAATCGTACGTGACATTTAACAGATACCATCAACTCATCAAGGGGGCTTGCTGTCTTTGGTGCAATAGCTTGATGCTAAACTGGATTTACGATTGCGAGGTGGTTTACGTGATGTACCCGTATATGACATTCGAAGACGGTACCGAGGTCGTTCATTCTGACCTGATTACAGATGGGGATATCGAAAAGGTTGTCGTGCATTTTGAACGACCGACGGCAGAGGGCTTCGACTCCGCTCGCTGTGAGTTGCCTTCCTGTTCGTGGACTGACTGGGAAGGGCGTTTTACTCAGAGTGAAAAACGAGCTTTCGAAGAGTGTTTGAGCAAATCATTTAGATTAGTTCGAGTTTAGTTCGAATATAGAAGCCGAATGCGATGACCTAAAGCGTATGCATTTTTAGTATTAGATGCGTATGAAATGGAGGATGTGAATGGATGAGCTAATAGACTTTAAAAAACGATTTCTCAAGAATGGCGAGCTGGTTTCAATTCCAAAAAAGGAAAGCTATAAAAGAATCATGCTGCTATGGGCCGTCTCTTTCTTTGAATTAAATACAAGTTATACGGAGCTTCAGGTTAATCGTGTGCTGTCACAGCTCCATCCTGATTATGCCGTGTTGAGGCGGTACTTGGTTGATTATGGATTCCTATTAAGGGATGAGCGAGGCCTGAAATACGAGGTTAATCGTGATGTTCACGGTATTGAGAGCTAGCCGTCCGGTTCGGGTCCTATATATTGCTAGAGGGATAAGCGAAATAGGCAATTGGTGTGCGAATATTGCTTTGCCAATGCTGATTTACGAGGTAACTCACGATGTTTCTGCAACTGCTTTGATGGTCTGCTGCAGATTTGCCCCCTCTCTGTTTTCAGTTGCGCTCGCGCAGCTGCCTCAGAAGATGGGTATCGGGACACTGCAGGCCATGAGATTGGCAGACTTAATTCGCGCGGGATTATTCGTTTGCTATATTTTTGTTGATAGTAAATGGAGTATGTTTGCTATTACGTGCGCGGTATCGCTTTGCCGAACGGTTGAAATGCCCTGCTTTTACTCGTTGTTAAGAGCCAATACGAATAGTATCAATCGCGACGTAATTAATAATTCGTTTGGGTTTCTGCAGAATTTGATGATGGTTCTGGGGCCAGTTGCCGGCGGTTTTGTTGTCGCTCAATTTGGGGCGGAGGCTGTTCTTGCATTAGACGCGCTTTCTTTTGCCGCGTCGTTCTGGTTGCTGCGAGATGTTCCGTCGGTTATCGAGGTTAATGATAAAGAGGGGATAAGCAAAAATGAAAAAAACAGGACTGCATTTAGTGATCTTAGCGCGAAGCACTTGGCAATTGGTTTCCTATTAATCGATATTTCTAGTGGTGTGGCATTCGGCTCTCTGAATTCTCTTTTGCCAGCTATTGCGCAATTGCAATTTGACTCGTCATCGATACAATACGGATTCCTTCAGAGTAGTCTTACAATCGGACTGTTGTTCGGAAATACAATATATGGTCGTTTAATTAGTGGTTCCGATTGCGTTAAATCATATTGTTTTGTGACGTATCTTGCGCTCGGTGCGTATCTGGCGTTTGGCTATCGCTATGCGTCTGGGATATCGTTTATTTTCCTTTTTATCGTCGGTGCCGGAAACGCCATTCAAGATGTGCTTCTCATAACATCGCTGCAGGATTTGGCGAGAGACGAATCTGAATCGATAAGCCTGTTTTCAATTAGGGAGTCTTTGCAATCGGTTGCTGTTGTTATTTCAACACTCCTTGTTTCGCTGTTCACGAGCATCGCGATGTTCTCAATTCTCGTTACAGGACTTGGTGTATTTTCAATTATGATGGTAGTTGTGTTTCAATTGAATTATTTGCGAAAGATGTGACGTTGATATGCCTAAAACGCTTTTAGTATTTCCCCCAGGATGGAGTCCAGTGGGGCCGTATCTTGCCTAGCCTGTTTTGAAGTCATATCTTCAAGAGGTTGAACAATATAAAGTTGACATCGTTGACTTAAACGTGGAATTTTACGATGACCTCCTATCTTATAGACATGTCGAAGAGTGCTGTAAAAGGTATCGGGAATCAAAGGATTCGTTTAGTTCGAATGTTCAATTAACAATCGAGTTGATACAAAAGTCAGCACTTAATGTTGACGAGGCAAAAGATATTTTCAGATCGAAGAGATACTTTAATCTAAAAGAAAGACAATATGCTGAAAACATTTTTAGAAATGCACTCTATATTATAAATCACGTCTCATATGGAGTTAAATACACGTTCAACTCCATAGATCTGCCCTATGATTATTATTCGACACCAGAAATAATGAAATCGCTTGCGGATACCTTGCATAATCCGTTTATTTCCTTCTATGAAATTGCCTTTCTTAAGCGTATTCAGAGGGAAAAAATCGAGTTTATTGGGATTTCGGTGAGCGGCTGTTTCCAATTGATTTCTGCAGTTACGTTAGCGAAACTGATTAAAGAAGAATGTCCATCTGTTAAACACGTCTCATTGGGCGGCAATTACATTACTCGTTTAGCAGATGACTGCATGAAAGAATGGCATCCCTTTTTTGAATACATTGATTCGATAATGATGTATGACGGCGAAGAGCCGCTTGCACGTCTTCTTGAGGCTCTTGACTCTGGTGATGACAATCTCGACTGTGTTCCAAACCTTTGCCATGCTAAAGGTGGAAAGATATATAAAAACCATCGGATTGAGCAAACATTTATCAACGATACAGTTCCCGATTTCGATGGCTTCGCCCTTTCTAAATACTTCATGCCTGAGTTAATATTGCCGGTTTATTCCTCTAGGCAGTGTTTTAATCATTGCGCCTTCTGCACCATTCCCGGTGCTACCGGTGGTTGTTACCGAAAGATGCCTATATCGAGAGTATTTGAAATAATGTGTCGGTTAAATGAAAAATACGGCACGAGAGTTTTCTCTTTTGTGGATGAAACATTCGAAGGCAAAAGAATGGAGCAACTCGCGGATGAAATAAACGCATCGGGAAAAACGTTTTTCTGGCATGGAGAAACGAGGTTCTCTCCAACCCTAAGTACAGACGTTTTCAACAAGATATACCAAAGTGGATGTAGGCAGATTCAGTTTGGCCTCGAGTCATACAACCAAAGAGTTCTTGATCTAATGAAGAAGAACACGAGAGTTGATTGGATTGATCGCAATATCCATGATTGTCTCAATGCGGGTATTCCTGTTCATCTATTCTTTATGATTGGCTTTCCGACCGAAACTAAAGAAGAGGCTCTGAACACCTTAGCTTATACAGAGAATGTTTTGAATTATTCAAACAGGTATGTGGTGTTCCATATTCCACGAGAGGATTTACGAATTTTGGTCTCGTTATGGGGTCGGATGTTTGGAATCATCCCGATAAGTATGGTGTCTCTATAATGCCGAAGTCCCAATATGAGGATTTGCGCCTCGAAGTGGATTATGTTTCAGGCACTGGTTTAACTTTAAATGAAGCAAAATCCTTATCTGATGAGCATCATATTGATTTTTATATGCAAGAAGTCATAAACGGTAGCGACACAATTGACTTGCCCCAGCGGCTTCATATTTCAGAGGTGACCTGGATCCTAGATTCTATTCACGCTGTCAGGTATAAGGGACATTTGACCAAAGTAAAGCGACGGCTGACTAGTCTAAATCCAGCTGATCGAATCTGGCTGGATTCCAAGACCTCTGTCGTGCTCGTTGAGCCATTTGCCTACTTCTATAATTCTGAATACCATCATGTCTATGCTGTTTCCCAGTTGGTATACCTTAAGTTGGCCCGTTTATTGGAGGCCGATTGTAGCATTTCTCTTATCCTTGATCAGGGCGATCTCGAGCTGACAAGGGCGATAGAAGAACTGTTGCATTATGGATTGCTGAATACAAAGATCGATGCCGATTATGTAATGCACGATAATGGTTTTCAATTGGTTAAAAGTTCGTTTGTGAAAGAAGTCGGACGCTCAAAAGAGGGGTTAAGAGTACTGCTGAGTTGTGCCACCCATAGAATGTGTGCGGTTAATGATTTTTCGTTCGCTTTGCTTTCGTTGTTTGAAAAACCGATTACTAAGAACGAGGTGCGCGACATTTTGAAAAAAGAGGGACTATCGGCAAACGAGGAGCAATTAAACAAGTTGGTTGATAATTGCATGAAAGCAGATATACTACAGTTGATTAGATAGAGGAGGTTTCTGCATGGACGTTATTAACAAAGATCTCTTGGAGCAACTGAAAGAGTTTCAGGAAGAGGGCGTCGTGGTAGAAGTGTTCGACTTTGAGGACTACATGGATAAATTCTGCCATTAGTTTCGGAATTTACTCGCCTCGCTTAAAGGAGAAGTCGATTATCGATTTCTCCTTTTTTAATTAAAGATATTATTGAAATACATGCTCCTAGCACAGGTTGGCCTCTCAGTAAACTGGGAGGTTGCTTTGGCTAGTTAGAGATATGTGAACGTCCGTTAGACTGAATCTCAGGGTAGAAGGGGCCTCCAGTGTCCAGATCAACTAGGCAATGCTTCGTTTCGGCTAATAAGAACGATGGCTTTTTGCGTGTGGCGGCGGCATCGCCGCAGATTCGCGTTGCCGATGTCGAGGGTAATGTCGAGGTTGCATTGGCGGCTGTTCGCGAGGCTGCCGAGCGCGGCGTTCGCGCGCTGGTGCTGCCCGAGCTCAACTTGTGTGGCTATACCGCGGCCGATCTGTTCCATAACCGCACATTACTGCATGCCTGCGAGGCTGCTTTGGTGCATATCCTCGATGAGACTCGTGAGCTGCCGATTGTCTTTACCATCGGTCTTCCCGTTGCAGTTGCCGAGAATATCTACAACTGCGCCGCCGTGTGCTGTGCGGGCGAGCTTTTGGGCCTCACGGCCAAGAAGTATCTGCCCAACTATGGTGAGTTCTATGAGCGTCGCTGGTTTGCTCCATCGCCTGCGGATCCCGTGTGGGTCGAGTTTGCCGGTCAGGGTCCGGTTCCGCTGGGTTCGGGGCTTGTCTACCGCTGCTGTGATGAAGGTGCCGAGGATATGGTGCTGGGCGTTGAGGTCTGCGAGGACCTGTGGGTGCCGGCGCCCCCTTCGACCGAGATGGCGCTTGCCGGTGCGACAGTGATTCTCAACCCGTCGGCCTCGGACGAAATCATCGGTAAGGCAGACTATCGCCGCAGCCTCATCTCTAACCAGAGCGCACGCCTGTACTGCGCCTATGCCTATGCGGACGCGAGCGAGGGCGAGTCCACGACCGACATGGTCTTTGCGGGCGAGAACCTCGTCTACGAAAACGGCTCTAAGCTGGCGGCGACGAAGCTCCTTACCTGCGATATGGCGGTTGCCGATGTTGACCTCGACCGTCTGGTTGCCGAGCGCCGTCGCTCGACGACGTGGACGCGCGCGGACGATGCGCCGGAGGCCACAACCGTTGAATTTTCGTTTGAGGGCGTGCTGGCAGACGAGCCTGTCCTGCGCGATGCACTCGACATTGACCGTGTCTTCCCCCGCGCGCCCTTTGTGCCGGCTGACCATGGCGACCTGGCCGAGCGTTGCGAGACGATCCTCAATCTGCAGACTGCGGGCCTCAAGACCCGCCTTGCCCATACGGGTACCAAGGCTGCAGTCATCGGCCTTTCGGGTGGCTTGGACTCCACGCTGGCACTGCTCGTGACAGTTCGCGCCTTCGATGCACTGGGGCTGCCGCGCACCGGTATCACGGCCGTGTCCATGCCCGGCTTTGGCACGACGCATCGTACCAAATCGAACGCCGAATCGCTCGCTCGCGACCTGGGTGTGAGCTTCCGCGAGGTTTCGATCCACGCGGCTGTGGAACAGCACTTCAAGGACATTGAGCACGATTCGGCCGTGCAGGACGTGACCTACGAGAACAGCCAGGCCCGCGAGCGTACGCAGATTCTGATGGACTTGGCCAACCAGGCTGGCGGTTTTGTCATCGGCACGGGCGACCTGTCGGAGCTGGCGCTCGGCTGGGCTACCTATAACGGCGACCACATGAGCATGTACGCCGTCAACGCGAGCGTGCCCAAGACGCTCGTGCGTCATCTGGTGCGCTATGCCGCCGATGTCTTTGGCGGGCGTATTGCCGAGGTCTTGCTCGACATCCTCGATACGCCGGTGTCCCCCGAGCTTCTGCCGCCCACGGGCGATGGCGAGATTGCACAGAAGACCGAGGATTTGGTGGGCCCGTATGAGCTGCACGACTACTTCCTCTACTACCTGCTGCGTTTTGGCTTTGAGCCGGGCAAGATCTACCGCATGGCGCTCAAGAGCTTCGAGGGCGTCTACGACGCCAAGACCGTCCACACGTGGCTACGTACGTTCTACCGTCGCTTCTTTGCCCAGGAGTTTAAGCGCAGCTGCCTGCCCGATGGTCCCAAGGTGGGTTCGGTGACGCTCAGCCCGCGCGGCGATTGGCGTATGCCGAGTGACGCTAGCTCGCGCCTGTGGCTTGCGCAGATCGACGCGCTCAATCCAGTTGACTAAGGTTGGCTAAATTGAACCAATACGGGGGTTGCAAGCGTTACACTTTTGCAATCTGATGGCCCGTATCGCGCGGCGCTCTTGTCGGAGCGCCGCGTTTTTTATATCGAAAGGTGGCACCATGCAGGCATCGCAGCGTCTCGACCGCTTTGGCGCGGAGGTCTTCGCCTCGCTCAACAACAAGCTTCTCGCGCTGAAGGCTCAGGGCAAGACCATTTACAACATGAGCGTGGGCACGCCCGACTTTAAGCCGTACGACCATGTGGTCGAGGCGCTCACGCAGGCAGCCCAAGATCCCGAGATGTGGAAGTATGCCCTGCGCGACCTGCCCGAACTCAAGCAGGCCGTGTGCGATTACTATGAGCGTCGCTTTGGCGTTTCGGGCATTACGCCGTCTATGGTGCAGTCGTGCAACGGCACGCAGGAGGGGGTGGGCCATTTGGGCCTTGCCCTGCTCGATCCGGGTGACACCATTTTGGTTCCCGATCCGTGCTACCCGGTCTTTGAGGCGGGTGCCAAGATCGCCGATGCCAAGCTCGAATACTATCCGCTGGTTGCCGAGCACAATTACCTGCCCTATGTGGCGGGTATCGATCCCGAGGTTGCCGATCGTGCCAAGTACATGATCGTGTCGCTGCCCGCGAACCCGGTCGGCTCGGTGGGCACGCCCGAGGTCTACGAGGAGATTATCGCCTTTGCCCGCGAGCATGATCTGTTGATCGTCCATGATAACGCGTACTCCGACATCGTGTTTGACGGCGAGCCCGGCGGCAGCTTCTTGCAGTATCCCGGCGCGCTCGAGGTGGGCGTTGAGTTCTTCTCGCTCTCCAAGTCGTTTAACGTCACCGGTGCCCGCATCGGCTTTTTGGTCGGTCGCGAGGATGTGGTCTCTGCCTTTGCCAAGCTGCGCGGCCAGATCGACTTTGGTATGTTCTTCCCGATCCAGAAGGCCGCCATCGCGTGCCTGAACGGTCCGCGCGATGAGGTCGAGGCGCAGCGTCTGAAGTACCAGGAACGCCGCGATGCCCTGTGCGACGGTCTTGAGGGCCTGGGCTGGGAGCGTCCCAACGCGCATGGCTCTATGTTTGTGTGGGCCAAGCTTCCCGGTGGTCGCACCGATTCCATGGCGTTTTGCGAGGAGCTCATGGAGAAGGCCGGCGTTGTGGTGACGCCGGGCGCGAGCTTTGGCCCTTCGGGCGAGGGGCACGTGCGCATGGCGCTGGTCCTGCCGCCCGATCAGATCGCTTTGGCTGTCGAGGCCATTCGCGAGGCGGGCCTGTATTAGAAACCTATTTCGACTCGTCAATAGCTCGAAACCGATTTCGTGCAGTTATTTTACGAATTCTGCAAACAATTTCGGTAAACGGTCGATTTTTGGCTGCGAATAGGAGCATAATCAAAGTCCCGATTGGATGTATTGGGATTACGGCAAGCCGCTCGGGTCGTTCCCGGGCGGCTTGTTTGTGGAGAGAGATGGGAGTTTCTAATGGTTAACGAGAAGAAGGTCGCTATTGTCGGCTGCGGCTTCGTCGGTTCGTCTTCGGCGTTCGCTCTGATGCAGAGCGGTCTGTTCTCCGAGATGGTCCTCATCGACGTGGACAAGAACCGCGCCGAGGGTGAGGCTCTGGATATCGCGCACGGCATGACGTTTGCCGAGCCGATGAAGATCTACGCCGGCGATTATTCCGATGTCGCCGACGCCGCCATGATCGTCGTCACCGCTGGCGCTGCCCAGAAGCCCGGTGAGACCCGCCTGGACCTGGTCAACAAGAACGTTAACATCTTTAAGTCCATTATCCCCGAGATTAAGAAGTCCGGCTTCGACGGCATTCTGCTAATCGTCTCCAACCCGGTTGATGTTCTGACCTATGCTGCCATCAAGATGTCCGGCCTGCCCGAGGGCCATGTCATCGGCTCCGGCACCGTGCTCGACACTGGCCGTCTGCAGCAGATGCTTGGTGCCCACGTCGAGGTTGACCCGCGCGATGTCCAGGCCTATGTCATGGGCGAGCACGGCGACTCCGAGTTTGTCGCTTGGTCCAGCGCTCAGGTTGCTGGCGTTCCGCTGAACACCTTCTGCGAGCTTCACGGTCATCTGGAGCACGAGGCTGCCGAGAAGCGTATCGCCGAGGACGTCAAGAACTCCGCCTACACCATCATCGAGAAGAAGCACGCCACCTACTACGGCGTCGCCATGGCCGTCAAGCGCATCTGCACCGCTGTCATGCGCGATGAGCAGACCGTTCTGCCCGTTTCCTCGCTCATGGTGGGCGAGTATGGCCTGTCCGATCTGGCTATCTCCATGCCGACGGTCGTTGGCCGCGACGGCGTCGTCTGCCGCGTCCCCGTGCCGCTGAACGATGACGAGCAGCATGAGCTCACCGCCTCCGCCAAGGCCCTCAAGGACATCATCGACAGCGTCGACTTCTCCTGCTAAATCAAGCTCGCTAGAGCGAAAAGCTACAATGAAGGCGTCCGGGTCCACACGGCCCGGGCGCCTTTTTGGTGCAAAGTAACCTGACCCCAATGCACCATAGTTGATGGGAGGGCCATGTCGGATTCGCCTAATTTTTTGACCTATGCCCAGACGGCGTTTGATCCGTTTGAGGAACGGCCGTTCTGCGCGGTGGATAGCTTGGTCTTTGCGTGGTTGTCCTATTTGCGTTTGCCGGGTGATATGGCGGAGCTGACGAACTGGCAGGGCCTAGACGTACGCGAGCTGCTGCGCGCCGAGTGCTACCAAGACATGATTGGCGACCTGTGGGATCCGGAGGGGAGTCGTGCCCTGTTGGAGGCTGTGGCAGCAAGCCCTCGCTACCGTGGCGTTCGTGTTTGCGGCTATCGTAGCGTGAGTGATGCCGAGACAACGGAGCAGTTTGCGGCCATGACGTTCCGATTTCCGGCGGGGTTTAGCTATCTTGCCTTCCGGGGGACCGACAGCACGATTGTGGGCTGGAAAGAGGACTTTAACATGGCGTTCCGGTGTCCTGTGCCGGCCCAGGAATCCGCGGCGCGTTATGTAGACGAGGCGGCGGATGCGATTGACGGGCCGCTTTTGTGCGGAGGTCATTCCAAGGGTGGAAACCTTGCGGTGTACGGTGCGGCGATGTGCCCCGATGTCGCCCGTGAGCGAATCGAACGGGCGTATTCCCATGATGGTCCGGGCTTCGTCGAGGAGTTTCTGAGCGGCAACGCCTTCGCCGATCTATCCGGTCGAATCGACAAGACGCTACCTCGGTCGTCGATCTTTGGCATGATGTTCGAGACACAGGAGGACTATGCCATCGTTGAGAGCACCGAGTTCAGCCTGCTGCAGCATAATCCCTTTAGCTGGGTGGTTGATGATCGCGACTTCGTGTACTGTGAGCGCCTGTCCGCCGGTGCTCGATACGTTGATGGCTCCATTCGCGAGATGCTGCTTGCAGTGTCACCTAGCGAGCGCGAGCGTTTTGTAGATGCGTTGTTCTCCGTGCTTGAGGCTACGGGTGCTGAGCGGTTTGCGGATATCGCCGGGAATCTGCGCGAGAGCCTGCCCGTGATGCTCCAGGCTGCGCAAGGCTTTGACGAGGATACGCGACGCTTTGTCTCGCAGACCATCGTGGCAATCCTTAAATGCGCACTGCTGCCCAAACGACCCCAGATCGACTTGCCCGCTGCCGGCAAGAGTTTGGCAGAACAGCTCGAGGCTTGGCAGTCCGAGCTCCTGCGCTAACCATTGGTGCAAAGCAACCTGTCCCCGATGCACCAAGCTTCGATGCGCCTGGGGCGGGCTCGACCGCTATACTGGTTCGTGCCGAAATCGATCTAGAACGGAATGCCGTATATGAAAATCAATCACGCGATTCTGCATATCCTGGACTTTGACTCTGCCGTCAACGTTATGAGCCAGCGCGAGCTCGATATCGAGAGCCGTACCGTGCGCAACTTTGTGACCACACATCTGCGCCGCGCACGAACCTCGGCCGACAATAAGCGCGCCACGTTTGCCGAGAACTCTGCGTTTGGCGGCGAGCTCAAGGGCTATTTCTTTGGCGAGCGCGAGTTCGTAGACCTGTCGCAGCAGATTGCGGAGTTCATTTCCTCCGAGCTTACCAAGGCCGAAAAAGCCGAGTCCACCGATGTGCTCGTGGCCGATTTTGACGACGACGAGGATGCCCGCTGGTTTGCCGTGATGCTGCTGGGCTCCAAACAGGCCTTTATGCACGAGGTGGGCCGCGAGGAGGGCGAGGTGCGCAACGACATCGCGCGCCACTATGCTATCCTGCCGAATCCTTCCCAAAAGGTGCCAAGCTATGCCATCGTGCGCGCGAGCACCATGGAGATCGGCTATGTGGACAAGAAGCGCAAGATTGCCGGCGAAGACCGTATGCTCATTCCCGACGGTCTGCTGCAGTGCGATACGGGCGTGTCGGGCAAGGAGGTCATCGACACCGTGACGCGTGTGGTCGAGGAAGTCGCCGAGGAACACGGTGCCAATACGGCCGTAGCGCTCGCCAAGGTTAAGGCTGCTGTTGCCGAGAAGGTCGAGGATGACGAGGAGCTGCCGCCTTGGGATATCGTCGACGAGGTCTTTGAGGACGAGCCGGTCATCAAGGAGAGCGTGCGCGCGGCACTGACCGAGGAGAAGGTGCCTGAGCGTGTGCCCGTGGAGCGCAAGCAGGTCGAACGCGCGGCGGTGCGCAATCATAAGATCCGTACCGACACGGGTATCGAGATCAGCTTCCCGGCCGAGATGGGTTCCAACTCCGAGTACATTGAGTTCGTCAATGAGCCTAACGGCCTCATCTCCATCGAGCTCAAAAATATCGGTAGCATCGAGAATCGATAAGTTGCGTTGCGCCTACAGCGAGAAAGCAAAGGCCGAGGCCCTTCGGGACTTCGGCCTTTTTTGTTTTCGGCTTGGTTGCTGACATTGCGCCGCAGGTTGGGCATACGTCAGCGAAAACGCCCCAGAGCGAGCAAGGTGACGTGAAAGAGGAGGGCATTGACCTTTTGGTCATGCCCGACGATTGAACGTCAGATTGCCGCTCTGGGGCGTTTGCAGCGTCGACTAGTTACGCGGTTTGGTGAAAACCGCGTAACCCTACAGTTGGCGCAGGCCTTCCTCGAGGCCGGTCTTGCTGTCGGTCTTCTCATCGCGCATCTTGATGACGCGGGCGGGGACACCGGCCACGACGGCGCCGGCGGGGACGTCCTCGACGCATACGGCACCGGCAGCCACGACGGCGCCCTTGCCCACGCGCACGCCCTCCAGGACCACGGCGTTGGCGCCAATCATGACATCATCCTCGATGATGACGGGCGTGGCGCTCGCGGGCTCAACGACGCCTGCCAGTACGGTGCCAGCGCCGATGTGGCAGTTCTTGCCCACGGTTGCGCGGCCGCCCAGGACGGCGCCCATATCGATCATGGAACCCTCGCCGATAACGGAGCCGATGTTGATGATGGCGCCCATCATAATGACGGCGCGGTCGCCGATCTCGACGCGGTCGCGGATGATCGCACCCGGCTCAATGCGGGCGTTGATGCCCTTAAGGTCTAGCATGGGGACGGCGGAATTGCGGCAGTCATTTTCGACGTCGTAGTAGTCGATGGAGTCGGCATTGGCATCGAGGATGGCTTTGAGCTCATCCCAGTCGCCAAAGACGGTCTTGCCGCGACGACCGCCGTAGACGTGCGCATTGCCCCACTGGACCTTCATGCCGGGCTTTTCACGCACGTACAGCTTGACGGGCGTCTTTTTGGGCGCGGTGGCGATGTAGTTGATAATCTCCTGTGCATCCATCTCGGCTGCGCTGCTCATTTGCTATCTCTCCTTTGGGTGGATTCGGTTGATACCTGGTTAGGCAAACATGACCTGATCAAACGTATAGAAGCCGTGCTCACGGGTGACGAGCTTCTGCGCGGCTGCCAGGGCGCCGTTGACGAAGATCTGACGGCTCGTGGCGCGATGCGTGAGCGTGACTTCCTCGTCCTGGCCAAAGAAACTCACTTCGTGCACGCCGGCGACAGTGCCACCGCGCAGCGAGTGCATGCCGATCTCCTTGGGGTCGCGCGCTCCGCACATGCCCTCGCGGCCATAGACGGGGCGGTAGCCTGCCTCGGGCTCGGCTTCGACGACGGCATCGAGCAGCAACTTGGCTGTGCCGCTGGGGGCATCGACCTTTTGGTTATGGTGCGTCTCGACGATTTCGCAGTCAAAGCCGGGCAGCTCGCGTGTAGCCTGCGCTACCAGATGGCGCAGGGCTGCGATACCGATGGAGTAATTGCCCGAGTGCATAACGCGGGTGTTCTGGCCCAGCTCACGCAGGCGGTCCATCTGCTCGGGGGTGTAGCCTGTGGTGCCTGAGACCAACGCCGCGCCCGTGCGTTCGACATAGGCGACGACGGCATCGAAGGTCACGACGTTCGAGAAGTCGATAATCACATCGGCAGCCGGTGCGTTCTCGAGCTTGCTCAAATCGAAGCCAATCTGGGCCACGATATCAAAAACGGGCTGCCCGGCGGCATCGACAATGCTTTCGGCGGTGGTGCGGATGAGCGAGCCCATGCGGCCCGTTCCCATAATGACGGTCTTAATCAAGCAGACCAGCTCCCTTCAGAGCATCGGTAAGTGCGGATCGCGTGTCGTCTGCCATGGGGCACAGCGGCATACGGTAGTTTGCCTCGATCATGCCCATCTGGGCGAGCGCTTCCTTAACGGGGATGGGGTTGACCTCGCTAAAGAGGGCGTTGATGAGCGGCTGGCTGGCAATCTGGATATCGCGGGCGCGCGCTACGTCGCCGTCCAGATAAGCGCGGCACATGTCGTGTACGAGCTGCGGCTGCACGTCTGCCCACACGCTGATGGTGCCCGAGGCGCCCAGGCTCATGAGCGGCACGGTAAGCGCGTCCTCGCCCGAGTACATGCGGAAGTCGTCTGACAGCAGGTGGGCGATCTTGGCCGCGTAGGCGACGTTGCCCGAGGCCTCCTTAATACCCATGATGTTGGGGTGCGCGGCCAGGCGCTCTACGTTGCGCTCGCTGATACCGCAGCCGCAGCGGCCGGGGATGTTGTACAGGATGCAGGGGATGTCCACGGCATCGGCGACGGTCTTAAAGTGCTGGTAGATACCCTCTTCGTTGGACTTGTTGTAGTAGGGGGTAATGAGCAGCAGGCCGTCGGCTCCCAAGCCCTGGTAAGTAAGCGACTTGGTGAGCATGGTCTGCGTGGAGTTGGAGCCCGAGCCGGCGATGACGGGGACGCGTCCTGCAACATGCTTGACCACGGCGGCGACGACGGAGTTGTCCTCGTCATCGGTCATCGTGGCGCTCTCGCCGGTGGTGCCCAGGGTGAGAATGGCGTCGGTGCCATTTTGCAAGTGGAAATCGATAAGGCGCTCGAGCGCGTCAAAGTCGACGCTGCCGTCCTTTTTAAACGGCGTGACGAGGGCGACGATCGAGCCCTCGAGATTGCGGATGTCCATGTTCTTCTCCTTCGCCTCCGCGATCTGGATGCGTTTGTTCCATTGAGCTGCGACTGCCAGGCGCTCGTCTTCGGCGCGACGGCGGGCACTTTCGGCGCGCGACTTGGCCAGCAGCTCTCGGCCGCACGGCAGCACGTCGAGCGTGGCAAAGTAATCGCCCGGGCGCTCGGCGCGGCGGATAAGGTCGGCCGAGCCGTCGGGGCGCAGCAGCACCTCGGCGGAGCGCAGGCGGCCGTTGTAGTTGTAGCCCATGGAGTAGCCATGCGCACCGGTATCATGGATTACAAGCAGGTCACCCATGTCGATATGCGGCAGCTCGCGATCGATAGCGAACTTGTCGTTGTTCTCGCACAGATTGCCCGTGATGTCATAGGTGTTCGTGACGGGGGCTGCGGTTTTATCGGGACCGTCCGGCTGACCCATCACCGTAATGTGGTGGTAGGCGCCATACATGGCAGGGCGAATCAAATCGACGGCACTTGCATCGACACCGATATAGTCCTTGTAGATCTGCTTCTCGTGGATGGCCTTGGTGACCAGGCAGCCGTAGGGGCCCATCATAAAGCGGCCCATCTCGGTGCAGATGGCCACATCGCCCATGCCGGCGGGAACCAGAATCTCGTCGTATGCCGCGCGTACTCCCTCGCCGATGGCGTGAATGTCGTTGGCCTGCTGCTCGGGCAGGTAGGGGATACCGACGCCGCCGGATAGATTGATGAAGGCGACGTGTGCGCCGGTCTCGCGCTCCAAGCGCACGGCGAGCTCAAAGAGGATGCGCGCGAGCTTGGGGTAGTAGTCGTTGGTGACGGTGTTGCTGGCAAGGAATGCGTGGATGCCAAAGTCCTCGGCGCCCTTGGCCTTGAGCATGCGGAAGGCCTCAAAGAGCTGCTCGGTGGTCATGCCATATTTGGAGTCGCCCGGGTTGTCCATGATGCCGTTGGAGAGCTGGAACAGGCCGCCTGGATTAAAGCGGCAGCTGACCGTCTTGGGGATGGGCCCCGCAACGCGCTCAAAGAACCCGATGTGGCTGATGTCGTCAAAGTTGACGATGGCACCCAGCTTGTCGGCGAGCTCAAAGTCGGCAGCCGGCGTGTCGTTGGACGAGAACATGATGTCGTGTCCCGTGATACCCAGCGATCGGGCGATCATGAGCTCGGTATAGCTCGAGCAATCGCAGCCGCAGCCGTATTCGTTGAGGATGGAGATGAGCGCCGGGTTGGGGTTGGCCTTGACGGCAAAGTATTCCTTAAAGCCCGGGTTCCATGCAAAGGCGTCGCGCACTTCTTGCATGTTGCGGCGGATGCCCGCCTCGTCGTATAGATGAAACGGCGTGGGGAACTGCTCGACGATATGCTCGAGTGTCTCCTTGTCCACAAACGGCTGCTTGGCCGCATATGCCTCGTTGGGGGTCAATGCCATGTCCCGTAAACCTCGCTATCCAGACGGCGCCATCTGCGCATCGAATCCGCATAGCGTGGACCCAATGTCCGGATAGCGCTCCCGCATTGCTGCAGACAGTCCTGTGGGTGTTTCCCACAGGCCCACCAGGTTGTTCGTGCCCGAAAAGCCCAGTTCGGCGGGTTTCGCCTCCCCACGGGGTCAAAGCCTGCCGGCTCGCCCGCGGTTCTTCGTGCCCGCGCCTCTATCAAGTGGTAACGACCCTACCACGTTGCACTTTACCAAACAAGAGTATTCGTATATAACGTTTAAAAAATGCAAGGATATGCTGGAAACATGTGCGCCACAATCCTGTATCACAATAAGTTGCAACAGATGTGCCTCACGAAGGGATCCTCTATGACCGAGCTCCAAGAACTCCGTCGCTATCGCCGCGATCTCCATCGCATTCCGGAGCTCGATTTCGATCTTCCGCAAACCATTGCCTATATCGAGGGCGTGCTGGCACCGCTCACCTGCGAGGTGACCCATCCGTGTCCCAGCTGTGTCTGTGCTTTCTTCGACGCCGGCGTTGATGCCGCGCATGCCACGGCGATTCGCGCCGATATGGATGCGCTGCCCATCGCGGAGGCGACGGGTGCGGATTTCGCCTCGACGCATCCCGGCAAGATGCATGCTTGCGGCCACGATGGACACATGGCCATGGCGCTTGCGGCGGCAACCTTTGTCGACCGTACGATTCGCGAGCAGCCGGGCGCCATTAGGCGCAACGTTCTCTTTGTGTTCCAGCCGGCCGAGGAAACGACCGGTGGTGCCAAGACGGTGTGCGAGAGCGGTTTGTTCGAGCGCTATGGGGCCGACCGCATCTTCGGCTTCCACGTGTGGCCCGATCTGCCCGCCGGCACGTTGGCGAGCTGCTCCGGTCCGTTGCTGGCGCGTTCGAGTGAGACGCACATTCATATTCACGGGACGAGCATCCATATCGCTAAGACCTATGGCGTTCCGGTCGAGGAGTCGCACGATGCGGCTCTGGCGGCTGCCAAGTTCTTGGTTGCCGAGCGCGAACTGATGGACGAGCTGGGCACCGACGAGCCCTGTATCGGTAAGTTTGGTCTGCTGCAGGCCGGTGCGGTTTGCAATGCGGTTGCGGGGGAGGCCCATGTGGCCGGAAGCCTGCGTGTGTTTACGGACGACATGTTCGACCGGGCGCGCGAAGGCGTGCGCCGCGTGCTGGACGATGCCTGTGCCGCAACGGGCTGCACGTATGATCTCGACTTTGCCGAGGGCTATCCGCCGGTCGACAACGACCCCGAGTTGTTTGCCAGCGTCGCGCCTGCCTTGCCCGGGCTGCAGCTTGTGGAGGAACCGCTGCTGATCGCCGAGGATTTCGCGTTCTATCAACGCCATCTGCCGGGCGTGTTTTTCCTGCTGGGCACGGGTATGCCAGAGGACCAAGACAACCCGAGTGATTCGGATGGCTGTCCCGCCTATGCCACAAGCGCTCTGCATACCGATAGCATGCTCTTCGACGAGGAAATCCTTCTCAAAGGCCTCGATGTCTACAAACGATTGCTTTTGCTTGACTAAGGCGCAAAGGACTATTTGTTCTAGAAAACACGAACAAACGTACGATATAATAGAGATGTAAGTCTATAGAAACGTTTGACGTTACTAACGTAAGGCGATACTATGATTGCATCGTATAAAGATGAGGATACCGAACGCTTTGCCATGGGTGTGCGGATCAGGAGGTTCGTGCCCTTTGAGCGTGTTGCGTTGAGGAAGATTCGCCAACTGCAGGTTTGTGCTTCGCTTGATGATCTTCGCGTTCCACCGGGCAACCGCCTGGAAGCTTTGAAGGGCGATCGTGCCGGTCAATATAGCATCCGTGTTAACGAGCGCTATCGGGTCTGTTTTGAGTGGAGACAGGAGATGGCTTGGAATGTCGAAATCGTCGATTATCACAAGTGATGAGACTTCGGCCGATTTGCTGTCGCCGGTGACTCCTGGTGAGCTTCTCAAAGAGGAGTTTCTTGTTCCCATGGGCATTTCTCAATATCGCCTTGCGAAAGAGACTGGGATTCCGGCTCAGCGTATCGGGCAGATTGTCTTGGGAAAACGTCGTGTGACGGCCGACACCGACCTCCGTCTTTGCCGTTATTTTGGCCTGACGGATGGTTATTGGCTGCGCGCTCAGGTGGCGTTTGACCTTGAGGCCGAGAAAAGGCGGATCGAACCGGAACTCGACAAGATCGTTCCTGTTCAGCAGGCTATCGCACTGTAGTGCTCAAAGATGATGGGGGTGGCGCGGCGATGAGGCGACGCCGACAGTCTGCCGTATATAGTCCGGGTGGATGCGGGTGCGGTTTGCTGCTGCTTCCGGTCATCGCTGTGGGCATTGGCGTGATGTTTGTGCTTGCTGGGCTGGCTACGGCGGCACTCGTACTGTTTATCACTGCTATCGGCGTGACGATTTGGCTTTATCGCAGTCGTGAGCAGCGCCGCGCCGACGGTAAGACCAATGTAGGATGGATTGCCTTTTTGGTCATCGCCTACCTGCTGAGCATCAGCTATTTGGCCTTCTTTATCCTGTTGCTTGTGAGCACCTTTACCGGGGAATCCGTCACGGTGGGTTGATGCACTGCCAGCAGACGGTTGCGCAAAGTGCGTTTGCTCGGCGTTTGGATAACTGCATTGGCCGTTTACCGCAGCCTTAGCTCTCAGCTAATGAATTCAAGTTTAATCCTTCCTACGATGTGCTGTGTGCCGGCACGGTAGCCGGATCGTAGGAAGGATGCATGATGAAAAAGCTTGAAAACGAAGTGCTGCTGAGCCGTCGCGCTGCACTGGGCGCATTCGCCACCGTCGCCTTGGGGACTGCCGGTCTTCTTACCGGTTGTGGTAGCGATAAGGCGACCGTCACCGAGGACGCTGGCGATGGCGACAAGAAGGAAGAGGCGAAGAAGGAAGAGCAGTCTACGACTGACCTGGCGGTTGGTGCGACGGTGACCACGGCTGCCGGTCTTCCCTCGTTGTCGATTCCGTCCAGCCCGGCCTCACAAATTATGACGGTTCGACCATGACGGGCATTCACGTCACGTACGTCAACAATGGTGATGAGGGCGCAGATTACAACATCTACGACTGGAAGGGCGAGGACGCCAACGGCGCTCAGCAGAATCAGGGTTACTACAGCGAGGGCTCCGATGAGCTGCAGTCTGGTACCCTTGCCGCTGGTGGCTCTGTGGCGGGCAATATCTACTTTGATGGCGATATCAAGAAGGCACTGTATTTTGCCAACATGTTTGATAAGTCTACCACTGCAAGCTGGGTGTTGGCCTAGCATGTCGCTACCGTTGCGCCGTATGGGAGGTGAAGTCGTATGCCCGATAAAAAGTTGACTGACGAGTTACTCAATGAACTTCTCGACGCGCCGAACATCGATGGCTATATCAGGGAGCACGACTTTGCCGCCCCGTCGCTTTCGGACTACCTGAAGCAGCTACTGCAGGAAAAGGGCTTGGAGCGCTCGCGCGTGGTCCGTATGGCTGATCTCAATGAGACCTTTGGCTATCAGATCTTTGCCGGTGCGCGTCATCCGAGTCGCAATAAGGTGCTGCAGATTGCCTTTGCGATGGCGCTGACGCTCAAAGAGACCAACCGTGCGCTGACGGCTGCCGGGGTAAGCGTCCTTAACTGCAAGGACCGCCGCGATGCGATTATCATCTTTTGCATCGATCGCGGGTGCAGTCTCCAAAAGGTCAACGAGGAACTGTATCGCTTTGGCGAGGAGACGGTGAGTTAGCGGCTGATATCTGAGCCGGTAGAGCTGTCGAACAACGATGCAAACGAACGGGGCGCGGATGCCATGGGGTGTCTGCGCCCTGCGCTATGATGGAGGCTATGGATACTCAGAGCCCAACATATTCCGATGACGAGCTGACCGCAGCGCTTGCCGAGCACCTGGCGTCGCTCGATCGCGACGACAGCTATCGCGTGGAGCGTGTACTTAAGCGCTCGACCGTTGAAACAACCGAGCTCGTGTACTTTGAAGGAACCGGCGGTGGTTCGCTCGGCCCCTTTGTCCGTAAACGCATCGATGCTTCGGCTCAAATCGGCGGGGCATACGAGCGTCTGTTTGCCGCTCAGCGGGCAGGCAGGCGTTTTGAGCACCTGCCCAGAATCGTCGATTGTCGTCGTGTGGGCGACGAGCTCAACGTGGTTATGGAATACATCGAAGGGGAGACGCTCGGGGCGCTGGTGGACCGTCTGGGAGCCACCCCCGATTATGCGCACGAGTTGTATCCTGCCCTATGCGATGCCGTGGGCGAGCTCCACGCCGGTTTTGCAATGGCGGGGGAGACGTCGGCGCCGGTGATCCATCGCGACCTCAAGCCGTCGAATATCATCGTGACAGGTGCCAACTATACGCCTGATGACGGCCTGACGTTTTCATCGCTGGTGATTATCGACTTGGGGATCGCTCGCGTATGGCGCGACGGCGCCGATGCCGATACCGTCAAGTTTGGGACGCGACCCTATGCGCCGCCCGAGCAGTATGGGTTTGGGCAGACGAGTGTGCACAGCGACGTCTACGCGCTTGGCGCCCTGTTGTTCTTCTGCTTGACGGGAGTCGACCCTAAACCAGGGCTCGACATGCGCGAGCAATGCGAGGCGCGCGGCATTCCCACTCCACTTGCCGATGTCGTCTGCATGTCGATGGCGCTCGACCCGGTCAAGCGCTTTGCGAGTGCGGAAGCGTTGGGACGGGCGACGCGCGCGGCATACGATCTGAGTCGCCCCGTGCGGCCTCCTGCGCCTGTCCGTACTCCGGCCTCGGAGACGGTGTTGACGCCCCAAGGGCTCCGAAACCCCGCAGGGCTTCCTAGGCCCGCCGCCTCCGCTGCATGTGGTCTGCTCTCTCGCGTTCCGGAGTCTCTGGGGCGCATTTGGAATACGCTCGTCTGCTTCTCGCTGCTTGTGTTCTTTGTCGGAAGTCACTTTGCCGTCTTTCACCCCACCGGAGCAAACCAAAGCTACCCGACGTGGCTTCTCATCATCGAGTATTTTTTCTTTGTCGATAGCCTTATGGTGCTTATGCATTTTGCGCTGCTCGATAAGCGCCGTCTTCGTCGGCGATTCGCATTGCTCGACAGCTATCGCGGCAAGAAGCTCGCGAAACTCTGGCTCAAGGCATTGGGTGTGCTGCTCCTATGCATGATCGTCATAGTCGCGGTTGCCAATGCGACCGGCGTCGTCGATACCTCCGCTACCTAAAAGAAAGGCTCTGTTAGACCAAGGTTGACATAAAAACGATGTCACCGCGAGGCGGTACCCTTCAATTAACGTCGAAGGAGCGCCCATGGATGCAGACGACCTGGTCATCACCCTCAAGAAGAGCCTGGCGAAGCTCAGCAGGAC
>DBFWBE010000027.1:0-25256 GCA_048485835.1 Collinsella sp.
TCAAGAGGAGGTGATCCTGCCGGTTCGACCGGCGCGCCACGGGTCAAGATGCACTAGGCCTGGACGAAGTCCGGGCCCGCGCCTTTAGACGCGAGCCCGGGGCCCGTGGGTTATACCCTAAGAGCAAACCACCCTTTTTAAGGGTGGTTCTGATTTTGCGGGTTTTGTCTCACATAGTAGCTGTGTTTTATAACCCTCGTTTGTCGCATCTTCTGTGAACGGGCTACAATAACTTAGTCTGTGCGATATGGAGGTGAACATGGCTGAAGCTGGTATCGGCGTTGATATCGTCGAGATTTCCCGCATGAAATCAATTCTTGAAAAGACGCCGTCGTTTGCTCGGCGTGTGTTTACCGAAGAAGAGCGTGCGTATTGCGATGCATCATCGCGTCCCGCTGCTCACTATGCGAGCCGCTTTGCTTCGCGCGAGGCGGTACTTAAAGCTCTCGGCACGGGTTTTAGTCAAGGCGTGGGTCGCAAGGATGTTTCGGTTACGCGTGATAAACTCGGCAAACCGAAGGCGCTGCTTTCGGGCCGTGCTCTCGAGATCGCTCAAGAACTGGGTGTTGTTGAGGTCGCTCTTTCCATTACGCTTACAGGAGACTTGGCCGTTGCGAATGCCATCGCGATTACCGAAGATGCTCGGCCTAAGCCAAAAGAGGAAAAGGTGAGCACCAAGAAACGCGTAGCGCAGACATTTAAAGAGGCTCGCTCTGTTTTAGATGAGCTTGAGCAGCTGCAGAATTCAGCATTGACGGAGCACCTGGGCGATGCTTCGCAAGATACGCTAGGAGCATAGATGAAACCGGTTTTGAGTACCGAAGAAGTCGTTCGTCTCGAGGATATCATCGAACGCGAAGGGACTTCGAAGGCCGAGCTTATGGAGCTAGCGGGTGAGTTTGCCGCCAACGAGGTCTTGAAGCTCAATCCCGATCGGGTTCTCGTTCTGGTCGGTTTTGGTAATAATGGCGGCGACGGTTGGGTTGCCGCCGATATCCTGAGCCATAAGGGTGTGGACGTGGATATCGTTTCTCCGGTTGAGCCGGATGAGATTCCTGCTGCTCTGGCACGTCATGTTGCTCGTCGTACTGCCGGCCGCGATGTGCACGTTTGCGTCGGCCCCTCGCGTGACGAACTCGAGGTTTTGATCGATAAGGCCGATGTTGTTGTCGATGCCATTTTTGGTACCGGTTTCCACGGAAATCTGCGTGCGCCTTTCTCCATCTGGATTCCTACGGTCAATGAATGCGCCGATTGTGTCGTATCCATTGATGTTCCCTCGGGCCTGAATGCCGAGACGGGCGTTGTTGATGACGACTGCATTCGTGCCGAGCATACGGTGACGATGATTGCGCCCAAGATTGGTCTGTATAGCGCTGATGGTCCTGAGTATGCTGGCGATTTGATCTGCGGCAATCTTTACGACCGTCTTGACGAGGTCATCGATGATGTCGACCACGCCGCCGAGATTGTCGAGCCCGGTGACTTAGTTGATTACTTTGCCCCACTACCTACGAATATCGATAAGTATTCCCGTGGCTCTGTGCTTATTGTCGCCGGATCTGCGCAATATCCTGGTGCTGCCATTATGGCGGCCAAGTCTGCAGCTCGCGCGGGTGCTGGTTACGTGGCAGTCGCGGCTCCTGACGCCTGCGCCAATCTTATTCGCATGGCACTTCCTTCGATTCCCGTCTTTGCTATTCCGTCTGATTCCCGCGGCTCCTTTGGCGCCGCTGCGCGCATGACTGTGTGCGAGATTGCAAAGAAGTACAGCTGTGTACTGTGCGGTCCCGGTATGACGACATCTGCCGGCGCTATGCAGGTGGTTTCGGGCTTGCTCGAGCTTGATGTACCGCTTATTTTGGATGCCGATGCACTCAACTGCCTTGCTAAGATTGCCATTGACGGTATTGATAGTAATCCCGAGATGTATCGTCGCGAGCAGCCGTTGGTTATGACGCCGCACTATCGTGAGCTTTCGCGTCTGGTTGCCGGTGACGAGGTGAACGACCTTGGTACTGCGATTGCAGCCGCGCAGAAGGTTGTCTGGGCTGCAGGCTCTGACAATCTGGTGGTCATTGCCAAGGGGCCGACGACGGCTATCTGTGGCGTTGAGCGTGTGCTGCTGCCGCTCTCGGGTCCGGCTTCTCTGGCAACTGCCGGTTCGGGTGATGTTCTCGCGGGTATTTTGGCCGGCACGCTTGCCACCATGCGCGACGAGATGGATCGTTGGGAGTTGCTGTATTCGTACGCCGTCGCACTTCACAGCTACGCCGGTTTTGCCGCGGCGACGGAGTATGGTGAGAAGAGCGTCATCGCGACCGATCTTATCGACTTGATCGGTCCGGCCATGGAACTGGCGGCAAAGGATGCGCTCGAAGATCTGGGAATCATGGACGAAGGGTCGGATGACTAATCATGAATAAAGCCGATTTGACGCGCTGGTCCTGGGTCGAGATCGACCGCGGGGCGCTCCGTCGCAACACGAGGGCCTATAAGAACTTGCTGAATCCACGTCAGCGCCTGTGCTGCGTGGTCAAGGCCGATGCTTATGGTCATGGAGCTGTTGAGTGCGCCAAGATCATGTATTCGGCCGGTGCCGACATGTTTGCCGTGGCGACGGTTAACGAGGGCGTTGAGCTCCGACAGGGCGGGATTACGAAACCCATCCTCATCCTAAGCGAGCCGCCTATCGAGGCCATTCCGACGTTGCTCGAGTTTGATATCATGCCTTCGGTCTATACGTCTGATTTTGCTCTTGCGTATGGCGAATGTGCCGTCGCGGCGGGCAAAGTGGGCAAGTATCATCTCGCCATCGAGACGGGCATGAATCGTATCGGCGTTCACTACACGCAGGTGCTCGACTTTGTCCGCGGTATAAATTTCCATCGCGGTATTCAGTGCGACGGCGTATTTACGCACTTCGCCACGGCCGATGAACCTTCGGGCTGGGACTACAAGCTGCAGTGTCAGCGCTTTACCGAGGCCGTTCAGGCCATTAAGGATGCGGGTTTTGAGTGCGGTATCGTGCACTGCGCCAACACGCCGTCCTCGATGCTCGACCCCTCGATGCATTTTGATATGATCCGCGCCGGCGTTGGCTTGTATGGCATGCAGCCGTGCGAGCTGAGTGGCCGCGTGATGCAGCTTGATCCCGTTATGAGCGTCCATGCGCGTGTGACGCGCGTGGCACACCCTGCGATGGGTGAGGGCGTGGGCTACGGTTTTACCTACCGCGTACCGCGTACGCGCGTTCAGATCTGCACGCTGCCGATCGGTTATGCCGATGGCCTATCGCGTACGCTTTCCAATCGTATGGATGTGCTGTATCGCGGCGAGCGTGTGCATCAGGTTGGCAATATCTGCATGGACCAGTTTATGGTCGCCATTCAGTCCAACCCGGCACACGAGATTCCCGAGGCCGAGTATGGTGACGAGATGATCATTGTCGGCCGCGATGGCGATGCCGAGATCACTATGGACGAGATGGCCCGACTGCGCGGAACGATTAACTACGAGGTCGCCTGCGGCTTTGGCATGCGTCTCGACAAGGTCTACGTGTAGGAGCCGCTATGGGCGTCATGCACATCCCCGGCCATACCCATCAGGCGCCACGTGAGGTCGCACTCGAGGAGATTGAGGCTGTTTTAGGCGACTGCCATCTCTGCCAGCTCTATCAGTCGCGCCATAACATCGTGTTTGGCGTGGGAAACCCCCACGCTCGTGTCATGTTTATTGGCGAAGCACCGGGTCGCAACGAGGATTTGCAGGGCGAACCTTTTGTGGGGGCGGCGGGTGAAGACCTCAACGGCATTTTGTCCCTGGCAGGTCTTAAGCGCGAGGACGTCTATATCGCCAACGTGCTTAAGTGTCGCCCGCCGGGAAACCGCAATCCGCGTCCCGAGGAAGTGCTGGCTTGCTCACCGTTTTTGCGCGAGCAGATTCGAAGCATCTGGCCCGATATTATCGTGACGCTCGGCAACCCCGCGACGCACTTTGTGCTTAAGACCGAGATTGGCATTACTAAGCTGCGCGGCAGGTTCCACCAGATGGGGCATTTTGTAGTAATGCCCACGTTCCATCCGGCAGCAGCGCTGCGCAATCCGGCGTGGCAGGAGCTGCTGGAGGAAGACTTTAAGATGCTGGGCGACTATCTGGAGCGACATCCCGCACCAGAGGACGCCTCGGAATAATAAGGAGCATATATGTCCCTGGAGCGCCTGGGGGTAGGTACTTACAAAACGACTTGCGCTGCCGATACGGAGTACTTTGGCGAGCTAATTGCACCGTGCCTTGAGGACGGCGATGTGCTCATCCTGACCGGTGGCCTGGGAGTGGGCAAAACTCACTTTACCAAGGGCGTCTCGCGCGGGCTGGGCGATGGGCATATGGTTACGAGCCCTACGTTTGCGCTCATGGCCGTTCACGATCAAGGTCGTATTCCGCTGTTTCACTTTGATCTATACCGCCTGGAGCATGCCTACGAGCTCGAGGATACGGGCATTTTCGATGTGCTGGGCTATGAGGGTGCTTGCCTGCTGGAATGGGGCGAACAATTCCAGGACGAGCTGACGGATGAGTATCTTTCGGTGACGCTCAAGCGTGATGAGGGCGACAGCGATGTGCGAACGATAACGCTCGAGGCGCACGGTGACCGCGCAATGGAGCTTTCCCATTTGATTGATAAGGCTGTACAAGATGAGCTTGCATAACGACAACGCGCTGGTGGTGGCGCTCGATACCTCGACCGACATGCTTGCCTGCGCGGCAAGCTGGATTGATGGGCAGACGGGCGAGGCGAAGCTCGTGAGTGGCGACCACATGTGTCGCCGTCACGCCAACGTTGAGCTCGTGAATACCGTTGATGGCGTGCTGGCTCAGGCCGGTCTGGATCGCAGCGATGTTGGTTGCTACGTGGTCGGTCGCGGCCCGGGGTCGTTTACGGGTGTGCGTATCGGCATCTCCACTGCCAAGGGCCTCGCGCGTGGTGCCAATGTTCCGCTGCTGGGCGTGTCGACGCTCGACGCTTGCGCTTGGACGGCGTGGAAGGCTGGCGTGCGCGGCAAGCTTGGTATCTTGGCCGATGCTATGCGCGGTGAGGTATATCCGGCGCTGTATATGCTGGTCGATGAGGGCCCCGAGCGTCAATTTGAGCGCGAACACGTGGTCAAGGCCGCCGTGGCGCTCGATGAGTGGCGCCAAGCAGCGGACTGGGACCAGGTTCAGCTGACCGGTGACGGTCTCGTGCGCTATGGCAAGCTGCTGGGTGAGGACGAGACCGTCCGCTGCGTGGAGCGCGACCTGTGGTGGCCTTCGGGCGAGGGCTTGCTGCTCGCGCACGCTGCGGGTGACGGCGATCCGGCTCGCGTCCTGCCGATTTACACGCGCCTTTCGGATGCCGAGGAAAACGAGCGCAAGCGTCTTGGTCTTGCCGAGAGTGCGCAGAGCGAAATTACGGGCGTTGCCGATGAGCTCGCCGGTCGTCATCTGCAATTCCGCCCCATGGGCGCGGCGGATGCCGAGGGCGCGAGCGCACTGGAGACCGCCTGCTTTGAAGGCGCCGGACACGAGGCGTGGACGCCGGGCATGTTCTTGTCCGAGCTGGGCGAGGACGTTGCCGCTCCGCGTAGCTGGTGGGTGGCGCACGACGACGGTCAGTTGCTGGGTCTTGCCGGCGGCATGGTCGTCGACGGGGACGTGCAGATTATGGACGTTGCCGTCGATCCGACTCATCGCCGTGAGGGTATCGCCCGCAAGCTGCTGTCGCATGTGAGCTATGATGCCCAGATGCTCGGCTGCACCACGGCTTCGCTCGAGGTCGAGGATGGCAACGAGGGAGCGATCGCGCTTTATAACGCTCTGGGCTTTACCGAGGCTGGCCGTCGCCGCGGCTACTATGGTGCCGACAAGGATGCCATCGTCATGACGGCTCCGCTGCCCCTCGTGCTTCCGGTCGACAATGCTTCGCCCGAGCCGACGGCGGCTGAGCAGCGTGTATGGCCGCTGCCTGCGCCCGAGCGAACCGTTGAGGAGCGCGCTGAAATTGAGCGCCGTCGCCTAGTGCTCGCTATCGAGAGTTCCTGCGACGAGACGGCCGTGGCGATTATCGATGCGGATGGCAATATGCTGGCCAACCAGGTGTCGACACAGATTGATTTTCACGCCCGCTTTGGCGGCGTGGTGCCCGAGATCGCCTCGCGAAAGCACGTTGAGGTGATTGTGAGTGTCGTAGATGCGGCGCTCGAGGATGCCGCGGCATCACTTGGCCTTGAGGGTGGAGCCATTGCTCCCAGCGAGCTTGCCGCCGTGGGCGTGACACAGGGTCCGGGCCTGGTGGGCGCCCTCGTGGTGGGCGTTGCCTTTGCCAAAGGCTTTGCCTACGCTGCCGGTAAGCCGCTCGTATGCGTCAACCATCTGGAGGGGCACCTGTTTGCCAACCTGCTGGCGCAACCCGACCTCAAACCGCCGTTTATCTTCACGCTTGTCTCGGGTGGGCACACCATGCTCGTGCACGTGAAGGCGTGGGGCGACTACGAGGTGCTCGGTGAGACGCTCGACGACGCCGTGGGCGAGGCCTTCGACAAGGTGGCCAAGGCGTTGGGCCTGGGCTATCCTGGTGGCCCCATCATTTCCAAGCTTGCCGAGACGGGCAATCCCCGCGCGATCGATTTCCCCCGTGCGCTTAACAGCAGGGGAGACTATCGTTTCTCGCTTTCGGGCCTCAAGACGGCGGTGACGCTCTACATCGAGCAAGAGACCAAGGCCGGGCGCACGATTCACCTTCCCGATCTGGCGGCTTCGTTTGAGGCAGCTGTCTTTGACGTGCAGTACAAGAAGGCCAAAAACGCACTGCACGCTACCGGATGCAAGGAATACTGCATCGGTGGCGGCGTCTCGGCCAACCCGCATCTGCGCGAGATGATGATCAAGAAGCTTGGGCGTCAGGGGATTCGCGTAACGGTGCCGCCCTTGTCTGCCTGTACCGATAACGCAGCCATGATCGCGGAGGTCGCCCGCCGTAAATTCGACCGAGGTGAAATCTCGCCGTTCGACGTCGACGCCGATCCGAACATGACGCTGTAGCTGGTACGGCGCGGTCCCCGGACGGAGGGGCCGGATATAAGGTTTCCTGCTCTACAGTCCTGCGCAAGAAGAAGGCCACATTAAGTGGCCTTCTTTGCGTGCGGAACTCGCGATAAAGTTCATATGCGCCGCCCGGCTCCCGCGGCTCTCAGGGGCATCTCTCATGCAAAAACTGTCGTGGGGTAAAGTCTGAGGTCAGTGGCGTTTTATACCGAGAAATCCAAAAAAGTTGAAAATTCATTACAAATTTGCGTTGACTTTAGGTAACTAAAGTTTCATACTCCTTTTCAACCACTGGGGGATGTGAACACGCACGGATCGTTCGCATCATGATTGAAGAGGATTTCTTAGACATGTTCACGCATCAGCTAAACATTATCAGCGTAGTAATTATCTGATGCGGGTTAGCACATACAGCTAGCCCGTACGATAACGGGCGGCTGATGAAGATGAGGGCCGTCGAGCGCAACCGACGGCCCTCATTTTTTATGTCTAGGAAGTTCTTTTTAGAGGAGGAAATGTAATGAACGGAGTTTTGCTCATGGTTGTGGCTGCGGCGGTGCTCGCCTGCGGCTATCTGGGCTACGGCCGCTGGCTGGCCAACAAGTGGGGCGTTGACAAAGAGGCCCTCACGCCGGCCAAGCGCATGAAGGACGGCAAGAGCTTCTCGCCCGTCTCTGCCTTCACCGCGTTCTCGCACCAGTTCAGCTCGATCTGCGGTGCTGGCCCTGTCACGGGTACGATCGTCGCCATGGCCTTTGGCTGGCTGCCCGTCGTGCTCTGGGTCCTCGTCGGCGGTATCTTCTTTGGTGCCGTCCACGACTTTGGTGCTCTGTACGCTTCGATGAAGAACAACGGCAAGTCGCTCGCTCAGCTCATCGAGAAGTACATCGGCAAGACCGGCCGTCGCCTGTTCCTGCTGTTCTGCTGGCTGTTCTGCATCATCGTCATCGCCGCCTTCACCGACATGGTCTGCAAGACGTTCATGTTCACCCCGGCCGTTGACGCTTCTGGTGCTGCTACCGGTGCCATCGACTTCACCAAGTCCTATGCCGCCGGCTGCGCTGGTACCATCTCCATCCTGTTCACCTTCGTCGCTATCGCCTTTGGTTGGGCCCAGAAGAAGTTCAACCTCACCGGTGCTGCCGAGTTCGTCACCGGCGTGGTCCTCATGGTTCTCATGTTCGCCGTCGGTATGCAGTTCCCGGTCTACCTGGATAAGTTCCAGTGGTTCGCCGTCGTCATGGTCTACCTGGTCTTCGCTGGCGCTATGCCCATCCAGATGCTCAAGACCCCGCGTGACTACCTCACTTCCATCATGATGATCGTCATGATCGTCTGCGCTGTCCTCGGCATCGTCGTCCTGGGCGTCAACGGTCAGGCCACTATCACCGCTCCGGTCTTCACCGGCTTCTCCACTGCCTCCGGCATGATGTTCCCGGTCCTGTTCGTCTCCGTCGCTTGCGGTGCTCTCTCCGGTTTCCACAGCCTCGTTTCTTCCGGCACCTCTTCTAAGCAGGTCGAGAAGGAGCAGGACGCCGTCAAGGTCGGTTACGGCGCCATGATCGTCGAGTCCTTCGTCGGCATCCTTGCCATCATCGTCGCCGGCATCATGTTCTCCGACATGAACACCGCCGGTACCGGCGCCCTCAACGCCGGTGTCGCTTCCACCCCGTTCCAGATCTTCGCCGCTGGCATCTCCCGCGGTATGCAGGCCTTCGGTGTTGACGGCACGCTCGCTACCGTCTTTATGACCATGAACGTCTCTGCTCTGGCCCTGACCTCGCTCGACGCCGTCGCCCGCATCGCCCGCACTTCGTTCTCCGAGTTCTTTGCCCAGACCAACGATGCCCTGGCCATCGAGTCCAAGGCCGGCTATATGAAGGTCCTCGGCAACCCCT
Organism: Collinsella sp.; assembly: GCA_048485835.1. Taxonomy (GTDB): domain Bacteria; phylum Actinomycetota; class Coriobacteriia; order Coriobacteriales; family Coriobacteriaceae; genus Collinsella. The sequence goes on from DBFWBE010000027.1 coordinate 8,985, forward strand.
GGTTCGCCACGGTCGTTACCCTGCTTCCCGGTCTCGCCCTCGCTTTTGGTGGCTATGCCAACATCTGGCCGCTCTTTGGTGCTTCCAACCAGCTGCTCGGCGGCATGACCATGATCACCCTCGCCGTGTTCTGTAAGTGCACCGGCCGCAAGGGCTGGATGCTCTACGTGCCCGTCGTCTTCCTGCTCTGCTGCACCTTCACCTCGCTGGTCCAGAGCGCCATGGGCTGCATGGTCGCTGTCCAGGCTTACGGCTTCTTCGGCACCATCCCGGCTACCGCCACCACGGCCGCCGTCTCCGTCGCCGCCACCAAGGGCCTGCAGCTTGTCTTTGCCGTTCTGCTGATGGTCCTGGGCCTCATCGTTGCCGTTAACTGCCTCAAGGAGTTCTTCGGCAAGGAGACCGGTTCCATGCCTGACGAGGATCCCGAGTGGTCCGAGATGGGCAAGGCCGAGTATGGCCGCACTGCTGCTGCCGAGGCTCCCGTCGACGCCGAGGCCGCCAAGGCTTAGCCGACCTGACGAGTTGAACGTCACATCTATATGACTCGGAAAGACCGGGTCCGCGACTTCGCGGGCTCGGTCTTTTTTTCATGCAAAAGCGGGTGACGCTCGAGTGTTCTCGCAGATGTTTTGCATGGATAAGGGCGCGCGTTGTAGCATATGGACGTATATGTGTGCATATGAAAGGGGCCCCGTGGCCAAGACGGTATATTCCGATAACCAAAATAATGTCGATGCCCTGGCTGAACGTCTGAGCAGCCAGACGTCGCTTTCTGCCGAGCGTGCCAAGCTGGTTGCCTACGACCTGCTTTGCCGCAAGGCGCTCAAGATTAAGTCGAGTGCGCTGGCGCAGATTTTCCGCTCCGTCGATAAGGAATGTGACACCAAGGCGATGCGCGATGAGCTTATCGCGGCCAATATTGTGACCAAGATCGAGGGTAGCGGCATTAACGGGCGCCCGGCGTTCTATACCATCAATGCCGAGATCCGCGATGCCCAGGAGCAGCCTGCCGAGTCCGTCGAGGATTCCGCTGACGTGCCTGCTGTGGAAGAAGTTGCTCCGCGTGAGCATGTCGATACCGATGAGTTGCTCGATGAGAACGTCGTGCGTGCCTTTACGGCCAAGGCAGGACGCGGCGGTTTTGGCGGGGGTGGCAAGCGCGATGCGCAGCGCCGCGCCCAGCAGGAGCGCTTCCGTCGCGCCGTCGCTCAAAAGGATGGGGCCGTTACCGAGGTTGTCGAGAACGAGCCCGTCTCCGAGCCGCAGGAGTCTGTGAAAGAGCAAAAGTCCGCTGAGCCTCAGGAACCCAAGCGTCGCCGCGGTGCGCATTTTAGGGCCGAGCAGCAGGATGTTGTGCGCGAGGCCGAAGAGACTGCCGAAGTTGCGGACGATTCTGAGAAGCCGGCCAAGAAGGCCTCAGACTCGTGTCGTCCCGGTCGCGGCTTTGCAGGTCGCGCGTACCCCGTAAAGCGCCAGGAGAAGGTTAATCAGGTTCCGGAGGTGCGGGCCGAGAAGGCCGTGAAGCCTGCCGAGTCGGGAGTTCGTGAACAGAAGCCTGTTGATGAGCAGACTGCGTCCGATACGGAGACCCAGGGCCAGCAACCTGCGGTTGAACAGACGGGGGAGGGTGCTTCGAGCAAGCCTCGCCGCCGTCGCCATCGTGGGGGCCGCAGTTCCCATGCCGAGACTGCAGCCGAGAAGACCACGCCGCAGGACGAGGATGCGAAGGTCGAGGTTTCTTCGGGGCAGCCTAAGCGCCAGCGGGCGAAGGAGAGTAAGTCCGATCGTCCGCAGAAGCAGGCGTCTATGCCGAAGCGCGAGCGCAATTCCCAAGGCGATTCTAAGCGCAAGTCTCAGAAGAAGCCGGAGTCTGCCGCAGCAGATACTGCTGCCCAGCAGCCCAAGTCGGCCGTTCACGGCGAGGTCTCGGCGTTTGCCCTTGCCCGCGTTTTAGGCAGGCAGCTGCTCAAAGTTGTCCCTACGCCCACGGCGCTCTCTAAGATCAAGGAGCAGCAGACTCAAATTGTTAAGGTCGAGGGCAAGGACGGCAAAAAGGCTCCGCAGCGCACTCAGCACAACGAGATGTCCAACCGCAAGATTGCCGAGGAAATTGCGATCATCCAGGCTTGGATTGAGCAGAATCGCGGTGCCGACACGCCGGTCGCTTCGCGTCGCCAGCGCGCCTACCAGATTTTTAACGATGAGAAGGCCTTTGACGGCAAGCACGGCGAGCGCCTGATTCGGCGTATGACCGAAAAAGGTATCAGCATGCAGGCGATTAAGGTCGCCCCCAACCGCCCCGTGCACTTTACGGGTTTCTTTACGCTGGGCGCCGACAAGCCGTTCATTATGGTCGAGAACCTAGACACCTATGACGAAATCGTCAAGCTCCTGCGCGGCCGCAAGCACGCCAAGCTTTTTGGCACCAAGGTGGGCGGCGTGATCTTTGGCGGTGGCTGCAAGGCGAGCGTTTCGCACGCACTGGATGATTATCTGGCCGAGATCGGCTATCGCTTTAACTATGTCTACTACGTGGGCGACATCGACCGAGAGGGTGCGCGCATTGTCGAGCAGACCCGTAACGCCAATGTGGTAGAGATTCGCCTGCATGCCGGTATGTATCGCGCCATGCTTGCCGAGCACAAGCGTCGCGTGAAGGCCGGCGGAGAGTGCGAACCCGCAGCTGCCAACCAGGGTGTGCCGCAGAACCTGGCGGCGACGATCAAGGATCTGCCCATGGTCACGCGCGTGCAGTTCCGCAACGTGCTGCGCGAGGGCGGACGCATTCCACAGGAGATTCTGATGACCGCCGACTATCGGGATGGCGACTCGGGAAGCTTCGACCGCATGCTGAACAATTAGTTCCGCCGTTCTACCGAACGGCGGTCCTCTCGACGCTGCGAGGGGCCCTGGCACGGCAATCTGACGTTCAACTTCGGCGGCGCGACCAGAAGGTCGGCGCCGCCTTGTTTCACGTCACCTTGCCATGCCAGGGCCCCTCTCGCTGTCACGTCCAAAACATCGGGGCTAGTGGCCTCCTGTTCGTGCGGAACTCGCGATAAACCTAAGCCGGTGCCCCCGCTCTCCCGGGGCCTGTGGCTACTTGGTTGTCGCAAGCGGCTCGCTTTTCGGAACTGGGCTGATGATTTCTAGATGTAAGGCGCTCTTGGTCCTAACGGGCCTGGGGCGCCTATCTTTTGGAGGTAGATTTTTGGGACATGCCTGAAAATCTACCTCAAACTTCTAGTGTAGGACGAGAAGTTGTAGCTGAAACTTCTCTTGTAGGACGAGAAGTTATATACTCAAGATGTTGAAAGGAGGGCATTATGGCGCCTACAGCGTTGGGTATTGCAGAGATTGTTGCCGAGGCCCGTTCCTTTGAGATTCCTCACGTCGTGCATCGAGACGATGCCATCAGTGATCTTCCTGAGCCAAAGCCGTTCAATCTTGTCCATATCATCACGGGTATCAGGCGCTGCGGCAAAACGTTCTATACGTTTCAATGGATTCGTCGCCTTATCGATCGCGGTGTCGATGCCGAGCGTATCTTCTATTTCAATTTTGCTGATGACCGTCTTCGACCGGCGCCGGACACGCTCATGAGCGACATTTTGGAAGAGTATTGGCGGCAGGTTCCCTCAGCGCGAACGAAAGGCTGTTATCTCTTTCTGGATGAGGTGCAGGAGACCGATGGCTGGCAGGGCGTTTGTCAGCGTTTGGCGGAGCACGAGAGCGTAACGCTTGTTATCACCGGATCGTCCTCAAAACTATCTGCCGATGAAATAGCGACGCAGTTTCGCGGTCGCTCGCAAGAGCACGCTATGCATCCGCTTTCATTCCGCGAGTATTGTGCGTTTCATCACATTGAAACGCCGGATATGTCTACTAGTGCTGGGGCTCCAGCTGTTTCTCCGCAGCGGCGAACTGATCTGGAATCGGCATATGACCGTTATCTCATAGAGGGTGGCTTTCCTGGGGTTCAGGAGCTTGATGCCGGTTCGCGTATTCAGATGCTTCAAGCCTATTTGCGAGATGTTGTTGCACGAGACATTCTCGAGCGGAGCGGGCGCACGGATATCGCTCTTGCCAACCAAGTAGGGCTCTTCTGCCTTCGAAACACGGGTTGCGACCTTTCGGTTAACAGTTTGTTGGAAGCCTTAAAGTCTGTCGGATATCGAGCGTCATGGGAAAAAATAAACGAACTCGTTCGTTTATTCCAGCAGGCTCATCTCATTGGATTACTTCCGGAGTATTCAACTTCTTTGGCTCCTAAGACAACGACAACAGACAAGGTCTATGCCGTCGACCAGGGGATGGCATATGCAACATCGCGTGCTAATCAGCAGGATATAGGAAAGCGTTTGGAGACTGCGATTTATGCTGAACTCATGCGCCGTACGGCAAACGGCCGGTTGGAAACGGTGACTTCATTTACGGCTCCAACGCAAGCACGAGAAAAAGTTGATTTCTTGGTCGGCGACGCTTTGGCATCGGAACCATACGCGCTTTACCAGGTGACAGTCGATATGACGGCAGAGAAAACGCGCAGGCGTGAAGTTGGTTCCCTTGAGGTTGCTATGGTAAAAACCGGTATCAAGGATGCCAATATCATCACGCTGCGCGAGGCGACCCAGATCAAAACGGAGCATGGCGTCATCGAGGTTATTCCCGCATGGAAATGGTCGCTTGGTCTGTAATGCTACGCCGGCCCGCCGGGGCCGCACGGCACCATGTTGATGACCGGCGCTTTAGGAACGTCCCTAAGTGCCGGTTTGGCTGGTAAGTCGAGATGTGGGGAGCCCGTTGCTGGTATGGGACGGAGGGATTCCGCGTCCGCCTGGTCGGCGGCCGCGCTCCGCTGCGTCGCTTCGCTCCTTGCGTGCTGCGCTGGAAAACGCTTCGCGTTTCCTCAGCTCCGCACCCTTGCGGGTTCGAATCCCTCTGCTTGCCCACAAGAAAGCGCCCTGGGCCGTTATGGGCTCAGGGCGCTCAATTTTAATGGCTGGGACGGAGGGATTCGAACCCCCAACAGCCGGCACCAAAAACCGGAGTTCTACCGTTGAACTACGTCCCAATGTGTGGTGTTGCCCAAAAGCAACTCGTTTAGTTTACCTAATCTGCGAGGGCATCGCAAACGCCATCGAGCAGGCGTACGGCGAGTGTCTGCGCGTCGCTGGCCGTGAAGGTGCCGTTGTAGCGCGTCATGCCCGTGAGCTCAATGCGAATGCGTGCCGGCTTCTGCTGCGCGGCGACATTGGCAGTGCGGATGCGCTGGGCCAGGTTATGGCACTCGGCGAGGGCGATCGTGGCGCGCGGCGCTGCATCTGCGGGCAGCTCATCGCTTGCAATTTCGAGTACCAGGTCCACGTCGGTCGGAACCTCGGAATCGCAAAGCATCATGCCGCTACTATCGGTCGTCGCCGTGGCGATGTTCCACATGCGCGATGCAACGCTGCGCGCGATGGGGTCCTCACCGATGACGGCAATCTGGAAGCGCTCGAGCACGTTGGCGGCGCGAGCAAAACCGATGCGGGACTCGGCTTCGGTGACCGAGGGCTTGCCCTCCCACACATGGTGCAGGCGGTTGATGTAGGCGTAGGTGTCCTGGAAGGCCATGCCGTCGGCAAACAGGCCGACATTTTCCTGGAACTGCTGCAGGGCGGCCTCGGTATGCGGACCAAAGTAGCCGTCGTCTTCGCCACAGGCAAAGCCCAAAACGTTGAGAGCGCGCTGCAGGGCCTGCACATCGGCGCCATGGAAATTGGGCATGCGCAGATAGAGAGTGCGGTCGCCCAGCTTATACGAAGCGTCTACAAGGGCGCTCCAGCAGGGGATATCGACGGCATGACCGGCAGCAAGGCCGCTGTCGAGCCTGAAGGTGCTGACGGCCTGCTCAGTGGTGGCTCCAAAGTACTTGTCGGTGACTTCGGCGGCATCAATCGTGTAGCCGAGCTGCAGGAGACGAGACTGGACGTCCTCGACGGCTGCTCCTTGCATGCCCGTTGTAATAGGTTCCATGAACGAACCCCTTTCGGCGTACCATTCGTACTATTTGAGCGTCTGTCGGATAGACAACGCAAAGGGATGCATAAACATGCACTCAACAGTGTAGCAAGTTGTGCCTAAATACGCTGCTGACAGGTTTTATAACCCCCGTTAGTTAAGGCGCTCCACAAAGAAATCTGCCATGGAGAGGAACAGCTCGCGTGCGTGCGGATCAAGCTCAACGTTCTCGATGGCCGCTTTGGCCTTAGCGGTCAGGTCGAGCGCGTAAGTGTGGGCGTAATCGATGGAGCCGGTCTCCTGGAAGATCTCCACGGCGCGTGCGAGCTGCGCGGGATCATCGGTGCCCGAGGAAAGAATCGCCTCGACCTCGTCGTGGTGGCGCTCATCAGAGAGGGCGTGTACGGCGACAAGCGTGCGCTTGCCCTCGGTGATGTCGGTGCGGAAGTCCTTGTTGGCGGCTTCCTTAGTGCCGACAAGGTTGAGCAGGTCGTCCTGAATCTGAAAGGCAAGGCCCGTATGCAGGCCAAAGGCGCGCAGCGCTTCGATTTGCTCATCGCTGCCGCCGCCGATAATGGCTCCGGCGGCAAGCGGCGTGGCTCCGCTGTAAAACGCGGTCTTGTGCGTCGCCATGTCCAGGTAGTCATCAACCGAGATATCAAAGCGCCCGTCACGGACCCAACCCAGGTCGAGCGCTTGACCCTCGATGGTGCGGACGATCATCTCGGTAAGCTCGTGGAGCACACGCAGCTTCACGTCGGACTCCAGCGTGGGGTCGTCGAGAACCGTCTTGGTGACCATGGTGAGCGCCAGGTCGCCACAATTGATGGCAAGGCCCGTGCCCTCGGTAAGGTGCATACAGGGCTTGCCTCGACGAAGCTGTCCGTTGTCGGCGATGTCGTCGTGGATCAGTGCGCCCGACTGGAAATGCTCGATAGCTGCCGCGGCGCTGCGGGCGCTCTCAAAGCTACCGCCCACTGCGGTTGCGGCGAGCATACAGATAAGCGGGCGGTGGCGCTTGCCGGCGTTGGCCGTAAAAGCCGAGAGCGGCGCGTACAGGTAGCGCTCGATATCGGCAGAGGTCGCCTGTCCGTCAAAGAACGTGGCCAGATAGTCGTTAATCTGGTCAAAGTGCTGGGCTAAAAAGCTGGTAAACGGACTGGACACGGGTTCTCGCATTCTTTCTTGGGTTACATCGTTGCGGTGTGCAGATACCATATTGCCACATTGGAGTTGCCGGCGCGTCTGTTTTGGCGATTTGGAGAAACGGGACGCGTGCGCGTGCCGGCTGCTTATATAAGCCTAAAGTGCTCGAGCGCCTTGACGACGCCATCTTTGTCGACCGAGTCGGTGATGTAGTCGGCGCGCTTTTTGAGATAGTTCGGCGCATTGCCCATGGCGATACCGACATCGACGGCGTTCATCAGCGAGACGTCATTGCTGGCGTCGCCGATGCCGTATACGGTTCCGTGGTGGGGATCGAGGGCGTCGAGTACAGACTGGATGCCCCCGCGCTTCGTGCATTCGCGGGGCGAGATTTCGGTTACCTCGAGTTCGAGCTCGTTAAAGCACAGCAGCGGCTCAAGTGCCTTATCTTGAGCGATGTGGTTGGCGAGCGATGTAGACATCAAGATCTTGTAGACACTGTAATGTTGCAGCTGCGTGACTGCGTCGCCCAGGGTGCGCGCGTATCCGGGAGCATCGGGGGCATCGGCACTCATGCGCACGACGCCGTTGAGGCCCTCAAAGCGGATGACCTCGCCCGATTGCTCAAGGTAGGGGGCAAGACGCTGCAGCATACTGGGCGTCATCGACAGATCGCGAATTGCGTGTCCGTTGATCTCGGCGTAACCGCCCGCAAGACAGACGATGCCGGTCCAGGGCAGCTCAAGAAGTTTGGGGTGGATGCAGCTGAGGGTGCGTCCTGTGCAGATAAAGGCCATGTTGCCGTTTGCAACGAAATCGCGGATGGCCTGCGAGACCGCCTCGTTGGGATAAGGGGACAGGTCACGCTCGTCTTCGGGAAGGTCTTGGGCGAGCCTGGGGTCTTGCCAGGCGAGCGTTCCGTCGATATCGAAGAAGCAGATATCGCCGCGCTTATGGGCTGCGCTGGCGGCAGGGGAGGCCGAGGTGGTGGGCACAAATCCCGGCTCGAGGCCCATGATCTGGTCAAAATGCTCTTTAACGCGGGGAACGGAGATGCCGATGATCACCTGGGCGGTCTTGCCCGTAATGATGAGGCCCTTGGCGCCCACCGCGACAAACGACGCGTTATCTGCAACGATGGAAGGGTCTGCGACCTCGACGCGCAGGCGCGTGGCGCAGTTGGTTGCGCCCACGATATTGCCAACGCCACCTAAGAGCTGAATTACCCGCTCAGCGAGGACGTGATCTTGATCGGATCGACTATTGACTTCGTCATTGGGAGATTGCTCTTTGGCAAAGTCGCTTCCCGTTAAACGATCGATTGTCGTGCGATTGGCGACATGATTCTCGCGGCCCGGCGTCTTAAGGTCATAGACCAAGATGAGTGCTCGAAAACTAACAAAGAAGATGAGGCTAAAGGCAAGGCCGATGCCGAGCGCCAAAAGGTAGGAGCCGGCATGCATTCGCATGAGTGGGATGAAGTTGAAGGCCGTCATTTCCATGAGACCGCCCGAGAAGATGCCGACGATGCCAAAGAAGTTCATGGTCATGGCAAGGCAGGAGGATAGGACGGCGTAGAGCAAAAAGAGTCCGGGATAGGTGAACATAAAGAGAAACTCGAGCGGTTCGGTGACGCCGCAGACCACCGAGGCGACGATGGCGGGCAAAAGGATGACCTTAAGGCCGGCGCGGCGTTCGGGTTTGGCGGTGAAATAGAATGCTGCCGCGATGGCGGGAAGGCCAAAGAGCTTGCCCCAGCCGGTGGCGGTAAAACCTGCCCAGGGTGCAAGTTCATTTAAAGGGCGCGTGCTATGGGAGAGAATGGGGAGCAGGTTGGTCCACGTGGCGTAAATACCGTCGTGAATGACCAGATTGTCGTAATAGATGGGCATATAGAGCAGGTGGTGCAGCCCCATGGGCTCGAGTGCTCGCTCCAAAAACACAAAGATGCCCACGCCGAAGGGGCCGACGCCTGCAAGTGCGTGGCGCAGCGTTTCGGTCACAGCGTATGCGAAGGGTACGATGGCGGCCGAGATGGCGGCAAGGGCAAACACGGCAAAAAAGCTGATGAGGTAGACCAGTGAGGAACCCGAGAAGGTGCCGAGCCAATCGGGAACCTTGGCATCGTAGAAGCGATCATGGATGGCGACGACGGTTGCCGATACCGCCAGCGGGCCGATAATGCCGGTGTCGAGCGTCTTGATGCCGTCGATGACGGTGATGCCGCTGGCGGGGGTCAAAGATGATGGGTACTTAAGTCCAAGGTTGTCGCCGCTCAGCTTAATGATCTCGCTCAAAAAGAAGCAATAGGCAAAATAAGCCACGAGTGCCTCGAGGCAGCAGCGTGCCGGTTGCTTTTGGGCAAGACCGATAGGCAGCGCTACGGCAAAAAGGAGCGGGAGACGTTTAAAGACCGTCCACGAGCCGCGCTGGATGATGGTCCAGAAAACGTACCAAGGGGTTCCGTATACGGCGAGATCGCCGACGATGTCCGCAGTCGTTGCGAGAGCGGAGATGCCGACCATGAGGCCTGATATAGAAAACAGCATGGCGGGCGCGAACATGGCTCCGCCAAAACGTTGGATTTTCTGCAGCATAATATGCCTTTCGGATGCAACATGCTGTGCGAGCAAGAACGTTTAAACAATGAACTCATTGTAGAGGACTGGCTGCTTGCCGCATTGACGGTTTTGATTCGGTCCGATTTGGGTTTCGGGGGAACCATCGACGGTAAATAATCCGTGCTTTACCGATAATCGGTTTAAACAACCCAAAGAAATGCTATCGTGCCTAGCCATACATATTCATTAGAGGTGAAACAATGCCAAAAGCGATTTATGAAGGAATCTACCGAGAAATACGCTCGCGCATCATTAATGGGACCTATGCGTTTCAGGAGATGCTGCCAACCGAAGCCGAGCTGACCGCGGAGTTCGGATGCACTCGCAATACCGTCCGTCGCGCCTTGAGTATGCTGGCCGACGGGATGTTTGTGCAGCCCATACACGGCAAGGGCGTGCGCGTTATTTGGCTTAAGGGCGAAACCGACATGTTGGGCGCACTCGAAGAGGTTGAGTCGTTTGGCGAGTTTGCAAAGCGCAACAATGCCGTTGCATCGACGGACGTTAAGTCTTTTGAACATCTGGTCTGCACCGAGCAACTCTCTCGTCACCTGGGCTTTAAGGTGGGCGAGGAGTTGATTCGCGTGGTGCGTGTCCGTAGCCTTAACGGTAGCGCTCGCCAGGTGGACCACGGCTATTTTCTGGAGTCGATCGCCAAAGGCCTGACGCCCGAGATCGCTGCAAAGTCAATTTACGACTATCTGGAGCACAAACGCGGCGTCAAAGTGATGGCGAGTCGCCGTACGGTGAGCGTCGAGCTTGCCAACGATGAGGACTGCAGCTATCTTGACCTTGGCAAATACAACTGCGTTGCCGTCATGGAGAGCCAGTCGTACACCTCGGACGGCATCTTGTTCGAGGTCACGCATGCCCGCACGCATCCCGAGATCTTCCACTACCGCGTCAACTCCAAGCGATAGCCGGCTAGCTCGCAGCCTGACGAGACTCATGCCCTCAAAGAGAAAACGCCCGGTCAAACCGACGATGCATCGGCTTGACCGGGCGTTTTCTCTGCATTCGATAACAAATAATTGTTTATACAAAACTTGTCAAGTATCAAGTTGAAATTACCGTTCACCGATGTTTTTCTACCGCTCTAGTAATACTTGTTCAAACAACTAGCCAAATAGCGTATTGTACAAATCAGCAAAAGGGGCAAAGTCCCCGAGCCAATCTCCGAAGGCGGCGGCAAAGGGTGCCGCCACGGTGTGAAAGGGTGGATTGTAATGAAGAACGAAATGAGCAGAAGGCAGTTCCTGGGCTTCGCTGGTTCCGCGGCTGCGGTTCTGGGCCTTGGTCTTGTAGGCTGCGGCGGCTCCGCCGGCTCCGGCTCCTCTGCTTCTGGTGACGCTGCCGAGGTCTATTTCCTCCAATTCAAGCCCGAGGTCGACAAGGAGTGGAAGGAGATCGCCAAGGCCTATAAGAAGGAGAAGGGCGTCGAGGTCAAGATTGTGACCGCCGCCTCCAACACCTACGAGGAGAAGCTCAAGTCCGAGATGTCCAAGAGCTCCGCTCCGACCCTGTTCCAGGTCAACGGCCCCACCGGCCTTAAGAACTGGAAGGATTACTGCGCCGACCTGTCCGATACCAAGCTTCGCGGTGAGCTCATTGACGACTCCCTGGCTCTGCAGTCCGATGGCAAGGATCTGGGTATCGACTGGGTCCAGGAGAGCTACGGCATCATCTACAACAAGCAGCTGCTCGAGAAGGCTGGCTACAAGGCCGAGGACATCAACTCCTTCGACAAGCTGAAGGCTTGTGCCGACGACATCCAGGCCCGCAAGGACGAGCTTGGTGTTGAGGGTGCCTTCACTTCCGCCGGCATGGATGACTCCTCCAGCTGGCGCTACACCACCCACCTCGCCAACCTCCCGCTCTACTACGAGTTCGAGAAGGAGCACAACCAGGAGGACGACGAGATCAAGGGCGAGTATCTCGACAACTTCAAGCAGATTTTCGACCTGTACATCACCGACTCCACCTGCGATCCTTCGCAGCTTGCCTCCAAGACCGGCGACGACGCCACCAACGAGTTCGCAACCGGCAAGGCCGTCTTCTATCAGAACGGTTCTTGGGCCTACGCTGACCTCACCAAGGCCGGCATGACCGACGATCAGATTGGCATGATGCCCATCTACATCGGTGTCGACGGCGAGGAGAACCAGGGCCTGTGCTCCGGCGGCGAGAACTACTGGTGCGTCAGCTCCCAGGCTTCCGAGGATGCCCAGAAGGCCACCGAGGACTTCATGTATTGGTGCGTCACTTCTGACACCGCCACCAGCATCATCGCTGACAAGATGGGTCTGACTGCCCCGTTCAAGAGCGCTAAGGAGACCACCAACGTCTTCTCGCAGCAGGCCGTTGCCATGGCCAAGGACGGCAAGAAGACCGTCGCTTGGGACTTCGTTTACATCCCCTCTGAGGAGTGGAAGAAGAACCTCAAGCAGGCTCTGATCGCCTATGCTGCCGACAACAGCAAGTGGGACGGCGTCAAGAACGCCTTCGTCGATGGCTGGAAGACCGAGAAGGCTGCTTCCGAGTAAGCAGTTGCTGCCCAAGCTATCTGATTAGCGACAGGGGGCGGGCAGACGTTGGTTTGCCCGCCCCCTGCATATTGAAAGGACCCTTCTATGGGCAAAGCACTCAAGCGCTGGTGGCCGCTCTTTATGCTGCCCACGTGTCTGGCGTTTATGATCGGGTTCGTGATCCCCTTTATCCAGGGTTTCTATCTCTCGTTCTGCCAGTTTATTACCATCAACAACGCGCACTTTGTCGGTATCGAGAACTACGTGCGCGCACTGTCCGATCCGCAGTTTGCCACGTCGTTCTTCTTTACCGTGGCGTTTGCCTTCCTGTCGACGGTGCTCATCAACGTGATCGCCCTCGCCATCGCGCAGGCGCTCACCCGCAAAGCGCTCAAGGGCACCAACATCTTCCGTACGATCTTCTTTATGCCTAACCTGATCGGCGGCATCGTGCTGGGCTACATCTGGCAGATTCTGATCAACTGCCTGCTCTCCAACGTGGGCGCCCAGCTCATCGCCCTTAACTCTGCTGCTGGCTTCTGGGGCCTTATCATCCTGACCCTGTGGCAGCAGGTCGGCTACATGATGATCATCTACATCGCTGGTCTGCAGTCCATTCCGTCCGACTACATCGAGGCCGCCAAGGTCGACGGTGCCACGGCATGGCAGACGTTTTGGAAGGTTAAGATCCCTAACCTGATGCCGACCATCACTATCTGCCTGTTCCTGTCCATCACCAACGGCTTTAAGCTGTTCGACCAGAACCTCGCTCTTACCGGCGGCGCTCCCGCGCACTCCACCGAGATGCTCGCCCTGAACATCTACAACACGTTCTATTCGCGTGCCGGTATCGCATGGCAGGGCATCGGTCAGGCCAAGGCGGTTATCTTCTGCATCCTGGTCGTAGCCATCTCCATGATTCAGCTTAAGGCCACGAGGTCCAAGGAGGTGCAGCAGTAATGAAACGCGATAAGGTTATCAACCGCGCGCTCTCGATTTTCTTTACGATTCTGTCGCTCGCGTGGATCTACCCCGTGTTCATGATTGCGCTCAATTCCTTTAAAAAGGCAACTGCAATCAGCACCACCACGGCATTCGATCTGCTCACGCCCGAGACGTTCAACGGCCTCGCAAACTACATGCATGCCCTTAACGAGCAGGGCTTTGCCTCGGCATTTATGTACTCGCTCATCATCACGGTCACGTCGGTCGTGCTGATTCTGGTGTGCTGCTCCATGTGTGCTTGGTACGTAGTGCGCGTCAACAGCAAGATCTCGAACTTCTTCTATTACCTGTTCGTGTTTTCGATGGTCGTACCGTTCCAGATGCTCATGTTCACGCTGTCCAATTTGGCGGACCGCATCGGCTTCAACACGCCGTTCAACATCTGCTTTATCTACCTCGGCTTTGGCGCGGGCCTGGCGGTCTTTATGTTCGCCGGCTTTGTAAAGAACATTCCGCTCGAGATCGAAGAGGCGGCCATGATCGACGGCTGCAACCCGGTCCAGGTGTTCTTTAAGATCGTCCTTCCCATCATGAAGCCCACCTATCTTTCGGTCGGCATCCTCGAGACCATGTGGGTCTGGAACGACTATCTTCTGCCCTACCTTACGCTCGACTCCACCAAGTACAAGACCATTCCTATTTTGATCCAGTACTTCCGCGGCGGCTACGGCCACGTCGAGCTCGGCCCCATGATGGCCTGCATCATGATGGTCGTTATCCCCATCGTCATCATGTACATCCTCTGCCAGAAGTACATCATCGACGGCGTGGTGGCAGGTGCCGTCAAGGGCTGATGCCGTAACTGTTTTGCAAGTTTCTGCGGCGCCCCTCAGCGTGGCGCCGCATATCGAAAGGTAGAGACATGGCCGAGATCGTTCTCAAACATGTTCAGAAGGTGTATCCCAACAACGAGTCCAAAAAGAAGGGCTTCTTTGGCAAAAAGAAGAAGACCGAGGAGAAGAAGCACAACCTCAAGGTTACCGAGGACGGTGTGCTCGCTGTAGAGGACTTCAACCTCACCGTTCACGACCAGGAGTTCATCGTCCTCGTTGGCCCCTCTGGCTGCGGTAAGTCCACGACGATGCGCATGGTCGCCGGCCTGGAGGACATCACCTCGGGCGATGTGCTCATCGACGGCAAGCGCGTCAACGACGTCGCTCCTAAGGACCGCGACATCGCCATGGTGTTCCAGAGCTACGCTCTGTACCCCAACATGACGGTGTACGAGAACATGGCGTTTACGCTTGAGCTCAAGAAGGTTCCCAAAGACGAGATCGACCGCAAGGTTCGCTCCGCTGCCGAGATCTTGGGTATCACCGAGTATCTCGACCGCAAGCCTAAGGCGCTTTCGGGCGGCCAGCGCCAGCGCGTCGCCATCGGCCGCGCCATCGTGCGTGACCCCAAGGTCTTCCTGATGGACGAGCCGCTGTCCAACCTGGATGCCAAGCTCCGTAACCAGATGCGTGCCGAGCTCATTAAGCTACGTCACGAAATCAAGGGCACCTTCATCTACGTTACTCACGACCAGACCGAGGCCATGACCCTTGGCGACCGCATCGTGGTCATGAAGGACGGCGTTGTCCAGCAGATCGCCACGCCGCAGGAGGTCTTCAACCATCCCGCGAACATCTTCGTCGCCGGCTTCATCGGCGTGCCGCAGATGAACTTCTTCGATGCCCAGCTGGTGCGCTCGGGCAACGGCTTTACCGTCAAGACCGAGGATATGAACGTGGCGCTCGCCCCCGAGACTTGCGCTCAGCTTGCCCTCAACTGGGACGGCGGCGACGTGAAGGAGATTACGGCCGGCGTGCGTCCCGAGCAGATCCTGCTTGCCGACAAGGGCGAGGAGGGCGCGCTCCAGGGTACCGTCGAGGTGACCGAGCTCATGGGCTCGACCGAGCATGTCCACGTGACCGCTCCCGACGGCCAGTTTGTCCTGATTATTCCCGTCGTCGACCTCGAGGCCAAGGGCGCGCTCAAGGCGGGCGACACCATCTGGTTCAAGTTCGAGAAGAACGCGACCCACCTCTTCGATAAGGTCTCTGGCAAGAACCTTATCTAGGCCCGGTGCATCCAGGCCCTCCCTTTGGGCGACTGCGGTATTGCCATCCTTTTGCCGCGGTCACATATAAGGCTCCCCTCCCGTCCACTGGGCGAGAGGGGAGCCTTTCTTTGTGTTGGGATTGTCTGACCGGTCGTTTGTCTCGATCTGTAACGGGTAGGGCCGATTTCGAACGTTAGATGTTACAGATCGAGACGGTTCCCTGAGCTAGCCATTTCATCTAAATCTGTAACACCAAAGGTGAATTTCAGCTGCTAGATGTTACAGATTGAGATAAACCCAAGGGGAGGGGCCGGTATGTCTCAATCTGTAACAGCTGGGGCCGTTTTTACCGAGTAGCTGTTACAGATCGAGATTCTTCGGTCGAGTCGGGTTGCAGGGTAACGTGCGGGCACAAAAAACGGAGCCGTGTCGCCACGACTCCGTTTCTCAAGAGGATGGGTAAGGGAAGTGAAATTAGTTCAGGTGCCAGATCTCGTCGTTGTACTGGGAGATGGTGCGGTCGGACGAGAAGGTGCCGGCGTTGGCGATATTGATGAGCGCCTTGCGCATCCAGGCGTCCTGGACCTCGTAGTCGGCCAACACGCGCTCCTTGGTCTGGATGTACTCCTCAATGTCGAGCAGGGCCATAAACCAGTCCTTGCCCTTAATGTCATCGTGCAGGCGCTGCAGGCGCTCGGCGTTGCCGGTCGCCATAAAGGCCGGGTTGGTGATGAAGTCCACCAGCAGTTTAATGCCGGGCTTGCGGTAGAGCGCACCGGCGTTGTAGGTGCCGTCGGCGTAGAGCTGCTCAACCTGTTTGGACGAGGCGCCAAAGGTATAGATGTTCTCGTCGCCCACGAGCTCGGCAATCTCCACGTTGGCACCGTCGAGCGTGCACAGGGTTAGGACGCCGTTGAGCATGAAC
>DBFWBE010000028.1:0-13420 GCA_048485835.1 Collinsella sp.
TCAAGAGGAGGTGATCCTGCCGGTTCGACCGGCGCGCCACGGGTCAAGATGCACTAGGCCTGGACGAAGTCCGGGCCCGCGCCTTTAGACGCGAGCCCGGGGCCCGTGGGTTATACCCTAAGAGCAAACCACCCTTTTTAAAGGTGGTTCTGATTGCGGAACTCGCGATCGATGTTGCCCCATACGCCCGCCCGGGCTCTTAGATAACGTTGCTTGCGAACGTCGCTCTGCTCGTTCGCTTTTTGGTCTGGAGAGCCGGGTGGGCTGAATACTTAGACATGGCAAGGGGCTCCCCCCGTTAAAGAACGGGGGAGCCCCTTGTTGCGTTTTGAATGGTGCGCTTGGCTTTGATGATTGATGATTTTATACGATTCAGTATAATTTCAGATAGCTACTAAAATTTAACTGAAATGAAAACGGTGAGTGGACATGCTGCTAAATTGTCCCCCTAAAAGACTCTTCTCTTTAGAGCTCGCCATCGACTCAGAGCCAGTTGAGATGCAGATTCCTCGCATGTATCTTGAGCGGTTTTCGCTTCGCTTGGCACGACTCGGCATGTCTGAGCAAGGCCGTTTTATTGTTGCGGAACCAAAAGAACCGCCCAGTGTCATTTCGGCGCGAAATCTCGTCAATGCAGTGCGCAAGATAGATGCTCGTCCGGTGGCAATTTGCTGGGATGCTATGGATTTAGGTTTTATGCACGCGCTTTCTTCGGAGGGGCTTGCATATATCCGAGATGAGCGAAATGCGTTTCTGCCGTTTATCGGAGCCGTTATTTCCGATGAGGTGCTGGGTGCTTCTCTTGCTGCCCCGCTTTCGCCCCAATCTCAACGAATCGTTCTAAATCTCATTGCGGGACGATGGGTTGACTGCTCCGCCGGCGACCTAGCGCATTTGTGTGGCAAAAGCGCGGCAAGCGTCAGCGGCTATCTTTCGGAAATCGCTGCTATAGCTCCTGGGCTGATTATGCGTGACGGCAAAAAGCGTATATTGTGCGACGCCGGGCTGTCGACCGAGACGTTGCTGGATGGGTTTGAGGACTATCTTCGCACGCCAGTTATAGAACGCATTCGGCTTAAGGGGACAATCAACAGGGTAGAATTGCGGGCCGTTGATGCGCTGCTTTCCGGTGTGTCTGCCCTTAGCTATATGTCCGACCTTGCCCATGAAGACTCTGCTCCAACCATTGCTCTCGAAAAGCATCAGCTAGAGGCCTTAAAAGAGCATATGGGCGACAAATGGCTGGAGGCCCAGTGGTACGAACCGGCTGCTATCGAGATTGAGGTCTGGTCGTATCCCGTGGACGAGCCGTTCGATGTTAGTTTTGACACGACGGGTTTGCAATGTGTCGACCCGTTCTCCTTATACGTTGCCTGCGCAAAAACGAATTACAAAGACGACCGTCTGCTCGATGCGGTCGAACAGCTCAGGAGGGCGATATGCCAAAAGTGAAGGGAATAGAGCGATTTGCCGACGCCATGAGCAGTTGCAAAGGTGGTTACGTCCTTATTGGTGGAGGGGCCTGCAGCGTTCTATTTGACAGCGAAGGTGATTCGTTTAGGGCAACCGAAGATTTGGATGTCGTCGTAATTGTTGATGGGGGAAGGCGTTGAATTCGCCGCTGCATTGTGGGCATTTATCAAAGCAGCTGGATACGAGGTTGGAAAGGTCGGCGATGGAAAGTGCACTTACTATCGGTTCTGTTTGCCCAAAGGATCAAGGCGAGCCCTAGACTATCCCGGTCAAATCGAGTTGTTTGCCCGACATCCCGATTTTGTGCTCGAAGACGAAATGAGCGAGGTAGCTCCTCTTTCCTTTGACGGGGCGATATCGAGTCTTTCCGCCATTATTCTCGACGATGGCTACTACGAATTTATTCGCGACAACGCAACGAACGTAGAGGGCATCACGTTGCTCGATGCGCTCCATATCATCCCCCTCAAGATGCGTGCGCACATTGATATCAACAGGAGCTATGAAGAAGGGCGTCATTGCAACGATATAGATCGGCGGAAGCATCGTTCAGATGTTGCTCGACTTGCCGGGTTGTTGTCGTCCTCAGCACGTTTGGAGCTAACGGGGCAAATGAGGGTTGATGCGGAGGATTTTCTTACGGACTTTACTTCGTATGTAAATCGGCAGACCAACCGTAAGGAAAGGGCTCGGCTTCAGGACATGTTATCGTTTCTCGAAAAGGTCTACCTATAGGCACCTTGATTCGTTATGTATAGCAGGGGCTCTTCCGTTGATGAACGGAAGAGCCCCTTGTTGCGTTTTGATTGTTGTTGCTAGTCGGAGGCTCGCCTGGATGGGGCGCGGGGTTTGGTCGATTGCGAGTTCCGTGCGAGCAGGACTGTCCGAGCAGGCGACCAAACCCCGCGCCCATCCCGGCGAGCGCTCGGGGATCGGTAGCTTACAGGTGGCTGATGATCAGTTCCATCTTGCCTTCGAGGTCAATGGAACTGACGGTGCTCGGAGCCAGCAGGTGGCTTCCCTTGTGAACGGGCTCGCCGCAGACGGTGCCTTCGCCGTCGATGACCGACAGGCACATGAAGGGCCAGCGCTGCTCCAAGGTCTTGCTGCCGTCGACGCGCACGCGATCGACGGTGTAGCAGGGGTTGGACTCGAGCTCGGTCACGCCATCGACCTCGGGCGCGGTCACCGTGCCGTCGGTCGGAGCCTGAACGTCAAAATCGATGCAATCGAGGCTCTGCTCAATGTGCAGCGGGCGCAGCTTGCCGTCGGTGCCGGGACGATCGTAGTCGTACAGGCGATACGTCACGTCGCTCGACTGCTGCGTCTCCAAAATGAGCGTGCCGGTCTTGATGGCGTGCACGGTGCCGGAGTCAATCTGGAAAAAGTCGCCCTTGTGAATCGGCAGCACGTTGAGCATGTCGTCCCAGCGGCCCTCTTCGATCATCTGTGCGGCCTCTGCGCGATCCTTGGCGCGCTGCCCGACGATGATCGTGGCGCCGGGCTCGCAGTCCAGCACATACCAGCATTCGGTCTTGCCCAGGCTGCCGTTCTCGTGCTCGGCGGCGTACTCGTCGTTGGGATGAATCTGGATCGAAAGGTCGTCCTTGGCGTCCAGAATCTTAATGAGCAGCGGGAACTCCTTGCCCTCGCAGTTGCCAAAGAGCTCGCGGTGCTCGGCCCACAGCCACGACAGCGTATGGCCGGCATACGGGCCCTCCGCAATCTGGCAGTCGCCGTTGGGATGGGCCGAGATAGCCCAGCACTCACCGATGGGACCCTCGGGAATGTTGTAACCAAACACGGTCTCCAGCTGGCGGCCGCCCCAGATCTTCTCGTGGAAGATCGGCGTCAGTTTAATCAAATCGGACATGTGCATACTCCCATAAGGTTGTGCGGGTGCCGCGTAAGACAGCTCAAAACGAGCACCCACCGGATTACAAAACTAGGCCAGCGTTACGTTGTGCAGCTCAAAGCGGTCGCCTACGTTGTGCGAGACAGAATATTCAAACGCGGTGCCGCTATCCAAGAAGCCAATCTGGTTGAGTTCGAGCAGGGGAGAGCCGGGTTTGGTATCCAGGCGCTCAGCCTCTTCTTCAGTTGCCGCGACAGCGCGAATGGTACGGTGGAAACTCGAGATCTTGAGTCCGCACTGCTCGCGGATGAAGCTGTAGATCGATGCGTACAGGTCTTTTTTCTTAAGACCCGGAATCAGCTCGAGTGGCATATAGGTGTACTCAATAACGATGGGCTGACCATCGACCTCGCGTACGCGCACGATGTGATAGGCAAAGTCGTCTTCGGCCATTCCCAGCTGGGTCGCAATCTCTGCCGGCGGATTGACGATCGAGAAATCGTAGACCACCGAGGTCACTTTCTCCCCGCGATGCTCGTACGAAAAGCCTTGGGCACGGTCGTTCTTGCCTTGGAAAAACACCTGGCCGGGAAGCCCCGCCGTGTCCTTGACGTAGGTGCCAGATCCGCGCCGGCTGGTAATAAGGCCTTCCTCGGTGATCTGCTCAATCGCTCGTTTGACGGTGATTTTGGAAACGCTATAGAGCTCACAGAACTCAACGACGGTGGGCAACTTATCGCCCGGCTTAAGGGCGCCGTCCTCGATGCTTCGACGGATATCTGCAGCTATCGCTTCGTATTTGGGAATCATGCAATCCTCCCTTCATATTTACGTCGATATTTAGAAAGTATACCTACTTAAAAAGCATCCATATGGCTTTCATGAAAGAAGTTCGATAAAGAAAAATGAAAAAGACGCTTTACATAGAAAATTAGAGCGCTATAGTTACAGACAACAAGCGAGATGCATTGGCGTTTGCTTGTACTGTTTGGGGACGGTTTTGTTTTGGCGGGTTGGATATCGGTATGACCGGTGCGCGCCCGCGCCGGATAACCTGCCAAAGCAAACCCGTCTCCAACCGGAAGCTCTAGAACACGAAAGCGAGGACTTGATGGCACAGTATCAGCTGCCCCGTGACTTCTTCTTTGGCGCTGCCATGTCCGGCCCGCAGACCGAGGGCCAGTGGAACCAGGGCGGCAAGCTCGAGAACCTGTGGGATACCTGGTCCATCCAGGATCTGGGTTCGTTCTACAACCGCGTTGGCTCTTATGCCGGCAATGATTTTATGGCCAAGTACCAGGAGGATCTTCGCATTTTGAAGGACTTGGGCCTGGATACCTATCGCACGTCCATCCAGTGGAGTCGTCTGCTCGATGCCGACGGCAGCCTTAATGAGGAGGGCGCCGCGTGGTATCACGAGCTGTTCCGCGCCTCTCACGAGGCCGGCCTGGAGCCGTTCGTCAACCTGTACCACTTTGACATGCCCACCTACCTCTTTGACCGCGGCGGTTGGGAGAGCCGTGAGGTCGTCGAGGCTTACGCGCATTACGCCGACGTCGCCTTCCACGAGTTTGGCCAGGAGATTAAGTACTGGTTCACCTTTAACGAGCCCATCGTCGAGCCCGAACAGCGCTATCAGGAGGGCGTGTGGTTCCCGCAACTCCACGACTTCAACCGCGCTCGCACCGTGCAGTATCACATCTCGCTGGCGCACGCGCTGGCCGTGGCCAACTACCGTCGCGCCTATGACGAGGGCACCGTTCGCGCCGATGCCAAAATCGGCATGATCAACTGCTTTACCCCGGTCTACACCAAGGAGAACCCCAGCGAGGCAGACCTCGAGGCCGTGCGTATGACCAGCGGTATCAACAATCGCTGGTGGCTCGACCTTATTACCAAGGGCGAGCTTCCCGCCGACGTGCTCGACAGTCTGGCCGAGGGCGGCGTCAAGCTCCCGTTCCGTGCCGGCGACAAAGAGATTCTCAAGCAGGGTGTTGTCGACTGGCTCGGCTGCAACTATTACCACCCCACGCGTGTTCAGGCACCGGCGAGCAAGGTCGACCAGTACGGCCTGCCGCACTTTGCCGACGAGTACGTATGGCCCGACGCCGTTATGAACGAGAGCCGCGGCTGGGAGATCTACCCGCAGGGCCTCTACGACTTTGGCATGGACTGCGCTAAGAACTACCCCGATCTTGAGTGGTTCGTTTCCGAGAACGGTATCGGCATCATGGATGAATACAAGAACCGTGACGCCGAGGGAACCATCCAGGATGACTACCGCGTCGACTTTGTACGTCAGCACCTGGAGTGGGTGGCCAAGGCCATCGACGAGGGCGCCAAGTGCCGCGGATACCATTATTGGGCCGTTATCGATAATTGGTCTTGGGCGAATGCCTTTAAGAACCGTTACGGTTTTGTCGAGGTCGACCTTATGGACGGCTACAAGCGCCGCCTTAAGAAGTCGGCAGCCTGGCTCAAACAGGTCGCCACGACCCACGTGGTTGATTAGCGACCGGGCGAACGCCCAGACCGCGCGCCGCCGCGCGCAACACATGGCACATCTGGTGGCAGAGGGCGACAGACCACCGTGCGCATAGGAAAAGGCCGGATTTGAAAGTTAGGAGCAATCATGGCCAGTGACAATGGAAAGAGCTTCCTCGACAAGTTTGCCGAGGTCTCTGCGAAGGTGGGAAACCAGGTTCACCTGCGTTCCCTGCGTGACGCCTTCGCGACCATCACGCCGCTCTATATCCTTGCGGGTATCGCGGTTCTTATTAACAACGTCGTGTTCCCCCTGTTCCCGCTCGATGCGGCGGGCCTTGCCAACCTTCAGACGTGGGGTTCGGCAATTACGCTGGGCACCCTCAACGTCTCTGCCATTATCTTGGCCGGATTGATTGGCTACAGCCTCGCTAAGAACAAGCGTTTCGATAACCCGCTCGCTTGCGTGGTCGTCGCTATCTCTGCTTTCGTCATCATGATGCCGCAGCAGATCACCGCCACGCTTGCCGCCACGAGCCCGCTGCTCACCGACAAGATCACCTCCGCCGAGGTCACGGGCGCCCTTTCGACTGCCAACACCGGTACCAACGGTCTGTTCGCGGCCATTATCATCGCCCTGCTCTCCGTTACGCTCTTCATCAAGATTTCTGGCGTCGAGAAGCTCAAGGTCAAGCTGGGCGAGGGCGTGCCTCCCGCGGTCTCCAACTCCTTTAACGTTATGATCCCGATGCTGCTCAACCTCTCGATCTTCGCCATTGCCGCGGCTCTGCTCGCCGTGTTTGCCGGCACCGATCTGTGCACCATCATCTCCACGTGCATTTCCAACCCGCTCAAGAGCATCATGAACGCCGGTCCGTGGGCTGTTATCCTCATCTACACGCTTGCGAACCTGCTGTTCTGCGTCGGTATTCACCAGTCCACCATCTCTGGCGCTACCGTCGAGCCGATTCTGACCATGCTCATCGTCGACAACATGGCTACCTTTGCCGCCGGCGGCACCATCCAGCCCGATCACTACATGAACATGCAGATCGTCAACAGCTTCGCCCTCATCGGCGGCTCGGGCTGCACCCTCATGCTCCTGCTCGATACCTTCCTGTTCTCCAAGAACAAGGCTTCCAAGACCGTTGCCAAGATGGCTATCGTTCCTGGCCTGTTTAACATTAACGAGCCGGTCATCTACGGTTACCCCGTCGTGTACAACCTGCCGCTCATGATTCCGTTCGTGCTTCTTCCCGACCTGTTCATCGGCATCACCTATGGCCTGACCTGCGCGGGCATTATCAGCCCCTGCATCGCCCAGGTGCCTTGGACCATGCCTCCCGTCATTAACGCCCTGCTTGCCACGGGCTTTGACTGGCGCGCCGGCGTGTGGCAGGCTCTCGAGCTTGTCATCGGCATGGCTGTCTACCTGCCCTTTATGAGGATCTCCGAGAAGGCCATCGCCAAGCAGGAGGCCCTTGCCGAGTAGAACGCCTAACGTTCGTCCCTTTCACCGTTGCGGGCACCGGTACGCGGTGCCGGTGCCCGCGGCTCTCTCCCTTGTGTAAAGATGCAGGGGGGTGGGCACAATAGCCGCAAGGAATAAAACCAGTTGTCGTCTGCGCGCCGCGCAGTAATAAGGAGGAAACCATGAAGAAGATCGTGCTTTGCTGCAATGCCGGCATGTCCACGAGCCTGCTGGTCCAGAAGATGCAGTCCGAGGTCGCGAGCCGCAGTCTGGACATCGAGGTCGAGGCTCGTCCCATGAACGAGGCCCACGATCACCTGGACGAGTGCGATATCTTGCTGCTCGGCCCGCAGATTGGCTACACCAAGGGCGATTTTGAGAAGGAGGCCGCCGGCCGTTTCCCTGTCGAGGTCATCAACATGGTCGATTACGGCCGCATGAACGCCGCCGGCATCATCGACCACTGCGTCAGCGTGATGGGCTAGGTGCTCCGCATGGAGGATATGAACGAACTGCAGATGACCTGCTTTGAGATCATCAGCTACGTCGGTACCGCCAAGAGCATGTACATCAATGCCGTGCAAAAGGCCAAGGAGGGCGATTTTGGCGCCGCCGAGGAACTTATCAAGCAGGGCGACGAGGCCTATAACGGTGGCCACGATGTTCACATGGGGCTTCTGAAGAAGGAGGCCAACGGTGAGCGTAACGGCGAGGCTCCGTTGATTCTGCTGCATGCCGAGGACCAGATGGCCGGCACCGAGACCATGCGCGTCATGGCGACGGAGCTCATCGAGGTCCACAAGCAGCTGCAGGCACTTAAGGCCTAGTCGGCGTTATCGCCGCGATGGACCGTGCGGTTCAACAGACAATTCAGTCCCTTTCACGGGCGCCAGGAGTCTCCGCCTCCCGGCGCCATTTTTCTACCAATATTCAGATATAGGGGAGGTCGATAGTGAGACGGGGAATGGAGTACAACCCGCGTTATTACCAGATGCGCGAGTTTCAGCTCGAGCGCATGCTTGCAATCGTGCGCGCGAACCAGGACGCTAAGCCGGGTGGCGTGGTATTCTTTGGCGATTCGCTGACGGAGTTTTGCGACGTAGGGCGCTGGTATCCCGGTATTGACGCCTATAACTGCGGCATCGGCGGCGGCACCTCTCAGGAGCTTTTGTGGATGGTCGACGAGGGCGTGGTCAAGTATCGCCCACGCGCCGTGGTGATTATGGTGGGCACCAACGACATGGGCAATACCCTCATGGGCTCGCCCAAAGACATAGCCTTCAACATTCGCGAGACCGTGGAAATGATTTTGGGCTGTCTGCCGGCATGCCGCGTGCTTGTGTGCTCGCCCACGCCCTGCATCGAGCGCCTGGAAGGCAGGGCGAGCGGCAAGGATGTGCTGCGCTCTAACGACCTGCTAGGTCGGGTTTTACCACAGTGTCGCGATATGATCCGCGATGAACGGGTGGCTTTTGTTGACGTGACGCCTGCGTTTTTTGACGAGGACGGGCGTCAGCGCGAGGAATTGTACCGAGAGGGCGATGGACTGCATATCAACGATGAGGGCTATCGCGCGCTGACGGGGATTGTGCGTCCCGCGCTCACCGAACTGCTGGCAAAGACGGATATGGACTAGGAGATAGCTATGAAGAACATTTTGCTTTGTTGCGGCGGCGGCATGTCGACGAGTCTGCTGGTGCAAAAGATGCAGCACGAGGCGGAGAGCCGCGGCTTGAAGATCGATATCGAGGCGCTGCCGGTGAGCGAGGCGTCAGATCATCTGGACGGCGTGGGCGTTCTGCTGCTTGCCCCGCAGGTGGCGTACGCGCGCGTGAATATCGAGGGCGATTTGGAGCGCGCGGGCGTGAAGCTTGTGATGCTCGACATGCTGGATTTCGGACGTATGAATGCGCCTAAGATCCTGGATCAAGCCATTGCTGCGATGGTGGGATAACGCCCCGGAACGGCCCGTGCGCGGATGATGAACGCGTGCGGGCCGTTTTTTATACGAAAGTTGTTTAAACACTTACTAAAAATGTGCAAGCTTGGCGGCGTGTTTTGTAGGCGCGAGCGGTACCATACAGGCAATGCGCATGTCCGCGATTCTATGCTGCGGACCCAATCCTCGAAAGGCGGGCTCCCATGGAACCTAAGCAGTATTACATCGGCATCGACGTCGGCGGCACTTCGGTTAAGGAGGGCCTGTTCGACGAGGACGGCAACCTGCTGGCCAAGGCCAGCGTGCCCACGCCTCCCATCGTTGACGCCGCGGGCTTTGCCGCGGTGACCGAGGCTATCGACCAGGTGGTCGCCAAGGCCCAGATTCCGCGCGCCTTTGTGGCGGGCATTGGCCTGGCCGTTCCGTGCCCCATCCCGGCATCGGGCGATGCCAAGGTTAAGGCCAACATTGCCATCAACCTGCCCGAGCTAAGAGTCGCCATTCAGGAGCACTGCCCCGACGCGGTTGTTAAGTACGAGAACGATGCCAACGCCGCCGCCATGGGCGAGGCTTGGCTCGGTTCCGCCAAGGGCGTACAGAACGTGGTGATGGTCACCATTGGTACCGGCGTGGGCGGCGGCGTTATCGTTAACGGCGACGTGGTGTCGGGCGTTGTGGGCGCCGGCGGCGAGATTGGCCACATGTGCCTGAACCCGGCTGAGGAGCGCGTCTGCGGCTGCGGCGGTCATGGCCACCTGGAGCAGTATTCCAGCGCCACCGGCGTGGTGAGCAATTACCTGGCTGAGTGCAAGAAGGCGGGTGTCGAACCCATCGAGCTCACCGGTCCCTCCGATTCTAAGGACGTGTTCCAGGCTTGCCGCGAGGGCGACAAGCTCGCGCTGGCAGCTGCCGATACCATGGCCGACTATCTCGGCCGCGCCCTGGCGCTCATTGCCAACGTGGTCGATCCCGAGATGTTCCTCATCGGCGGCGGCGCATCCGCCTCGGCCGATGTCTACCTCGACAAGGTCCGCGAGCATTTTAAGCAGTACGCGCTTTCTGCCTCGCGCGAGACGCCCATCGAGGTCGCTTCGCTCGGCAACGACGCCGGCATCATCGGTGCCGCCTACGTAGCCCTGCGCGCCGCCGGTAAATAGCTGCTGCAAGGGGGCAGACTTCGCCCCAACACTTGCCCCAAATTGCGCCGTGGCCCTTGCGTCTCATAAGGTTCGGCGCCAGCGTGCTACCATAGCTACGTCCAAGTACACATATCAAGTGGAGGATATCCATGGCAAACGTTCTTGTCTTTGGTCACCAGAACCCCGATAACGACGCCATCATGAGCGCCGTCGTCCTGTCCCAGCTGCTCAACCAGGTTGAGTATGCCGGCAACACCTACGAGGCCTGCGCCCTTGGTCAGCTTCCGGCCGAGTCCGCCAAGCTGCTCGCCGACGCCGGCATCGCCGAGCCCCGCGTGATCGAGTCCGTCGAGGCCGGTCAGCTCGTCGTCCTCACCGAC
Source organism: Collinsella sp. (assembly GCA_048485835.1). Classification (GTDB taxonomy): domain Bacteria; phylum Actinomycetota; class Coriobacteriia; order Coriobacteriales; family Coriobacteriaceae; genus Collinsella. The sequence continues at coordinate 10,742 of DBFWBE010000028.1, forward strand.
CACAACGAGTCTGCCCAGTCCGTCGCCGGCCTTAAGGACGCCACGGTCTTTGGCGTTGTCGATCATCACCGCATCGGCGACTTCGAGACCGCCGGCCCGCTGCACTACATCTGCCTGCCCTGGGGCTCTAGCTGCACCATCGTCACCAAGCTCGCCGGCGTGCTCGGCGTTGAGCTTTCCGACGTCCAGGCCAAGCTGCTGCTCTCGGCCATGATGACCGATACGCTCATGCTCAAGAGCCCCACCACCACCGATGTTGACCGCGCCGTCGCCGCCAAGCTCGGCGAGCAGGTGGGCGTCGACCCGGTCAAGTTTGGCATGGAGGTCTTCCTCACCCGTCCGTCCGGCTCCTTCACCGCAGCCGAGATGGTCGGTAACGACATCAAGATGTTCGAGCCCGCCGGCAAGAAGCTGCTCATCGGCCAGTACGAGACTGTCGACAAGACCCGCGCACTCGGCATGATCGACGAGATTCGCGAGGCCATGCGCGCCTACGCCGCCGAGAAGGGTGCCGACGGCATCGTTCTGTGCATCACCGACATCATGGAGGAAGGCTCGCAGGTCCTGCTCGAGGGCGAGACCGAGGCTGCTCAGAAGGGCCTGGGCATTGCCGACGAGCACGACGGCGTCTGGATGCCGGGCGTCCTCTCCCGTAAGAAGCAGGTCGCTGCCCCCATCATGGCCGCCTGCTAGGTTTAGTTGACCAAACGCCACGACCGGATCGCGGACGCCCCGCGCTCCGGTCGTTTTTTGTGCATGCGCCGCGTCGTCTCTTGGACAGGCGTGCCCGTGCCGTTGAGCAAATAATGTTCAACCTGTGGTTCCGCTTTTCGGCCACGCCTGCGTGCTTGTCGTGCAGGGTAGGCTAGATGCAAGCGTAATACGTTAGAGCGCGGCGCCGCCACTTGGGCGGGCCGTGCTTTTTTAAGACGGGAGCCTTCCCGTGAAAGGAGCCGCCCATGGCAGCAACCGAGCAGCTGTTCAACGTCCGTGAGCGCAAGCGCTTTGAACGCCACGACATTTGGGAGCGCATCGCCGAGAACGGCACGATTTCCGCCGCCGTCATGGTCTTCGCCGCCATCGCCGCCGTCATTTGCGCCAATACCGATGCCTACGAGGCCATCCATCACTTTTTGGAGACCCCGCTGTATGTGGGCCTGGGCAACCTTACGGCCGGTCTCACCGTTGAGCTTTTCGTCAACGACTTCCTCATGGCGATTTTCTTTTTGCTGGTGGGTATTGAGCTCAAGTATGAGATGACGGTCGGCGAGCTCAAAAACCCGCGCCAGGCCATGCTTCCCATGCTGGCGGCCGTGGGCGGCGTCGTCGTTCCCGCCTGCATCTATCTGATCTTTAACCATGCCGGCGCGCACAACGGCTGGGCCATTCCCATGGCAACCGATATTGCCTTTGCACTGGGCGTGCTGTCGCTTTTGGGCAACCGTGTGCCCAACGGCGTGCGCGTGTTCTTCTCGACGCTCGCCATCGCCGACGACCTCATCTCCATCGCCGCCATCGCCATCTTCTACGGTCAGAGCCCCAATCCGTTTTGGTTGGGCGCCGCCGCGCTTGTGACCTGCGCGCTCGTGTGGCTCAACAAGACGCAGCATTACCGCCTTGCCCCGTATTCGGTACTGGGCCTGCTGTTGTGGTTCTGCATGTTCAAGAGCGGCGTACATGCCACGCTTGCTGGCGTCATCTTGGCCTTTACCATCCCGGCCAAGTGCGGTGTTAAGCTCGACAGCCTTACCGATTGGTTGGGGGAGTGCCTGCCGCTGCTCGATGACCGCTACGACGACGAGGCGCACATCCTGGGCCAGCATGACTTTACCGTCTCGACCACCAAAGTCGAGCGCGTCATGCACCGCGTGACCCCGTCGCTCATCCGCATGGAGCGTCTGATCTCCACGCCGGTCAACTTTGTGATCCTGCCGATTTTCGCGTTCGTCAACGCACAGGTTCGCCTGGTGGGCGTGGATATGAGCACGCTGCTCACCGACCCGGTGACGCTCGGCGTGTACTTTGGCATGCTGCTGGGCAAGCCGATTGGTATCTTTGGCATGACGTTCGCCTTGGTCAAGCTCAAGATCTCCGAGCTGCCGCATAACGTTAACTGGCACATGATTGCCGGCGTGGGCATTCTGGGCGGCATCGGCTTTACGATGTCGATTCTCATTAGCGGCCTCGCCTTCCCGACGGCCCAGTTTGAGGTTCTGGCCGCCAAGGCCGCTATTCTCGCCGGCTCTGTTACCGCGGCCGTACTTGGCATGATCTACATGAGTGTGATCTGCAAGCACCCCGCGCCCAAGGACGAGTAAGAGCGCGAAAACCGGCTCCAGAACCGATTCGGGCGCGTTCAAAATGCGGATTCGGGTGGTGCTTGCCGCCTGCCAGACACGCCAGTGGTCAAAAAACGCCGTTTGTGAGTACTGTCACAAACGGCGTTTCATTTTAGGTGCGGAAAATAATGAACACAATCATGCTATCTGTATGTTAACGAGTAATCGCTTGACTCCAATTTGGCGATAGCTACTACTCGGAAGGTCGCGCGCGCAGACGTGGTGTAAGAGTGTCCTGAGGTCCGTCGCTGCAAGTCCCGATGTTACTCCTTCTTGAGACCGCGCTTCTCGACTATCTCGTCCACTATCTCCCTGGCGCGCCGCCCGAGCGCGCGGCGCC
>DBFWBE010000029.1:0-25212 GCA_048485835.1 Collinsella sp.
GGCCTGCCCTTCGACGTCAGGCTGGGATCTGCGGGGAAGGCTGACGGGGAGGGCGGGGACCGCGATGGGCGGGGATAGCCCGATTATTTTCCGCTTCGACGAACAGCCGATCGTGTCAAATTTGGTCTAACAGAGCCAAAATAATTGGGTATTCCATAAAAATAGTTAGCAACTTGGCTGCCAAGTAATCCTGGGTTTCGGCGAGTTTTGCGTAATCTGCCTCCTCAAGAACCATAGATTCAGGATTATCCATAGACCCGTGGATCTTATAGATTTCACCCATTTCAAAAGTTCTGTGAAAGACAAGATCGTCCTGGCCTACAAAAACTTTAAACTCGGGAAACAGCGACTCCAGTAGACAGTCATAGTTGGTTGTAATGACTCCAGAAATACGCCGCCTGCCGACCTCTCTCAAGATATCAAGTTCATGCGTCATATGGTCAGGTTTGAACGAGGATAACCTCTCGGCCGCCATAATCTTTAAAACAGATTTGCGCTGACGAATGTCCTCTGCATGATCGTCTCTAAAAGAAGCGAAGCGAGGGTCCTCAAGAACAGCTATGCGCATATCCTTATCAAGCATCGTCGCGGCAGAGGGCAAAGCACCATAATCAGGATTATCTGGACAGCGAGCAAGGTAGGAATCGAGTCGAAAAGGATCATCAGAAAGACGGGAGCAGAGGTGCCTTAACAAGCCGTCCCAATCGTCGGTCCCCATATATCTACGGGAAAACCCCGAGCCAACGAATAAATAGGGGCTACGGCCCACCCCATTTATCAGACGGACAACGCTGTCTACAATGTCATCTCTTCCGACTTCCATCTAACGCCTCCAAACAAGTCTACTTCCATAAGTATAGAACATATGTTTGATTTTTGCTAGAATTGCGAGACTTCATCGAAGACAAAAGCTGCTCGACAATTGAAAATTCGAACCGCACAGGTGACCCAATATTCAGCAGTGCTCCGACGAGCAAATATTCATTTCGCGTCTCAGACAATCTAGCACAGCGGCATCAGTTAGAACGCCATGACTCTCTAGGAGTTCGATAAGTTGAGCGAAAGTCTAAAAATCTATCGCCAAAGTAACTCCTAAAATCAAAGAGCCGTTGCCGGCAACAACCGAACAACGACCCTCCTTTGTCATCGCCTCACTTAGAGTCAACGATGACTGTATCACTACCGACATAGTAACCTGTTTTCGTCGCTATTGCGGAGCATGCAGAACTACATTCAATGTCCGGGCAAATCGATTGGCCTGATTCGGCACGTCAGTCATTATTCTCCCCATCAACAAAATCAGCAAAGGTCAGCTGTTCACATCTTTTCATCGGACGGTAATCTCTAACTTTAGTTATATGGCATGCGGCGGTTCGGACTTTTTGCGTCCTCAAATTAATGACCTCTTTAATGGTCATATCGACACGCATTAGGTCGCCACTATTTAAGCGATACTCACCATCTCGCACGCGTTCGAGAAAATCACGGTCGTCTATTTGAACCTTATTGTATGTTCGTTGCTCGTCCTCGTAGCCCGACTCAAATGTATATCCGGAAACATCTCCACCGTAGGAACCAAATAACGGTCGAACCCAGATATTGTGGGACGAATACTCAACCGTCTCTTCTTGCGTTGCCTTTAAAGCTTCTTCTTTATAGCTATCAAAATAAGTCGCCTCGCTTGAAGAAAAAGAAATAGCATCCTCTGAAGCCTTACTACCGGCAATCTTAATCTCAATCTCCCTCGAAGGCCTCTTGAAAGATTTCATCGGACCAGTGATGACCTTAGAAAATTTCTCAGCGATTTCTGGGGACTGGACTAGCGCGTGGATCTCAACAGGAACAACGACTGCGTCCGAACCCTCTCCATATACGAAAGTTCCATTGTCAGTTGGCTTATATTTAGAGATATGTCCTTTAACTTTTTTAATTATGTGCGCTATAGCAAATAGAACCTCCACAAGACCGCCGGCATTATTAATTGCAGATATAGCGTCACTGTTTAACGCGTCAACCAATCCGGGCACACTGAGTCCTAGGCCCTTTCGACACCACCTATATTGCGAATCAGCACCGCCGCCCACCCGACCGAATATTGCCGTTCGGCACCGCCATTAAATGCCTTCCCGCGCATCCCCGTTACGCTCGGGCTGCCATGCAGTCCAGAGAACGAGGAGGTTCCACATGGCGAGAAGGATCAGGGCCAGGGAGGTCCTGAGGCTGAGGTCGGTGAACGGGCTTTCGCAGAACGCGATCGCCCGCACCGCCCACGTCTCGAAGCACAGCGTCCAGGACGTGCTGGAAGCCGCGAGGGAGCGGGGCGTCTCCTGGGAGGACGTCGAGGGGATGTCCGAGGAGGCCGCCTACGCGCTGCTGTTCCCCGGCAGGGGCGACGCCGGGCCGGTGCACGCCGACCCCGACTGGGCACGCGTCCACCGCGAGCTCGCGAGGACCGGCGTCACGCTCAAGCTCCTGCACGCGGAGTATGCCGACGGGTGCGCGGAGGCCGGCGCGCCGTCGATGTCCTACGACAGGTTCTGCAAGCGCTACCGCCAGTACACGGTGTCGCGCAACGTGGTGAGCCGCGTCGGGCACAAGGCGGGCAGGAACATGGAGGTCGACTGGTCGGGGCCCACGATGCGGCTCGTGGACCCCGCGACCGGCGAGGTCAGGAAGGTGTACCTGTTCGTGGCCTGCCTCCCGTTCAGCCGGTACAGCTACGTCGAGCCGACGCTCGACATGAAGCAGGATACATGGCTGCTGTGCCACGTGCACGCCTTCTCCTTCCTGGGAGGCGCGACGCCCTGCATCGTCCCCGACAACCTGAGGACCGACGTCACCGCCCACCCCAGGGCCGGGGAGCCGGTCCTGAACGCGGCCTACGAGGAGCTCGCCGCGCACTACGGCTCCGCCGTGATCCCGGCGAGGGTCAGGAGGCCCCGCGACAAGCCGAGCGCCGAGAACGAGGTCTGGGCCGCCGCGACCTACGTGATAGCGGCGCTTCGCGACGAGGTGTTCACCGACATGGCGGCCCTCCGCGCCGCCGTCGCCCGGAGGGTCGCGGAGCACAACGACGCGCCGTTCGCCAAGCGCGAGGGCTCGAGGCGCGAGGTGTTCGAGGAGGTCGAGCGCCCGCTGCTGAGGCCCCTACCGGCCGAGCCCTTCGAGGTGTGCGAGTGGGTCTACGGCCGCAAGGTCCAGGCCAACTGCCACGTCGCGTACGCCCGCAACTACTACTCGGTGAGCCACCTGCTCGTCGGCTCGACGGTCGACCTGCGCGTCACCGAGGGCAAGGTGGAGGTCTTCTCCGGCGGCGAGCGCGTGGCCACGCACCCCAGGTTCCCGTCCTACGCGAGGAACCGCTACTCCACGCGCGGCTCGGACATGCCCGAGGGCAGGGCGTGGTCGGACTGGGACGCGCCGCGCATCCGCGCCTGGGCCTCGAGGGTCGGGCCCTCCTGCTCCGAGCTGGTGGACAGGGTGTTCGCCTGCTACGAGTTCGACGAGCAGGGCTTCAACGCCGCGCTCGCCGTGCTCAGGCTGTCCAGGCGCTACACCCCGGCGAGGCTCGAGCGGGCGTGCGGGATGGCGCTCGCGACCGGGAAGAGGTCGCCGCGCTACCGCGACGTCGAGCCCGTGCTGAGGTCGGGGCAGGACAGGGCGCCAGCCGGCGAGGCGTCCGGGGACTGCGGCTACGTGCGCGGCGCCGGCTTCTACGGGGAGGAGTGAGCATGGACGTCAACGCGGAGACCGCCCGCAAGCTCAGGGAGATGGGGGCGGCCGAGCTGCTCGCCGCCCTCTCCGCCCAGGACGAGGCCGTGTGCGCCGGGATGGCGTTCGCCGAGCGCGTCCAGATGGCGGTGGACGAGGCGCACTCCGACTTCATCACGCAGAAGGTCCGCAACCTGACGAGGAGGGCCGGCCTCAGGTACCCCGAGGCCGACGTCCGCTCGGTCGACTTCTTCGAGGGCCGCGGCCTCGACAGGGTGGCGGTGGCCGAGCTCGCGACCTGCGGGTTCGTCGGGCGCGGCGAGAACGTGGTTCTCCAGGGCCTCACCGGCACGGGCAAGACCTACCTGGCCTGCGCGCTCGCGAAGGCCGCCTGCGCCAGGAGGGTGAGGTCGTGCTACGTCCGCCAGCCCGACCTCGAGGACCTCTGGCGCGAGAGCCGTGACCGGCCCGGCGGCGAGCGCAAGCTCGTCCGCAAGTACGGGGCGTTCGGCCTGCTCGTGATAGACGAGTGGCTGCTCGACAGGCCGGACACCGAGTTCAGGTCGATGCTGCTGGAGCTGATGGAGCTGAGGTACGGCACGGCCTCGACCGTATTCTGCACCCAGTTCAAGAAGAAGGACTGGCACCCGAGGCTCGGCGGCGGGGTGCATGCCGACGCCATCATGGACAGGATCGTGCACAACGCGGTCTGGGTCGACATGGGCGAGGCCAACATGCGGCAGCGCCGCGGATAGACCGGTAGCAATAAAAAAGCACCGGGGCCAGTGTCGGCCCCGGTGCCCAAGCGCGATATCGGCGGTGCTGTTTCGCGATATTCAACAGTGCTCAAGCGAGCAAATACTCAGGCACACAATGGATCACGAATTCCGTAATAAAAGAGCCTTCTTTAAATGGGCGCACTTTTATAGACGTATTTTCTAAGGTGCCCGACTCTTTTGCGACCTCTTTTATCAGTCCGTCAAATTGGCTTAGGAACTTAGAAAGGTCCTTGGCGTCCAGGCCTTCTTCGGGATCTACATCGACAAAGCGATATACGAGCGTTTGATTTTTTGTAGAAGTGTCCATGTTGTCCTCATACCCTTATAAGATCATGGGTCCTATTTCCTGCGACCGAAGCGTTTTATTCGAAAGCGATCGAGCGCAAAATTAAACGAAATAATAAAAACCAACGTAAACGTATAGATAACAAATTGATATATTTCAGATACCGAATCAGGCAAATAGACCGCACAGAACGCTTCCGCGACAAGCACGGTAAGAAGCGTACACAACCCGATAAATACCATTCTTCCCACGTCAATGCGAAAGACATTCCGATACTTCCAAAGCAGAAAAACTGCGACACAATAGATAGCAAGAAGTGAGATTAAGCCTGGTATTAGATTCCAACAAAATAGAGAAAGAGCAACGGGAAACGTCCAAATGGCATTCCCCGACGCAACTGAATCCATAAACGTATAGCCTTTATCCCTCATTCCGTTTCTCTCCACGACAAGCTGGAGATAACTTCTCAATATCCATCCTGAAAATGATGCAAAATAGATAATGAACAATCGGTCGACAGACCACAAGGAATTATCCCCAAAGGCAAGCGTAAGGATGCGCGAGGCGACCGGAAGGGCCGCAGAGGTTAAAACCGTGATCAGGACATCGGAGGTTTCAAACCCACCGTCCCTGCCCTCTCGGGACTTGTTAACCATCAATCTCCCAACACAAATAGAAATCAGCATAAGCTCAAGCACCATACCACTTCACTGCGTATGGAAAATAGCAGGTCTAGGCATTGTTAAACACTTAAAGGGTAAAACCTACGGATGAAAGTTAGACAAGAAGAAACCCTTCGATTCTATTTACAGAACGAATAAGACCGAAACGAAACCCCGCCCACAGAAAGAAGGCAGTCACCATGAAACGAGCCGACGAAGAACCTACACCGAAAGCAATTGAAAACGCTCTTACCCAAGACCCGCTTCACCGCAAGAGAGAAATCGAGGACTTTCTAAAGATGCTCATTGCGGTTGAGCCTCCGTATACCTTTGTCATTGATGCACCTTGGGGCTCTGGCAAGACATTCTTTGTAAAGCAAGTTGCGAGAGTCCTGCAAATGGCAAATCCGGCTCTCGATATCAACCTAGAGACACTTAACGCGACGCTAGGAGAAACCGCGACAGAACTCCCCGCGACGCCATGTCTGCCCATTTATTTCAACGCATGGGAAGACGACCATTTCGAGAATCCGATCTTGCCCATATTGGCCTCCATCGCTAATGCCGCAGACGAACAGAGCGTCAAGGGGGGAAAGGATTTCGGCAAGGGGGTCATTGGCGCCATAGAAGCGGCCGCTTCCCTTATCGGATATGGCGGTGACATCAATGGTGTCATTGAAAAATTCAGCGGAACCGATTTTCTCGAACAATACAAAAATGAGAAAGAACTTCGAGGCAAAATTGACGAACTCATTAAGACCAATCTTCCCGAGGTAGCCGACCGAGCCATCATCTTTATCGACGAACTCGACCGCTGCCGGCCCGAATTCGCAATAAAGGTACTCGAACAAACAAAAACGCTGTTTCAGCAAGACAACATCGTTGTAGTTTATTCGACCGACATTACGCAGCTTGCACATTCCCTCCAGGGCGTATATGGCCCAAGATTCGACGGCAGAAAATACCTCGAGCGCTTCTACGACAAACGTCTTGAGCTAAATCCGATAAAACCGGCTGATTACCTTCTGTATAAAGGAATCAATACAATGGATGGATATACCTTCATGGATATAACCATCGATTTGCTCGGCTACAAACAAGCCTCACTAAGAGCCTGCAACAGGCTTATCGACTCTATAACAAATCTATCTAGATACATTGCTAACCACTGGGAGCACTTTGGGAATGGAAGGGTTCAGCATTTCCCAGACCAGGGTCTGCTTCCTGTAGTAAACATTCTCGCTTACTATGACCCGCTCGCCTGGCACGAAATGAAGACCAGTACTGGCTACGAAGCTGTCTACGAACTTGCGAAACACAGCGATCACTTCATTCAATATCTTGATGAAGTGATTGAATCGGTATGGGGAGCCAATAAAGATGAGCTTCCCTATAAGCAGGATATTGAAAATAGACGCAAGCGTTTTGTAGAAGATCTATCCGCGTTGATATACGGCAACAATGACAGGGACCCGCGGGTCAAAGAACTGGGCAATAGTGAACTTACCAGAATGACTTTCAATCAGCAGCTATATCAGCGTCTGGCACCGCCATTGTAGAGCACCGAAGATCCATCAAGTGGCCTTGTGCGCAGCTCCATGACGACTGCATCCAGGCCCAAAGTGATGGCGCTCGATCACTTCGTCCGGAAAGATACAACCATCGCGGATAGAGGCGCATAATACGACCTGCATCAACATGAGCGAAGCCAACATGCAACAGCGCTGCCAAGCCAGACGTTAGCAAATAGGCATTGGGGCCCATGTCGGCCACGGCGCCTAGGCTAATGCCACGGTGCTGCTTCACAATATTCAACAGTGGCTAATTAAACAAACACCGCATCCCACCAAAACGCTAGTGCCCAAGCCGTTCTAGCCAAAGAACAGCTTGGGCACACTCCATGAGACCACAGCAAGAGCCGCAACCGGACCTCGCGTCAGTAGCGGACACGCCCCATCCCGCCGGCAATCACCCCTCTCCGTCCATGACCGACCATCTCACAGGTTCAATGCCCGGAAGAGACGTTAGGCAAGAGGGGCAGGCAACCTGATAGTTCCCGTAATTTGTTCTGCGCTGCATCGAAGCGGAGACGTATACCGCTTTGCGGGCGCGAGTGACGCCGACGTACAGCAGGCCTATTTCCTCAATAAGCCCATCTGGCATTTTCTTCGCATCAGCAATCTGGCAACCTCGCGCAGAACGTAAGCATATACCAGCATTTTCGCAACGAGAGCAAATCCCTCCAGGCCAATCGAAACGCGTAACGCCCGGAATGAAAACAGTGTCCCACTCGAGCCCCTTAGCGGAGTGAATGGTCATGATCGAGATGTCTGCATCAAGGTAATCGGAGAAACGCCGCAGGGAGCCCTCGGAAAAGATGCTAACGATATAGTCGAAGCGCTCAGATGGATCCATCGCGACGCAGTCAGTTTTAAGGTGTTTCCGCAGCGCCCCAAGAAGCATGGCATAGGACCGCCCATACTCGAATCTCCTGGAGCCAGTCAGCAGTTCATTAGAGACGGAGTCAATTATTTTGTCCGCAGCAGACAGGCTGACGCCCTTTTCTCCAGACGCTGCATCGGTAATCCTGGATAAAGCAAACACATTGAATTCAATGAACTCTGGGGCTGTATCAGAGAAAAGCCCGTTGAAGTATGGCATCTCCTCCTTAACCAATTCGTTCATAATGAGATCGGCAAGGGCACCACGCTTACGAACAAGAATCGCGATCTTCCCGCCACCGACTTGGATGAGCGCCGTAACCTTGGAAACAATGGCTGTCGCTTCGTCCTGCTGTGCAGCGCCAACAAATATGGGAAGTCGGGGCGTACCGCCGACAATGGCACCCTTCATGTGGGAGCGAATCGCAGCACCGAGCTCTCCAACGATAGATCCCCCAGAAAACCTATGATTATGTTCGAGCTCCAGCGGCGATAGACACAGGTCGGTAGTGGCCTTTGCCTTTAAGCCTTCCATTGCGCCAATAAAACCATAGACACGCTGAATAGGGTCACCGAACATGCAGATTCCTGATTTATCAGAAACCAAGCCATTTAGAAAGATATAACACAACGCATTCGTGTCCTGCGCCTCGTCGACGAGCACGACAGGGTACGCTGACGACAGATAGGACCTTAACTTGGGAAAATGAGAGAGCAATTCAATTGCAAGGGAAATCATTCCAGAATATGGCAAGAGACCGTTCGGCACGAACCGATCCCTGATGATCCTATTAAAGGAAAACATCACGCGCCTCAAGTCCATGTCCTGACCGTTTCTCATAAAGCGGAGGAAGTCGTCAACGGCATTCTTTTCATTCCAGGTCAGCCTGACACCTCGCAAAACCAGCTCGTTAACGGCGCCGTTGTCATCAACCATAGAGAGCTCGTCAACGTTTACTGGGAGCGAGAGCGATCTCCAGTATCTGCGCAGCAGAGCCCAAGCAAAGCCGTGGAAGTTAGTCGCCATGACGCTGTCCTCAAAACGCTTGGCCACGGGACCAGGAAGCGCCGACATAGTGGCGCTTAAATCCGTACGCATTCTCCGCGCGGCAGCGACGCTGAAGGTTAGGGACAAAATCCTTTTTGGCGGCTGGACTTCCCCAGATGCCAGCAACCAGCAAGCTCGCCCAGTCATCACTGTGGTTTTCCCGTATCCTGCCGGGGCCTCTACGAATACCCTCTTCGATGGCGCAAAAATCGCAGAGCACTGTGATGTATCTCCGCCACAGCGCACCTCAATCGCAGCTCTAACACTATCCCGTAAGTCAGCCTGACTCATCACCATTAAAGCCCCACGGCCTTACAAATAATAGTTTTATAACATGCGGGAACGCCATCGGCACCAAAAACCTCCGCGAGGGCAACGCCAGACCCAACGCCCTTGTTCGATGAAAGCCATGCATACATAAGCGCACGCGATTCGGGTGTGTCGGCGAATAGTCCGTCAAACTCCGATCCCTGGAAATCATACTCAGGGCCCGTCAAGCTAACACCGTAGACAGCGCAGGCATTTTTCAATGCTTTGCTATTGCCCTTGATGGAAGTTGCCCTCTGACGATCCGTCGCCTCAAGAAGTGTAATAAACGAGCTTTGGTTCCTATTAACGAAAATAGTTTCGATGACCTCAGCTTCAAAATCCCGTTCAGTTGTCGTTATGTGGTCTCCAGAAGTTTCTAGCGAATCGTTATCCCTATCGACAATGGAATAATTTGGAATCTCAAACTTGTTCAGAAGTTCACAGAGCGGCTCGACGTTCTTTTTCCCGCCAGCCCTGATAGGCACAACTCCATAATCATCCAGATCCATCCCAAGGTTGCGTGCAAAGACCGGAATGGCCCCAGACTCCGTCTGCCCTTCAAAAGCCAATACCGACCGCGCGAAAAAAGCCTCTCGTATTGACTCAAAGTTCAGCATAAGATGCTTTTCAACCTTGTCAGAAAGGTTAATATCCTTGCCGCACATGACCCTTGGAGAATCTTCGCCCTGTCCAAATCGCACAATGTTCTTATAGCCGCGAGCAAGAATGTTTGGCGAATGCGTCACCATGATCAGCTGAGCTTTGATTGAATCAATCCCGAAATACTCCTTTAGAAGGGCGTTAAACTTGGCATCCTCCCCTTCGCAAATCCTATGTAAGCTCTTCGAGAGCCGTCTTTGCATATACGGATGAAGATGAGCTTCGGGTTCGTCATAAGCCAGCACGGCATGCAGCACGCGCTTGTCATCGCCATCCGAGCAGAGGCTCTCTTGAAGGCGTTTAGGCGAAAGTCGCATAATGCTCTCGATTATCGAAAGCGAGGCAATGGCGAGGTACTGCAAGCCTACCCCCGCCTTTTTAAAATGAACGCCTCTCTTATCAAGCAAGGTAACCAAACTTCCAAGCGTTCCGCTATCCGATGAGTCGACGCCCGTCCTCACACCATATGATGACAAGATGGGTACGTCACCGACAATCGCACCGAGATCTTCAAGCAGACCTTCGAGCTCATTCCCGTCTAGAAAGTCAAAGACCTCTTTGCCCTCCTTATCCAGGTAAAGAGCGATACCTTTGGAGAGAACTTTACCGACGCCGCGCGTACCGTCAAACGCCAAGTCTCCCCTATTGAAAGATGCAGTAGAGTACCTGAACATATGAACGGATCTCATAAAAGAAGGGGGGATCTTTTCCCCGCTTTCCTCGGCCACAAACTCTATTCGAGAATCCGGATCGTCAGCAAAGGCGCAGACGGTAATAGTGTTTCCGGTCGCAGGATCGATGTCGATCCCCGATATTCCGATCTCGTCCTCGTCCATCTTTAAAGTTACTACAGCACCTGATCGCCTTTCGGTGTCTGCGAAATCTTCTTCGCTGATCATCGCTTGGTTGAAGATTGTATTGAGCAAGTCGAGCACATTCGTTTTGCCGAGATTGTTCTCGCCGACAATATAGGTCACGTCCTCGTCAAAACTAATCGCAACACCATCGAGATTCCGATAGTTCTCAATCTTCAGTTTAGAGATCCTCATGCAGCCTCCCGACCGTTAGGGTTTATGGCTACCAATAATCTAGCACGCCTCGTGTTGTACCGAGTGTGAGGCGCAACCGCTTCGAGTTGCTTCTAAATCGCAATAGCAATCCTAAGAAGGTTATTTGCACGCAAGGCCCCGTCTCTTATGAACACCAATCCCCAGTCTGCTCCCTCCCCCTCCCCAACATTCCCCAGAAAGTTCGCTGATGTTGACTGGGGTTCCCGTAAAATAAACCGCAACAAAATATGTGCGGAGTGCTGGCCTGGAGCTGCCTTCGGACCCTATTGGCTGCTCACCGAGAGGCTCCGCTATGAAACGACCCCTTTACTACCTAATCTGCGCGATCGCATGCACGTCCATGGTCAGCTCGACGATGCCCATGGCAGCCATCGCGGAAGCCATGCAGCCTCAGGAGACAGCCGAGCAGCAGGCGCAAGCCGACACCACGAGCAGCGACACAGGCAAGACTGAAGACGGCACTAACACAAGTGTGACAGCAGATACCATAGAGGACAGCACCGCAACATCCACCGGCACCAGCGCAGCCAACACGGAAAACGCTGACGACGCCGCTGCCGCAACCGGCACCCCCGCCCCATCCCTCCGCACCCAAACCAACGGCGCTCCCGAGGCCATCTCCGCCACGGCACAAACCACCTACGCCCACTCCGCCACGGCAACCCAAAACGGCGTCACCTTCACCGTCTCGTGGAACGACGCCCCCGCGGGCACCGCGACGACCTTCCACGTAACCCAGACCAGCGCCTCGTCCCAGGCCAAGGCGCACATGGACGTGCCCACCTATTGGGACGGCGGCAGCCAGGAAAGCGTCTGCGACCCGTCGCGCCCGGCATGGGCCAGCTACCACAGCCTGGGCACCGCGGGCCACGACTTTACCTTCGACTTCACGGCATAGGGCACGTACCGCATCTACTTCTACTTTATGGACAACGACAGAAACGACCCCCAAAACGACAAGGGGATCTACTACCTGCGCGCCATGGCGGAGGTGACCGTAAACGACGCCGCCCGCCCGAGCGTCACGCAGATCGTCAGCAACGCCGTGGACCTGTGCAGGCAAGAGACAAACGGCTCGGAATACGACATGGCGCTGTGGCTCCACGACTGGACGCTCGACCAGCTGGAGTACGACCACAGCCTCAACTGGTGCTCGGCCGAAAGCGGCCTCACGCGCCACCAAGGCACCTGCGAGAGCTACCAGCGCATCTACTCCAAGCTCCTTGACGCCGCGGGCATCGCCAACGGCCGCATCACCGGCAACGGCCACACCTGGAACGCCGTAAAGATCGACGGCAAATGGTGCCAGATGGACCTAACCTGGGACGACGCCAGCGACAACTGGTACGGAGACCTGGACCAGCGCCATCTGTACTTTGGCCTGACCGACGAGCTCATGGCGATCGCCCACTCCGACCACACGGCAAACTACCAAAAGGACGACTACGCCTACCGCTCAACCGACCTGTCCAACAATTACTTTGTGCGAAACGGCAAGGCAGATGAATGGGTCGAGAAGTATGCCGACCGCATTCAGCAGCACCTAGATGCCAGGGAAGGGAGCTTTTCCATTGACGCCGACAACCAGTTGTTTCCGCCCAGCATCTCGGGGATTCAAAACGGGATTGTTGCGTATGCGATGAATCAGAGGAGGTGGAAAGTCCAAGGCGCCAAGGTTGAGCTGGCCGCAACCTCCAATGTCGCTACTCTGCCGAACAGCACATTGACAGTAAAGTACGACTGCACTGCCAAATATCAAGCCACTCAAGTAAAGCCAGTGCAGAGCGTCCCCGACGGCGAATACATGATCTGCAACAGAGGGCTGGGCACGGCGATGCTCGATATCTCAGGAGCCTCGAGGTCCAACGGCGCCAACGCCCAGCTATGGGAGGCCAACGGCTCGGGGGCCCAGCGGTTCATGATCTCCTACGACGAGTGCGCGGGCGCCTACGAGATCATGTGCGCGGCGTCGGGGCTAGCGCTCGACGTGGATTGCGCCGACTTCTCGAGCGGCGCCAACGTCCAGCAATACGCCAGAAATGGCAGCGCAGCGCAGAGGTGGCTGATCACGCAGCGCGGCGACGGCGCTTACACGATCGCGTCCGCGGGCGGCCCCGGCCTGGTCCTCGACGCAAAGTGGGGATCGACCTCGAACGGCACGAACGTCCAGCTGTACGAGTCGAACGGCTCGGCAGCGCAAAGCTGGAGGCTGGCAGCAACTGGCAGAAACCCATTGTCGGACCGGCGCGGAGAAGACACGAAGGATTAGCAGACGAGCTGTTCAACCGCTCGAACAATATCGGAATCGATCTCGAAGTCGAACTTTCTGGCGAACATCATCTTTGAGTCCTTAATCGAATCTAGATCATCCATAGACAACACTCGCGGGGACTCGTCCTCGCCCCAATCAATCATGCACATGATGCCGTCCGTATTGTCCTCCCCGGGCATTCGATAGAAATCGAACCGCTTACCTGTATTCCAAGCAAAGGTCTGCAGAAACAATTCGTCACCGCACATAGAATCCCAGAAAACTGACCGTACCAGAGAAGCGTTCTCTACGACGTATCGAGCGAGCTCATCAGTTATAGAGAACCAGTTGTCGCCTTTCATCAACTTAAGGCCTTCAGCAGGCTTCCTATAGAGTTGCAGAAGCCTCGCCAAAAGACCGTTCACCTTTCGCAAAAAAAATTGGGTCTTGCTCTTCCCGAAGGCGTTCCAGATTACATGGCCGCCGATCCTACTCCCATAGTCCCTATTGTGGTTTTCGAAACGAACAAACTCCTTGCCCCCGCAGGAATCGAAGAAAGAATGGATCCGATCCTGGCTCTTGATGGGAAGGTCTTGCCCGCTCAAAAGGTGATAGTAGGAGTAACGCCCCTTGTCAACAGCGGCGTTGAGCAGGCCAAGCTCACAGGCGATTTGCGAGTAGCCTCCCCATGTGACGCTAATACGGGGAACGAAAAAGATTCCCGCCTTATCAATGGAAGCCAGCGCTCTGTTTTCATCCCATCCGGTATTCTTAGCGTCCATGTGGATGAAGATATCGTTCCGGGGGTCATCAAGGATCCTCAGAAGCGTACGGAGGGTCTCGTCATCCTTATGAGCCATGACGAGATATGCATGCTTGCATCCAGTAAACACGATTTTGTCCTCAACCATGACAGTTCCATCGCCAACAGACATATTTATGTCACCGTTCATTAAGCCTTCCCCAGCAATTTCTTTAACCTTCGTTTGGCTCCCCCGAGCTTGCCACGTACGCGCTGGGCGAGGGAGGGTTCAAAGCCATACACAGCCATCATCTCATCGATTCCTCTCCCGCACTCGAGGTCGGCCATGAACTCGCCGCGTCTCTCATAAGGCACAACGGGCCTAACCAGGCTAGGATTGCCAGGCAACACCTTCTCGAGGGAAGACTCGCCCCACTCAATCCCAGACTTAAGCCTCTCAATTGCAGCAAGGCCCTTTGAGGTGTTGCACAGCACCGCGGAAACCCCGCCCTCGTAGTCGACCTCAGGGTGCGACGACTGGATCCCCCAGAAGTCCCCCAACGTGACGTCTGAGCCGCACGAGCGCTTGACACGACAAGCAAAGCACGAGGGTCTTAAGCTAGCGTTAGCAAGGAACGCTTTCATGTACCAGTCATTCCCGAAGATGCAGCTGTCGGCCGCCGCGGACGAAGCCCTCGCGACATCTTTCTCCGCATCATGCGCATACGCGTATGATGCGGAGTAAGACAGCCATCCGGTTGCCTTACTCCGCATGTTCACCGCGCGCAGCGCCGCGCCCACACCGACCTCCTTATATGCTGCCCACTTCTCCCAGAGGAGCGGCGAGGGGACGCCGTGGCAAATGACATCCACCGAGAGGAAACCGTCTGAGTCGGCGAGCTTCCCAAGGTAGGACCTCATGCCCGCAACTTGGCACGCGGTGCCGGAGAAGAGCACTCGCCTGCCACCGCGCAGAGCCTCCCGCACGCCCTCGTAGGCCTTGCGGCCGACCGAGCTCTGCACATACTTGGAACGCATGACGGAATCGAGATCTGACCCGTCTTCAACGAGCACGTGCCGCACATGTCTGCAGCCCTCATCCCAAGCGGCGCCGCACACGACGCCGCCATCCGCAAGAACGTCAAGGGCGAGCAGTCCGAAGACCCCACCCGAAGAGGAGGCAAGTCTCTCTCCCCTGTCCCTCGACTTCGCCCAGAGAACGGACTGCGCGCCATCCTTGGGGCGCTCCCCCATTGCGGGACACACCGAATCGCAACCCCCGCAGCCGATGCAGACATCTAAATTGACCATTGGCGTGGGGAAGCCACAGCCGTCGGCAATCATCCCGATGCAGGATTTCGGGCACCTCGCGGCGCAGGCGCCGCAACCACAGCACGCATCTCCCAGCAACGTGATCTTCGGAAGGGACTTAAGCATAAAAAACCTCCTAACGCAGGAAGGGCAACTTAGCCGCGATCGACGACTTCTCGCTTGAATCGAGAACGAAGAGCCACATTGCGGCAGCGAAAAGCACGGTGTAGACGACGCCCCAAGCCAGGAAAAGCAGCCAGCTAGTCACGGGCAGCAGCAGAGCCAGCCCCATGCATGCGGCCAAGACCACCGCGGAAGCCAAGACCACAGGCAGGTTCTTCTTCCAGAAATAAGCCATGTCCAGTCCGATACGCGCCTGATAGTACCAGTTCATAAAGAGACCGTTACCCAAGGCGATGCTCGCGATGTAAGCGATAGCGGGCGCCCAGTATCCGAGAACGGGCGAGGCAAACCATGTAAAAAGAACATTGAGACAAGCCATACAGAGGTAAACCACTGAACGCGCCCTATGCCTGTTTTTAGCGCGCTGGATCTCGATTCCCGTGTTCTGACAAAGCGGCACGCCCACGGGCAGCGTCATCGCACAGATGAGATAGTAAGTATCAAGGAAGCCCTCACCCGCCCACTTGGTAATGAAGAATCGTCCAAGCAGGACGAACCCACAGTACACCCAGCAGAAGAGGAACATCTGGTAGCGCCCTACGCGCGTCATGAGCCGAGTTAGCACTCCGTTGTCATCCGATTCAGCGACGATCCTATTGATCTTGGGCACAAATACGCTCGACATTGTTGTCGAGAGCGAGTAAAAGATTTGACGGATTTGCAGCGCCACAGCGAAAACAGATACAGTGACTGCGTTCGTGAGCGCGCCGAGCATCATATTGGGCACGCTCTGGTTAACTAAATCGCAAACCTGGTTGGCAAATATCCAGGCCGAGAAAGCTGCGACCGCGTGGAACAGGGCTCCGTCAAACCTCCTGAGACTGAATCGCATACCGAGCTTCGACACAGCATAATGCATGTTGAGGGCGAGCAGAGTCAAGGTGACTGCGAGCTGAGCCAGCGCTACACCGACCGCGCCCATACCAAAGTTGAGCAAGACAAAAGCGATACCCGGTGTCGCTAACGTGGTGAACATCTGACGGCTTTGCTGAAACTTGAACTGTTCGTGGGCCATGATGTATGCGTCGAACACAGTCGAGAACAGCACCGCCGCCACGTTCACCGCCATGATAGCCATGAGCTCGCCCGCAAGCCCGACTTGGTCGAACGTAAAGCTGCCAGAAAAGAATAGCCCAACGTTCGCAGCAAAGAGCAGTCCCAACACCAGTGCAATGGAGCTGATCATCGCATATAGCGCAAGGTACATGCCATTGAGTGATCGGACGTCTTCTTCCGTCCCCTTAGCCTTCTTCTGCGTATAGAAGCGGATATACGCCTCAGAGAAACCAAACGTCAGAAGCGTTAGGGAGAAGACGAAGGAATTCGCAGTCTGGTAAACGCCGTAGTCCGCCTGACCCACGAAAGCGAGGAGCATCGGGGTATAGACGAGGTTGACGAGATTCTTAACGATGATGTTCGCGTACCCGAGAATCGCCCCGGCCTTGCGTTGACTAACCATGGACAGTATCTCCCGAAGATAGAGTTTCAGATTTCACTGGACATAACCACCCTATAAGCTGGCAAGGGCAGCGCGAAGCCATGCGACGGAATCATTCCTCTTCTCCTCAAGCTCTCGCTCGAAGCCGGTCCAATCGAACTCATCGACGCAGCGCTCGCGGAAGCAATCCTTACCGGCGCGGTTGGAGTTAATCCCAAACAAGGCGTGGAGGGTATCGAACCTGCTGGACATATTCCCAGCATTTCCCTGCCGTTCGTAAATCACAAAAGGCCGGTGGAAAAGGAGACTGAAAACTGTAGCGTGGAAGCTGTCAGTGCAAACGAGAGCAGAGTGGTGAATAAGCCACACGAACTCCGCGGGGCCGACCGGCAAATGGATATCCGTCAAGTCCACCAGCCCCAGGCCGTCGCGGCCACATCGCTCCGCGATCTTTGCCGAAGCTGTATCGTCTCCCAAGACATACTTAAGGCAGAAAGGCCCCTCCAGGTCGATGCCCGGAATAATCGGGCGCTCCTCTATCTCGGACCACCACTTGGCAGTTTGGAGCATCGTAGGGTCAAGAACGACCTTGACGTCCCGCCCAGTAAGCTCGCGGACAATCTGAGCACCCGCGAACTCCCGAACACCGATGTCCTTGATTCCGCCAAGCCATTCGGAGTAGCGCCGACCCCACTCCTCAGGCATGTCCGACATGCCGATGCCGAAACTAGCGGCATAGGCCATTTTCTTGTCGACGCCCACGGCGCACTGGGCGCCAAACTTACTCGCACCCAATCCCCACCCGGGGTTCCAGCATTGATCGGAGCCGATCACGACGGGACCAGTGATGCTACGAACGTCCCTCTCGGCAATTTCAACGACAGGCGCACAGTACTCATCCTGAAAAACTCGGAAACGCCGCCTCCTCTCGGCGGGCGCCTTCTTCGACTCGATTCGGACTCTGTTGAGGTCCGCCATGATCTTAAAGACCCCGCGCTTACTCACCGGGCGGCGGCAATCGACCGAAAGAACCTCTTTGCCGGTAAGAGAGGCGACGGCGGCCTCGAGGGCGCAGGCCTGCAGCCTGTTCCCGTAGTTGGTGGGGTCAAAAATGCTGAGAATATATATCTGCCTGTCGTTCAATGAAACTCCAATCAAAGATAACTAACAAGTGCCTCGGCGTGAAATCCAGTACTTAATGGTTCTGCCGATAGACCGGATACACAAACCGAAGCGGATATACAGCGGAATCATGCCGCTGCAGCCGAGCCAGAGGCGAAGAAACCGCCGGTTCTCGCTCCTGCAACAGCCGTTCTCAAGAGCCCCGTGGCAATCAAATCCTTCCAGGCTATCTGTCAACCAGGAAAGGACATCAGAATCGGAAGCGCCGTTGGAGAACGCAGTCTCCGCAGCGTAGGCGCAGGCCCCTACAAACCTGTCAGTAAGCAGTCGGTCGACTGCCTCCAAGCCATCGGGAGACATCCCTGCGTCAGGCTTGGCGGCAAAGCAGAGAACGTCTCGCATAGCCCGGGGGTAATCGAACTGCCCCTCCAGGTTAAGGCCCATGGCCGAGCCCCCGGAAGGCATGCGGTAGAGATAGTAGACATCGCTGTCTTCGACAGATTCGCAAATAGAGGCGCAGCAGAGCAGCTTCAGGATGAACTCCTGGTCCTCGCCGGTCCGCCTCCCGACCGTGAACCGGACCCCACTCGCCGCGATGAGCCGAGCAGAAACGAGGAAGAGCCAGCAGGGGAAAGTGGCGTATCTGTTCCCGAGCGATAACTCGAGGAACTCCGATGCGTTCCCGAGGAACCGCCCGTACCCGAAGACCGTGCCTCGGGGAAGAGCACAGTACGCAAGCGCGACGACATCGGGGCGGACAGGCCTGCGTCCCAGCAGGGACCCCGCCTTCTCCACGAAGTTGGGAACGACGGTGTCATCGACGTCCAAGAAGGCGAGATATTCCCCACTGGCGGCCGCGATAGCAGCATTGCGCGCAGCGGAGACCCCGGCGTTCCCCTGGTGAAGAACCTTAATGCGATCATCGCCCCGCGCGAGCGCATCGGCCATCTCACCCGTACCGTCAACAGATCCGTCATCGACGATGATGGCCTCCCAATCGTCGGACGTCTGCTCAGAAAGCGAGCGAACGGCTGCCTCTAGGGTAGAAACGGCGTTATAGGCGGGGACAACAAACGTGATTAGAGGCGCCGTGACAGTTTGATACATGGATTTAACCTCTAGAAAAGGAGAAGCGGATAGAAAACGGCGCTCTTCATGACCTCGACATAGTTGAATGAAGGGATGAAGCTTGCCATGGAGATCAACCAGACGGCAATAGCGAGCAACATCAAAACGGCATCGGCAAGAATCGGCCATCGCGAATCAACCGCATGGCCCCTTCCCTTGTTGTTAAGCAGATATGTCGAGCCAATCAAGATCGGAATGAACTTCAAGCGGTTGCCGACGTTAACGAGGGTGAGTTCCATCGCGATGACGCACATCGTCAAAACAAGAACGAGCGCCGTTCGTCCATCATGCTGTCTCGTGGCGTAGATCCTAAGCAGCAGGACCCCGAGCAGCAGCAACGAAAACACATGGCTCAGATTGCTGAGAAGGTTGTCCGCCTGCTCTTGATCCCACTCCGTGCCGATGGTATAGAAACTCGCCTTCTTCAGAACGCTCGTAATGACAGGCACCCCGTCAAACAAATGGGACGCGAGAAGTACGGAAGCCACGGAAATCATGGTGACGACCGCGACAACGCAGATAATCGAATTCCTGACAGGGTTACGCTCGAGAATCGGCTGAACTAGGAACAAAACCAAGACGAGCAGCATAGAATTGTGGATGAGGCATGCGACGATGATCAGGACGAGCGACGGCAGAGAATCCCTGAACCCGTAAGACCGCCTCTTACATATCGCGACCGCACAAATCACGCAGCCGAGAGCCGAGCGAACGTTACCGATCAGGGGCTGCGCCGGGACGGCAAAAAAGATGAATACCATGAGCGGGAGGAAAGCCCATGCATCTGTCGTCTCCTCGGCACACCTGTCCATCATCAGCCAAGCGATGAGACCGTAACCGAAAAACGCGGCGAGCGACTGGAGGAGTCGGAGGTCGCCGATATTCCCGGTTACCCAACACAGAAAGTTCCAGGCGAGCAGGCCGTTGTGATCCTCGTTCAGGCTGGTTCCGATCGAGAGAATATTCCTGCCATCGTAGTAGCCGCATTCAACCATCCATCGGGTCATATCGACAGGATGGTTGTAAACGATACCATGGGCGACAAGCGCAGCAGAAAACCCAACCCCAAGGGCGCAGGCAACCGCCATCTTCTTTGTAGGGGCCCCGGTAAAGACGAGAAGGGAGAGGAAAACGGCGAGGAGGGGCGAAACAATAGCGCATACGCCAAGGAAGAACACCATGCCGAGCGCGTTCCCCCTACCCGCCATCGATAGGGTCCTCTGCGGCATGCCTCCCGAACTGATAGCTAAGAACTTCATCGAGCCAAGCTCCTCGCCAGCGGAGTAGCAGCGCGGCAGGCAACCAGGCACACATACGCAAGATAATCCATTTTCTTTTCCAACAAAGTGAAGAAGATCCGCTGCTCAAGCCTCAAATCCCCGCATCGACCGATGGCCTCCGCGTACAGCGATGTATCCCTGAACTCCTGGAACTGCTTTTTAAACCACTTGCCATCAGCATTCTTGCGCATGTCGTAGAAACCGTTAGACAGATAACCGACAAGAGCGGTCTCAGCAAATCCATTCCCCGGCCATTTCGAATCCCACGCGACGGCCTGTCGATGGACGGCTTCCTTGACCATGGCGTACTGGGCAATCTGGCCTTCGCGATAATTGGCAGTAATGCTGCTTGCGTTGGGACGATAATAATACAAGGGCTCGCGAACGCATGCGGCGCTCTTCATATTATCGAGAATGTAAAGGCTTTGCAGCTGATCTTCCCCAAGCTGCATCTTCCCATAAGGCGAGTAATCTGAATCGGCATCGACGCAAGACCTTCGAGCGATTTTAGTGACCATATTAGGAATATATCCATCGAGGAACGCAGAGCGTACATCGTTAAGGCTATCTCCGGTATAGAAACGCTGTTCACCGGGCAGTCCCCCAGGGAGCACAGAGCCGAACGTCGGAGATTCGCTAAGGCAGATCAACACGACGTCGGGATCCAGTTCGTCAATGATCCCGGAAACCGCACACATTGCATTGGGCGCCAGACCGTCGTCGCCGTCGACGTGCCAATAATAATCACCGTTGGCGGCTTTGATCCCGGCACGGCGAGCAAGCAGCAACCCCTTGTTCTCCTGTTTGACTATGCGGACGGGAACATCCGCCTCCGCGGCGAAACGCTCATAGATACTCGCGCTGCCGTCGGTCGAGCCGTCGTCGACGATGACGACCTCGTAGTCGGAATAATCCTGATGTGCAATGCTGTCCAAGCATTGTCCGAGATATTCCTCTACGTTATAAACGGGAATGATTATCGAGAATCTCACATTAAAAACCTTTGTTCATAGGGATTATCCGATTGCTTTGCCAGAAATCGCGGCATAAAGGGCATAGAAAGCGTTATGCATCTTCGGGGAAAGCGCAAAAAGCGCGCACCTCAGTCTCCAGGTGCGCGAAGCTAGGGTGTTCCTTGAGGCGCGCATCGCAAGGTCGCGGGCAAGCCTCAAATACGCCTGCCCCTCCGCCCTGTCGGCAAAGCTATCGAGATCAACCCGCATGGCAACGCGCAGAATGCAATACGCTCGGAAGCACTCGAACTCGCCATCAAAATTTCCCTCGGCAACCCGCCGCACGGCCTCAATGGCAGCATCCATATCCCGCACATGCTTAGGGCCTTGCTTCTTAAGCGTTGTGATGGAACCGGGCCTCGTCACGTACGCATAGAAAGGGGCGTCAGTGACAGCGACGGTCTCTACACGGGAGCAAATCGCGGAAGTCACGCCCATATCCTCGAAAAGCTGACCCTCGGGGAACACAAGGTCGGGCATCAAAGAACGGGAAAACAACTTGCCACAGGCAGACCCGCTCTCCCCTTCGAGCAGAAGAAGGCGCCTCAGATGCTCCCAGCCGCTCTCCAACGTGAACAAAGGCTCACTCCGCATTTCATAACTCTCGAGAGGAGGCATCTTGGCAAAGGACCCCGCGACAAACGACACATGGTATCTCAAAGCCGCCTGGAGCATGAACTCAACGGCCCGCGGATCTATGAGATCGTCTCCGTCGACATACATCAAGTAGTCACCGTGACAAAGCCGAGTGCCATAATTCCGGGCAGATGAGAGCCCGCCGTTTTCCTTGTGGAGAATCTCGACGCGTGAATCATCCCCGACGACGCTAGCAATCAACTCAACCGTGTCATCGGTACAGCCGTCATCCACGATAAGAATCTCAATATTTGGATACGTCTGACAGAGCAGCGACCTTATGCAGGGAAGCACGAACGGCCCCACGTTGAAGATGGGGACGACGATGCTAACAAGAGGCGCTTCAGCTTTTGATGCTGTAGAAATCATGTCTTTAGAAAGAACCTCCCAAATCCAAGGCATCCAGGTACTCCCCCAGCTCTTCCTTCCAGTCGGGCATGTGGAAGCCGACGGCCTCGAGTTTCGACAGGTCGAGCGCGGAGTGGACCGGGCGCGGGGCGATGGGGCCGTCGGCGCTCGCGTAGTAGTCGGCGGTCGACACCGGCACGACCTTCTCCCCGTTGCCGTTGGCGGTCTCGAAGACGGCGCGGGCGATGTCCGCCCAGGACTTGACGGCGCCGGAGCCGGTGCAGTCGTAGGTGCCGTAGGGGGCGTGCGTCCCCAGCACGTGGAAGATGGCCTCGGCCATGTCGCGCGTGAAGGTCAGGCGGCCCAGCTGGTCGTCGACGACGGTGACCTGCTCCAGCTTGTCCTCCGGGTCGGCGACGCGGTCCGAGAGCGCCTTCATGGTCTTGACGAAGTTGTGGCCCTCGCCGATGACCCAGCTGGAGCGCATGATGTAGTGGCGCGGGCAGCCTGCCACGGCGATGTCGCCGGCGGCCTTGGTCTGGCCGTAGACGGACAGCGGACTGAGGGGCTCGTCCTCGTCATGGACCTCGGCGGTGCCGTCGAAGACGTAGTCGGAGGACACGTGGACGAGGGTGATCCCGTGCTCGGCGCAGGTGCGGGCGAGGAGCGCCGGCCCGGTCGCGTTGGCCTTCCAGGCGGTCACGCGGCCCTCGGGGGTCTCGGCTTTATCGACGGCCGTGTAGGCGCCGCAGTTGATCACGGTGCCGTAGAGCGACCAGTCGTACTGCGAATAGGCCGCCGGGTCGGACATGTCGAAGGTGTCGATGTCGCAGAAGTCGAAGTCCTTCGCCACGCCGCGCTCCTCCGCCAGCTTGCGCACCGCGCGGCCCAGCTGGCCGTTGCAGCCGGTGACGAGGGTGCGCTTCGGCGCCATGGGGACGACGTCCTTCAGCATCGGGTGGTTGAGGTCGGCCTCGGAGACGGTGGCCCGGTCCAGCGGGATGGGCCACTCGATGGCGAGCTCGGGGTCGGCGAGGTTCACGAACGTGTAGGTCCTCTTGAGCTCCAGCGACCAGTGGGCGTCCACCAGGTAGGTGTAGGCGGTGCCGTCCTCCAGGGCCTGGAAGGAGTTGCCCACGCCGCGCGGGACGTAGATGGCCCTGGACGGGTCCAGGGTGCAGGTGTAGACCTTGCCGAAGGTCTCGCTGCCCTCGCGTAGGTCCACCCAGGCGCCGAAGACCGAGCCGCGGGCCACGGAGATGAACTTGTCCCAGGGCTCGGCGTGGATGCCGCGGGTGACGCCCCTCTTCTCGTTGTAGGAGACGTTGTTCTGGACGACCCTGAGGTCGGGGATGCCCAGGGCGCACATCTTGGCGCGCTGCCAGTTCTCCTTGAACCAGCCGCGCGAGTCGCCGTGGACGGCGAGGTCGACTACCTTGAGGCCCCCGATGCCGGTCTCCGCCACGGAGAGGTCCTTCTCGAATGCGATGTCTGCCATGTGTCTCCCCTCCTACTGGCCCTGTGCCCTGTACCTGGCCTCGGTGGCCTCCTTGGCCGGGCGCCACCAGGACTCGTTGGCGACGTACCAGTCGATGGTGGCCCTGAGCCCCCCGGCGAAGTCGGTGTGCGCCGGCCTCCAGCCCAGCTCGCGCTGGAGCTTCGTGCTGTCGATGGCGTAGCGGCGGTCGTGGCCGGGGCGGTCGGCGACCCAGTCGAAGTCCTCGGGGTCGCGTCCCATCGCCTCCAGGATCATGCGCAGGACCGTGATGTTGTTCCTCTCGCCGTCGGCGCCGATGAGGTAGGTCTCCCCCATGCGGCCCTTCGTGAGGATGTCCCAGACGGCAGAGGAGTGGTCCTCGGTGTGGATCCAGTCGCGGACGTTCTCGCCCTTCCCGTAGAGCTTGGGGCGGACGCCGTCGATGATGTTCGTTATCTGCCTGGGGATGAACTTCTCCACGTGCTGGTAGGGGCCGTAGTTGTTGGAGCAGTTGGAGATCGTGGCGCGCAGGCCGTAGGTGCGGGTCCAGGCGCGGACCAGCATGTCAGAGGACGCCTTGGTGCTCGAGTACGGGGAGGACGGGCGGTACGGCGTCTCCTCGGTGAACTTCGCCGGGTCGTCGAGCGCCAGGTCGCCGTAGACCTCGTCGGTGGAGACGTGGTGGTAGCGGATGCAGTATTTCCTCACGGCCTCCAGCAGGCGGAAGGTGCCCTCGACGTTGGTGCGCAGGAAGGGCTCCGGGTCGGCGATGGAGTTGTCGTTGTGGCTCTCGGCGGCGTAGTGGACGATGGCGTCGTGGCCGGGGACAATGCGGTCCAGCAGCTCCGCGTCGCAGATGTCGCCCACGACGAGCTCAACGCGGTCAGCCGGCAGCCCGGCGATGTTCTCGGGGTTGCCGGCGTAGGTCAGCTTGTCCAGGACGGTGACGTGCACGCCGGGATGGTTGTTCACCACGTAGTGCACGAAGTTGCTGCCGATGAAGCCGCAGCCGCCCGTGACGATGATGTTCTTGGGTTCGAAGATCTCAGACATGAGGGGTTCCTCCTAGTACTCGCGCGGGCTGTTGACGATCTCGCCGGCGGCGACCTTCTTGAGGTGCTGCCCGTAGACCGACTTGCCGTAGGCCTTCGCGGCCTCCTCCAGCTCGGCGGTCGTGATCCAGCCGTTCTCCCAGGCGATCTCCTCGGGGACGGACACGGGCAGGTCCTGGGAGTGCTCGACGGCGCGGACGAACTCCGCGGCCTCGTGCAGGCTCTCCATGGTGCCGGTGTCCAGCCACGCGTAGCCGCGGCCGAG
>DBFWBE010000030.1:0-8756 GCA_048485835.1 Collinsella sp.
GTAGGCCCTCGGGACCGCCCTCGCGGGGCCACTCTTCTTCTTTCCGGACATGCCGTCCTCCGATCTCCCGGGGCCGGCCGGTCCGGCCCTCAGGGTATCGGGTTCCCACATTCATCCGCACATGTGCGGATGAATGTGGGAAGTGTTCGGATGAAGTCGATAATCAAGGCTACGGACTAGTTGCTGCGTAGAGCGTGCGTAGCCGCCCGCGCGGCTTTGCCGTGATGGTATAGTTATCCAGGTTTTTATGGGGGTGGCTATGCCAAGCTGGAACATTCATATCGCTCAGACGGAGCGTTTGCTGGAGCGCGCCGGTGCGCTTGCCAAGAGCGTGCGCGACTGCAATGCCTTTTTGTTTGGCTGCGTGGTTCCGGATATCTTCGTGGGCTATATGGTCCCTGGCATCGCCGATCCCATCCCGTACCGCATTACGCACTTTGCCAAGCCTGAGCCCATCCCTAAGCCTCGTGAGCATGAGTTCTGGGATACCTATGTGGCACCGTTGCTTAATAGTTCGCCCACCGGTGCGCCGGCCGCAGCGACCTCGATTATCGAGGAACGCGAGCGGCTGAACCGCGTGCACTATCCCCAGCGCTACAAGGATGCCGAGCCGGTTGCCGGTCCCGGCGCCTGTGAGTTCTCGCTTGCGTCCGAAGATGTGGCGCAGTCGTTGCTCGATTTGACGCTGGGTGTCTGGTCGCATCTGGTGGCCGATACCGTATGGAATACGCGCGTGAATCAGTACCTGGAGGCGCACGGCGGCAAGCCGTGTGAGGAGTTCCGCATTAAAAAGCAGGGCGATTTTGACTGGTTTGGCAAGACGCTCGGCATTGTTTCCATCCCGCGTGCGACCGATCGCCTGTATACCGCGGCGACGCGTTTTGGGCAGTATCCCATTCATAAAGAATATGTGCTCAAGACCATCGGCGTCATGCACGAGATTGTACGCGAAAACCCCGGCGAGCCCGATCATCCGCCGTACCGCCTGCTGACCGAGAAATTCTTTGACGCAACGTTTACCGAGGTCATCGAGCTGACCGAAGCGGGCTTTGCGGCTCGCGTTGCCGCTTCTGACGTTCCCGCAGTCCCTCTGATCGCTAGCTGCTAGCCGGCCGGCTTAACGGAGAACAGTTCATCCCAATTGACCAACAGCTCCCGTCGCAGGGTTTCTGCGGCGGTGCGTTCCTGATCGGTCTTTGGGATGTAGGGGAGCCCCGCCTTTTTATGAATGAGCTCGGCGATGTTGTTAAAGCTCTTCGTGTCCTTGATTTGCTCATAGGTTATCTGGATAACGTCATAGCCCATGCTTGTGAGGGCGGTGGTGCGCTCGGCATCGGAGAGGCTTGCGGCTTCGCTGTCATGGGCGGAGCGGCCTTGGCATTCCAAAATGACGCCCATGCTGTCGATGTTGCTCTCTATGAGGATATCGGCG
This sequence comes from Collinsella sp., assembly GCA_048485835.1. GTDB lineage: Bacteria > Actinomycetota > Coriobacteriia > Coriobacteriales > Coriobacteriaceae > Collinsella. Next base: position 1,433 of record DBFWBE010000030.1, read on the forward strand.
TAGCAGCAGGTTTTGTCATACAGTGAGCGTGCGGCGTCGCTGAGTGGGATGCGCACGTTGTTTGCGATGTTGATGCCCATGCCGCCCTCGTCGCGGGGGAGCGAGACAAGCATGGAGGCCTGTACTTCGAAGGGTGAGGCGGTCTGCCCCGTCATGTGCTCGGCTGCCCAGCGCAGTTGTTTAACGCCGCGCAGGCCTGCGGCCTGCTTGGCGAACGCGGCGATATCCGCTGCGCTGAGGAGCGGTGGGCGCTTCCACAGGTTGGTGTCATTGCCCTTGGTGTCGTTAACTCGCTCCCAGCCGCAGTTGGGTGGAATGAGCTTAAGCGAAATTGCTTCATCGAGCTGCTGCTGCGCCCGTTTACAAGGCGTGAACACTGCAAAGGAGCCGCACATCTCGTAGCAAGCCATGAGTAACTGGTTGCGCGAGACCTGCGTAGCAAGGTTGAGCAGTGTGAACTCCGGGGACGTGACATCAAATCCATGCTCAGTCTGCCTAAACGACCCAGGAGGCGGCTCTTGGGTTAGCAGACGGCTATGAAATAGCTTTCCGTTCGCGCGCTGTTTTCTTTCGCCCACGAATCTCCAAACTGGTGTGCCGAGCAAGTCTTTAAATACTGGCTGTTTTGAGTAATGCACCAAGCGATGGTCATGGTCGGGCGGCAGGATTGCCGGATAGAGTCCCAGTATCTGGGGCGGGATGCGATAGTACTGAAAAGCTGTGGGTCCGCAAGCGAGAAATGACATGGCAATCCGATCGTTCGAGCGTTGTTTGGGCTAGAAAGGCTATCGGTTTCGGAAGTGCGGGGAAAAAGACAAACAGGCAAAGCACAAGCGGTATTTGAGCCAACTTTATCAGGGGTTTTGTTGAAATAAAAGGGCTTGTGCTCGGGGGTAAGCAATTTTTCCCCGCACTTCCGAAAACGCGGTCGATTTGGACCTTGCTAAAACGATTTATCAGCCCTGCGTGAGGTGTGGGTTTGCCACCGGGCGAACATTTTTAGCGCTTGGGACTTTATTCTTTGAGCCTCGAAGAGTGGATTTCGCACTTTTGGTAAAGAAATGAGTGCGTGTTTTGCCGTGCGCCGGCATTGGCACAGAAAAAGGGCCCGGAAGGCTTTGCCTTCCGGGCCCTTTGCAATGCAAACCTGCTTGCAAGTGCGATTTAGCGCACCTGAGCGACGTAAGCGACGTTGGTCGAGGAGACCTTGTCCTCGAGCTGGACGCTCATACGGGGATCGCCGGCAGTAGCGACAGTCAGGTCGCCAGTCTCGACGTAGCCGAGCTCCTTAGCGGTCTCAATCGCCTTGACGATCGTGCCGTTGACGGTGCCCTGGGTAATCTCGGCCTGGTGCGGGATGACGCCCCAGTACATGATCATCTGCTGGACGGCCCACTCGTGGCGGGAGAACGCGCAGATCGGCATGTTGGGACGGAAGTGAGAGATCAGGCGAGCGGTACGGCCGGTGGTCGTCGGCACGGTGATGCACTTGGCGCCAACGGTGGTGGCCATGTTCACAGCGGACATACCCACAACGTTGTTGACGACGCGGGTGCCGTGAGCGTCAGCCGGAACCTCGAGCGGAGCGTGAGCCGGGAGGTACTTCTCGGTCTCGAGAGCAATGCTGGCCTGCATCTTGACGGCCTCGACCGGGTACTTGCCGGCAGCGGACTCGCCGGACAGCATGACGGCGTCGGTGCCGTCGTAAATGGCGTTAGCAACGTCGGCAACCTCGGCGCGCGTCGGGCGCGGGTTCTGCTGCATGGAGTCGAGCATCTGCGTAGCGGTGATAACGGGCTTGTAGGCCGCGTTGCACTTAGCGATGATCTCCTTCTGGATGTGGGGAACGAGCTCGGGCTTGATCTCGATGCCCAGGTCGCCACGGGCGACCATGATGCCGTCGGAAGCCTCGAGGATCTCGTCGAAGTTCTCGACGCCCAGGGCGCACTCGATCTTCGGGAAGATCGTCACGTGCTCGCCACCGTTCTCGCGGCAAAGCTTGCGGATGCCGCGGACGGACTCGCCGTCACGGATGAAGGAAGCGGCGATGTAGTCGATGTTCTCGGTCAGGCCAAAGAGGATGTCCTGACGATCGCGCTCGGTGATGGCGGGCAGCGAGATGTTGACGTTGGGCATGTTGACGCCCTTGCGCTCTCCGATCAGGCCGTCGTTCTTAACGACGCAGGTCATGTCCTGGCCGTCGACGGACTCGACCTCGAGGGCAACCAGGCCGTCATCGATCAGGATGAGGGAGCCCTTCTCGACCTCGGAGGGCAGAGCCAGGTAGTCGAGGGAGATGTGCTCAGCGGTGCCGTGGAAATCCTCGGACGTGGGCTGAGCGGTGACGACGATCTTGTCGCCAGTCTTGACGGCAACCTTCTTGCCGTCGACCAAAAGGCCGGTGCGGACCTCGGGGCCCTTGGTGTCGAGCAGGATGCCGACGGGCATACCGAGCTCCTTGGAAATACGGCGGACGCGCTCGATGCGACCGTGGTGCTCGTCGTAGGAGCCGTGCGAGAAGTTAAAACGGGCGACGTTCATGCCCGCCTTGATCATCTCGCGGATGGTCTCGTCGCTATCGCAGGCGGGACCCATGGTGCATACAATCTTGGTGCGCTTGTACATTCAGACCTCCATCTGACATCGTCTTGCGCTGATAGATAAACCATAAGAAATAAAACTGAGATGATTATAACGAAATGCCGACCGAATACCCCAAAAAATCGACCGTATGCCGAATTAGAAGTTCATTTTTTGCGGAAAAACGGTATATGCAAAAACTTTACCAACCGTTCTAACCGCTGCTATCTGGGCGATATTTTAGTTCGATGATGCGCCGAAGAAAAAACGTTTTATCAATCTTGAGCATCACACTGTCTGCACCGTTGCGCCTGTGCCGTGTTTCCAGATGGAATGTTTTGGCTAGACGCGTCGCTTTGGGGTACCATAGCTCCACTATCAACTGCCGCTCAGCACGGCAGCCTTGATGAGCCCTTGCCCTTCTCCTGGGAATTATGATCGGGCATCAATCTGCTGAGTGGCCCGAATCCCAGGAGGGGACTCTATATGCAAAAGGAATACCTGTCCGCCGCGGCGGAGGTGCTCAGCGACCAAGGTGTCGATGAGAACCTCGGCCTGAGCAACGACGAGGCGTCGTCGCGCCTTGCCAAGACAGGCCCTAACAAGCTCGAGGAAGCCGAGAAGACGCCGCTATGGAAGCGTTTCTTTGAGCAGATGGCCGACCCCATGGTCATCATGCTGATCGTTGCCGCCGTTATCAGCGCACTTACGGGCATGGTCAAGGGCGAGCCCGATTTTGCCGACGTCGCCATTATCATGTTCGTCGTTATCGTCAACTCGGTGCTGGGCGTGGTCCAGGAAGCCAAGAGCGAGGAGGCCCTCGAGGCCCTGCAGGAGATGAGCGCGGCGCAGTCCAAGGTGCTGCGCGACGGCAAGCTCGTGCATCTGCCGAGCGCCGAGCTCGTGCCCGGCGACGTGATCATGCTCGAGGCGGGCGACTCCGTCCCGGCCGACTGCCGCGTCCTCGAGAGCGCCACGATGAAGATTGAAGAGGCCGCACTCACCGGCGAGTCCGTGCCGGTCGAGAAGCACGCCAACGTGATCGAGCTTGCCGCGGGCACCGACGACGTGCCGCTCGGCGACCGCAAGAACATGTGCTACATGGGTTCCACCGTTGTGTACGGCCGTGGCCGCGCCGTCGTGGTCGGCACCGGCATGGATACCGAGATGGGTAAGATCGCCGGTGCCCTGGCCGAGGCCAAGGAAGAGCTCACGCCGTTGCAGGTGAAGCTCGCCGAGCTCAGCCGCATCCTCACCATCATGGTTATCGTCATCTGCGTCGTGATCTTTGGCGTCGATATCCTCCGCCACGGCGTGGGTAACGTCCTTACCGACCCGACTGCCCTGCTCGACACCTTTATGGTCGCCGTCTCGCTCGCCGTCGCCGCCATCCCCGAGGGCCTGGTCGCCGTCGTGACCATCGTCCTTTCGCTCGGCGTGACCAAGATGGCCAAGCGCCAGGCAATCATCCGCAAGCTTTCTGCTGTCGAGACGCTCGGCTGCACGCAGACCATCTGCTCGGACAAGACCGGCACGCTTACCCAGAACAAGATGACCGTCGTCAAGCACGAGCTCGCTGCGCCCAAGGAAAAGTTCTTGGCCGGCATGGCGCTGTGCTCCGATGCCCAGTGGGACGAGGAGCTGGGCGAGGCCGTGGGCGAGCCGACCGAGTGCGCACTCGTCAACGATGCCGGCAAGGCTGGTCTTACTGGCCTGACTGCCGAGCACCCGCGCGTGGGCGAGGCCCCGTTCGACTCGGGCCGTAAGATGATGTCCGTGGTCGTCGAGACCCTGGACGGCGAGTACGAGCAGTACACCAAGGGCGCGCCCGACGTGGTGATTGGCCTGTGCACCCATATCTACGAGGGCGATAAGGTCGTCCCCCTGACCGAGGAGCGTCGCGCCGAGCTCGTGGCAGCCAACAAGGCTATGGCCGACGAGGCCCTGCGCGTGCTGGCGCTGGCGAGCCGCACCTACACCGAGGTTCCCGCCGACTGTAGCCCCGCTGCGCTTGAGCATGACCTGGTCTTCTGCGGCCTGTCCGGCATGATCGACCCGGTCCGTCCCGAGGTCGCCGACGCCATCCGCGAGGCGCACGATGCCGGTATCCGCACCGTCATGATCACGGGCGACCACATCGACACCGCCGTGGCCATCGCCAAGCAGCTGGGCATCGTCACCGATCGCAGCCATGCCATCACCGGTGCCGACCTCGATCGCATGAGCGACGAGGAACTCGACGCGCACATCGAGGACTACGGCGTGTACGCCCGCGTCCAGCCCGAGCACAAGACACGCATCGTCGAGGCTTGGAAGTCGCGCGACCAGATCGTGGCCATGACGGGCGACGGCGTCAACGACGCCCCGTCCATCAAGCGCGCCGACATCGGCGTCGGTATGGGCATTACTGGTACCGACGTCACCAAGAACGTCGCCGACATGGTGCTCGCCGACGACAATTTCGCTACCATCATCGGTGCCTGCGAAGAGGGCCGTCGCATCTACGACAACATCCGCAAGGTCATCCAGTTCCTGCTTTCGGCTAACCTTGCCGAGGTCTTCTCGGTGTTTATCGCCACGCTCATCGGCTTTACCATCTTCCAGCCGGTGCAGCTGCTGTGGGTGAACCTGGTCACCGACTGCTTCCCCGCGCTCGCGCTGGGCATGGAGGATGCCGAGGGCGACATCATGAAGCGCAAGCCGCGCAACGCCAAGGACGGCGTCTTTGCCGGTCACATGGGCCTGGACTGCGTGGTCCAGGGCCTGATCATCACCGTGCTGGTGCTGGCGAGCTTCTTTGTGGGCGTGTATTTTGACATGGGCTACATCCACATCGCCGATATGATCGCCGGCAATGCCGACGAGGAAGGCGTGATGATGGCGTTTATCACGCTCAACATGGTCGAGATCTTCCACTGCTTCAATATGCGCAGCCGTCGTGCGTCGCTGTTTAGTATGAAGAAGCAGAACAAGTGGCTGTGGGCTTCGGCTGCGCTGGCGCTGGTGCTGACGGTGATTGTGACCGTGCAGCCGACGCTTGCCGAGATGTTCTTTGGCCCTGTGACGCTTGAGCTTAAGGGCGTTATCGCCGCGCTGGGCCTGGCCTTCCTGATCATCCCGCTGATGGAGATCTACAAGGCGATCATGCGCGCGGTCGAGAAGGAGTAAGTTAACCTGTCCGGGCCCGCCCCTGCGTGTTTTCTTCTTCGCTGGTCCTCGCGCTTCGCGCTGCGGGATCGCTCAGAAGAAAACACTCCCGGGGCGGGCCCTGTGGTATCCTTGCTGGCTTTCTCGCGCGCGGATGAAAAAGGGCTGAGGGAAAGTTTGTGAGCTGGTCGGGCTTTGCCCGGCCAGCTCTATTTTTAGAGCATTTGCTCGACCGACTCTTTTTGTGAGCTGGATTGTATGGGGTTGAATCGGCGACGCGTTAGGAGAAGCCGGGAACGTCGCTGAAGGGGATTTGGGGCATAAAGAGAACGATGACGGCCATAATTCCCCAGTAGATTTGCAGAGGTAGCGGAGCCGATATCAGGGCATTAAAGAAGGACAAACCCTTTTTGCTTCCATATAGCTGGACCGAGCTGAGAAGAGCAATTCCAAAAGAGATGGCGCTCGGCCAGCATGCTTTGACAATGAGGCTAAGGAAATAGCATATTAATGTTATCGCTATGCACCCAATGCCCCAGAGCCACTTCTTGTTGAGGAAATACTGGATACCCCATACACCAATTACGGGGGCAATGATGACTGGCAACATAGCCGTATCCTAACTATTTATACAACGAATGTATTCTCCGGAGTTGGGGGGATAGACGCTGCAAGGTAGACGGTACGTGTTGCCTGCGGGTACGGGGCGTCCAAGGAGTTGCTTTGCTGCATACTCAGTCCAATAACCTCCGGTTATGCTTATGAACTTCTTAATAAGTCCGTCGATTACAACCCCCGTTACATAGCCGATGAGTTCTTTTCCAATAAAAATGGCAATTTTGACGATCCATTCTTTAGCGCCGCGTGTGGCAGCTGCTAAATCATCCAAAGACAGGGTCTGGAATCGATCGATAATTTGGACATCTCCGTTTTCATCTAGTGCGTATGTCGTCCATCCTGTGCCGGACTCATTGACAGCTTCAATGTACTCTTCGGCAGAAGGGAACTCTACTTCAAGAGGTTGCGCCTTAGATTGCTTTGGTGAAATGGCAATTGAGCAAAGCGCAACTGCGCTTGCGATGAATGACTTACGGCTTACGGGAACGTTACGTAGCATGTGTATCCTCCTGACATTTAGCTTGACATTGCTGTGTTGTTCAGATTCAGCCTCCAATCCGTGAAACGCATTTCAAACGAATCAAGCGTGGAAAGGTCGAACTCGGACGCTATCTTTCCTTCAGAGATGGCAAAAATTGAAGGATAAAACTCGAATGACGGCAGAAGCGCCTTAAGTGTTTCCCTATCAACCTCCTTTTGGCTCTTAGGGACAACGAGGATCTCGATGTCGTTCTTGAGACTCGGCGAAAGCGAGCGTTCTGCCGCACGGAGCTCTTCACAGGCCGGGCAGCCCTCCAGCTCAATTTGCACGATAAAAGATTCGCCTTTGCTTAATTTCGATCGAAATACGGGCAATGAGATATTGATTGGATCGGAATTGGTTCGTACTGACGAGAAGAGGGCGAAAAGGGACAGCGATAAGATAAGGATAAGGACGGCTTGCTTTCTCATGGGTCCTCCAAACTCTATAAAGTTAAAT
>DBFWBE010000031.1:0-22955 GCA_048485835.1 Collinsella sp.
CCTGCTGAGCTTCGCCAGGCTCTTCTTGAGGGTGATGACCAGGTCGTCTGCATCCATGGGCGCTCCTTCGACGTTAATTGAAGGGTACCGCCTCGCGGTGACATCGTTTTTATGTCAACCTTGGTCTAACAGAGCCTTTTCTTTTGCAACTTTTGCTATTTTTTGCAAGTTTTGCTACCAGCTGTAACTGGCCTTTATCTGAGGAACGCTCCTTGATTTATTGCTTATCGTTGGTAGCTGTCACGGTCGAAATGTCTTCGCGGCAGTCGATCGGCCCTCGTCGAGCTCCTTCAGCCGGGAGAGGCAACGGTCCAGAAACCCGCTCCTGGCTTGCGCGGCAAGGAGTCCGTCGCAGAAGCGGTCGCCACGAACGCACCACGTGATGCATGCACGTATCAGGTCAATGTCCCCATGGTCGATGTCGCAGCTGTCTATGCCTTCCGAGGTGTCGATGCTATGGCGTTCAAGCGTCTCGAAGTAGCTGGTGTCCGCGAACCCGTCCAGTTCATAGAAATCGTCGACGAAATCCTCGAGTCCGAACGTCCCGCCCCCAAACTCGACATTCATGTTTCTGTCCGCCAGCTTGCCAGCGTACTTGGTTAGTCTTTCGAACATGTTCGCTCCTTAGCTCAAAAGCCCGTTGTCGCCCAGGTAGTCCACGAAGGCATCGATGATCCGTGCCGTGCGAGTCGCGATGTCTATTTCGGTGAAGTCTCCCATGACTTGCGTCAGGCGCTTGAGTTCCGCGATATTTGTTCCGGCTTTGCGCTTGCCATTGCCGTCGGTGTATCCCTCATAGTACTTGCGTTTATCGCAGAATCTGTAGTCGGCCGCGCGGATGTTTACACGCTTCTCGAGCAGCGCCTTGTTACCCAGCGCCTCCAGGCTGGATTGATCGACGAGCGGGTCTATCTCGTTGCGCTTCTTGGCATAGATGTGCTCAATTTCGAGCGTGGTGTCTAGGTCCATGAGTGGTTGATCTGGGTCTGCGTACGCCCACCAAGTGAGCATGGACTTCGTTACAGGCCTGCCGTTGGTGAACACGTAGGTCCGGAATCGCTCAGCAATATTTGCGCGATTGAAGTGGTGGTTAGGAAACTCCACCGGGCGGTGCTCCACGATGTTGATCATCTCGGGATACACTGGCGAACGCAGCGCGTTCACGCCGGGTCGCTCAATGGCGTAGGCGAAAATGAATGCCGTGATCTTGTTTAGAAAGCCGTAGAGTGCCTCGTCATCGAGGACACCTTTGCTGTCGCTGTTGGCAAGGAACCATACGCTTAGCAGATAGGTCCACATGCCGTTGGGGGCGTAGTTCAGCACGAAGAGCCTGCGGAGCACGCGCTCGCTGAATCCTTCCTGCGCGTCGACGCGTTGCCAGAAGCCGAGTAGGGCCTCAAGATCGCCGAGCGTGGCGTCCTCCTTGAGTATGGCGTAGCCATCGGCACCGAAGAAGTCGCGCAACGATGCGGTGGTCGTGTCGCGGATGCCTTTCTTCGCGCGGCGGTAGTACATATAGCGCGTAAATAGCTCATCGGTTGGTGTACCGCGCATGGGTCGGAAGATAGCGTTCGCTCCCTCCTCGAGCCCCTTCCAGCGACGGATGAACTCATCCTTGCGCCCCGTGTCGGAATAATGCTTGTAGAACTGGCTCTTGAAGATGTCGGCATCCGAGAGAGGCAACCCTCGGTCGTTTAGAGTCGAGAAGATGCGTAGCGCGGTGTCCTGCGACTCCGCTTCAATGGGCAACAGTATCACATTGTTGATGACGCGTGTGGCCATGTAGACGGTGTAGGTGGGCCACTCGCTCACCAGTTGCTCAATTTTCCTCTGGAAGAAAGCAAAGTTGCGGGCATAGGCGCTTTTCCAGCCATCGCCTACATTGCCCTCTCGTAAAATCTCGAGGAATTCATTTTTGTCGTTGTCCGATGCAACCTCGGAGTCGATCTTGAGACGCTCCATGTCGGGCTCGTCGAACTCGTCGGTCTTCCATACACAACGGGCGATTGCCTCGCGCATCTTCACAGACTGCTTATCCTTCATGTTGGTGAACTTGTCGTAGAACGCGCGGAGCAGCAGCATGATGGTGGTGAGGCGTTGCTGGCCGTCAATGATCTCGAGTTGGCCAGAGAGGTTCTTAAAGGTGACGATGGGTCCTAGGAAGTATTCGTCGTTCTCGCTGTCGAAACGCTCGTAGTCATCGCCTGGAAAAGCGAACGAGAACAGGTCATCCCACAGCGTTGCGCATTCATCCTCGCCCCAGGCGTAGGGCCTCTGGTAGTCGGGGATGAGGAAGTCTGATCGCTTATCGGTGAGAAGATCGCGAATCGATCGCTGGTCGATGTTGAGCTTGGACATGAGCTGTACCTTCCGCGCGGGAACAATCAAGATGACACGGATTATATCGCCGAAGTCGTCATTCGCTCTATTGCTGCGAGCTACTGAATCTAGCAACCTCTGGCCAACCCTTACGGTTTCATGTCGTGATCCATATCGGCGCCGATCAATGCCCGTGATGCTTCTGCTTGCACCTTCTTTGGAGAGCGCGAACGAGAGATGCGATCTACAGACGACTGAATAGCTCCATCTGTTTTGCTTACAACAAAATGCGTGCCGAGCGCCTGCGGCATGAAGGAGGGAGTCTTCGCTTCGCCCATCTACTGGTTTGATATCACCGCGCAGGAGAAGGCCGCCATCGACCGCCTGTACGCTTTCGGTGCCACGGGTTTCCCGTTCACCAAGACGGCCCTTTTACTCGATAGTCACAGTGAGGGCGTCTATGATGCGGCGATCGCTATGTACAAGTCGACCTGTGCGTACTGCAAGTGGGAGGACCAGGGCATTGTCGCCATCAGCGGTATGACCGAGCGCGACAGCATGGCATCGTCGCCCAAGTTGAAAGAGGTGCGAGAGCTCGCTCGCAAGCTGGCCTAAGGACAAGAAGAACACATGGCAATCGGTTGTATCGCGAGTATATGAATAGGGGTGTATTCCCTCAAGTACCGTATAGAACAATTTTTAAACGCAGAAAAATAACTGAAAACAAATTAATCTGCGTTATAATATTGTTGAACAGAAATTCATGAGGGAAGGTTGCGTATGCGTCGCAAGGCAGACGAGCTCCTTAGGGAATGGCGAGACAAGGCTGATAGAAAACCTTTGCTGGTCAAAGGCGTGCGCCAGTGTGGCAAGACCTATCTGCTCAGAACGTACGCCCAGGATCTTTTCGAATCGGTTGTCTACGTTAATCTTGAGAACGACCGGTCGGCGCGAGCGGATTTTTCGGGCGGTCTTGACCCTCATTCGATCGTACACGCGATCGAGGCTCGCACGGGGCAGCGTATCGTGCCTGGCAAAACCTTACTGTTCATTGACGAGATCCAGGCATGCGAGGAAGCGCTCACTTCCCTTAAATACTTTTGCGAAGATGCTCCCGAGTATTACGTTGCGGCTGCTGGGTCGCTTCTTGGGGTTGCCATTAACCATCAGTCGTATTCGTTCCCCGTTGGAAAGACCGACTTGATTGAGATGACTCCACTCGATTTCGAGGAGTTTCTCTGGGCGATGGGGCACGATCAGCTGGTCGACGAGATACGCTCATCATTCGAGTCAATGGGACCTCTTGCGCCAAGCCTTCATGAAAAGGCGCTTGGGCTCTATCGACAGTATCTTGTTGTTGGCGGAATGCCCGAGGCGGTCCAAACGTACATCGATGATCAGTCAATCATTGATGTGGCCGAAAAGCATCGGATTATTCTCGACGGATATTCCGCCGACACCAATAAATATGCTGATGAACGCTTGAGCGCAAAGACGCGTGCGTGCTTCGACTCCATTCCACAGCAGCTTGCCAAAGAGAATCGTAAATTTCAATACAAGGTAGTGCGAGCGGGGGGCAATGCGTCTCTCTTTGGAGATGCTCTCGACTGGCTTGTATTGTCGGGTACGGTGGCGCGCTGCAGCCTAGTCGGGCAGATCGAAAGCCCCTTAGAGGCCTTTGTTAACCCTTCTGCTTTTAAAATCTATCAGGCTGATACAGGGCTGCTCGTCTCCAAAGCCGGTGCTCAACGCGCCGATATTCTTGCCGGTATCGGTGGCACATTCATGGGCGCACTTACCGAAAACTACGTTGCCCAACAGCTTTCAGCCATGGGCTATCCGCTGCATTATTGGGCGCGAGACAATCGTGCGGAAATCGACTTTGTAGTAGAGAAACAGGGATGCTTGTCTGCGATTGAAGTCAAGGCGGGGGAGAACACAAGATCTCGAAGTCTGTCCTCGCTAAAAAAGACCCATCCAGGCGTGCGCCTTATCAGGCTATCGACTAAGCCCTTTGGAATGAATGATGGGCTTATGTCTGTTCCACTTTATGCAGCATTTTGTCTATAGGGATGATGCTGCTGTAATGCATGGGGCCCGGAGCGCGATGTTGCTGCGCTCCGGGCCCCGCTGCATTGTAAAACCATGACGGTTTGGCTGCCGTCGTCCTAGTCAAACAGACTCGGCATGTCGTTTTCTTTCATGAGGGCACCGGCGGAGGGCAGACTCTGCGCGGTGAACTTCTCGGCCGAGACGCCGGCGCCAAGGATCTCTTCGGTCGTGCCGACGGTGGTGACCGAGCGGCCCTTCTTGGCGGTAAAGGCCTGGACGCCCTGCGTGTTGGTGGTCGTCTTGGTCTTGAGCAGCGACGTGTTGAAGTTCATCAAACGATAGTCGCTCGAGACCAGCGCGATGTCGCGATCTTCCTTGAGCACCTGGGCATACAGCAGCTTGCTGCCACCGTAGATGGCGTTTTTGAGGCGCTTGCGGTTGGTCTTGGTGACGTATCCAGAAAGCGCGACGCGCACCACGCGGCCGTTCTCAAAGACAAACAGCACGTCGGCCTTGTAGTCCTCGGGGTCGATGACCCAGATGACGCTCTCGTCGGGTTCCATCTCAAGATCGGTCGGCAGGTACGAGCCCAGCTGGGCCGACTTGGTGTCCTCAAACGCCGCAACCTTGCACTTGTACACCTGGCTCTTGTTGGTAAAGACCAGTAGCTCGTGGGTGTTGGAGGACGGGAACTCAATAAAGGGTTTGTCACCGTCCTTGTACTTGAGCGTGGTCGCCTTCTTGAGCACGCGGTCCGTCATCTTCTTAAGGTAGCCCTCGCGCGAGAGCATGATGGTGACCGGGTACTCCTCGACCTCGGGCTCCAAGCTTACCTCGATAACCTCATGGGGCTCGATCCTGCCCGTGCGGCGCGGCATCACATATTTCTTGTTGACCGCGGCCAGCTCGTCGCTGATGACCTTCTTGATGTTCTCCTCGCTGGAGAGGATTTCCTCAAGCTCGGCGATCTCACCCTCGAGCTTGGCGATGTCCTTGGTGCGGTTGAGGATGTACTCCTCGTTGATGTTGCGGAGTTTAAGCTCGGCAACAAACTCGGCTTGGGTCTCGTCGATGTCGAAGCCGCGCATAAGGTTGGGCACGACCTCGGCCTCGAGTTTGGTGCCGCGGATGATGGCGATGGCCTTGTCGATGTCGAGCAAGATCGCCTCGAGGCCGTGCAGTAGGTGCAGGCGCTCGGACTTTTTGCCCAGGTCAAAGTTAATGCGGCGACGCGTGGACTCAATACGCCACTTGACCCACTCGTGCAGAATCTGGCGCACGCCCATAACACGGGGATATCCGTCGACGAGCACGTTGAAGTTGCACGAGAACGAATCCTGCAGCGTGGTCGAGCGATAGAGCTTGGCCATGAGTTTGTCGGGGTCGACACCGCGCTTAAGGTCGATGGCGATGCGCAAGCCCGAGAGGTCGGTCTCGTCGCGGATGTCAGCGATCTCCTTGACCTTGCCCTCTTTGGAGAGCTTGACGATGCGCTCGATGATGACATCGGTCTTGGTGGTGTAGGGGATCTCGTAGACCTCGATGATGCGCTCTTCGGGAATCCAGCGCCAGCGGGAGCGGATCTGGAAGCTGCCAAGGCCGGTCTCGACGATCTTCTCCATCTCCTCGCGGCGGTAGATAATTTCGCCGCCGGTCGAGAAGTCGGGCATGGGCATGTACTCGAGCAGGTCGCAGTCGGGATCCTGCAGGTAGCGTATGGTGGCGGTGCAGACCTCGTTGAGGTTAAAGCCGCAGATGTCGGACGCCATGGCGACGCCGATGCCCTTGTTGGCCGAGACAAGGATGTTGGGGAACGTGGTGGGCAGCAGGCGCGGCTCCTTCATGGCACCGTCGTAGCTGTCGACGAAGTCGACCGGGTTCTTGTCGATGTCCTTGAAGATCTCGGCACTGATGGGGGAGAGCTTGGCCTCGGTATAACGCGAGGCGGCATAGCTTAGATCACCCGAATAGTACTTACCAAAGTTGCCCTTCGACTCCACGAAGGGGGCGAGCAGCGCCTCGTTGCCGGTTGCTAGACGCACCATCGTCTCGTAGATCGCGGCATCGCCGTGAGGGTTGAGCTTCATGGTCTGGCCCACAATGTTGGCGCTCTTCTGGCGCTCGCCCTTGAGCAGACCCATCTTGTACATGGTGTAGAGCAGCTTGCGGTGCGAGGGCTTAAAGCCGTCGATCTCGGGGAATGCACGCGAGACGTTGACGCTCATGGCGTAGGGCATGTAGTTGACCTCGAGCGTCTGTGTGATCGGCTGGTCGGTGACCTCGGAGTGCAGGCCGATGACGTTCTCGGCGTTAACCTGCTTTTTCTTTGGCTGGTTCTTCGTCTTCTTCTTTGCCACGATTTCCTCTTGAACTTATTATGGGCCGTCGTTATCGATTTGCTGCTATTGCAGGTCCAGCTGGTCCAGGTATTCCTTGCCGTGCTCGGAGATATGGCGCTTGCGGCCTGCCTCGTCGTTGCCCAGCAAAAGGTTGAACATAGTTTCCATCTTGGCGACGTCCTCGGGCTCCACCTTGATCAGGCGACGCGTCTCGGGGTTCATGGTGGTGAGCCACATCATGTCCGGATCGTTCTCACCAAGACCCTTGGAGCGGTTGATGGAGCACTTTTGGTCGCCGATCTCCTTAAGGATGCCGTTCTTCTCGAGCTCGGTGTAGGCAAAGTAGGTCTTCTCTTTGCAGTTGATCTCGTAGAGCGGCGACTCGGCGATATACACGTAACCCTCGTCGATAAGTGTGGGCACCAGGCGGTAGAGCATGGTGAGCACGAGCGTACGGATGTGATAACCGTCGACGTCGGCGTCCGTACAGATGATGACTTTGTTCCAGTTGAGGTTGTCCAGGCCGAAGGCGCCGAGGTTCTTGATGCGCTTGTCTTTGATCTCCACACCGCAGCCCAGCACGCGCATGAGGTCCATGATGATGTCGGACTTAAAGATGCGCGGATAATCCTCCTTCAGGCAGTTGAGGATCTTGCCTCGGACGGGCATGACACCCTGGAACTCGGCATCGCGCGAGGTGCGAATGGCGCCTGCTGCCGAGTCGCCCTCTACGATGTAGATCTCGCGGCGGCTCTTGTCCTTGGAGCGGCAGTCGATGAACTTCTGCACACGGTTGGCCATGTCGGTCTTCTGCTGCAGGTTGGTCTTGATGCTCTGACGCGTCTTCTCGGCGTTCTCGCGCGAGCGCTTGTTGATGAGCACCTGTTCCATGATCTTGTTGGCGGCGTCTTTGTTCTCGATCAGGTAGGTCGAGAGGCGCTCCTTAAAGAAGGCCGTCATGGCCTGCTGGATAAAGCGGTTATTGATGGCCTTCTTGGTCTGGTTTTCGTAGGACGTCTGGGTGGAGAAGCAGTTGGTCACCAGCACCAGACAGTCCTGGACGTCCTGCCACTTAATGCCGCTCTCGTTTTTGTTGTACTTGCCTTGTTGCTTGATGTAGGCATCGATGGCGCTGGTCAGAGCGCTACGGGCCGCCTTCTCGGGTGAGCCGCCGTTCTCGAGCCACGATGAGTTGTGGTAGTACTCCTGCATCATGAAGGTGCGCGAGAAGCACATGCACGCGGTGATTTTTACGTTGTAATCGGGCAGGTCCTCGCGATCGCGACCGCGACGGTCGGCCTCGATAAAGAAGGGCTCGGTAAGGTAGTCGGTACCGACCTTCTCGAGCACGTAGTCCTCGATGCCCTTGGGATAGCAAAAATCCTCTTCGGTAAACTCGCCATCGTCGCCCTCAATGCGCAGGCGGAAGGTCACGTTGGCGTTGACCACGGCCTGGCGGCGCATGGTCTCGCGATACCAGTCGTGGGGAATGCTGATCGAGGTAAAGACCTCAAGATCGGGGCGCCACTTGATGGTGGTGCCGGTGCGGTTCTCGTCGCTGGGCTCAATCTCGAGTGCCTTCTTTTTGGCACCGACGACCTTGCCCTTCTTAAAGTGCAGGGAGTACTTGTTACCGTCACGCCAGACGGTAACGTCCATGTATTCAGAGGCGTACTGAGTCGCGCAGGAGCCCAGGCCGTTGGTACCGAGCGAGAAGTCGTAGTCGCCGCCCTGGTTGTTGTTGTATTTGCCACCTGCGTAGAGCTCGCAAAAGACGAGCTCCCAGTTAAAGCGCTTCTCGGAGGGGTTCCAGTCGAGCGGGCAGCCGCGGCCGTTGTCCTCTACCTGAATGGAGCCATCGCGAAAGGCGGTAAGGGTGATGAGCTTGCCGTAGCCCTGGCGCGCCTCGTCAACGGCGTTGGACAGGATCTCGAAGGCGGCATGCGCGCAGCCGTCGAGTCCGTCCGAGCCAAAGATGACGGCGGGGCGCAGGCGTACGCGCTCCTCGTCCTTGAGCTGGCGGATACTGTCGTTACCATAGTTTGCGGTGTTTTTTGCCATACTCGCTCTCTCGGTGCTCCTTTGCTGCGTTTAAGTCATATAGATAGTCAAGGTAGCATAGCCCAGCCCACAGACGATTCCAACCAACACGAAATCCATCGAACAACCGTTCGATTAGATAATGAATGCTTGGAATGCGGGAGGGACCTGTCCTGTCCTATCCAAACATCTGCGGCAGGTCGATGAAGACGGTTCGATCGCTTTCGCCAGCTTCGAAGCCCGAACGGGAGAAGAATCCATAGCGATGGCACTTGAGTCCCGTTGCCTCGACTTGGGCGATTTCCTCGTCGACCATTTTTTGCGTGATGGGGGATTTGCGGAACTTTGCTTCGTAGAATGCGTAGCCCTCGGGGTCTTGCGTTACCACATCGAATTCGCCGCTCGTTTTGTTTGCGGGGTCGTCGTACCAGTACTTGCCTATGGCGTCGAAAGCCGGTTCGATCTTGCCGGTCCTGTTCTGCCGCACGAGGTATTGACGGCAGATCTCCTCGAACATATGAGGAACGTAGTTTTCCTCGAAGTCTTGGAAGACGTGACGATCATAGAAGACTTCCGGGTCGAGCAGCTGACGCGCTGAGGCATTGCGGAAAACATAGCGATAGTAAAAGAGCGAAAGCGGATCCACTACAAAGTAGCCAGACTTGCGCTTGTTCGTAGGGTCGTTGATGGGTGCACGCTTTTGGACGATTTCGAGTGACATGAGCTTGTCGAGCACGTCTGCCATGGCCGGACCGCTCGAGACGTGCGACTGTGCCAGCACGTCCCCCCAACGGGAGTAGCCTTGTGCGAGAGCCCCGAAAACTTCGTTGGCGTTGGTCATCTTCGAGATCTCGGCGTTGAGATAGGACGGCACCTCGCTTTCTAAGCGGGCGCCAGGTTCCGTGACGAGCTCGATGATGTTGTCGCGTACGCTTTGGGATTGATCGATGAGGCGATTGTAAAAGGGGATACCGCCAAAAACGCTATAGAGCCGCACCTTGTCCTCGGGCGAGAACGCGGGATAGAACTTCGCAGCGTCAAAGTAATCCATGGGCTTAAGCTCAAGCGCGAGATCAATTCGCCCGTAGAGGGGGCTTTCATGCTCGATGAGGGATTTCATAATCTCAACGTAGGAGCCGCACAGGACAATGTTTAAACGTGAGTCTTCCCTGTGGGCGTCGATTGAGGTCTGAAGAATGCTGTCTAAGCCTTTAACCGCATCTCTCAAGTAGGGGTATTCGTCGAGAACGAGGGTAATGTTCTTGTCTTTAGCTTGGGCAAACAGAAATTCGATGAGCTCGCGGATGCCTGTGAAGGCGAGCGGAGGAAAGCTCAGCGCTTCAGCAACAAGGACGGACAGACTCTCGAGGTTGTCTGCCTCGGAGGTTTGGCGGCACTCGTAATAGACCGTTGCGACGTCCGACAAATCGGTTAGCGCCTGCTTGATGAGCTCACTTTTTCCGACGCGACGCCTGCCGTAAATGAGAACATTGCGCTGCTCGGGTGCTTTGAGCGTTTTCTTAATACGGGCGAGCTCACGCTCCCTGCCAATAAATTCCACTTACTCGGTTCCTTCCGACTCGGTTTTGTCCGAGTTAATTGTATCGCATGGATCAGTTTATGCTCGAGTTTACTCGGACAAAACCGAGTCGGTTCTGCCCGAGTAAATTTGAAGGCGGCCGAATGCGTCTTGCTGCGTTTGCGGTTGGATACGTTGTCGAAAACGTGTCGTGCGGATTGTTGGATCGAATCGAACATTGGGACAGACGTCTCGTTTTATGGGCCGGGGGCGTGCATGTGCGAGTTCTTTTGGCCCATAAGGAACGCTGGTGGGTCGTTATTTGGGCCACGGGTCACTTCGCCGGCGCCGTGTTTCGTCATACGCTCATAGTGGAAGCCGATGCCACGGGGTCGACTTGGGACTCGGGCAATGGATGAGCTGCAAGCCGAAAGGAGCGGTGAGAATGATGAGGCCCATGACAAAGAAACTGCTGTTAGGAATTCCCACCGTGACGTTTTCGGCCGTGCTGGCGTGTACAGTGGCCGGCTGTGGCGGTAGTGCTCCGAGCGGCTCGCCTGGCGGTTCGGGCGGCAGCGCGCCTGTGCAGGAATAGCCCAGGGCCTATGATTCGCAGACGGTCGAGGTGGCAGGCATTACCTATGAGTCGGTGGCTCACGGTACGTTCTATCGCGGCGATGCCAAGCTGTAGGACGGCTTTTACCTGCACATCAAGATCACCAACAACAACACAAAGAACAGGACGTTCAGTTCCTTTAACGTGCATGCTGCCCAGGGCGATCTTGAGGCAGGCGACCCGTTGTTTACTTCCGGCAAGGCGGCCGTGCTCGACTACGTTGCAAGCGAGGCTCCCGATGAGCTGCACGAGGGCATCGACCTTTCCGAGAGGCCAGATATCGGCCCGGGCGAGACCGTTGAGTACGTGTATTTCTGGGCGCCCAAGACGGCGTACTACGGGCCCATCACTGTCGAGTTCGTAGACGCTTATGCCCCCGCCAAGAATCATGAGGCCATGCACTTTGACACCACGGGATGCGAGACCAAGGAGTTCAAGGCGGCCGGCGGCGTGGCCGATTCTGGCGAGAAGGCAGATTTAACGGGCATCGACTGCGCATCGTACAGCATCGAGGCCGCCGATGGGTACACGCTGGATTCGTCCGACGAAGAGCGCGAAAAGGCAAACTTCTTCCACGACGAGACTGGAGGACGCCTGAACATCAGCATCTTCCCGCGCTCGCCGGAGGAAGAGGTTGCAAGCCTAGAGCAGGTCTACGAAGGCAAGGAGACAACAACCGACCAGGTCGAGTACAACGGCATAACGTGGCTGCGCTTTACCGGTCCCGACAACGGCCATACGCTGTTTGCGACGGCTCCCGCGACGGGCGAGACCGTCCGCGTGCCGATTGGCTGGAAGATCGATTGGGACGCCGCCGCGCCCATGATGGAGGCATTGAAGCTCAAGTAGCGGGTTGCGATTCCCATGTCAGGCGACTCAGGGCTGGCTCCGAGTTATCGGGGCCAGCCCCTTTTGGTGTTCGATGAGCCGAGTCGGCGTCTCTCACAAAAGTAACTAGGAGCTAGCGAGACCTATCCGAATTGACCTCATTGGCGGTGTCTTTTTCGAGCGCCGTGCGGCGGGCGCTGTAGGCGATGAGGCCGGCGCCTGCCGCGGCGAGTGCTGTAGCGGCTGCCGTAAGGGGAGCATTGACATCGCCCGTGCCAGCGAGCGCGCCCGCTTTTCCGGAGCGCTTGTTATTGCTGTGGTCCTTGCCACTGCCGGAGCTCCTTCCGCCGGAGCCGCCGCCCTCGTCGGTACCGCCGCCACTCGAGCCGCCATCGTCGTCTGCTGTCATCGGGGCGTCGTGAAGTTCTGTCGTATCCGCGCTGTCGCATACGCCGACCTGAACTTCTGAGCGTTCGCATGCCGCGTCGGGCACATGAAGCTCGTGCAGTACGGCACCCAGCGCCGAGTTTGCGCCCGGTCGAATTTCCTCGAGCGTTACGGGATCGAGCGCCACCAGATTACGCGCCTTCGCATATAGCGTTACGCGTTTGCCCACCTCGTCGCTCCAACTCTCGGGGATGGCGAAGCTCATGCGGAACTGTGCCGTGCAACCCGGTGCCAGCACGGCGTTGCCGCTGTCGGCTACCAGCGGGTGCGTTGCAAAACGTGCGCCCAGCGTCTCGAGCGCGTACTTCACGTGTGCCATGTCGTTGGCCGAAGCATCCTCGGCAAGCTCCGGATCGTAGATCGAAGCCATGCGTGCGTTTGCTCCGAACCCGATGGATGCGCTGGAGAACGGCTGGCTGGAGCCCTCTCGGTACAGATCGATCGTGCCGGCGGTCAGCAAGGTGTTACCGTCGTTTCGCACCGTGACCATGAAGGATTCGCCTGCTGCTCCGGGCACCACCGCGCCCGAGGTAGCGACCGCGCCCGTCGGAGTGGCACACGCCACCAAGGGCACTTCGATGCCGTGTAGTTCTGCCTCGCTCTTCTCCGCGCTCACAATGTGCGTGGCGAGCGCGGAGAGCATGCTCCCCGACGTCAAAAATGTCGTTATCTGATCGACGGGATGGTCCAGCTCGCACATCACGAACGGCTCCGTAAACAGATCGCCTGACAAGGTGCTGGCGAAGATGCGGAAGTGCTTGCCCATCACTGCAACTGGGTTGCCTTCTTCGTCGTAGGTCTGTCCCACCTTGCCATCGGTGTTCTCTACATAGAGCGCGCACCTGCCGTTGTTGCTTACGCTAAACGATGCCGGGCCACAGCCTGCGGCACCCACGGGCTGCGTTGCAAACGCCGATGCGCCTCGCGTCCAAGTAATATGCTGCAGTTGCTCGTTGACGGTTGCCAAAAAGCCCGAATGTTGTGGCCACGGTACCGCACGGGGTACCGTGGCGTCTGGTGGCATAACGCCCCAGCCCGCAATGGACTGGCCGATCACGGCGTACGATGCGCAGCCGCAACCGTCTGCGGTCTCGTACGCAACGGGCACCACCATTTTGCCGTTGATATTCTCGGGCTCGCCCAGCTCGATGCTCGACGGTGCTTGCGGAAAGCGGAGGACCTGACGGAACGTCAGGCTGTCGCCCGAAACGTCCGACCACAGGGTAAAGCACTCCAGCGCAACCTCGGCCTCGCTGCCGAGCGTCTTTTCTGCGGTGGTTCCGCGGCGGTGGAGGTAGGCGCCCGACAGGCGCCCGTCGACAAGTGTCTTGCCCACCGTGATGCGTGGGCACTGCAGGCAATGGTAGCCATCCTCCTGAAGGCGGCCGCGCGAGATGCTGCGCCACGACGTGTGCGATATCACGCGAACTCCGTCGTTGCTTATGCGCAGGCGCACAACGGACAGTATGCCGGCTGTGCTTGCCGTATCGAAAAGGGTGTTGTCGCCGTCGGGGCGCTCGCCCGAGACCAACAGCACGTAGGCGTCCTGGTTTCCTCTTCCGTCCGTATATTCCACTACGTCGAAGTCGTAATCGTATATGCCGTCGCGCTCCACGTCGCCCTCGCCAAACCCAAGGGGGAAGTCCACGGGCGTGGGAGCGGACCACGTGCCGTTTGCCTTTGTGTGTACCACCAGGCGCGAGCGACCATTGTCGCCGTAGCGCACCGAGGCGATACGGAACAGGCATTCTACGCCGGCAATCATTGCCAGCTTCATGTGGGCTTCGCTGAGCACGCCAGCAAACAGCACGTTGTCGCTCGAGAGCTTGATGCCGCCACGCTCGTCCTCCGACACGCCGGCAGAATCGGCGTTCGGGTCGGCAACGGTGTTCGTTGCCTGACCGATGTAGGTGTACTCATACATCGGCGCGGCGTTTTCGTCGTTCTCTATCAGTGCATGGACGAAATGCTCGATCTGTCCCGTGTCGTCGCTTTCTGCATCCGCCTCGAGCTCAATGCGCGTGACCGCTTGATCCCAATCGCGCACGACAGGCGCGACGTTTACGGCAGTGGCCTTAACCTCGGCGCGTGCGAGCAGCTCGGCGTTGGTGACGATGGTGGCCGATGCGATAAATTGCGGCACGCCGCCCGCCTCGATGTTGCCGGGCGTGCCGAAGCAGGCATCCAACGTGTAAGGCGTATCTCCACCCAATGCGAGCTCAGAGCGCTGGAGCACATACTGGTTGCCATTGTTCACCGACATATTCCACGAATCAAGGAGTGTGGGCCACGACCCCGACCAAGCCTTGGTGGTCCACTTGAACATTACGAATTGGAGTATCACATCGACATCGACGTCAGCACCTACGCGCAGTCGCGGAAGCTGGTGTCCATCTGCCTTCTCGTACCCAATGAACAGCGTGAGGGATGCGGCGCCGCGCACGGCAGACGAAGCGACGCCTGCAACGCCGGCGCCAAAGGTGACGGCAAGCCCAATCTGGATGGTGAACGAGCCCGAGGTGTTTGAATAGTCGAGCGAAATGTTTTTAAAAAACGCCGCGCCGCTGCCGTGCGTGTGGGCACCCACGGCGAGCGCCAGCTTCGCCAGCACCCAGGGGTTGACGTTTAGGAAAAACGGCACCGGTCCTAGGGTAAACTGCTCGGTCCAATTGAGGTCGGTTCTTACCTGGAAGAGAGCCTTAATATTGCCGTATGCGGGATCGTTGTTGTTGCCCCAGGTTTTGCCCACCCAATCGTAGGCGAGCGAGCCATACAGCTGTGTGGCGATATCCATCGTGAACAGCAGCGTGCAATGGTGGCGAAGGAGCTTGGTGTTTCTTGGATCGGTGCCCGAACCGGCACTCATGCTTTTGTACTGATTCCACTTCCCCTCCATCTCGTCGAGGTAGCGGTTTGCCTGCTTAGCGCCCGACTCGCGCGGCGATTTCTTCCAGTATTCCGGATCGGGATTGCCCGAATCGTTCATATAGCTGGCTGGTTTGTATCCTCCGCCAAACAGCACGTACCCGGCAAACGAGAAATCGAAGAGGATCGGAAATGTGGGCATCCAACACGTGAACTTATTACCACCGATGCCGGGAAACGCCGCGGGGAAATCAAACGGAGTGATCTCTTGGTCCATGGTGGTGGGGACGATAGTGGTCGATCCGGATTCCGCCTTTGCCGCCGGCGCGGTAACAACGGCCATAGGGGATGAGAGCGTGTAGGTTTTGCCCTGGTAGTCGAGGACAAAGCGCAGCTTGCACCCTTCTTCCAGAAGGTTTGACGCTGCATCGAGGAACGTGTCTTCGAGCGTGAACGTCGCAAGATTATCCGCGCCCGATGCACTGGCCTTGACTTGGCCAATTTGCGTGACGGTTTCGGGTGAGCTGCCCGCGGCAGGCATTACCTTGTTGATGTGCAGCGTTGCCTGTCCACCCTGCGGCAGATGTGCCTGCACGGTAAAGGCGTGCGTGTCGGGTTGGTCGTTTGCTGCTTCGTCCGCTGGCATTGCCATAAACGTGGCGTCGGCGTACTGGATGTCCCATTCGTCGAATGTGAGCTGGCGAAAGTACGGCTCGCCGTCGGAAAGCGGACGTGTGGGTGCGGTAATGGCGGTGCCGCCTTGGACACGCGCGAGGGGAATCTCGACATCGCGGTAGCCCGCCATGCTAATGGAGATGCCGCCGTTAAAGTCGTACGCGTCAAGGAGCGTTGCCTCGTCTACGTAGCCTTCCGAAAGCGAGGCGATCTCAAAGATGGCGGTGCCTTCGTCATCGGTCGTGGCGGTGAGCTGCTTGCCTGCGGCATAGCGCGATGTGAGCGTGACCTGGGCACCCGTGATGGGCGTATTCTTGTTGGCGACGTCGACCACGACCACACCGAACATGGTGCGCGAGAGAACGAGCACCCTGAAGGGGTCTTTTTCGTCGGCATAGGCTTCGGTGGGCGCGAACGGCAATATGAAGGCGTTTGCGCTTCCCGGCGCGCGCGGCAACATAATGCTCGCCAGCGAGGACGCTCCGGCAACGAGTAGCGAACGGCGATCAAGCATCTTTGGCTCCCATCCCGCAGGTATCGGTGGAAATAATCCAATTTTGCGAGAAGGTGCCCCGTGGCGGTAGTGCCGTTCAAGGGTCAAAATGTCCAATTTGAGCGCGCGAAAGCGCCAGGCCCCGGAGCGCTTTCGATACGCCGGGAAGTCTGACCGCTAGCGCAACATGTGGGTAACCAACTCGGCGCGTGTGCCGATGCCAAGCTTTGCGTATACGCCGGATAGGCGGTTTTTGACGGTGCCCGGCGATACTCTCATATGGCGCGCGATTTCGGCGTTGGTCCATCCGCGGCAGGCGAGCATGGCCATGGTGAATTCCGTGGTCGTTAGATCGTCGGCCACGTCCTCGCCCGAATCGGGGTTGTGGATGCGCCGCCAACCGTAGCTGAATCGATACGTGATCTCGATGATGCGAGCGAAATCGTCGGGGTATTGCGATTTTAGGCATGCCTCGATAAGCCCCTGCAAAAGGCCGTGGTGCTCGCCGATAAGCTCGATAAGGCCGTCGGGGCGCGCAATGTTCCAAGCAGCTCCGAAGTGCGTTTTTGCGGCGTCGGGGTCCTTGAGGCTCATGCATGCCATGGAAGCTGCCAGGTGCAGGAACAGTTCCGAGATGGGATAGCTTCCCTGTTTCATAATCAGGGCGTTTTCCGCCATGCCCAGGCTGCGGCCGTATTCGCCGCGCAGATATAAGGCGTGCGCCATCACGTAGCTGGCGAACAGGCGCAGGCCCTCGGGCAGATGCGCCGCAAGCGGATAAAACTCTTCGGCGGAATACGGGGAAGGCAAGTGCAGCAGGACGCTCGCGGCGGAGGCGAACAGGATATGCATCGCGTGGGCGGCGGGCGATTCCTCGTCAGTTGGCGTATCGAGGATGCCCGCAAGGCAACGGCGGGCATCGGCGATACGGTTGAGCGACAGACTGGCATATCCGCAGATAAAGCATGCGGAATAGCGCAGTGCAGGGTCGGTGGCGTCAAGATGAGGGCGTGCTGTCTCGGCGGCGAGGGCGGCCTGTCCGCGAAAGTACAGCGCTTCTGCCGTGGCGATGGTACGTGAATCGGGGTCGGAAATGCCTGCAACCGCAGCGTCGATCTGCCCCGGCACAAAGGTAGTGCACATCAACGGCATGGGAACGCATGGGTAGCCATCGCAGTCCATCTTCCATCTCCCAACGGCTGACAACAATAGCAGCAATTGTACTCCTGTTGCTCGGGACTGGAATTTGTTGGTATCGCCTACGATTATGCCGAACGTATAAAGGAAGAGTCTATTGTCGATGCTCCCAAGGTGGCTACCAAAGCCTAGCTGACCTTGGCATTCGGAAAAATTGTCACCCCTGCAAAAAGCTCTGTTGCAGCGATGGGAAACGCATCTTCTGGGCATTCCGGCGTCTCCAGCCAGCGCTGGACTGCTGCTGTTGCCTGTGCGTTGGCGAGCGAGGCGTGGTGGCCGTCCGGCGACTAGCGGTGACGGGCGAGCCCTGCCGCGTACGTGGGCCTCCATCGGCGTAGACCTATGACCCCCCCCTCTGGCATCGGAGAAGTCCACCATGGCGTCCAGGACTTTACCGTCCGGCACGTCCAGCCTAGCGGCTCTCTTGAACCCAAGGTTGAAGGGGGGGCGTTGTACAAGGCGAATGGGGCCGAGTGGAAGTGGATCAAAAGAGCGTTACTTGACGTTTCATGCATAATGCCAACCGCCCCGCGACATCACGTTCGCAGCACGCAGGGGCCGGAGAATCTTCGCGATAAGAGTTGACGTCTAATACCTTGCATCGTATAGTGTGTATAGCATAGTATATGACGAGAGGAGGTGTGCGGATGGAGGCACAGATGAAGCGCGGCTTCCTGGAGGCCTGCGTGCTCGCGGCCGTCTCCGGCGAGGAGTCCTACGGCTACCAGATCGTGAAGGACGTACCGGCGAGCATGGGGCTCACGGAGTCGACGCTCTACCCGCTGCTCAAGCGCCTGGAGAAGGCCGGGTGCATCACGGCGCGCTCCGCCGAGCACAACGGGCGGCTGCGCCGGTACTACCGCATCACGGACGACGGCCGAGCGCGCATCGAGGAGTTCCTGGCCGAGTGGCCGTCCGTACGGGAGATTTACGCATACGTTGAGGGGGCGCACCATGACGCGCGATGAGTTTCTGGGCCGGTTGGGCGAGCTGCTCGCCTGCCTGCCGGCCGAGCAGGTGGAGGAGACCAAGGCGTTCTATGCGGAGGCCATCGCCGACCGCATGGAGGACGGTATGAGCGAGGAGGAGGCCGTGGCCGCCATGGGCACGCCCGGCGAGGTGGCGGAGGCCACGCTCGACGACCTGCCCGCCGTGCCGCGCGCGATCGCGAGGACGCGCCGGCGCAGCACCGCGCTGCTGTGGGTGCTGGCCATCGTGGGCTCCCCGGTGTGGGTGCCGCTGCTCACTGCCTTCGCCGCCGTGGCCGTCACGGTCTATATCTGCATCTGGGTGCTGGCGCTCTGCGTGTGGATTGTCGCGGCGGCACTCGGGGGCGTGGGCGTAGTTGGGCTCCTGCTTGCCGTAAGCGGCGTCACCATCGGCCACTTCCCGTACGCCCTCGCCTCGGCGGGCGTGGGGCTCGGCCTCGTCGGCGTGGCACTCTTCGTTGGTGCTGGCGCTTGGGCCGCCTCAAAACAAATTGCGCGCCTCTCGGCGCTCTGGGCGAGGAAGGCCGCCTCGCCCTTCTGGAAGGGTAAGGGCGAGAAGGGCGGCGCTGCCGCGTATCTCGCGGCGTAGAAAGGAGTGAGTACCATGACCAGCGCGAAGAAGATCTACCTCGCCGTGGCGGGCGGGCTCGTTGCCGCGGGCGTTGTCCTCGCGGGCATTGGCTTTATCGCTTCGGGTTTCGACCCGGCCGTGTTCACAACCCAAATCGACACGCGCGACAGCACCATCGTACTCGGCGGCGTCGAGGTGGACGAATACGAGAGTATCCCGTTCATCAGCCAGCTCGCCAATCTGGGCGAGATCGACACCTCCGACGTCGCGAATCCCGCCGCGCCCTAGGCGCAGCGAGCCCGGGCGCTCTGCCCGCCAAGCTGCGTAAGCCGGCGAAACCCGAACCTCAACCTCTACGCAACTGACCCCAAGCCTGCGCCGATTTGCTCTCAGCGCCGCGCGGGGGCCCGTGACGCATGCCCAAAGAAGTACGAGGAGAAAGGAGCGCGATGACGACAGCCACGCCCTTCCGCCTTCACGGGGCCACGCAGGACCGGAAGCGACTGGGCCGTGCGGTGGGGCTGTGCTTGGATTGGCTACACTGATATGGACAGTTCCGTGAGGGGCGCGAGAGACGGGACTCCGGGGAGATCTTCGAGGAGGAGTACCTCGACTGGAAGCGCGGGTTCAGTGGAGCATGAACCTAATCTCTGTCTCTCTTGCTTTTTTGATTTGTTGAGAAGCCGGCATTTGGGGGCATTTTGGATAGCGAACAGTTCAAACAAGAAGCTGGGAAAATAGAACAAAGCCTGAGTGCCTTGAGAGTCGCCGAGCGCAATGCAGTGATTCCCTTCATGAACGGCGACTTTACCCAATGGGATCTATATCTGGCATCCTCCTCTGAGTATGCGATGAGACTGATAGACGGATTCATCTCCATGCTCGAGTCGAGGAATCTTGTTTGCGTCGCCCAGCTTCTCCGCGCACAGGTTGGAGTCTGCCTGCGGACATTCGCGTTATTCGCCGCGAAAGACCAGGATGACTTTCTCAAGCAGGTGTTTCAAGGTGTGCCTGTGAACAAGCTGAAAGATTTCTCGGGTGAGAAGATGTCCGATGGAAGACTTCAAGACTTACTCGAGAAGTTCGATCCAAAGGTAAAAGATGTATACAAGGTGACGTCTGGATTCGTCCACTTCTCCACTGATATTCTGCCGAGCATGGGTGTGCCTGGGGAGGGCTATGAGGTCGAGTTTAATTTTGGAGCCGAGCCCAACGAGAGAAACAATGCGCCTCTCGTGGAATGCGGCAAGGCGTTCTGCCACTATGTCGACCTGCATCTCCAGATGCTCCATAAGGTGATTGCTTCGGATGAATGGTATGCCGATCGATTCCGTATCGATTCCGATGGTCCTGCAGACGAGGCCTCGAAAAGCGAGAAGGTGTAGGTCGAACGCATTGACGCCGCCTTGACAGCATCCCGATATGATAACGAATGGGAGGTTCCCTGCGAAATGTGCGCCTCTGTATATTCTCGCTAGGAAGCCCTCGACCGATAAGGCATCGTTGAGTTCAATTTGAGTTCAGCTCGGGTGCCCGAAAATCGCCCAACTCTAATAAAAGGGGAGACGACGGTACACCACGTAGACGAGAGACTATGGAAGTGCACGATTTGATTATATTGGCGCGCTAAACCGCCCCCGCTGCCCAACTTGAACTCCGCTCACGCGTGTATGGGGCTGCGAGAGGTAACGGCCTGCGGCCTCCTTTGTGTGCTCGATGATATCTTCGAGCATGCCGGGCATGGCGGAGACATTCACTGCAATCCAGCCGTGTTCAAGCGCCGTTTCGGATAGGAGCGAGAGAGGGCTGTCTTGCCCGTTTCCCTTGCACCCGTAAAGATGGTTGACAGTTTGGGGTCTCCCGGGTCTTTAGCTTTTACCGTGCTAGATGCCTCATGGAAACTGTTGGACTTTAATCAGACAGACCCAGCATGTCGTTTTCCTCCATGAGGACATCGGCTAAAACCGCAACACCTATGCTTGTTTAAGCAAACTTCCTGATAGTCGTGGAGCTGCTGTAGCCCGACATGCAGGACATCGCTCGGCTTAAACACCGGATGCTGCATCCGCGAAACGAGTTGCGGTGCACCCTGTTCCAAAAGGCTGCCAAGTACCATGGCGTGAGCGTTGGGGTAGCCATCATTCAGCGTGGATACATCCGGATGCGCATGGATCCAGACGATTCCAACGTTCTCGTATTTCCCGTGCAGGTAATCGAAGAGGGCAGGCGACACCATACAGTTGCCGCCGACGGTCACGACTCTGTCGGGGTTTTCTGCCGCAAGCTTCCTCTGCGCATCCTGAATCCCCGCCAGGACTTCGTCCTCGGCATAGATGCGAACTGTTTCCCATTTCTCATGTCCAAGTTTTGGGACGCGTTTCACAATGTCGAGTGGGACTCCTGGACAGTCGGATCACGTGGTGGCCCCCTTTGAGAGGGTCACGAGCATCACGGTCCCGTTCTCGGAACTTGCTTCGACCTCTACCGTGCCGCCGTGTAGGGCTGCAATCTCCCAAACAAGCGCTAGCCCGAGTCCTGCGCCGCCGTATGCCCTGCTGCGGGATTTATCTAGACGAAAGAACGGCTGGAAGATGCTCTCTCGGTACTGTTTGGGTATTCCCGGGCCCCGGTCCTCGACTCGCAGGAGCACGTGGCTGTCGCTGTCGCTGATGGAGACATTGACAGTCGAGCCGGAGCGACTGTAACGGATGGCGTTTTCGGCCAGGTTGAACACCAACCGATAGAGGAGCGTGTCGCTCCCGATTACTAAAGCGTCTCCAGCACAATTGAGGGCTATGCCCTTATTATCGGCAAGTGGCGCAAGGTCGGTGAGGACCTCTTCGGACAAGGGACCGAGTTCAACAGCGTCCTCGCAAGGAACGCTGCGGAGCTCACTCATCTCGAGTAATACCTTGGTCATTCGAGACATGCGCTCGGTTTGTTCTTGTAGCAGGCCGAGCAGCTCGGCTGTTTCGGGTTGCAAACCGGAGTGCTCGGAGATGAAGAGTTCAATCTGTGCTTGCATAAGGGCGAGCGGGGTGCGCAGCTCGTGTGCGGCGTTGCCGGTAAACTGACGCTGTGCAGAGAATCCTTCGCCAAGACGAGCGATCATGTCGTTGAAAGAGGCGCTGCATCGTTGTAGCTCGGTGGGCACATCTTCACTGAGTCTGATTTCGCTTAGGTTGTCAGGCTGCACACGCTCAACCTGGGCTGCAAAAGCCCGCAGCGGTTTGAGCGCACGGCCGCTCACAAAGTATGCCAGCACGCCGCCAAGGAGTGTGACTCCAGCTGTGATGCACCAGGTTGTCGTGCCAAAAGACTCCTGTGCGTCGTTTACGACGATCGTGACCTTGTCATCGGGGGTCGCTTTCGTTGGGTCGAACGCCTGGGGCGAA
Source organism: Collinsella sp. (assembly GCA_048485835.1). Taxonomy (GTDB): domain Bacteria; phylum Actinomycetota; class Coriobacteriia; order Coriobacteriales; family Coriobacteriaceae; genus Collinsella. Next base: position 22,346 of record DBFWBE010000031.1, read on the forward strand.
TCTTCGCCGGTTGCGTTAAAGGCCGAGATGTCACTGCCGATGGCATCCATGTAGCGCATGCCCGTATAACCGACCAGGCAGTTCGTCAGCACGCATGTCGCACACGTGAGCAGTGCCGTCATAATCGTTATGCGCCATTGCAGCGAAAGCCCTTTCATTCTCCACCCTCCATAACGTAGCCCTCTCCAATCCGATTGCGAATCGGGTCGTATCCCAAAGCAATGCGTAGCTTTTTGCGGAGTGACGAGATATGAACGCGGGTTGCGTTGCTAAAGCTGTTCACGGTGCAATCCCAAACGTGCTCGATAAGCTCCTCTTGACTTACCGGACGCCCCTGATTAAGCATCAGGTATTCCAAGATTCCCGTTTCCTTGCGCGTAAGAGATAAAGCCTCGCTGTCCACGGAAGCGATGCGCGCCTTGGTGTCAAAGCGGAGCTTTCCGCAGGTTAAAACTATGTCGCTTTGTGTAAGGCTCTGTTAGACCAAATTTGACACGATCGGCTGTTCGTCGAAGCGGAAAATAATCGGGCTATCCCCGCCCATCGCGGTCCCCGCCCTCCCCGTCAGCCTTCCCCGCAGATCCCAGCCTGACGTCGAAGGGCAGGCCGC
>DBFWBE010000032.1:0-22683 GCA_048485835.1 Collinsella sp.
CGGCAAGATCATGTGGATGATGTACGAGCACCCCGAGTGCAAGTTTGAGGACATGGCCATGGACTTCATGGACATCCGCAAGCGTATCTTCACCTTCCCCGAGATGGGCAAGAAGGCCTACTTCGTCGCCGTCCCGACCTCTTCGGGTACCGGCTCCGAGTGCACGCCGTTCGCCATCATCACCGACAAGGAGACCGGCATCAAGTGGCCGCTCGCCGACTACGCGCTGCTCCCCAACATGGCTATCGTCGACGCCGACAACTGCATGACCGCCCCGCGCGGCCTGACCGCTGCCTCCGGCATCGACGTCATGACCCACGCCATCGAGTCCTACGTCTCCATCATGGCTTCCGACTACACCAAGGGCCTCTCCGAGCGCGCTGCCAAGCTCGTCTTCGAGAACCTGCCCTCCAGCTTCACGAACGGCGCCAAGGACCCGCACGCCCGCGAGGAGATGCACAACGCCTCCTGCATGGCCGGTATGGCCTTCGCCAACGCCTTCCTGGGCCTCAACCACTCCATGGCCCACAAGCTCGGCGCTTTCCATCACCTGCCCCACGGCCTCGCAAACGCTGTCATCCTGACCCGCGTCATGCGCTACAACGCCGCCGAGGCTCCCGTCAAGATGGGTACCTTCTCCCAGTATCCTTACCCCAACGCGCTGCACAACTACGCCGAGATGGCCAAGTACTGCGGCATCGAGGGCAAGGACGACAAGGAGGTCTTCGAGAACTTCATCACGAAGCTCGAAGAGCTCAAGGACTTCATCGGCGTCAAGAAGACCATCGCCGACTACGGTGTTGACGAGCAGTACTTCCTCGACACCCTCGACGAAATGACCGAGCAGGCATTCAACGACCAGTGCACCGGCGCCAACCCGCGCTACCCGCTCATGAGCGAGATCAAGGAGCTCTACCTGGACGCCTACTACGGCCGCGAGCCCCAGGATTACGCCGTCTGCTAGTTTTAGCACGGTTTTTAACGGCGGGGGTGCACGGGTGTTTCACACACCCCCGCCGTCGCTTCTATCGCATCGTTGAAAGGATGCAACCATGCTGCTACCCGATTCCAAGACCGAGCTCGTCCGCCGTGGCAACAAGGTCGTTTACGACCTGGGCGACAAGATTGTCAAGGTCTTTAACGAGACCAAGCCTGTCTCCGACGTGTTCAACGAGGCTTTGAATCTTGCCCGCATCAATGAGTGCGGCATCCGCAGCCCCAAGGCTCTCGAGGTTTCCCAGCTCGAGAACGCCAACGGCTGGGCGCTCGTGACCGAGAAGGTTCCGGGCACCACCCTTGCCGAGAAGATGACTGCCGAGCCCCAGCGCTTTGGTGAGTACCTCGAGATGTTCGTCGACCTCCAGATCGAGATCCACGGCTACACCTCCCCGCTGCTCAACCGTCAGCGCGACAAGTACGCCCGCATGATCGACAGCCTTGATCAGCTCAATGCCACCACGCGCTACAACCTTCAGGAGCGTCTGGACGGCATGACCAAGGAGTTCAAGGTCTGCCACGGCGACTTCAACCCCTCCAACGTCATCGTCGGCGACGACGGCCAGCTCTATGTGTGCGACTGGGCACACGCCACCCAGGGCTCCCCTGCTGCCGACGTTGCCACCACCTACCTGCTCTTTGCCCTCAACAGCAAGGACCAGGCCGAGGCCTACCTGGAGCTCTACTGCGACCGTGCCGACATGCCCATGCAGGTCGTGCGTCAGTGGACGAGCATCGTCGCCGCTTCCGAGCTCGCTCGTAAGCGCAACGTGAACGATGAGTTCCTGAAGAACTGGATCGACGTCGTCGATTATCAGTAATATCTGAGCGATTTATTTCGCATCGGAGGCATAATGGAAAACCCCGCAGCTCGCATGGGCTGTGGGGTTTTCCTTTTAGATATCGAGGATGCTACAAGATAATAGGACGGCCCCGCATCTCCCCGATTGGAGAAATGCGGGGCCGTCCCACATATCGAACTACAAGCGAAATCGTCGATTAACGGCGGGCTGCCTTAACAAGCTCGGCAACCTTGGCAACGACCTCGTCGATCGCCACGTCCTCGCGCTCGCCCGTAGCACGGTCCTTGAGCTCAACGGTGCCATTCTTAAGGCCGCGCTTGCCCAGAACCACCTGATACGGGAAGCCCATGAGGTCGTTATCGGCAAACTTAAAGCCCGGACGCTCATCGCGATCGTCGACGACGACCTCGATACCCTCGGCGCACAGGCCATCAACAATCTGCTCGCAGACGGTCGCGCACTCCTCCTTCTTGGGATCGAGCGGAATCACCGCGACCTCGTACGGAGCGACAGAGACCGGCCAGACGATGCCGTGCTCGTCATTGTGCTGCTCCACGACGGCAGCGAGCGAGCGGGACACGCCCACGCCGTAGCAACCCATGATAAGCGGCTTCTCCTTGCCGTCCTCGTCCATAAAGGTGGCACCCATGGCCTCGGAATACTTGGTGCCCAGCTGGAAGACCTGAGAGACCTCGATGCCGCGGGCAGCGGAGAGCGGCTTGCCGCAGTGCGGGCAGGGGTCGCCGGCGACAACGGTGACCAGATCGGCCCACTCATCGACGGTAAAATCGCGCTCGGGGCAGGCACCGGTAAAGTGATAATCGACCTCGTTGGCACCGCAGGCCCACTGCTTGGAATCGCGCAGGCTCTCGTCGCACACCAGACGAATGCCATCGGGCAGGTTAACCGGTCCGATAAAGCCCTTGTGCAGACCGTTCGCCTGAAGCTCCTCGTCGGTCATCATGCGATAGCCCTTGCCAAAGACGTGCTCGGCCTTGCAATCGTTGAGCTCGTGATCGCCCGGAACAATGGCCACGACCGGCTTGCCCTCGGCGTCGATGAGTGCCAGCGACTTGCGCGTGCCGTTCTCGGGGAACCCAAAGAACTTAGCAACTGCCTCAATGGTGCCCATGCCCGGAGTCTCAACCTTGGTGAGCGTACCGTCACCAGGACCCTCGGTCACGACGACCTTGGTGCTTGCCGCCTCGTCATCGGCAGCAAAGCCGCAATCGTCGCAGTAGACGAGCGAAGCCTCGCCGGCGTCGGCCAAAGCCATGTACTCGACGGAGGTATCGCCACCGATCTCACCGGAGTCGGCAACAACGGGCAGGGCCTTGATATAGCAGCGCTCGCAGATGTTAGCGTAGGCCTGCTTCATCTTGTCATACTCCTCCTGCAGGCTCTCCTGCGTGGCGGAGAAGCTGTAGGCGTCCTTCATGATGAACTCGCGACCGCGCATCAGGCCAAAGCGGGGGCGGAACTCGTCGCGGAACTTATCCTGGATGTGGTAGAGGTTAACGGGTAGCTGCTTGTAGGAGCGCAGCTCATTGCGCACCAGGGCCGTGACGGTCTCCTCGTGCGTGGGGCCCAGGACGAACTCGCGACCGTGACGGTCGTCAAAGCGCACAAGCTCCTTGCCATAGGCGTCGATGCGGCCGGACTCACGCCACAACTCGGCATCGACCATGATAGGCATCATAAGCTCCTGGGCGCCGGCGGCGTCCATCTCGTCGCGCACGATGTTCTCGATCTTGCGAATCGAGCGCCAAGCAAGCGGCAGGTAGGAATATAGACCGGCGGCCTCCTTGCGGATCATGCCGGCACGGAGCAGCAGACGGTGGCTGGCGAGCTCAGCGTCCGCCGGATCCTCTTTAAGCGTCGGCGCATAAAGCTTAGACATATACATTGCTCGGGTCATTTATTTCTCCTCAATAAGCTTGTCGACCTCGGCCATAAGCGCGTCGACAATTTGGTCCTCAGCTACTTTACCAATGATCTGGCCATGCGAAAAGAGCAAGGCCTGACCACGTCCGCAAGCAACGCCCAGATCGGCATCAGAAGCCTCGCCGGGGCCATTAACGGCACATCCCATCACAGCGATCGAAAGCGGCGCGGAGTAGTTCTTAAGCCGCTCGGTAACCTCCTCGGCAATTGGAATAAGGTTAACCTGGCAGCGGGCGCATGTGGGGCACGAGACAATCTCGGGGCCACGGCGACGCAGGCCCAACGACTGCAGAATACCCCAGGCAACCGGCGGCTCCTCAACCGGATCGGCTGTGAGCGACACACGCATGGTGTCGCCAATGCCTTCGGAAAGCAAGATACCCAAGCCTACAGAGCTCTTGATGGTGCCCTGGAGCTTGGTCCCCGCCTCCGTCACGCCCAGGTGAAGCGGAACGTGGGGAATCTCACGCGACAGGGCTCGATAGGTATCAAGCGTCGTTTGCACGCTATGGGCCTTGGCCGAAAGCACAATGTTCGTAAAACCGCGGTCCTCAAAGTGCTTGACGAAGCGCTCGCTCGACATCACGAGCTTCTCGGGCTGCGTAAGCTCGTCGCGCTCAGCGATATCCTGCTCGAGTGAGCCGGCGTTGACACCGATGCGAATCGCACAGCCCGCAGCGCCGGCGGCGTCGATGACGGCATCGACCTTAGCCCAATCGCCGATATTGCCGGGATTGATGCGAAGCTTGGCGGCACCAGCCTCGACGGCGCCGATGGCGAGCTTATGGTTAAAGTGAATATCGGCGACGATCGGCACCGGAGACTCGGCACAGATGGTGCGGAAACCCTCAAGCGCGGCCTCGGTGGGCACGCTCACGCGCACGATATCGCAGCCAGCCTGCGCCAACGCGCACACTTGCGCAAGCGTTGCCTGGGCGTCAGCGGTATCGGTGCAGGTCATGGATTGGACCACCACCGGCGCGCCGCCACCGATCTGCACACCGCCCACATGCACGGGGCGCGTCAACTCGCGAGGCAAAGGATGGGATAAAGACAATCCAAACACTCCCCTACAGGATAAATCGAAGGACGTCGGAACGAAGCATATAGACAAACAGCAGCGCAAAGAGCGCGATGCCCACATAGCTCACAATCGTCTGGACCTTGAGCGGAAGCTCGCGGCCAGCAATCTTTTGAATGATCTCGATGACCAGCTTGCCGCCATCGAGTGGTGGGATGGGCAGCAGATTCATAAAGCCAAGCGAGAACGAAATGAGGGCGGCAAACGAAAGGAACGTGGCAGGGCCGGCAGCAGCAGCCTGTGAGGACATAACGCTAATGCCCACGATCGAAGAAGACTGATCGAGAATCTCCATCGTATGCTGCGGCTGGAGCAGGCGCATCACACCCTCCGCTGTCTGCACGACATAGGAAAACGAAAGGCGAGCCGACGTGATGGGGTCTAAACGGACCACCTGCGTAGAGGCATACACACCTAGGCGCTCGTCCTCTTTGAGCGCAACCGCGGTCGAATGCTGCTTGCCGTCACGCTCGTACTCGATGGCGATATCGTCCTTTCCGGCAGCCTTGCCGATGGCATCGTAAACGTCCATCCAGGTAGAGCACGATACTCCGTCAACCGAAAGGATCGCGTCGCCGCCCTCGATACCCGCCTTGGCGGCAATAGACCCCTCGTCAACCTGACCGATCACGTTGGTATCCATCGGCACGGTGACACCCGCAATAGAGTAGATGCTCATAAGCAGCAAAAAGCCCGTCAGGATATTGACGAGAATGCCCGCGAGCAGCATAAAGGCGCGCTTGAGAAAACCCTGGCCCAGATAGGTATGCGAACGCTCTTGCGCAAGGAACTCGGCTTCTCCGCACGGCAGCTCCCACACATCGCCCTCGGTAGTCGCATGCTCTCGATCGAAACGGCGGCCGTCAAAGGTGGTGTAACCCGCCGCGTCTCGCGGCAGCGTCTGATACTTGGTGGGATAGTAGCTCGGCGAGGGCTTCTCCCCTTCCTCATACCAAGGTGCGATAGAGCCCCAACCCAAGAGCAAGGCGCATGCCTCGAGCACATCCTCCTCGGATAGCTCGAGCTCGGCGGCAAGGTCGGCCACGGTCACGCGACCATGACGATAGATAGCCGCGAGCACGCGATCGGCGCAGGAGACGTCGGTCGGATCCATACCGCAGATGGCAGCGTAGCCACCCAGCAGCAGCGGGGTCACGCCAAACTTGGTTCCAATGCGACGCGACGTGTAATGGATGTCAAAGCGGCACGGCAGGCCCAAAAAGAACTCGGTCACACGGACGCCGCAGACACGCGCCGCCAAAAAGTGGCCGCCCTCGTGCAAAAACACGAGGACGGAAAGCATCAGCAGGCCCCAAAAGACCGATGAGAGAACGCTCAGAACAGTATCCATAAAACGAAAAAGCAATCCTTATGGGTTAGGAACGGGTTGCGGCGAGCACCTGCGCAGCCTTTTCACGCGCCCACGCATCGATGTCGCGAAGCTGCTCAAACGAATCGACCGCCTGCATATCGTGGGCATCCATGCAGGATTCTACAATGCGATCGATATCGGTAAAGCTGCAGCCATCGTGCAGGAAGGCATCGACGGCGACCTCGTTGGCGGCATTGAGCACGCACGGCATGGTGCCACCCGTCTTGCCGGCACGTTCGGCCAGTGCCAGACAGCGGAAGGTATCCATGTCGGCAGCATCAAACGTGAGCTGCCCCAGCTCGCGGAAATCGATACGAGGCGCCGGGGTATCCCAACGCTCGGGATACGAGAACGCGAACTGGATGGGAATACGCATGTCGGAAGCACCGAGATGCGCCATCACGGAGCCGTCGGCGAACTCGACCATAGAGTGAATCTTGGACTGACGCTGCACGACCACGTTAATGAAATCGAGGTCGCAGTTAAACAGATGCATGGCCTCAATGCGCTCCAGGCCCTTGTTCATGAGGGTGGCGGAGTCGATGGTGATCTTGGCACCCATGGCCCACGTGGGATGTGCGAGGGCATCGGCACGCGTCACGCGGTCGAGCTCGTCGCGGGTGCGGCCAAAGAACGGACCGCCCGAGCAGGTGAGCCAAATACAATGAGCCTCGCGTGGGTTCTCCCCCAGATAGCACTGGTAGATGGCGGAGTGCTCAGAGTCGACTGGAATAAGCTGGCCCGGTTGCGCCAACGGCATAAGCAAGTCGCCGCCGACGACGAGGGACTCCTTGTTGGCAAGGGCAAGACGCTTATTCGAGGTCAAGGCCGCATGGCTCGCCTCGAGACCGGCGGCGCCCACAATAGCGACGAGCACGCAGTCGACATCGTCGCGACGCGCGAGCTCGCAAACCGCCTGCGCGCCAACGCCGAGCTTCGTTCCCTCGGGCAACTCCTGCAGCACGGCGTCATCGCCATGAGCGACATCGGCCACGGCAACCGCCGGAACCGAGAACTCGCGGGCAGCGGCAACGAGCTCGGAGGTACTGGAGTTAACGGACAGCGCCGTCACCTGCAGGCGATCGGCATGCTGGCGGCACACATCGAGCGCCTGGGTGCCGATAGAGCCCGTACAACCCAGGATGGCAACACGGAGACGTCCATCGGGGCCATACGTCGTCTGGAAGGACATTACAGCACGCCTCCGATCATCAAAAGCAGCTGCGCGGTAATGCAGCCAAAGATAAGCGAATCGCTACGATCGAGCATGCCGCCGTGGCCCGGGATAAGGTTACCGGAATCCTTGACGCCCACACCGCGCTTGATGCGCGACTCGATGAGGTCTCCGATAACGCCCAGGACGGACACGACCACGCCGCACAGCAGCGCATAGGGCAGGCTGAGCTTGTAGAAGTGCGTCGCCCACAGGATGAGCCAAATCAAAACCGAGCCCAGGATGCCGCCGACAAACCCCTCCCAGCTCTTTTTGGGAGAGATCTTGGGAACCATTTTGTGCTTACCGATACGGCTGCCCACGATGTAGGCAAACGAATCGGAGACCCAAAGGGACGCGCAAACGCCCACCGAAAGCAGGGCGCCGGCAAAACCGGGCACGGCATCGCGCAGCAGCACGATAGCCGACAGCATAAAGCCAGTGTAGATGGGACCCATGAGCGTCACGGCCACATCAGAGATGCGGGTACGCGGCGACCAGACATACCAAATGCCCACAGCGAGCATCAGGGCAAAAAGCAGGGCATTCAGCAACATCGAATCGCCCAACGCCGACAGCGGAAAGAGTACGGCGGCAGCGATACCCATGCGCTCGTTAGCCATCTTGCCATCGAGCCTCGTCATACGGAAAAACTCATAACAGCACAGACCGCTCATGACAGAAACAAATATGGCCGTGGGCACGATACCCAAAACCAGGCACAGGATAAAGACAACGGCATAGACGATACCAGCGGCGGCACGGGTGATAAAGCCCGCAAGCCACGAACCGGTGCCATTCTTCGCTGCGGGCGCTCCCGCAGCGGCAGCTTTACGCGCAGGCGTCTTGGGAGCAGATGCCTTGGGACGATCGGACACGATTAAGCCTCCTCGGTCTTGCTCAGTCCACCAAACCTACGGTCACGGCCCTGATAGGCCAAAATGGCGTCGACAAGGCCCCAACGATCAAAGTCGGGCCAATAGGTATCGGTGACGTAGAACTCGGAATAAGCTACCTGCCACAGCAGATAGTTCGAAAGGCGCAGCTCACCAGAGGTGCGAATCACAAGCTCAGGATCGGGAAGACCGGCGGTATAGAGGTGGGAAGCCACCATGTCGTCATCAATTGCGGCAGGATCGATCTTACCGGCGGCAACGTCGAGTGCGATCTGACGGACAGCGCGGGTAATCTCGGCACGCGCGCCGTAGTTGACGGCAAGCGCCAGCGTCATGCCGGTGTGATTGGCGCACTCTGCAAGACCGCGTTCAAAAACGTCGCGGGTCTTCTTGGGCAGCGCGGAAATGTCACCCAAAAAGACAACGCGCACGTTTTCGCGCTTCAGAAGCGGCAGCTCGTCGATAAACGTCTTGGCAAACAGGTGCATCAAGACGTTGACCTCATGCTGCGGGCGGTTCCAGTTTTCGGTAGAAAACGCATAGGCCGAAAGCACGTCGACGCCCAGACGCACGCAGGCGGTAATAATCTCACGAAGGGAGACGATACCCGCCTTGTGGCCCTCGGTGCGTGCAAGAGCGCGCGATGTGGCCCAACGACCGTTGCCGTCCATGATGCACGAGATATGGTGCGGAATGTTATAGAGGTCAAGGTCGGAAAAACCGACGCCCGCAGGGGCGTCGGCAAAGTACTCGACCAGTTTATGCTCGTCGTATTGCACCTTAGATCTCCATGACCTCGGCTTCTTTTTCCTTCAGAAGCTCCTCGACCTTGGCGACATACTCATCGGTGTGCTTCTGGACCTTGGACTGCTCGCGACGGACATCGTCCTCGGTGAGCTCCTCATCGCGCTCGAGCTTGTTGTTGAAGTCGCGACGAATGTTACGGATAGACACCTTGGCCTGCTCGGCGTACTCGCGGCACTCCTTGACGAGCTCGCGACGGCGCTCCTCGGTGGGAGCCGGGAACGGCAGACGAACGACGGTGCCATCGGAGTTGGGGGTAATACCCAGATCGGAAGCGCCGATGGCCTTGACGATAGCGTTGATGAGTGCCTTGTCCCACGGCTCGATGAGCAGCATGTGGGCCTCGGGGGTCTTGACGGCGGCAACCTGCGTGACCGGCGTGGGAACACCGTAATAATCGACGGTGATGTCGGACAGAATGTTGGCATTGGCGCGGCCGGTACGGACCTTGGAGAAGTTATGCTTGAGGGACTCGAGCGACTTGTCCATATGGGCGGTGATGTTCTCTGCCATGCTTAATCCTCCTGATAGACGAGCGTGCCGACGGGCTCACCCGAAAGCGCGCGCTTGACGGTGTCCTCGCCATCGATGTTGAGGACCAAAATCGGCATACGGTTGTCCTGGCACAGTGCCGTAGCCGTGGAATCCATAACCTGCAGACCGCGGACGAGAACCTCGTGATAGGTAATCTTGTCAAAACGGACGGCATCAGCGCACTTGACGGGATCCTTATCGTAGATGCCGTCAACCTTGGTGGCTTTAATCAGAATCTCGGCGCCGATCTCGCACGCACGAAGAGCCGCGGCGGTGTCGGTCGTAAAGTACGGATTGCCCGAACCGGCGGCAAAAATAACGACGTTGCCCTTGGAAAGGTGGTTGATGGCGCGACGGCGAATATAGGGCTCGCAGATCTCGTTCATCTGGATAGCGCTCATCACGCGGCAGGGAACATCGTTATGCTCGAAGGCATCCTGCAGGGCGAGCGCGTTCATAACGGTTGCCAGCATGCCCATGTAGTCGGCCTGAGCACGCTCCATGCCACCGGCAGCGCCGGCCATGCCGCGGAAAATATTGCCGCCGCCGACAACGACGCCGACCTCATGGCCAACGGCGAGCAGCTCCTTGACCTGCTTGGCAAGATGGTCGGTAACCTTGGGGTCGATACCATATTGGCCGTCGCCCATCAGTGCTTCGCCGGAAAGCTTAAGAAGCACGCGTTTATATCGGATGTCGGACAAAGCGATCCTCCTTTAATTAGACTCTCAATATGATATCAAAGGCTCTGATAAGAGCCATGAAAAAGCAGGCTGTGAGTAAAACCCACAGCCTGCTCATTACCAGCTACAAGAGCTTATTTACTCGCCACGGACCAGACGGTCAAAGGCAACGACGGTAATGGTGTCGCCGAGCTCCTTGGAGACCTGCTCAGCGTACTTCTTGATGGTGAGGGAGCTGTCCTTGATGAACTCCTGCTCAGTGAGCACGGACTGCTTGTAGAACTTCTCCAGACGGCCGACAGCCATCTTCTCCTGGATAGCCTCGGGCTTGCCGGACTCGGCAGCCTGGGCCATGTAGATCTGCTTCTCGTGCTCGACGGTCTCGGCCGGAACCTGATCGCGGGTAGCGCAGATCGGGGCGACGGCGGCAACCTGAAGGGCAACGTCGTGAGCGAAGGTCTTGAAGGACTCAGCCTGAGCGGTCTCGGCCTTCTCGAAGGCGAACTCGACGAGGACGCCGATCTTACCACCCATGTGGATGTAAGAAGCGAGCGCGCCGTTCTCGGCCTTGCGGGCAGCGAAGCGGGAGATCTTCATGTTCTCGCCCATGATGTGAATCATCTCGGTGAGCTCGGAGGAAACGGTCTCCTCGCCCATCGGCTTCTCGAGCAGAGCGTCGACGTCAGCAGGCTCGGTGGTAGCGACAACCTCAGCGACCTTGGAAGCAAAGCCGGTGAACTTGGCGTTGGAGCCAACGAAGTCGGTCTCGCAGGAGAGCTCGAGCAGAGCGCCGGTCTTGCCATCCTCGGAGACGAACGCGGCGACAGCGCCCTCGTTGGTCTCACGGCCAGCCTTCTTGGCAGCCTTGGCAAGGCCGTTCTTACGCAGAACGTCGACAGCGGCGTCCATGTCGCCGTCAGCCTCGACGAGAGCCTTCTTGCACTCCATCATCGGGGAGTCGGTCATCTCGCGGAGCTGCTTGACCATAGCGGCGGTAATCTGGGCCATTGTGGTTCCTTTCAAAGAGATGAAAAAGAATTAACTAAGACTGATTTACTCGGCCTTGGGCTCAGCGGCCATCTCGGCCTCGGAGACCTGCTCCTTGCCGGAGCCAGCGAGGCAGGCGTCAGCCATGAGCTCGCACATAAGGGTGACAGCGGAGATAGCGTCATCGTTGCAGGGGATGCCGTACTCGACCTCGTCGGGATCGGAGTTGGTGTCGATCAGAGCGACGACGGGGATGTTCAGGCGCTGAGCCTCCTTAATGGCGTTCTCCTCGCGCTTGGTGTCGATGACGAAGAGAGCCTGGGGCAGACCCTTCATGTCGCGGGCGCCACCGAGGTTGGTCTGGAGCTTGGTGAGCTCCTTGCCGAGAACAGCCTGCTCCTTCTTGGGCAGAACAGCCATGCGGCCGTCCTCGACCATGGCCTCGAGCTCCTCCATGCGGTTGATGCGGGAGCGGATGGTGACGAAGTTGGTCAGCATACCGCCGAGCCAACGCTGGTTGATGTAAGGCATGTTGGCGCGCTCAGCAGCGTTCTTGACGGCCTCCTGAGCCTGCTTCTTGGTACCGACGAACAGCACGTTGCCACCCTTGGCGACGTTCTTGACGAAGGTGTAGGCCTGGTCGGCGTCGAGGATGGTCTGCTTGAGGTCGAGGATGTAGATGCCGTTGCGCTCACCGAAGATGAACGGCTTCATCTTGGGGTTCCAGCGACGGGTCTGGTGACCGAAGTGGCAGCCGGCCTCGAGCAGGGTGCGGATATTAATCTTGGTAGCCATGTTAAACCTCCTGTGGTTTGCCTCCGCGCGGGGTCATCCTCCAAAACCAACCCGGACATGTGCTACCAAAGCCCGGGCACCACGGTATGAAGTAGCCGCGCGTGCGTGATAAAAACATGTTGCCGTGAAGCAACCCGATGAATGATAGCAGGAATGCATCTTCCTGCCAACCCGCAATCAAAACCACACACCTGAGTGCGGCGCGGGACGTCCCAGCCACTATTCGCCGCGGGGATGGGCTTGAGCCACGGCACGTTTGAGCCGATCGGGCGTGAGATGCGTGTAAATCTGCGTTGTAGACAGGCTCGCATGGCCCAGCAGCTCTTGAACCGAGCGCAGGTCCGCACCGCCCTCGAGCAAATCGGTCGCAAAGGTATGGCGCATCGCATGCGGGGCAATGTCGGCCGGAATGCCGGCGAGCGTCGCCAGCGTATGGAACCGCCGCCTGAGCATGGCGGCACTCATGCGATTGCCGCGCGCCGATATAAGCAGCGGATGCGGCCCGGTAGCGGGGTCACGGCGCTTTGCCTGAGCGAGCAACTCCGGCCTCCCCTCCTCAATATAGAGACGCGTCGCCTCGAGTGCGCGACGATACAGAGGGACGATACGCTCCTTGCTCCCCTTGCCCCAAAGTCGCAGCGTTCGCTCGGACCAACCAATAGACTCCACGTTGAGCGCCGCGAGCTCCGAGATTCGCGCGCCGGAGGCATAGAGCAACTCAAGCATCGCCGCATCGCGCAGTCCCGCGGGCGTCGAGGTATCAGGCGTCTTGAGCAGCGCCTCAACCTGCTGGGTCGTAAGGACGCCCGGCAGGTCACGTGGCAGCTTGGGCGATGCGATCGCCGAGACCGCATCGCCCTCGACAATCCCCTCGGCAGCCATCCAGCGATAGAGAGATCGAATAGCCGACAGGTGCGCCGCAAGCGTTCGGGGAGCCACCTGTTCACGCGAAAGCTCGGCAAGATAGCGACGAATGGTGCGCACGTCGGCAGCGAAAGCATCGATATCCTCGCGCTCGCACCAGGAAGCAAAGCGCTCCAGCCTCGAGCCGTAGGCCGTCACCGTGTTGGGAGAAAGTCCCTCGACACGTGCGATATAGGCGATAAACGAGTCGACGGCATCGTACAGGTCAAAGGCTATGACCGGTCGCCTCCAAACAGATCGGGGCGAGTGGCCAGATAGGCATCAAGGGCCTCAAGCGCACGGTCCGCATAGGCCTGGTAGCGGTCGCGCTTGCTGCGACGCTTACCGTCCTCGAGCGGCGGCACCAGGCCAAAGTTGACATGCATGGGCTGGTAGCCCACGGTGGCAGGATCGGTCGCATAGCCCACGAGCGCGCCCAGGGCGCCCACGCGGGGCAACTCGACGCCCGCGGCACCGATAGCCTCGGCATAGGTGTTGAGCGCCGCGAGCAGACCGGTCGCCACGGCTTCCATGTACCCCTCGGTGCCGGTGATCTGACCGGCCAGGCGCACGCCGGTACCGGGCACGGCAAAGGTGCCATCGAGGACGTGCGGGGCGTCGACAAAGGTATTACGGTGCATGACACCGTAGCGGAAGAACTCAGCGTTCTCCAGGCCCGGCACCATATGGAAGACGCGCTTCTGCTCGCCAAAGGTCAGGTTGGTCTGGAAGCCCACCAAATTATAAGCGGTCTTCTCCTTGTTCTCGGCACGCAGCTGAATCGCCGCCCAGGGGCGACGTCCGGTACGCGGGTCGGTGAGGCCGACGGGCTTCATGGCGCCAAAGCGAATGGCGTCCTTGCCGGTGCGTGCAACCTCCTCGGCAGGCTGGCAGGCCTGGAACAGATCGCCGCCCTCAAAATCCTTGAGCACCACGCGGTCGGCCGTGGTAAGCGCCTCGATAAAGGCCTCGTACTCCTCCTTGTTGAGCGGAGCGTTGAGATAGTCGCCACTCCCCTGCTCCTCGTAGCGCGACTGCGAGAACAGCACGTCCATATCGAGCGTGGAGGCATCGACGATCGGCGCCGCGGCATCGAAGAACGCAAGGGCGTCGCCACCGACGAGCTTCATGACCTCTTCGCTCAGCGCCGGCGAGCACAAGGGGCCGGCGGCAATGACCACGTGACCCTCGGGAATCTGCGTGACCTCGCCGTGAATGATCTCGATATTGGGACGGGCGGCAACCTCGGCCTCGACAAGCTCGGAAAACTTGACGCGGTCGACCGCCAAGGCACCACCGGCGGGAACAGCGGCGCGATGGGCGCAATCGAGCAGGACTGAACCCATGCGCTGGAGCTCGGCTTTTAGTAGGCCAGCAGCGGAATCTGGACGGGTCGACTTAAACGAATTGGAGCAGACGAGCTCTGCCAGGTGATCAGTATGGTGAGCCGGGGAGCTCACCTGGGGGCGCATCTCGCACAGCTTTACGGCAAACCCGCGGTCTGCCAGCTGGATCGCGCATTCCGAACCCGCCAGACCGCCACCGATAACCGTCACCTGATCGAACTGCATCTGCAAACACCTTTCTAATTGACACGTTTTCCATTGTGACCGAAGGGCGTCTGGGCGTGAAGGGCAAACTTGGAGGGCGCATACCTTCCATCCATCATGCGCTCGA
Organism: Collinsella sp.; assembly: GCA_048485835.1. Lineage (GTDB taxonomy): Bacteria > Actinomycetota > Coriobacteriia > Coriobacteriales > Coriobacteriaceae > Collinsella. Next base: position 14,689 of record DBFWBE010000032.1, read on the forward strand.
TAAGGCCCTCGAGTTCAAGCGAACCCAAGAGTTTGAGTACGCCGACGGCATCGAGTGAGACGAGCGCCGCGATGTCGTCGACCTTGAGCGGAGAGGCGATGAGCGCATGCATCACGGTCTGCTGTGTTGGATCCAGGTCGGCAATGCCAGGAGCATCGGGGCGCGAGTAGCGCAGGGTGCCGTAGATACGTGAGATAGCCATCTCGATAGATTCCTCGTCGATGATGCAGCAGGCACCGTTCGCAATGAGGTAATTCGTGCCACGCGACTCGGGCGATAGGATCGACCCCGGCACGGCAAGAAGTTCGCGCCCCAAATCCATAGCAGCCTCGGCTGTAGAAAACGTCCCGGAAGGCATACCCGCCTCGGATACAAAGAGGGCTTGCGACAGGGCCGCGATCACGCGATTCCGGCGCGGAAAGGCAAACTTGCGCGGACCCATGCCCCACGGAGAGATCGACACGACCGCGCCACCCGTATCGAGCGTGCGAGTAATAAGCCCCGCGCTCGAACGCGGGTAGACCACGTCGGCGCCCGTCCCCAGCACCACGACGTGTTTGCCGCCGGCGTTGACCGCAGCCCAACCCGAGGCCTGGTCACAACCGACCGCGCCGCCCGAAACAACCGTCACTCCCGCCTCGACTGCCACCTTTGCCGCAAGCTCTGCCACGGCAAGACCATACGGCGAGGCCTTTCGCGCGCCGATGATGGAGAGCGCGGGCGTCGAAAGCGCCTCGGGGTTGCCGCGCACATAGAGCGTCTGGGGTACATCAGAAAGCTCCAAAACGGTCTCGGGATACAACGCGTCACCTGGATGCAGCTCGAAGGTCCCCTCGGCCATCATTGGTCCCTCCTTCCCTGATACATCGCCGCCTCGAGCACGTGGTCCTGCGTCACTTGCTCGCTCTCGGCGACATCTGCGATCGTGCGCGCAATGCGAACCAGGCGCACGATGCCGCGGCCAGTGAGATGCGTGCGCTTCGACAGGCCGAGCACACACTTCTCGGCGGCCTCGTCGAGCTCAAAGGTCGAAACGACGCCGTCAATGGACCGCGTCTCGTCATCCTCGGCCTCGGCATCCGCATCGTCCATACGGGACTCGCGCCAGGCGCGAAAGGCGCGACCGCGCACAACGCAGTCACGTAACTCGACCGACGACATACCCTCCGCTCCCTCGATAATCACCTGGGGGTCGGGACGGGTCACATCGATCATCATGTCGATACGGTCGGCCAAAGGACCGCGCAGTTTAGACCGATAGCGCTCGACCATCGCCGCCGAGCAGCGACACGGCACCTCGCGATCACCCAAGAAGCCGCAGGGGCAAGGGTTACTCGCAGCCAGCAGCTGAAAGCGCGACGGGAAGGTAAAGGCCCCGTCGACGCGCACGATCCTCACATAGCCGCGTTCGATGGGCTGACGCAGCGTCTGCAGCACACCCGTGGGAAACTCGGCAAGCTCGTCCAAAAAGAGCACGCCGCCATGAGCCAGGCTAATCTCACCCGGATGCACCGGGCGTCCTCCGCCAATGAGGCCAGCCGTTGAAATGCTGTGATGGGGACTTCGAAACGGCCGATGACCTGCCAATAATCCATCGATGTTCTCGCCCAAGACCGAATGGATGCACAGCGCCTCCTGCTGGTCCTCAACGGAAAGCTCAGGCAGGATGCCGGTCATACGACGGGCGAGCATCGTCTTGCCCGATCCCGGGGACCCGATCATAAGCAAACCGAGCTCACCCGCTGCCGCCAGCGCCATGCCGCGTTTGGCAACCTCCTGCCCCAGCACGTCGGCATAGTCGAGTTCGGGCTCAAAAGTAGCCTCAACACCCTCGGAATCCAGATAATGCCGCGCGGCATCGCCCATGCCGCGAGCAAGCTGAGACAGATGGTCGATAAAGCCGCAATCCACGCCCGCAAGCGGCACATGCTGATCGGACCTGCCGGCGATAAAGGACAGCCCCATATCACGCGCCAATAGCTGAAACGCCACCTCGCCCTTGACAGGAAGCACCGTACCGTCCAAGCCAAGCTCACCAGCGATAAGACAACGATCGAGGTTGTCACGGGGAATCTGTCCATCGGCCGCCAATACCGCGATGGCGATGGGCAGATCAAAGCCGCTACCGGTCTTGCGAATATCGCCGGGCGCCAGATTGACCGTAATGCCTGAGCGCGGGATCTCGAACCCGGCGGAGCGCATCGCACAGCGAATACGACCGCGTGACTCCATCACCTCCATACTCGGAATGCCGAGCATCTGAATACCCGGAACGCCGCCGGCAAGCGAGACCTCGACCGTGACGGGAATCGCCTCGACGCCGCGGATGCAGGCCGCGTGAACGGCAAACGTCTCGAACGCCATCACGACACCTGCCAATCGAACGCGTTGTACTGATGCTCGATCTCGGCGATATGCCCGCCACGAATGGTGACACCCACGGCATCGAAGCGAATCGCCTTGAGCGGATAATGCTCCATGAGATAGCAACTTGCGATGCGGCGGTAGCGGCGTTGCTTTTGGGCGTCCACGGCCTCCTCGGGAAAGACCCGCGTGCTGCAATCCAGTGCAACGCGTCTGGTCTTGACCTCGGCCATCACCACGACATCGTCGAGCTCATCGAGCAGCACCAGATCGGCCTCGCCCTCGGAGCAACGATATCCCTGCTCCAGCAAGGTGTAGCCGCGCTCGTTAAAGTAATCGATGGTGATCAGCTCACCCAGCATGCCCAGCTCGCGGGGACTGAGTCCCCTGATAAGCTCGGGCGTCATCGCCCCGCAGTCGAGCTCGCCGTTTTCCCAACGCTCCTTGAGCTGCTGCGTCTTGCTCTTTTTGCTTGCGGCACTCATGGGGTCTCCTTTCCCGCACGCTGCATTGCCCCGATGATGAGGGCACCTTTCATGCGGGTAAGTACCGGAAGCAAACCAAAAGCTGACCAAATGCCGTCAAAAAACGGGCCGTACGCAACAATGGTGTTGCATACGGCCCGCTACCAGCAGGTTTATAAAACCCCAGAGGTCCCTGTCTCCACAATTGACCTAGAAAAGGCGCTCAGTCTGCAGAAAGTTTCCGCAAAAGCTCACGCGGTGCAGTGGACAAAGTCCATGTTTGCGAATGGCGTCGATATGCTCGGGGCTTGCATAGCCCTTCGACTCGGCCAGATGGTACTCAGGATACTCGGCGTCGTACTCGACCATCATCTCGTCACGTGTGACCTTGGCCATGATGGACGCCGCGGCGATGCAGGCGATTTTGGCATCGCCCTTCACCACATCGCGCTCGTTGGGAACGGCGCCCAAGGGGTTACCGTCCATAAGCACGCAATCGGGCTCGAGCCCCGTATCGGCCACGGCGCCCGCAACGGCAGCGCGGATGGCGCGGGCCATGCCCATATCGTCGATATCCGCAGGCGCGATATGGCAAAAACCGATCGCCGTCGCCACCTCGGCAATCTTCACTGAGAGCAACTCGCGGCGCGCGGGCGTGAGCTTTTTGGAATCGTTGATGCCCCAGACGCGCGGCTCCATGGGAAGGCATACGGCGCACACCGTCAAAGGACCGGCCACCGAGCCACGACCCACCTCGTCAACACCCACGACCACGCCATCCCCACCGAGCTCGCGCATCAGCTCGTACATGCCGTTGACGCGCTCGCGCTCGGCAAGTTCCTTGGCATGGCGCTTAAGAGCACGCTCGCAAGCCTTGATCACTTGCTGGCGCGGATCCTCACGATAATGCTCCACGAGGGCGGGAATCTCCTCAAACGTGGCGCTCGCCAGCTCGCCGGCAACCTGCGATGCCGAAACCGAGCTCGTCATGTTGGCCATATCGGGGCCTCCTTGCATGCAAATCAGATAAAAAGAAGGGCCACCCGAAGGTGACCCTTTTGTCCAAACGAGTGGACAGACGCTGCGATCTTCTTAGCGCTTCTCGGGGATGCGAGCAGCCTTGCCCACCTTGTCGCGGAGGTAGTACAGCTTGGCGCGACGGACGCGACCATGACGGACGACCTCGAGCTTGGCGATCTTGGGGCTGTGAAGCGGGAAGGTACGCTCAACACCGACACCGAAGGAAATCTTGCGGACGGTGAAGGTCTCACGGGCACCGGCGCCGGCCATGCGGATGACGTCACCCTGGAAAACCTGGATGCGCTCGCGGTCGCCTTCCTTAATGCGGTAGTGAACCTTGACGTTGTCGGCAACGCGGACCTGCGGGATGTCCTCGCGGATCTGCTGACGCTCGATTGCGCGGATGTAATCCATGTGCAATTCCTTACTCTTCTAGAGGTGCCGTACCACCTTGGCCGGCACGTAGTTGAACAAACGTATTCGAGTATACACGCGCAGGTTTGCGCTGCAAGAACTATTTTTTACGCAGACAAAAAGACAAAACCCGCACATGATAACCGCCCGCCTCACGAATGAGACGGGCGGCATGAAGGGGGCTACGTTACGCGCGGAAACGCAAGACCTTAGGCGTTACGCTTGGCCTCGAGCTTGGCCTGGGCCGCAGCAAGACGCGCGAGCGGCACGCGGTAGGGCGAACAGGATACGTAATCCACGTCGGCCACGTTGAACAGGCCCTTGATGGACTTGGGGTCGCCGCCGTGCTCGCCGCATACGCCAAAGTGCATACCGGGATTGGTGGCACGGCCCTTCTCGACTGCCATGCGCACCAGCTCGAGCACCGCCGTGTCGATGGTCTCGAAGGGGTTCTCCTTCAAGATCTTCTTGTGCAGGTACAGCGGGATGAACTTGGCCTCGGCATCGTCGCGGGAGAAGCCGAAGGTCGTCTGCGTGAGGTCGTTGGTGCCAAAGCAGAAGAAATCGGCGTGCTGGGCGATCTCGTCGGCGACCATGCAGGCGCGCGGCAGCTCGAGCATCGTACCCACAGGAATGTTGAGCTCCACGCCCTCCTCGGCGGAAACCTCGGCGATCACGCGCTCGATGACCTCACGGGTCTGGACATGCTCGGCCGTGATGGAGACGAGCGGGACCATAATCTCAGGACGCGGGTCGACGCCCTCCTTGATGAGGCGGGCGGCAGCCGTTGCCACGGCACGGACCTGCATAAGCGGCAGGTCACCGAAGACGACGGACAGACGCACACCGCGCAGGCCGAGCATGGGGTTGGACTCGACCATGCCGTCGATGCGACGCAGGCGGGCACGCAGGGCGGCGAGCTCCTCCTCGGGAGCGCCAGCGGCCTCCTTCTTGGTGATGGCGACCTCGAGCTCGCGGGGATTGTCCAGGAACTCGTGAAGCGGCGGATCGATCAGGCGAACGACCACGTCGCGGCCGGTCATGGTCTTAAACATGGCCAGGAAGTCCTCGGTCTGGACCTTGAGCAGATCGGCCAAGGCCTGCTGCTTCACGGCCTCGTCATCGGACAGGATGAAGCTCTGGATGATGTTCTTGCGATCGCCCAGGAACATATGCTCGGTGCGGCACAGGCCGATGGCCTCGGCGCCAAACTCGAGCGCGAGCTCGGCGTCCTCGGGGTTGTCGGCGTTGACGCGCACGTGGTTGGCGTGGCCGCAGGTCTCATCCAGACGAATCTCATCGGCCCAGGACAGGATAGTGTCCAGGTCACCAGTAAGCTCGGCGGAGACCAAGTCAACGGCGCCGTCGACAACGATGCCCTGGGTACCGTCGATGGAGATGATGTCGCCCTCGTGCAGTACGCGATCGCTACCCTCGATACGCACGACCTTCTCGGCCGCGTCGATATGGAAGCGCTCGACACCGCAGACGCAGGGCGTACCCATGCCGCGGGCGATAACGGCGGCATGGCTCGTCTTGCCACCGTGGCTCGTCAGGATGCCCTCGGCGGCAACCATGCCCTTCAGGTCGTCAGGGTTGGTCTCCCAACGGACTAGGATGACCTTGTGGCCCTCGGCGGAACGCGCGACGGCGTCGTCGCTCGAGAACACGACCTCGCCCACGGCGGCACCGGGGCTGGCGTTAAGACCGGTCGCGAGCGCCTCGTACTTCTTGGAGGAGTCGAACTGCGGGTGCAGGAGCTGATCGAGCTGCGCAGGATCGATGCGGCCCACGGCCTCCTCGCGGGTGATGAGGCCCTCCTCGACCATCTCGATGGCGATGCGCAGGGCGGCGGTGGCGGTTCGCTTGCCCACGCGGGTCTGGAGCATCCAGAGCTTGCCCTGCTCGATGGTGAACTCGATGTCGCACATGTCGCGATAGTGATCCTCGAGCGTCAGGAACACGCGCTCGAGCTCCTCGCCTGCGGACTCAAGCCCCGGAGTGGTCTTGAGATCGGCGATGGGCTCGGTGTTGCGAATGCCGGCGACGACGTCCTCGCCCTGGGCGTTGACCAGAAAGTCGCCGTAGAACTCCTTGGTGCCGTCGGCCGGGTTGCGGGTGAAGGCGACGCCGGTCGCAGAGGTCTCGCCCTTGTTGCCAAAAGCCATGGCCTGGACGTTGACGGCGGTGCCGAGCTCGTCGGAGATGCCGTGCTGCTTGCGGTAAATGCAGGCGCGCTCGTTCATCCAGCTGCCAAAGACGGCCTGGATGGCAAGGCGAAGCTGGAGCTCCGGATCGTGCGGAAAGACGGGCTTACCATCGGCGACCTCGAGCTCGGGGTACAGGGCGGCCTCGACGTTGGCGGAGAAGATGCCCTTGAAGGTCTCGACGAGCTCCTGCAGGTCCTCGGCCGAAAGCTCGGAATCGACGCGGACGCCGGCAACCAGGCGGGCCTGGGTCAGGGCGTTCTCGAACAGGTCGGCGTCGACGCCCATGACGACGTTGGAGAACATCTGGATAAAGCGGCGATAGCTGTCCCAAGCAAAGCGCGGGTTCTGCGTCTGGGCGATGAGGCCCAGGACGGAATCGTCGTTGAGGCCCAGATTGAGGACCGTGTCCATCATGCCGGGCATGGAGAACGGAGCGCCAGAGCGCACCGAGACGAGCAGCGGATCGTTGGCATCTCCGAGCTTCTTGCCGCAGCGGGCTTCGAGGTCGGACTCGGCGGCAACGATCTCGTCAAGCGCGCCGGCAGGCCAAACATTGCCGGCACCGGAGTACTCAACGCAGGTCTGGCAGGTAATGGTAAAGCCACCGGGGACCGGCAGGCCGATACGGCTCATCTCGGCAAGGTTAGCGCCCTTGCCGCCAAGCACAAAGTTCATAGACTTGTCGCCCTCGGTGACACAAGTGCCCTGGGCGTCGGTTCCAAAACGGTAAACCCTCTTGCAATCGCTCACGATACTTCCCCTTCTATGTGTTCGCACACACGACCGTGGTAACGAATCGACCCGCCGGATGCGGACCGTGAGGGAACTATACGGCGGGTTTTGGGCGGGCTTGAGCAGAGGCTGCGCGGTTTGGTAAATGTGCTAAAACTGGCGGTAAACGGTAGGTAAAGGTGGTTACCTTATGAAGATACCAGTACAACGTAGTCGCAGGTCAAAAGCGGTATAAACTGCTAAAACGCTTTAGCAAAAAGCTGTAATTATTGGAATGGAATCTCTTAAACTACGCAATAGCCAAGAAAGACAAAATCTATCAGAAGTATTTGTCCCAGGGATTTTGGTCAGAGTAGCTAATTTGGGACGGGGCTATTTTAGCCACCCCGGCAGATAGCGCGAATGCTTTGGCGGAGTAACGGCCGGGGTAGCTAAAAAAGCCCCATTACAGTTTGAGTCGTCCGAAAGGGCGGCTCCTTACTAGTTCTGGTAATACGATTGAGCCGTACCGATGGTCGCTGGCCGACCGCGACCGCGACGCGGCCTCCACCCGAGACCCCCATCTCGACACATAGCCCGTCATCCGACGAAAGCGCGCAGGTCGTCCTGTATAGGCGCATGGTGTCCCCCCTCCGCCGCAAGAGGGAAACGAAAAGGCTCTGTTAGACCAAGGTTGACATAAAAACGATGTCACCGCGAGGCGGTACCCTTCAATTAACGTCGAAGGAGCGCCCATGGATGCAGACGACCTGGTCATCACCCTCAAGAAGAGCCTGGCGAAGCTCAGCAGG
>DBFWBE010000033.1:0-46873 GCA_048485835.1 Collinsella sp.
CCTTCTTCCTCTTTCCGGACATGCCGTCCTCCGATCTCCCGGGGCCGGCCGATCCGGCCCTCAGGGTATCGGGTTCCCACATTCATCCGCACATGTGCGGATGAATGTGGGAGGTGTTCGGATAAAGTCGATAATCAAGGCGGATGGCCCCGAAAAATTATTTCAAAAAAGTTGTTGCGCGCCGGACAGACTTCTGTGTATACTAATCCCCGCAGCGCACGCGAGCGGAAACAAACGCGAACGTCTGCCTGGGGAGTTAGCTCAGTTTGGTTAGAGCGCCGGCCTGTCACGTCGGAGGTCGCGGGTTCGAGCCCCGTACTTCCCGCCAACGTAATTAAAGCCACGTCTTCGGACGTGGCTTTTTGCGTTTGATGCACTTTGTTTCGATAGAGCGATTGCCCTGGTGCATCTTCGCCCAGAATCCCCGCGCCTTCGGGAACGCAAGTAAAATCTAATAAGTATATCTGTCTGAACAACAGCTTTGTTGCGCAACACCTGTTCTACGAGACAGGGGGTTATGTTATACTAAATTGCACTGTGCGCCGCATCTGATGCATTTCGCTCCAAGCGCGGCACTCAGTGGATATCCGATTTACCATTTGGATGTCCTGGCGGTCATTTAGCGTCTCGACACAAGCTCGGCCCCGGAGCTCGTTCGAGCTGTTCGTATTCCTTGAAAGGGGAAAAATGGACATATCGAGGAAGACTGATTACGCCCTTCGCATGCTCGCGATGCTTGCCGAGGACCCGGAGCGTCTGCTTTCTGTTCGCACCGCCGCCGAAGAGGTCAATGTCTCGTATTCGTTTGCCCGTTCGATCCAGCATGGTTTGGTTCAGGCCGGTATTGTGGAGAGCCTGCGTGGCGTCCATGGCGGCATGCGTCTTAAGGTCAGCCCCGACGATGTCACCATCCGCCAGGTCGTTGAGGCCGTTCAGGGCCCCATGGTCATGAACGATTGCACCGCGCCCGATGGCGACTGTGCGCGCATGGGCACGTGCTGCTATCATCCCCTGTGGGCCGGAGCTCAAGCGCTGATGCGCGACTACCTCGATTCCGTTTCGCTGGGCGATATCGTCGCTCACCGCCAGTTCCCGGCCGTCGATTCCAAGTTCGCCGACCGCGATGCGTTTCCCGAGTACGCCACCTGTGCGTGCGCTTGCCGGGAGGAATAGCGCCGCATAAGGAGCATAGCCATGATTCAGGACCCCTTTCGTTCGATGATTCGTTCGGAAGGGGTCCTGCGTTATCGCGACCTTCCGTGGCGCCGCACGCGCGACCCGTACATTATTTGGCTTTCCGAGGTTATGCTGCAGCAAACGCAGGTGCCGCGTGTGGAGACGCGTATGCCCGCGTGGCTCGACCGCTTTCCGACCGTGCAGGCGCTTGCCCAGGCCGCGCCTTCCGATGTTTTGGACGCTTGGCAGGGGATGGGCTACAACCGACGTGCTCTGGCGCTCCACAAGGCCGCTCAACGGGTCGTAGAGGATTGGGGTGGGGAGTTTCCGCACGAGACGCGTGACTTGGTCGCTCTGCCTGGTATTGGACCGGCAACGGCGCAAGGTATCCGGTCGTTTGCGTTTGATCTTCCGGGCGTGTATCTGGAGACCAACGTGCGCACGGTCTTTCTGCATCACTTCTTTCCCGATGTACCGGCTGTTCCCGATCGCGAGCTGGTGCCGCTGATTCAGGCGGCCTGTCCGGCGGCCCCTGGTGCGTTGGCGGACGAGACCGCTCCCTTTGCCGTGCCGCTCGATGATGCCGACACGCCGCGCGCGTGGTATTACGCGTTGCTGGATTACGGCGCATATCTAAAAAAGACGTTGCCCAATCCGTCTAGGCGTTCGGCGGGCTATAGCCGTCAGTCAAAGTTTGAGGGCTCACGTCGCCAAAAGCGCGCGCATATCGTGCGCATGTTGCTGGCAGCGCGCGATGGCCAGCCGGCGGGGATTACGCTTGCTGATGTCGTGGTGGGCGTTAACGAGATGGAAGCGGCGGCTGGGCGTGGACCGGTCGAGCGCGAGCTTGTCGCGGGCATTCTAGCCGACCTGGAGCGTGAGGGCTTTTGCCGAGCCGAGGGCGATCGCTGGCTGAGCATCTAGCCTGTGCAAATCTGAAGAACAGGATTGTAAGGTTTAGATTTCTGGCATGAGGGCATCCTAAAGACGAGGCCGCTCGAAGCCTACGGGCGGTATGCGTTGAAGGGAAGTACACCTATGGATTTTGAGAACTCCCAAACCAAGAAGAACCTCGAGACTGCTTTTGCCGGTGAGTCCCAGGCACACACCAAGTATCGCTACTATGCCTCCAAGGCCAAGAAGGACGGCTACGTTCAGATCTCGAACATCTTTGCCGAGACGGCTGGCAACGAGTCCGAGCACGCCAAACTGTGGTTTAAGTATCTGCACGATGGCGCCGTCCCCGATACCCTGGACAATCTGCGCGATGCCGCCGCGGGTGAGAACTACGAGTGGACCACGATGTACGACGAGTTTGCCAAGACCGCCGAGGAAGAGGGCTTTGCCGAGATTGCCGCAAAGTTCCGTGGTGTCGCCGCAGTCGAGAAGGCCCATGAGGAGCGCTACAACAAGCTCGTCGAGCGCATCGAGTCGGGCGAGGTGTTTGAGCGTGAGGGCGTGAAGGTGTGGAAGTGCCTGAACTGCGGGCACCTGCATGTGGGTGCCGAGGCGCCTGAGGTGTGCCCGGTGTGTAACCACCCCAAGGCGTACTTTGAGGAGCAGGTGGTGAACTACTAGCGCTTGGCGCTAGCGTGAGCTGGGCCGGGAGGGCCGGACTACCCTCCCTCCTCGCTCACGGCTTCGCAGGGTCGCGTTGAGGGAAGGTAGTCCGGCCCTCCCGGCCCGCTTTGGGTCGTCGAGTGCTCGATACAGAAAAGCTGATAAAAAAGTTTGTGTGCCGCCCCTTTTGGGGCGGCGCGTTTTGTGTGGGGGCTGGTTGGGACGGCACCGTTCATGGGTGGGGTACACTGGGTAGCGACTTTTAGTTTATCTACTACCTGATGGGGTGTTTTTGTATGGGTAAGAAGTCTCGGGCTCGGGTGGCTGCGGCGGGAACTCGCAAGGATCCTGGCCGTCGGGTTGCCGAGGGTAAAAAGGCCGATCGTGCCGAGAAAGACAAGAAGGTCGGCGCGCATGCTCATCCTGAGTGGGCGCCTTATTTGAATTCGGCTAGCGAGGATTTGACTGCCAAGTTATTTACTCTGGTCGAGGTCATCTTGGGCGTGGTGCCCGTGGTGGTCATTGGCCTGTTCCTGGCCTCTAAGGATGCCACGAGCGTGGATAAGCTCACCGATGTCTTTTCTCAGGACCCCTCGATGGTGGTTACGTTTATCTCTGCGTGCCTGCAGCCGTTTGTGGCATACATGTTGTACATGATTTATCGCAAATACTGCGAGGGCGATGCGGGCTTTGCCGCCGGCAACCTGATTGGCCTCTTGTGCTCCGAGATTTTGCTGCTCAATATTCCCGGCGTCATCGGCATGGGCATCTTGTTGTGGCGTGTTTGGCGCAATGTTGCTCCGCACTTTGAGAGCTGGTTGTTTGAGCGTCGTGCAATGGGCGTGCTGGCAGACATTGCGGGCTCGCTCGTGATTTTAGCCTTGGCGTTTATGTGCGCCACCGCCGCCCGCGGTCTCGCGGGCATGTAGTCTGTCCTCACCGACCACGGAGCGCAGGGCAACTGCTGGTTTCACCGCTCCGGACGTCAGACCCGCGGCGCATCCCTTTCCCTCTCGCTCACGGCTTCGCAGAGTCACGCGAGGCAAAGGCATGCGCCGCGGGTCTGACGACGCGGGCTTGCCAACGAGTTTTGGCTAATAGATTGGTTTGTGTGCCGCCCCTTTGGGGCGGCACTTTTTGTGTGGGGTCCCGGTCTCCACAATTTTCGTCAAGCTTTTGGTTAGATTTTGGTCAGTTGGCGTAAGGGTGGAAGGCCAAAAGATTGCTGGCGAAAAAAGCTCAGAGAAAGTGCTGGTAGGGGAGTTGTTGAGCTTTTCGACAGCTTTTGAGCAAAAGAAACTTTGTGGCTATTGCCGGCGATTGCGTTGTCGCGGTCATGGCGGTGCGGGATGCTGGTCGTAAGCGTCGAACGCTCCGATTTTGGAGGCCAACATGGACCTGTTTCTTGAGACCCCACAGCAACAAGCCGAGCGCATGCTGCGGCAGCAGCGGCGGCTTATAGAGATGCAAATGCAAGGGGTTGCCAACCAGGCGCCCGTGCAAAACGTCGTGCCCGCTGCTGTACCTGCAGCCGTGCCCGGGTGCGAATCGGCACCAGAGGCCTATTCCGTACAGCAAGATTCATATGCGCAGGAGCTCGCGTTCGACAAGCGTCGTGCGCGTCGTCGCCGCGTGGGCCAGCGCCTGCGCACATTGGCGATGATCGTGCTCATTCCGCTAGGACTTGCGGCAATCTTCTTGGCCTCATATGCCCTCACGTGCATTCTCAACGGTGCCTCGCCCAATGAGGTGCTCCAGCATCTAGCGGCCCTGGGCCAGCGCCTAGGCGATGTCGCAACAACCATCCGCGCCGGCTGGGAGAGTTAGCGTTTGTCACATTAGGACTTCCAGGGTGTACGAATTATCGCCACGAGCAGAATTCTTGCATCCTGTGGGTCCTGTCGTGCGACTGAATAGTATTATTGAAGATAAATAATAATAGGATTTGCTATGTATAAGCAGGATTTAGAGCAGACTCTTTTGGGCATTGACGAAGAGGCGGAGCTGGAAATAGGTCCAAGAGACGACAGGCCGAACGTTGTATTGGTGGGAGGAAGCGCCTTCATGCTAAACGATGTGACGAATCGTTCGGTTACACATGACATTGATGTGTTTGAGGCAGATAGGTGCCTCCGCGAGATCATAGCTCGATACCCCGAGGTGAATGGTATGGCGGTGGCATATTGTAATCAGATGCCGTTCAATTACGAAGATCGTTTGATTCCCTTGGATATTGGGGCGCGCTTTATCAGGTACTTTACGCCATCCTTGGAGGACCTGGCGGTAATGAAGCTCTATGCCTGTCGTCCGAACGACATCATCGATCTTCATAGCCAGGCATTCGTCGACCGACTTGATTGGGGACTGCTCGAACGGCTTATATTCGACGAGGGCGAGGCGCTGGCGTCGTCGCCTTCGGAGCGGAGTTATCAAGAGATGGTCTGCGCATACAGCCAATACAAAAAGGAGGTGCTCGGTTGAATCTGACCTTTGAGGGATTCTTAAAAGGCTATTGCCGAGAGCTATCCGGACAGCAGTCGCTCAGTTTTAGAAAACTGGTTAAGCAAGCGACGACGGTTGCGCCGCGCGTGGCGGAGCCCCTGTTTTTGCTCGCTTTGGCACAGGGTAAAGCCGAATACGTTCTGGGTTTATCCGAGGGTTCGTGGATGGAAGAGGGTTACCGAGGCGTTTTGTCCTTGTACGCCCAAACGGGTAGCCTGGCATCTCTATGCGCCGAGGACAAACTTCCTAATCGTTATGCCAACGTTTGGCGTGCGTATAGAGCGGTGAAGGAAAAGCCAGTGGCGGACAGAAGAATCAACGCCCTGATGCGAAAAAGAACGTTGGGAGCGCTAGAGGAATCGGGTGTAACGCGCTACGGTCTCTGCCGCGATTTGAATCTGAATAAGGGAAACGTGTACGCATATTTAGCCGGTGATGACTCAAAGGTGAGCAGGGAGACGGCGCGCCGCATTATGGAATATGCGGAGGAGAGGGGCGCCCAAGAAGGGGCCGGGCGCCCGGTGCGTATGGCGGGGTAAGATTGATCGCGGTTTTGATTGGTGCTCGATTGGGTTTGTTGGGCGGAGTTTATGTCTGCTATTGATATTGTGCTTGTTGTGATCGCCTTGGTGACGGTGGGGGTTGCTGTGGCTTGCGCCCTCCAGCTCAAGAGCCTGCGTGCCGAGTTGCGGGAGCGTGGCGACAGTAGCGCGGAAACGCTGGCAGCACTCGAGCAGGCCAACAACGCGCTCGATGCCCTGAACGTCGCGCTGGCCGAAACTCGCCGCACGGCCAATGCCATCGCGCAGCAGCAGACGACAGATGCGGCCGTGGAGCAGCAACGTTACCTGACCATCGCACGTGAGTTTTCGCAAGCTGGTGACCGGATGGATGACCTGCGCCGCGAGACGGCCCAACAGCTCGGTGCCAACCGCGAGGGTATCGAGCATCGCCTGGACAAGGTGCGCGAAACGGTCGATGCTCAGCTGGGCGCCATCCGCAAAGACAACAACGTGCAGCTCGATCAAATGCGTGCGACGGTGGACGAGAAGCTCTCCCGCACGCTCAACGACCGACTGTCGGCATCGTTTAAGCAGGTGAGCGACCAGCTCGAGGTCGTGTACAAGGGCCTGGGCGACATGCAGTCCATCGCCACCGGCGTGGGCGACCTTAAGCGCGTGCTGGGCAACGTGAAGGCGCGTGGCATTTTGGGCGAGGTGCAGCTGGGTGCAATTCTGGCGGACATCCTTACGCCCGACCAGTATCTGGAAAACGTCGCCACCAAGCCCGGCGCCTCGGAGCGCGTTGAGTTTGCCGTCAAGCTGCCGGTGGACGAGGGCGACCCCGTGCTGCTGCCGATTGACTCCAAGTTTCCGGGCGACGCGTACGAGCACCTGCTCGACGCGCAGGAGTCGGGCGATGCGGAGACCGTGGCGGCTGCGCGTAAGACGCTCGACACCATGGTCAAGCGCGAGGCCAAGGACATCTGCGAAAAGTACCTGAGCGTGCCGGCAACGACCAACTTTGGCATCATGTTCGTGCCGTTTGAAGGACTGTACGCCGAGGTCGTCAGCCGCCCCGGGCTTATCGAGACCCTGGGCCGCGACTATCACGTCAACGTTGCCGGCCCTAGCACCATGGCGGCCATTCTCAACAGCCTGCAGATGAGCTATCAGACGTTTAAGTTGCAAAAACGTACCGACGACGTGCTGCGCGTGCTCTCCGCCGTCAAGGCCGAGCTGCCGCGCTATCAAAAGGCGCTGCGCCGCGCCCAGCAGCAGATCGAGACCGCGGGTAAAACGGTCGAGGGCATCATCACCACGCGCACCAACGTCATGGAGCGCAAGCTCAAGGACATCGACGCGCTGGAAGACGCCGACCAAGCCGATGAGATCTTGGGACTCACGTCCGCGAGCCTTCTCGCGGACCAAGAAGACGAGGACTAATTGCAACAAGACGGTGGGGCACCGGCGCAAACGCGGGCGCCCCACCGCTTTTCGCATCGCACTTGTCTGAAGCGTGCTCCAATGTGCAACAATGGCGTTTCGCCCTATCAGACGCGAAAGGAAGCCCATGTCCCAGAGAAGCACCAGCCCGCTCAGTCGCTCCACCGTGCGCCGCACGCTGCAGCGGTTTTGGGGTGTCACGCGCACGCAGCCGCTGATTGTCTTTCTCTCGGTGTTCTCGTCGGCGGGCTACATCTTTTTGCTGACGTTTGCCAATACCTATGTGATGGCCCTCATTGTCGACCGCGTTCAAGCCGGTCCCGTGGCGGGTGACCAGGTGTTTGAGGTCTTCGGCCCCTATATCCTGGCGCTCGTACTCGTTAACCTGGTGGGTCAGATCCTCTCCAAGCTACAGGACTACACCGTCTACAAGCTCGAGATCGCAGGCAACTATCACCTGGCGCGTCTATGCTTCGACACGCTCTCCAACCAATCCATGACATTTCACACCAGCCGCTTTGGCGGATCACTCGTGAGCCAGACGAGCCGTTTTATGAGCGGCTATACGGGGCTGGTGGACGTGACGGTGTATTCGCTCATCCCCACCATCACCTCGGTCGTCTGCACGGTGGCGGCGCTCGCTCCGGTGGTGCCGACGTTTACCGTGATCCTGGTGGGCATCATGGTCGTCTACATTGCGTTTGTCTGGCTTATGTACAAGCGCATCATGCCGCTTTCGGCCGCGACGTCCGCCGCGCAGAACAAGCTCTCGGGCGTGCCCTCCGACGCGGTCACGAACATCTTGGCCGTCAAGACCTGCGGGCGCGAGGACTTTGAACGCGATCTGTTCGACGCCGCCGATCGTGCCGCGCGCGATGCCGAGACGGTCTCGATGCACGCCATGATGCAGCGCAACTTTACGACCTCGGGTCTTATCGTCATCACCATGGCCGTGGTGAGTGTGTTCGTGGCGGGCGGCAACGCGTGGTTTGGCATCTCGGCCGGCTCGCTCGTCATGATCTTTACCTATACCTATAACCTCACCATGCGCCTGAACTACGTGAGTTCCATGATGCAGCGCATCAACCGCGCTTTGGGCGATGCGGCCGAGATGACGCGCGTGCTGGACGAGCCATGTTTGGTGGCAGACGACCCGGACGCCCCTGAGCTCAAAGTGACCGAGGGCGCGATTGATTTTGAGCACCTGAGCTTTGCGTACCGTGACGCTGCGGCGGGCGAGACCGTGTTCGATGACCTGACGCTTCATGTGGCGGCGGGCCAGCGCGTGGGCCTGGTGGGCAAATCGGGCTCGGGTAAGACGACGCTCACCAAATTGCTGCTGCGCCTAGACGATGTTCAGGGCGGTCGCGTGCTCGTGGACGGCCAGGACGTCTCGCGCTGCACGCAGCAGAGCCTGCGCCGCCAGGTTGCCTACGTGCCGCAGGAGGCGCTGCTGTTCCATCGCTCCATTCGCGAGAATATCGCCTACGGACGCCCCGACGCCACCGACGAGCAGATCCGCGAGGCGGCTCGCTTGGCTAATGCGACCGAGTTTATCGACCGCTTGCCCCGTGGCTTTGACACCATGGTGGGTGAGCGCGGCGTCAAGCTCTCGGGCGGCCAGCGTCAGCGCGTGGCTATCGCCCGCGCCATCCTAACCGACGCGCCGATTCTAGTGCTCGACGAGGCGACGTCTGCCTTGGACAGCGAGTCCGAGGCGCTGGTGCAGGAGGCGCTCGAGAACCTGATGCGCGGCCGCACCTCCATTGTGGTGGCACATCGCCTGTCCACCGTGGCGGCGCTCGACCGCATTGTGGTGCTGGCCGATGG
The DNA here is from genome assembly GCA_048485835.1 of Collinsella sp. GTDB lineage: Bacteria > Actinomycetota > Coriobacteriia > Coriobacteriales > Coriobacteriaceae > Collinsella. The sequence continues at coordinate 9,015 of DBFWBE010000033.1, forward strand.
CGAGATTGTCGAGGACGGCACGCATGCGCAGCTTGTCGAGGCGGGTGGCGAGTACGCGAGCCTGTGGGGCCGTCAGACCGGTGCATTCTTGGAGGCGTAAGCGTCTCGGACGTGGGACAATTGTGCCCATAAGTTTATTGTGCCGTTGAGCCGAGGAGTCGTTATGCCACGCGAGACCAATGCCGCCAAGCGCGAGCGCGCCATCGAGGTGTGTGAGCGCCTCAACCATCGCTATGGCCCGGTCGAGTGCTTTTTGGACCACGAGAATCCCTTCCGCCTGCTGATCGCGGTGCTGCTTTCGGCGCAAACGACCGATGCACAGGTCAACAAGGTGACGCCGCGGCTGTTTGCCCAGTGGCCCACGCCCGAGGCCATGGCCGGGGCGAGCGTGGCTGACGTGGCAGACACTATCAAGTCACTCGGCTTCTACAAGAGCAAAGCCAAGCATGCCGTCGAGGCCGCGCAGATGATCGTCGCCGACTATGGCGGCGAGGTGCCGGCCGACATGAAGGAGCTCGTGAAGCTGCCGGGCGTGGGACGCAAGACGGCGAACATCGTGCTCAACGTGGGGTATGGCATCGTGGAGGGCATTGCGGTGGACACGCACGTCAACCGCATTGCGCACCGCCTGATGCTGAGTCCCAAGACGCATGCCAAGGAGCCGCTCAAGACCGAGCAGGATCTGCTCAAGATTTTGCCGCACGAGTATTGGGAGTCGGTCAACCATCAGTGGATCACCTTTGGTCGCGAGATCTGCGATGCCCGCAAGCCCAAGTGTGACGAGTGTCCGCTGGCCGACCTGTGCCCCAGCGTGCGCGTAGCGGGGTAGGCCGGAACGCATCTTCGTCTGGCGTTTTTTGCGGGGCTGGGTTTGCCCTTGAGCCGGAGTCCTCTCCATGCGCTACCATGACAGGCAATGTATTTGACGTACGACCCGCCGAGCTTGCCCCGGCGGGCTTTTGGCGTTGCGATGCCGGAGGAACAGCATGCTCATTCACCGTATAGCCGCGCAGCTCTACACTGCCGAGGCGCTGCAGACCGTCGAGGTCGGACTCGATGCCGGCGAGGACGTGACGCTGGCCGTGTCGCAGTCGGGTCGCACGCTTATGGCGGCCGCCCAGTTTGCGCGCCGTCCGCGCCCGACGGTCTACATTGTGAGCGGCGAGGATGCGGCCGATCGCGCCGCGCGCAGCCTTGCCGCCTACGTGGGTCTGGCACACGTGTGCCGTTTTCCCGAGCGCAAGGACTATCCGTGGCGCGAGCAGGCGCCCGACGATGCTGTGGTTGCCCAGCGCTGCGAGGCCCTGGGACGCATCGTTCGCGGTGACAACTGCATCATGGTCGCCTCGGCCCGCGCGTTGCTGCGTTGCGTGCCGCCAGTCGAGAGCCGCTACTGGGAGTCCACGACCTTCGCGGTGGGCGAGGAGATTCCTTTTGACGAGGTGCCGCAGCGCCTGGTGGGCATGGGCTACACCAATGCCGGCGCCGCCGACGCGCCTGGTCTGTTCCGCGTGCACGGCGACACCGTCGAGGTGTTCCCCGCGCAGGAAAAAGCGCCCGTGCGCATCGAGTTCTTCGGCGACGAGATCGATCGCATCCGTCGCATGGTGAGCTCAACGGGGCAGACCATCGGCAACGAGGACAGCATCGAGATCTTCCCCTGCCGTGAGCTGGCGCTTACCGACGAGGCCGTCCACAACATGCATGTGGCGCTCTACCGTGCCAGCCAGGACGACAGCAAGCTGGCGGCGCTGCTCGAGATGGTGGATATGCGCATCGTCACGCCCGAGCTCGACCGCTTTTTGCCGGTGATGTACGGCCAGACCGTAAGCCCGTTGGCGCACGTGAGCGGCAAGGCACTCGTGGTTCTGTCCGAGCCGCGCTCGCTGTTCGACGACTGCCTGCGCGCCTACGAGGATATTGAGGCCCGTGCCGGCGAGGCAGGGATTGACCGCCTGGATGGTCTGTACGTGCGCGCCCAACAGCTCGATTTTGGTGCCCAGCAGCGCCTGAACTATGTGAGTCTCATCCGTGCCGGTGGTGCGGTGACGGCCGAGCTCAAGATTGAGCAGCCGGCCATCGCAGGCTCGGACAACCGTTTTATGACGCGCATCCAGGAGGTCGTGGGCAAGCGCTATGCCTGCGTGTTTGCCATCCCCGACCGCGGTGCGCGCGAGTCGATGGAGCTCACCTTTGGCGACGAGGGCATTACCTTTGAGGAATCGCTGACCGCGGCGCCCGAAAATGTCGGCGCTATCGGCGACCGCGTTCGCGTGGCAGCGGCGGATTCCGCCGATCGTGCCGCACGCCAGGAGGCCCATGCTTCCATTCGCGAGCGTAAGGCCGACGCGCTCAACGCCCGCTCGCTCGAGGCGGGTGCCGACCAGGCTGCCGCCGGCGCCGCCGTGCCCACTATTTCGCGCGGACGTGTGACCTTTGTCGATGCCGCCTTGCCGCAGGGCGTAGTGGTGCCCGATGCCAACCTGGCCGTGTTCTCGATCGCCGATCTCAACGCCCGCATGGACGCCAACCGCGCGCGCAGCCGCCGCAAGGTGGACATTACGCAGATCACGTTCCCGTTTAAGCCGGGCGACTACGTGGTGCACGCCACCCACGGCATCGCGCTCTTTAGCGAGATCGCGCGCCAGGAAGTGGGCGGCAAGGAGCGCGACTACTTTTTGCTGGAATATGCCGACGGCGACAAGCTCTACGTGCCGCTGGAGCAGGTTGACCGCATCACGCGCTATGTCGGTCCCGACGGCGATAAACCGCGCTTGACCAGGCTCAACACCGCCGACTGGACGCGTGCCACCAACAAGGCGCGCAAGAACGCCAAAAAGCTGGCGTTTGACCTGGTCGATCTGTATACGCGCCGCTCGTCGATTACCGGTATCGCCTGCCCGCCCGACACGCCCGAGCAGATCGAGATGGAGGAGAGCTTCCCTTACGACGAGACGCGCGACCAGTTGGAGGCCATCGCCGACATTAAGGCCGACATGGAGGCGCCCAAGCCCATGGACCGCCTGCTGTGCGGCGACGTGGGCTTTGGCAAGACCGAGGTCGCCCTGCGCGCGGCGTTTAAGTGCGTGGACTCCGGCCGTCAGGTCATGGTGCTTTGCCCCACGACCATTTTGGCCCAGCAGCACTACGAGACGTTCTTTGAGCGCTTTGCCCCGTTTGGCCTCGAGGTCGAGGTACTCAGTCGCTTCCGTACGCCGGCGCAGCAAAAGCGTGCACTCAAGGCGTTTGCCGAGGGCACAATCGACGTGCTGATCGGCACGCACCGCCTGCTTTCGGCCGATGTGAACCCCAAGAACCTGGGCCTGGTGATCATTGACGAAGAGCAGCGCTTTGGCGTGCAGCACAAGGAGCAGCTCAAGAACCTGCGCGAGCAGATTGACGTGCTCACGCTTTCGGCAACGCCGATTCCGCGAACCATGCAGATGGCCACGAGCGGCGTGCGCGATATGAGCCTGATCACCACGCCGCCCACCGGACGTCGCCCCGTGATCGTGCATGTGGGGGAGTACGACCCCGACGTGGTGAGCGCGGCGATTCGCCTGGAGGTGGGCCGCGGCGGCCAGGTGTATTACGTGTCCAACCGCGTCAAGACCATCGACGACGCTGTGGCGCGCGTGCACGAGGCCGCGCCCGAGGCGCGCGTGGGCGTGGCGCACGGCAAGATGAGCCCGCGCGAGGTCGAGGACGTGATGATCGAGTTCGCGACCAAAAAGATCGACGTGCTCATCGCCACGACCATCGTGGAGAGTGGCATCGACAACGCAACCGCCAACACGCTCATCATCGAAGACTCGCAGCGTCTGGGTCTGGCGCAGCTCTACCAGCTCAAGGGCCGTGTTGGCCGCTCGGCCACGCAGGCCTACGCGTACTTTATGTTCCCGGGCGAGCTGCCGCTCACCGAAGAGGCTACGGCGCGCCTGACCGCACTGTCCGAGTTCCAGGACTTGGGCAGCGGCATGCGCATCGCCATGCGCGACCTGGAGATCCGCGGCGCCGGCTCGCTCATGGGTGCCGAGCAACACGGCAACCTGTCGAGTGTGGGCTTTGACCTGTTTACGCAGATGCTGGGCCAGGCCGTGGCCGAGGCGCGCGGCGATGACGATGCCGGCGTGGAGGCGGCGAGCGTGGGCATTAACCTGCCGGCCGACTACTTCTTGTCCGAGGAGTACATGCCGGCGGTGGACCAGCGCGTGCTCGTGTACCGCAAGCTCGCGGCGGCTGAGGACCTGGAGAGTGTCGACGAGGTGCAGGAGGAGACCGAGGCCGCTCATGGTGAGCTGCCGCTGGCGGGACTCAACCTGTTCAACCGCGCGCGCATCCGCATTCGCGGCGAGCGCCTGGGGCTCGAGAGCGTCACGCTCAGCGGTGGGCGCATTACCTTCCTGGGGGTTGACGTTCCCAAGAAGGTAGCCTTTGAGTTCAAGAATCGCTATGGCGCGGTGAACTTCCCCAAGAGCCGCAAGCTGTCGGTGCCCTACAAGGCGGGCGCCGGTGCGGGCAGCGGCCTGGGCCGAGGTCTCGACGCCAACGACGGCACCGGCCCGGTGGCAGCGGCGCTCATGCTGCTGCAGCAGCTGGGTGCCAGTGACGACGACTAACAAGTAAGTCGGTGGGACAAAGTTATCAGTAGTTCTTTGTCCCAGGTGCGAAAGCCGCATCGAGCTCGTTGCCGCAGGCGACCCTGGGACAAAAACTACTGATTACTTTGTCCCACCACGTTGCTGGTTGACCCTCCACCCGACCGAAAGGAAGCAATGTTCGGGTACATCTATAAGAAAGATGCCGCCATCGTTGCGGCCATCCTGGCTCTCTGCCTGTTCACCGGCACGTTTTTCGATTACCAAATCTCGAGTGCGCTGTTCAACTCGTCTAGCCTGTTTGGCCGCTTTGTCGAGGCGGCCGGCGAGCTGCCGTTCGAGCTGACGGCGAGCGTCGCGGGCATTATGCTCGTGCGCTCGGCACGTCCCGATTCCAAGGCGAGCAAGTGGCTCGCCGCGCTGGGCGTTCTGATCAACGTAGGCCTGGTCGGCTACGAGATTATCGGATCGCTGCGCGTCGGCGGCAAGCTTATTGCGTTTCAGCTGGTTCTGACGTTTGCATTGGTCATCGCGGCCAACCTCATCGCCTATCGCCTCACGCGCGACACCGACTCCGACGAGCTCACACGCTGGGCGCTGATGGTGCTTGCCGTGTGGGTCGCTCAGGCCATCATCCTCAACGTAGTCGTCAAGCCGTTGTGGTCGCGCCCGCGCATGCGCGTGATCGAGGTCACGTCGGGGCTCAATTTTCAGCCGTGGTGGGTGATCGGCAATCCCGACAAGTGGACCTATATCGCCGCCGGCGTGATCAAGGACGGGTTCAAGTCGTTTGCGAGCGGACACACGGCGCATGCGGCGATCGGCCTTATGCTCGCCGGGCTTCCCACGGCAGCCTTTAAGGAAAAACCGTCGCGTCGCCGCGTGATTTTTTGGGCGGCGGCTGTGATCGCGGCGCTCGTCGCCTTTGGGCGCATCGTGATCGGTGCGCACTTTTTGAGTGACGTGAGCTGCGGTTTTGCCCTGGTACTGGCACTTGAGTGCCTTGCCGCGCGCATTGCCTATCCCAACGGCGTACAATAGCTCCGTTTGAATCATCTGGCCGATACCCGGTAAGAGAGGATTGCCATGCTCGCGTTTAACAACGATTATTCCCACGGCGCACATCCGGCAGTGCTGCAGGCGCTCGTCGACACCAATATGGAGCCGCAGCCCGGCTACGGTACCGATGCGCACACCGAGCGTGCCAAGCAGCTTATCCGTGAGGCCTGTCAGGCCCCCGATGCCGACGTGTTTTTTCTGGTGGGCGGCACGCAGGCCAACGCGACGGTGATCGACATGCTGCTTGCGCCCTACGAGGGCGTCGTTGCTGCCGAGACTGGCCACGTCGCCTGCCACGAGGCGGGCGCCATCGAGTTTGGCGGCCACAAGGTGCTTACCATCCCCGGCTACGAGGGCAAGATGCACGCCGAGGACCTCGAGAACTATATCCAGGTGTTCTACGAAAACGAGAGCTACGAGCACACGGTGTTCCCGGGCGCCGTGTACGTGAGTCTGTCGACCGAGTACGGCACGCTGTACTCCAAGGCCGAGCTCGCGGCGATTCATGCGGTATGCCAGAAGCGTGAGATTCCGCTGTTTGTGGACGGCGCCCGCCTGGCCTATGCGCTGGCGTCCGATGAGTGCGATATTACCCTGCCCGAGCTGGCACAGCTGTGTGATGTGTTCTACATCGGCGGCACCAAGTGCGGCGCGCTCTGCGGCGAGGCTGTGGTGTTCTGCGGCATGCACGCTCCGGCGCATCCCATTCCGCGCATTAAGCAGCACGGTGCGTTGCTGGCCAAGGGCCGCCTGACGGGCGTGCAGTTTGAGGCGCTCTTTACCGACGGCCTGTATTTTGAGATTGGTCGCCAGGCGATCGAAACCGCGCAGGCGCTTCGTCGCGTGCTGCACGAGCGCGGTTACCAGTTCTTCTTGGAGACGCCCACAAACCAGCAGTTTGTGATTCTGCCCAACGAGGACATGGCCCGCATTCGCGAGCATGCCTCGATTGAGTACTGGGAAAAGTACGACGAGACCCACACCGTGGTGCGCTTTTGCACTAGCTGGGCCACGACGCAGGAGGACATCGACGCGCTGGCGGCTGTCCTGTAGCCTGATGTAATGACAAGGGGCCGCCCTGCGCCTGAGCTTGGCGCAGGGCGGCCTTTGCTTTTGGGGGAGAAGGGTTGTATGACCGAGATGTCCGAGCCGACGATTCGCCTGGCGACGCCCGATGACGCGTCGGCGTTGCTTGCCATCTATGAGCCGTATGTGCGCCAGACGGCGATTACCTGCGAATATGAGGTGCCGAGCGTTGAGGAGTTCGCCGGGCGCATCGAGCGTACGCTCAGGCGCTATCCGTATTTGGTGATGGAGTTGGACGGGCGTCCGGTGGGCTATGCCTATGCGAGCCCGCTTAACAGCCGCGAGGCATACGACTGGTCGGTCGAGACGTCGATCTACCTGGCGCGTGATGTGCGCCACGGCGGGCTGGGCCGCAAACTACATGACGCGCTCAAGCAGTGCCTGATCGCGATGGGCATCACCAACATGTGCGCCCTCATCGCCGTGCCGCACGACAAGGACGACGAGTACCTGACGCACAACAGCCAGGACTTCCATGCCCATATGGGGTATCGCCTGGTGGGTGCCTTTGACCGCTGCGCCCAAAAGTTCGGCCGCTGGTACGACATGTGCTGGATGGAGTTGGTCCTAGCCGAGCGCGTCCCCAACCAACCCAAACCAACCTGGTTCCCCGACCTCCCCAAACCTACCATTTAGGGACAGGTTTATTTTGGCAGGTTAGCCGATTGGCTCGGTGTATTTGGCGCGGTCGGTGCGTTGGATGCGCTTAGAGACATGGAGCGGTCGGCCGTCGGTGTCGTAGACGTAGTCGGTGATCAGGATCAGCGCCTGCCCGCGTTCGACGTTGAGCAAAAACGCCTCGTTTTGCGAGGCATAGCACACCTCAAAGGTCTTATGTCCCTGTGCTGGCGCGCGATGGAATTCTTGGCGCAGCGTCGCGTAGAGCGAACCGTTGATATCGCGATCGATGAGCGTCTCGAAGCTTGGCGGCAGGTAGGTGGTCTCCAGGCACAGCGGCACGTCGTCCAGGCAGCGCAGGCGGACAAGTTTGACGAGCTTGCTGCCCACGGCGGCGTCAAAGAACTTAGCTATGCTGCCGGCCGCCTTGGCAAAGCCCGAGTCCACGGTGCGCGTGGTGGGCTTCATGCCCTGACCTTCGACCTGCTTGGTATAGCTCGAAAACACTAGGTTGTTCTCGTGGAGCGCGGGCGTGTCGGCCACAAAGGCGCCACGCCCGCGCTCGGTGCGCACCAGGCCCTCATCAACGAGAACCTTAAGGGCGTGGCGCACGGTGCTGCGCGACAGCCCCGATTCGTCCATGAGCTCCATCTCGGACGGCAGCTTGTCTCCGCGTGCGTAGATGCCGGCGGCGATGCGGTCGCGAAGCGTACCCGCCAAGCGCTCGTATTGGCTCAGTTTCTTTTTAGATGAAGCGTTCATGCGATCAGCCTATATCTAACTTGTATGCTTATCTAAGCAAGCATGTATTCAACACAACAATAAAACCGCTGGTATCGAGCTACCGAAAACCTTACCAGCAAAATTTCTAAGACAAATATAGCATACAACTAGTCGACATAACCAAAACATGTATGTAACTTGTATGCCATCGAGAGCATCAAACGAGAAGAAAGGCTGATGCACGATGACTACTCAGGAACAGGTTAAGGACGTCGTCTCCCAGGTTTTGGCTGACAAGGCAGACAAGGGCGGCATCAAGCGCGTCGTGTGGATTGGCGCCGGCGGATCCAACGGCGGCAACTATCCTGCCCAGTACTTTATGGAGCACGAGGCCACGCAGGTCGTGAGCTCCAGCTACACCAGCAACGAGTTCGTGCACGCCACCCCGGCCTACGTCAACGAGAACACCCTGGCCGTCGTCGTGTCCATGCGCGGCACCAAGGAGACCATCGTTGCCGCCCAGGTCGCCAAGGACCACGGCGCCAGCACCATCGCCATCTATGTTGACGAGTCCGGCCTCACCGAGGTCTGCGACTACAAGATTCAGTACGACAGCCTGGCCGTCGACGAGTCCTGCATGGGCCGCACCAACTCCGCCGTCGTGACCATGATCGCCATGGAGCTTACGCAGCAGACCGAGGGCTATGCCGAGTACGAGACCGCTATGGCCGCCTTCGACTTGGTCGACCCCATCTATCGCAAGGCCGTCGAGTATACCCGTCCGCTCGCTGCCAAGTGGGCCGAGCAGAACGCCGACAAGCCCTGCATCAACGTCATGGCCCAGGGCCCGCTCTTTGGTGCCGCCTACGTCTTTAGCATCTGCAACGTGCAGGAGATGCTGCAGATCGACTCCTGCACCATCAACACCTGCGACTTCTTCCACGGCCCCTTCGAGATCCTGGACAAGCGCACCTCGCTGTTCCAGCTCATCAGCGTCGGCCGCAGCCGCTGCAACGACGAGCGCGGCATCCGCTTCGTCAACCAGTACGGTGGCGAGCGCGTCTATCAGCTCGACGCCAAGGAGCTCGGCCTCAACGACATCAAGGACAGCGTGAGCGAGTACTTCAACCACCTGATCTTTGCCCCGATCCTCAACAACGTGTATATGCGCGCGCTCTCCGCCGTCACCCACAAGGACTACATGACGCGCCGCTACATGTGGAAGCTTGAGTATTAGTTACGCGGTTTTACCAAACCGCGTAACGGCTCGACGCTGAGCGGTCCGCATTTGGACAATCTGACGTTCAACTTCAAGGGCGCGACCAGAAGGTCAGCGCCCTTTCGTTTCACGTCACCTTGCCTCAAATGCGGCCCGCTCGCTGACTTATGCTCAACCAGCGGCGCCTTAGACGTTGGGAACGTTCCTTTTCTGCCGGCAGTTGGGGACAGTCCTAGTCGTTGGGGGACGCACTTGAATGACCAGTCATTTAAGTGCGTCCCCAATGACTACTCAATGAGTATGTGGGGAGCAGATTTTTCCGCTCGCCGATTTGTGTCTTGAAAAATGTATATAACGACTATAACGTAGTGTGAAACATATTGGAAACAATACCGAGGAGGCTGCGTTGAAGAAAAGCAATCTGGGCTATGTGCTAGTGCTGATCGCCGCGCTTATGTGGGGCACCATCGGAATCTTTGTTAACGGAATATCGGCCCTGGGTGTTTCGTCTCAGAGCATGGCGGCCTTTCGCCTGTTGTCGGGTGCTGTCTTAATGGCTCCGGTCTTGGCATTTATGGGTTGCCAGGGAGGTGCTCGTGAGGGAAAAGCCTCGGGTGCCATGGCACTGTTCAAGGCAAGTCCTAAAGAGCTTGTTCCCTGCGCGCTTCTTGGCATTATCGGCCTCGCCACCGCTAACACGCTTTATTACGAGTGCATGGGCGAGGTGGGCATGTCCACGGCCTCGGTGCTGCTTTACACCTCGCCGGTGTTTGGCGTCGTGCTCGGCCGCGTGCTTTATCGCGAGGACGTGACCCCCAACAAGCTCGTCGCCATCGTCTTTAACATTGTGGGTTGCGTGCTCGCGGTGACGAGCGGCGACCTGTCCGGTTTCCATTTCTCGGCTTGGGGCGTCGTGTCGGGTGTGATCGCCGGGCTTTGCGGTGCGCTACTGGCTGTGTTTAGCCGTATGGCTACCAAGACGCTGCATCCGCTGGCGGTGACGTTTTGGGGCTTTGTCTTTGGCGGATGCTTTATGGCAGTGCTTTCGGCTCCGTGGTCCGATGTGGCCGCGGCAATGTCCCCGCAGCTCATTCTGCTGTTCGCGGGCTTTGGCTTTATTCCGACGGCTCTTGCGTACATCTTCTATATGCAGGGCCTTTCGATGGATCTTGAGACGTCGAAGGTGCCGGTCGTGGCTTCGTTTGAAACCGTTGCGACCGTTCTGGTCGGTATTGGCATCTATGCCGAGCCCGCCGGCGCGATCAAGGTCCTGGGCATCGTGCTGGTGCTCGCGTCCATCCTGATCATGAACACTAACTTCTCCAAGCTGCGCAACAGTGCCTTTGTCGGCCATATCGTTGAGAGCATGACCTTTAAGCCCAACGCGTGGTGGACGGAGAAATCGCAGGACATGGATCTGTTCCGCGAGCGCACCGGCATTGCGCTGGAACCCACCGTACAGGAAAGCCCCTGGTACTTCGTGCGATAGGGGATTGCGCGCAGGGTCTGACCTGGGGTTATCCAGCTAGCGCCGGCCTACCCAGCCCAACGTTTCGAGTACGTTAAACCCGTCAACGGTCGATTTTCACCCGCGAACGGTCTTTATACTAATTAGCAATATAAGCAACGTATAAGACGTTATAATGACCATAACGAAAAGGAGGAGGCAAGATGAATCAGATCATTCTCGCATCTCATGGCGGCCTGGCCGCAGGCGCCAAAGACACGCTCGAGATGGTTCTCGGCGACGTGTCGAACGTCCACGTCGTGTCGCTTGCTCGTGACGACAAGGAGCCCATCACCAATAAGGTGGACGCCCTGATCGCCACGTTCAACGCGGACGACACCGTCTATGTGCTGACCGATATGCTCGGCAGCTCGGTCAACAACAATATGGTCGAGCTTTCCAAGAACGGCACGAAGTTCACGGTAATCAGCGGTTTCAACATCCCGCTGGCGCTCACGCTCGCTATGAGCCCCGTCCCCGTCAAGGGCGCCGAGCTCGCGGCCCTCATCAACGAGGCCCGCACCGGTCTGACCAACCCCAACGCACCGGTCGAGGCCGCCGCGGCCCCCGCCAAGAAGGCCACGGCGTCCCGTCACAGCTCCGGTCCCGCCAAGATCGTCCTCGCACGTCTTGACTACCGTCTGCTGCACGGCCAGGTCGTCTTTACCTGGACCACCAAGGTTCAGGCCGAGCGCATCATCGTCGTCGACAACGCTGCCGCCAACGATGACATCAAGAAGGGCGCTCTCAAGCTGGCCAAGCCCCAGGGCGTGCGCCTGAACGTCTTCACCGTCGAGCGTGCCCTCGCCAAGATGGACAAGCTCAACACCCTCGGCGAGCGCGTCATGTTCGTCTTTGGCAACACTGCCGAGATGCTGCAGTTCTGCCAGGGCTACAAGCTCGACGCCATCAACCTGGGCGCCACCGCCAACCACGACGGTGCCGATCAGGTCGGCGGCAAGGACAGCTCCGTCTTTCTCGACGCCACCCAGAAGGCCGACGTCAATCAGCTGCTCGACATGGGCATCAAGCTCTATGTTCAGCAGACCCCTACGTATCAGAGCGTCGACATCGACGCCAAGCTGTAATCAACCAGGCTTTTGCCTGACTGAAAGGAGAAGGGTATGAATACGTTCATCAGTGCGGTGCTCGTCGGCCTCGTCGGCGTGTTCTGCATGTGGGACTCCCGCCTGCTCGGTCGTCTTAACTTCGAGCAGCCCCTCGTTGGCGCTACGCTCGTCGGTCTGCTGCTGGGCGATGTGCCCACCGGCCTTGCCGTCGGTGCCGCCGTCGAGCTCGTGTCCATGGGCCTGGTGCAGGTCGGCGCCGCCGTTCCGCCCGATATGGTCCTGGGCGGCATCGTGGCCGCTGCCTTTGCGTGCCTGACCGATGCTTCCGCCGAGACCGCCATGACGATCGCCATCCCGGTCGCCGTCCTGGGTCAGCTTCTCGGCATCGTGTTCCGTTCCATCATCGCCGCCCTCACCCATGTGGCAGATAGCGCGATCGATAACGGAAAGTTCAAGACCGCCTACCGTATGCACATCTGCGCCGGCTCCGGTCTGTACGCCGTCATGTACTTCCTGCCGATCTTCCTCGCCGTTTTTGTTGGCACCGACCTGGTTCAGGCCATCGTCAACATGGTTCCCGAGTGGCTGTCCACTGGTCTTAACGTTTCGACCAAGATCATGACCGCCTACGGCTTGGCCCTGCTGCTCACCATGATGATCAAGAAGGGTATGACTCCGTTCCTGTTCATCGGTTTCCTGCTCGCCGCTTACCTCAACCTGTCCGTCATCGCGGTCGCTCTGATCGGTGTGTGCCTGGCTGTCGTCTTCATGGGCTTCAAGTTCAACGGTTCCCATGCAGCCGCCGGTGTCGATTCCGACTACGATCCGCTCGAAGACGACGAAGACTAAGGAGGAACACACTATGGCAACCGCAACCAAGGACGTGTCCCTGAACAAGAAGGTCAGCCAGTTCTTCTGGCGCTCCTGGGCCATCCAGGCCTCTTGGAACTACGAGCGTCAGATGAACATGGGCTTCCTCTACGGCATGGTTCCCACGCTCGATCGCCTCTATCCGGACGAGTCCGACCCCAAGCAGCTCGCTGCTAAGAAAGAGGCTTACCACCGTCACATGGCGTTCTACAACTGCACCCCGCAGACGAGCGCCTTTATCCTGGGCCTCACCGCCTCCATGGAGGAGGAGTACGCCAAGGATCCCGAGAACTTCGATCCCGATTCGATCAACGCGGTCAAGACCTCCCTCATGGGTCCGCTTTCCGGCATCGGTGACTCCTTCTTCCAGGGCACCATCCGCGTTATCGCCTTTGGCCTGGGCGTTCAGCTGGCTCAGCAGGGCTCCATCATGGGCCCGATCCTGGCCATGCTCATCTCCATCGTCCCCTCTGTGCTGATTACTTGGTTCGCAGCCAAGATGGGCTATCAGGGCGGCCACGAGTACCTGAGCAAGCTTCAGGGCGGCGACCTCATGGAGAAGCTCATGTATGTCTGCGGCATCGTGGGTCTTATGTCCGTGGGCGGCATGATCGCTACGCTGATCGGCGCCACCACCCCGCTGCAGTTCGCTGAGGGCACCGTTGTTATCCAGGACATCCTGGACGGCATGATGCCCCAGATGATCTCCCTCGGCCTCACCGGCCTTATGTACTGGCTCATCAAGAAGAACGTCAACACCGGTTGGCTTCTCGTGATCGCCATCGTGGGCGGCATCGCCCTCTCCGCGGCCGGCATTCTGGCCTAGTCGCGACCAAGCGCCTAACCGCTTTCCCCCGGGGGCCTGCCTGGCATCCCATACCCCAGGCAGGCTTCCATCCCCAAAATGCGACAATGGGACAGTCCCCTTGTCGCATCCTCAACGGACCGGCGACTCGGTCCAAACCACGGTAACCCTGCGAGCGCCCGGCAATGTGGCGCCGCAAAAATCGAAAGGAATGTGTCAGATGTACGAGATCGACCTTAACCTCCCTAAGCAGATCGTCGCTGACGTCCTGTCCAACCACGAGATCCACAGCGTCGCCTTCGTCGGCTGCGGTGCTTCCATGTCCGACCTTTACCCCGCCAAGTACTTCCTGGCCAACAACACGGACAAGCTGAACGTTCAGATCTTCACCGCTAACGAGTTCAACTACGACACGCCTTCCTGGGTCAACGAGCACACCTTCGTGATCACCTGCTCCCTCGGTGGCTCCACGCCTGAGACCGTCGAGGCCAACAAGACCGCCAAGAAGCACAACTGCCCGGTCGTCTCCCTCACCAACAAGGCTGGCTCCGCTCTGACCGTCGACGCTGACTACGTCATCGTTCACGGCTTCCACGCCAACTTCGCTGCCAAGTGCGAGAAGCCCGGCTATGCCATCGCTCTTGCTCTCGAGATCCTTCAGCAGACCGAGGGCTATGACAAGTACGACGACATGATCACCGGCCTCACCAACGTCTTCGATCTCTGCGAGAACGCTGCTCAGTCCTGCAAGAAGCTCGCCAAGAAGTTCGCTGAGGACTTCAAGGACGACAAGATGATTTACTTCATGGCCTCTGGTGCCTCCGAGAAGATGGCTTACTCTCACGCCGCCTTCCTGTTCACCGAGATGCAGTGGATCGACGCCGCCGCCTACAACACCGGCGAGTACTTCCACGGCCCGTTCGAGGTTTCCACCGAGGGTAAGCCCTACGTCTTCTTCATGTCCGATGGCGCTACCCGTCCGATGGACGCCCGCGCCCTCACCTTCCTTGAGCGCATGGGCGCCAAGGTCGCTCTGATCGACTCCAAGGACTACGGCCTGGCTGACGCCGTGCCCGCGAGCGTCGTCACCTACTTCAACCCGCTGCTGCACCTCGCCGTTATGCGCGAGTACGGCAACCAGATCGCCGAGGCCCGTCAGCACCCGCTGACCATGCGCCGCTACATGTGGAAGCTTTCCTACTAATCACAAGTAAGTAGACCTTACGGGTTGATTGAGAGGGGATGGGGTTTGTGCCCCGTCCCCTTTTTTGCTCTGGGGAGGGCGTGTCTGTCGCGTCGCAAATCCCAGATAAAACCTACCAAAATAAACCTGTCCCTTTTTGGCAGGTGGGAGGAGATGCGTATGATCAAGGCAGTGCTGTTTGACATGGACGGCGTGCTGGTCGATACCGAGTGGTTCTACAACCGTCGTCGCGTGGCGTTTATGGAGGAGAAGGGGTTCCACTTTGACGAGATCCCCGATCTTTCGGGGTCTAACGAGCCGGCCATTTGGGAGGCGCTGGTGCCCGACGATGTTGAGCTGCGCGAGCGTCTGCGCGTGGAGTACAAGCAGGTCTATAGCCCGGACCATCCCGTTCCGTATGCCGAGCTGCTCAACGAGCAGACGGAGCCGGTGATGCGCGCACTGCACGAGCGCGGCGTGAAGTGTGCCATCGCGAGCTCGTCTTATCGTGAGCTCATTGACGAGCTGGTAGAGATTGCCGGTATCGCCGATGTGCTGGACTACACCATCAGCGGTCACGAGTGCAGTGCGTTTAAGCCCGACCCCGAGATCTACCTGCGTGCCATGGAGGCGCTGGGGGTGGAGCCTGCCGAGTGCCTGGTTATCGAGGATTCGCCTTTGGGGATCGAGGCCGGCAAGCGTTCCGGCGCCCGCGTCCTGGCACTGCGTCCGCACGAGGGCGTCAACCTAGATCAGTCCGCCGCCGACGTCGTCATCGACAGCCTGACCGACATTTTGGCCGCTTTGTAGTGTCAATCCGCCGCGAGAAGCATTGGTTCACGCGTCTTTTGCTGCGGATTGGCTTAATTTGTCCTCTATTTGGATTCGTTTGGCTTCGATTCGGACTAAGTGAGTAGGCTTTTTGGTGCAGTACGAGCGCAAAGTGCATCTGCTCTAGCAAAACCGCAGGTCACAGGGGTGGCGGTTTTGGGTGTGCTCGGCAGATCGTAAAAAGTCTACTCACTTGTAATTTGGGCCTTTGGTCGTGGAGGCTGTTGGTCCCGCTTTGGTTGTCGAGAGAGGGTGAATTGAAGCACCCCCGCACGCTCCATGCTACAATCGCGGGCATGCCCCACAACTACATCTGCCTTCGAAAGGAGCTTCCGTGGCGAACGCCATCGATCAGCTCACGGACCGCGTGCTCGTGCTCGGCCGCCTCACCATCGTCCGCCGTGCCATTACCGCCGTGGCGGTCACAATTTCTGCCGTCCTCCAAACATTCCTGATCCAGGCGTTCATTCAGCCCGCCGACCTGCTTCCGAGCGGTCTCACCGGCGTCGCGGTCCTGCTCGATCGCGTTACCTCGCTGGGCGGCGTTCACATCGACATCTCGCTCGGCATGCTTGCGCTCAACATTCCCGTGGCGCTCCTATGCTGGAGCGGCATTAGCAAGCGCTTCGTCATCTTCTCGATGATGCAGATCGTGCTCTCGTCGCTGTTCCTCAACGTCTTTCACTTCGCTCCATTTTTGGGCGACAAGATTATGCTCATCATTTTTGGCGGCGTGGTCTCGGGTCTGGGCGCTGCCATCGCGCTAAAGTCCGGCGCATCTACCGGTGGCACCGACTTTATCGCGCTGTGGGTCTCCAACCACACGGGCAAGACCATCTGGGGCGTTATCTTTGGTTTCAATTGCTTTATCCTGGCGATCTTTGGCTTTATGTTTGGCTGGGACAACGCGGCGTACTCCATCGTGTTCCAGTTTATTTCGACCAAGACCATCGACAGTTTCTATCGTCGCTACGACCGCGTGACGCTGCAGATTACGACGCGCAAGGCAGACGAGGTCATGACTGCCTACGTAAACCATTTTCAGCACGGCATTAGCTGCGCCGAGGTCATCGGCGGATACAGCCGCGAAAAGATGTACCTGCTGAACACCGTTGTTTCGACCTACGAGAGCCAGGACATTATCAAGTTGGTGTGCGACGTTGATCCCGGCGCCGTGATCAACGTGTTCCACACGCTCAACTTTGTGGGCGGCTGGTGGGGCGGTCATGTCGACGAGCCCATGCCCACGGCCGTTCCCGATCCCGACAAGCCCGCACGCATGGCCAGCAGGCAGGCGCGCCTCAGCGAACAGGACAGCCTGCAGCAGGATGACGGCAAGTAGGGTATTGGCATTTTGCCGGTCCTGCGCAACCCATCCGAACGAGCCCCCCGAAAGCCCCGTTGCTTTCGAGGGCTCTCGTTTGCCCAGATAAAACCTACCAAAATGAAGCTGTCGCTTTTTGGTAGGGAGGGTGTATCGTTTTATCAATATGAGGTAACATGAAACTAGACGTTATATACGTATTAGAAATTTAGCTATTTTATAAGAGTGATCAGATATGCCTGCGCCCAAAAGTGCACCGCTTTACCAGCAGATTTATGACGAAATCAAGGATGCGATCGAGAAAGGTGTTTATGCACCCAAGGAGCGTATTCCGTCCGAGCTTGAACTAGCCGAGCAGTACGAGGTGAGCCGTATTACGGTGCGCCGCGCTGTCGAGGAGCTGTGCTCCGATGGTTACCTGGTTAAGCAGCAGGGCCGCGGCACCTTTGTCTCCACGCCGCACATCAACCGCCAGTTTCACGCCTCGACGCTGCAGACGTTTACCGCGCTGTGTGCCGGCAACGGCATGAAGGCCGGTGCGCACGTGATCGATCGCCAGATCGTTCCGGCGCGCCAAAACGAGATGGAGTTCTTTGGCCTGCAGAAGGATGCGCTGCTGCTGCATATCAAGCGCGTGCGTACGGCCGACGGCGAGCCCATCTTTGAGGAGAACATCTTTGTGCCGTTTGACGCCTACCGTGAGCTGTTGACGGCCGATCTTGAGGACAAGTCGATTTTTGCCGAGGTCGAGCGTGTTGGCGGAACGCCGATTGTCTCGGTTGGCTACCGTACGGTCGAGGCCGTTCGAGCTAACGCCGAGCAGGCGGCCGAGCTGGGCATTGCTCCGCACGATCCGCTGCTCAACCTGCGTGCCGGCTTTACCGGTCCCGATGACGAGCCGGTTTTGATGGGTAAGCAGTACTACGTGGGATCGCGCTACGTTATGGTGATGTAGGGTTGGTTCCGCCGTTCTAACGAACGGCGGATCGGTCGACGCTGCAAACGCCCCTAGGCGGCAATCTGACGTTCAATCGTCGGTCGCGTACCAAAGTACGCTTCCCTCCTCTTTCACGTCACCTTGCTCGCTTAGGGGCGTTTTCGCTGACTTATGCTCAACCAGCGACGTTTCCACGCTTGTCAAGAGCTTAGTCGTTGGGGACGTTCTTAAACGACTAGTCATTCAAGAACGTCCCCAATGACTACCCGCAGAATGAGCGTGGATAATCTTCCGTTTTTGGCTTGGTGACGGGTTCAAAGTGGGAGATTATCCACGCTCATCCGGAAAGCGTCCAAAAATCCACGCTCGTTCCCCTTGGATCCCTTTCGGACCGCAATGCCCGTGGCCGGTAGCCGGGCGACGCCGGTCCGCGTGGCGGCGTATAATCGGCGGCAGATGACTTGGACGTTAGGAAACCATGACCGATAGCATGCAGCAGATGGCGCTTGACACGCTCGGCGCCTATTTTGGCTACACCTCGTTTCGCCCGGGGCAGGACCGCATGGTGGATGCGATCCTTGCCGGTCGCGATGCGCTGGGTGTTATGCCCACGGGCGCCGGCAAGTCCATTTGCTACCAGGTGCCCGCGCTCATGCTGCCCGGCATTACCTTTGTGGTGAGTCCGCTGCTGTCGCTTATGGAGGACCAGACCCGCGCGTTGCTCGCGGCGGGTGCGCGACCCAGCTATCTCAACTCCAGCCTTACCCCGGCCCAGCAAAACACCGTGCTCAAGCGGGCGCGCGAGGGCCGTTATCAGCTTATGTATGTGGCGCCCGAGCGCCTGCTCGAGCCGCGCTTTTTAGCCTTTGCGCAGGAAGCTGCGGCCGAAGGTGGCATTGGCGTTCCACTCGTGGCCATTGACGAGGCCCACTGCGTAAGCCAATGGGGCCAGGATTTCCGTCCCGCCTACCTGCAGATTCGCGAGTTTATCGATTCGCTGCCGCGGCGCCCGATCGTGGCGGCGTTTACCGCCACGGCGACCGAGCGCGTGCGCGCCGATATCCAGCAAATGCTCGGCCTGCAAAACCCGGCGACCGTGGTGACGGGTTTTGATCGCAAGAACCTCTACTTTGGTTGCGAGGAGATGGGCGACAAGGCCAAGGCCGCGTGGGTGCGTGACTACGTGATCGCGCATTCGAGCGAGAGCGGCATCGTGTATTGCTCGACCCGCAAGACGGTCGACGCGCTGGCCGCGGAGCTTGCCGAGGCACTGGGCCCCAGCGGCATTCGCGTGGGCCGCTACCATGCCGGCATGGGCAACGACGCCCGCCGCCAGAGTCAGCGTGCCTTTATCGACGACGACATCCAGGTGATGGTTGCTACCAACGCCTTTGGCATGGGCATCGACAAGCCCAACGTGCGCTACGTGATTCACAACAACGTGCCCGAGAGCATCGAGGCATACTACCAGGAGGCGGGCCGCGCTGGCCGCGATGGCGATCCGGCCAGCTGCCATCTGCTGTGGAACGGTAACGATTTTCGCATGCGCCGCTTTTTGATCGACCGCGGCGATGCGGCCGACGAGGCGCTTGACGACGAGCAGCGCGCGTGGGCGCTCCAGAACCGTTATCGCCTGCTCAGCCAGATGGAGGGCTACTGCAATACCACCGGCTGCCTGCGCGAATACATGCTGCGCTACTTTGGCGACGAGGCGGCGGCCGAGCATGCGGCAGCCGCCGCGGGCGGCACGGCAGACGACGCCGAGGGCTGCGGCAACTGCAGCAACTGTCTCACGCAGTTCGACGTCGAGGACGTCACCGATATGGCCCGCGCCGCTGTGCGCTATGTGGCCACGCGTCCCATGCGCTTTGGCAAGTCGCTGATCGCCGATGTGCTTCACGGCGGCAACACCGAGCGCATTCGCCAGATGCATCTGGACGAGGACTGCGGCTACGGTGAGCTGTCGAGCGAATCGGTCGGGCGCATCAAGGACATCATCGGCCAGCTGTGCGGTCGCGGTTATCTGGCTACCTCGCAGGGGCAGTACCCGGTCGTGGGACTGGGTCCGCGTGCCGGCGAGGTCGAGGACGAGGCGTTTGCCTTTACCGTTAAGCGTCGCGCGTCCAAGCGCAAGGCCTCGGCCCGCGCCCGCCGCGCCGTCGATCTGCTGCGTGAGGAGGCCGAGCTGGATCAGCGCCCGCGCGTGGGCGACGACGCCGAGCTGTTCGAGCGTCTGCGCGCCCTCCGCAAGGAGATCTCGACGGAGCTGGAGATGGCGCCGTATATGGTCTTTTCCGACAAGGCCCTGCGCGGCCTGTGCCGCCTGCGTCCACAGACGCGCGACGAGCTGATCCAGGTCAACGGCATTGGCGAGAAAAAGGCCGACGCCTTTGGCGAGCAGTTTATGGCGGCGATTGAAGAGTTTGAGTCCGAGCATGCGCGGGATGGAGCGTAACGATGGTAGCCGATAGCAAGACCGAACGTTCCGAGCGCGCCGAGGTGTCCGCTGTGCCACTGTACCAGCAGGTCATGGACGACCTAAAGGGCGAAATCGCGCGCGGCGTGTACGCAGTCGGCTCGCGCATTCCTTCCGAGATGGAGCTCGCGAAGTCCTACGGCGTGGGGCGCATCACCGTGCGCCGTGCCATCGAGGAGCTGTCGCGTGCGGGGTATCTCAACCGCCAGCAGGGGAGGGGTACCTTTGTGTGCGCTCCCAAGCTCAAGCGCAAGATTCGCCAGAAGGGTGACGTCCAGAGCTTCACTGAGGGTTGTGCTGCCAACGACATGGTGGCCGGAGCGCGTCTGGTGTCGCGCACAGTCGTCGCGGCGACGCACGAAGATGCGGCGTTCTTTGGCGTGGAGCCCGGCTGCGAGCTTATCGTGGTCGAGCGCGTGCGCACGGCCGACGGCATCCCCGTCATGCTCGAGAACAACGCCTTTGTGCTCGCCGACCATCCCTACCTGCGGACGCTGGCCGACGAGGACCTTTCCGATAACTCAATCTTTGCGCTCGTTGCCGAGCATTCGGGTCGCGCGCCGCTCAAGTCCGACCCCTGCACCGTGGAGATTGCGCTTGCCGATGCTCAGGCGGCCCCGCTGCTGGAGGTGCCGGTCGGTGAGCCGCTCTTCTATATGGAGGCGTACTTTACCGATGAGGACGAGCGCCCCTTGCTGCTCGGCCGCCAAAAGATCGTGGGCTCGCGCTACGTCTTCGACATCTAACGTCCACAGATAGAACAACATAGAACAAATTTGCTAAGATGACTTCACGGGCGTTGTTGCACGTGTTATAAATAGGACAACATAGAACGACAGCAGGTACGAGCTGCCGTCGCTCAAGGCCGCCCCACAAGGAGGAACATCAGGATGAACGCACATGATCTGGTTCAGGAAATCATCGAGCGCAAGGGCAAGATTGAGAACGTCTTTTGGATCGCTTGTGGCGGTTCGATGATCGACCTGATGCCGGCCAACGAGCTGCTCAAGCGCGAGGCCACCACGCTTTCCTCGACGGTCTACACGGCACGCGAGTTTTGCCTGATGGCCCCCAAGAGCCTAGGGCCGAAGTCACTCGTTATTGCCTGCAGCCACAGCGGCAACACGCAGGAGGTCGTCGACGGCTGCGAGATGGCGCTGGCCGCCGGTGCCGAGGTCGTTGCCCTCACCGACTGCGAGGGCTCCAAGATCGACAACGGCAAGTGGACCACCTGGGTCTACCCCTGGGGCGAGGGCGTGCCGCAGGCCGAGGTGCCGCAGGGCATCGGCGCTCTGATCGCCGCCGAGCTGCTTGACCAGCAGGAAGGCTACGAGGCACTCGCCGACATGTACGAGGGCCTCAAGCAGATGGATGCGCTGCTGCCCGCCGCCCGCGAGAAGGTCAACGCCGAGCTGGGCGCCCGCTTTGCCGAGCTCTGCCAGCAGCACAAGTTCTTCTATATCCTGGGATCCGGCCCCAACTTTAGCCAGACCTACGCCATGGCCATCTGCTCGCTCATGGAGATGCAATGGCAGCACTGCTGCTACATTCACTCCGGCGAGTATTTCCACGGCCCGTTCGAGGCAACCGAGCCCGGCGTGTTCTACTTTGTGCAGCTCGGATCGGGCGAGTGCCGCCCCATGGAGGAGCGCGCTCTTGCGTTCCTCAACACGCACACCGACACGATCATGGTGCTCGACGCGCTTGAGTACGGTGTGGGCGACGTGCCTGCCAGCGTGCGTTCGTACCTGGAGCCGATCTTCTTCTACAACATGAGCTGCGAGCTGCGCGCCGCCCGCGGCAAGGTCTTCGACCACAGTCCCGAGGTTCGTCGCTACATGGGCATCGAGCAGTACTAATATACCGGGAGTAACCTCTCACGACGGGGTCTGCGCTGCGCGCGGTCCCCGTTTTGCGTTGTGGCAGCCGGATTCGTGTCTGCGCGAAAACGAAGGTGAATACTTTTCCGCGAAGTGAACGACCTATTTTGGACCCCCGAAGCATCCACACTTTTTGACGCCAAAACTGCAGGAAAAACTCAGCGAAACCGCAGGAAACGGCGTCTGAAAAGTGTCGATGCTTCGGGGGCTCGTTTTTGCTCGTTCACTTCGCGGAAAAGTATTCACCTTCGATTCGCGAGGGCACTGCGTGAGTCAAAAAAGCGGGCCGCGCCGGGGATTTCCGGCGCGGCCCGCTTAGTATCGTGCTTCGATTCGCAAGGTTGCGGCAGCCAGCGGCCTACTTTGCGTCGTAGGCCTCGGCGTCCCACCAGTCGAGCTGGGCGATGTTGTCGCGGATGTGCTGGCAGCTCTTGTGGAAGCCCTCGAGCTCATACTCGGACAGGTCGAGCGTGTAGACCTCCTCGACGCCCTCGGCGCCGATCACGCACGGCAGGGAGGTAAAGATGCCCTCCTCGCCATACTGGCCGGTCATGAGCGTGGAGGCGGAAAGCACGGCGTGCTCGTTGTGCAGCACGGCGGCGCAGACGCGCGCGGCGGAGTTGGCGACGGCGTACTCGGTGCACTGCTTGCCCTGGTAGGTCACATAGCCGCCCTTGCGCGCGAGCTCCTCGACCTCCATGTGGTCAAAGGCGTACTTGTCGGGGTTCTCGGCCTGAAGCTCGTCGAGGCTCTTGCCGGCGATGGTTGCAGCCTTAAAGGCGGCCAGCTGGCTAAAGCCGTGCTCGCCGATCATGTAGGCGTCGATGGACTTGGGGCTTACGCCGACCTTCTTGGAGATCTCGGTGCGCAGGCGGGCGGAATCCAGGCCGCAGCCCGAGCCGATGATCTTCTTGGGATCGTAGCCGGTCAGGTGCCACAGCTCGGTGCACACGACGTCGCAGGGGTTGGAGATGCTCACGAAGATGCCGTCAAAGCCGGCGTCGACGATGCGTTTGGCAAAGGTGCGGGCGGCGTCGGTGGTAAAGAACAGCTCGCCGTCGCGGTTGCTGGCGGCCAGCGCGACCTTGCCGGCGGCGTTGACGATGACGTCGCAGCAGGCCAGCTCCTCGTAGTGGTCGTAGCAGTTGACGATCTTGGTGTTGTACGGGACAAACGAAAGGGAGTCGCGCAGGTCCTGGACCTCGGACGTCACCTTGGCCTCGTTGATATCGCACAGGTACAGCTCGTCGGCAATGCCCTGCATAAGCAGGCTGTTGGCGACATGTGCTCCTACGTGGCCCTGGCCGACCACACCGATCTTACGCGTCTGGTACATATGAGTATCCTTTCGGCCGAGTTTTCCGCGTCGAACCATTGTAGCGTCCTGCCGTTACTTTGCTAGGCTAAAGCGCCGTAGATTTTTGAGGCATGCCTTAATCTCTACTTTTGGAGTGATTTGGGCCGCTGACGGCATCGCTGGGCGATGTGCTCGCGCGGATAGGGCTGCTCGTTGTACCATAGCTGCAACTGACTCGTAAGGAGCATCCATGCCCATTCGCATTCCCGACGCCCTCCCTGCCGCCGCGCAGCTCGAGAGCGAGAACATCTTTGTCATGACGGAGTACCGCGCACTGCACCAAGACATCCGCCCGCTGCGCGTGCTCATCCTCAACCTCATGCCCACCAAGATCGCCACCGAGACGCAAATCATGCGCAAGCTCTCCAACACGCCGCTGCAGGTGGAGGTGGACCTGCTGCGCACCAAGACGCACGAGGCCACGCACGTAAGCGCCGGCCACCTGGAGACGTTCTACCGCACGTTCGACGACATCCGCGACATCCACTATGACGGCCTGATCATCACGGGCGCGCCGGTGGAGCAGATGCCGTTCGAAGAGGTCGACTACTGGCCCGAGCTCTGCCAGATTATGGACTGGTCCACCACGCACGTGCACTCTACGCTGCACATTTGTTGGGGCGCACAGGCCGGCCTGTACCATCATTACGGTATCCAGAAGCACGACCTGCCGGCAAAGGCGAGCGGCGTGTTCGAGCATTATCTGGTGAAGCCGCAAAGCCCGCTGGTGCGCGGCTTTGACGACCGTTTCTATGCCGTGCATTCGCGCAACACCGATGTGCGCCGCGAGGACGTGGAGGCCGAGCCGCAGCTCGAGGTCGTGGCCGTGTCTGACGAGGTGGGCCTGTACATCGTCAAGTCGACCGACAGCCGCCGCTTCTTTGTCTTTGGCCATCCCGAGTACGATACCGACACGCTGCGTCTGGAGTACGAGCGTGACGTGAAGCGCGGCCTCAACCCTCAGGTGCCGGCGCATTACTTCCCGGGCGACGACCCCTCCGCCGATCCGCGCAACGTCTGGCGCAGCCAAGCTCAGCTGTTCTACACCAACTGGCTCAACTACTACGTCTACCAGACCACGCCCTACGACCTGGCCCGCGCCGGCGAGGAGCACTAGGCTGCGATGGTACTGCTGTAGCCGTGGCTGATATGGCGGCGATTAGGCGCTGATGATGTGGGGTAGCGGCAGGTCGTGAGCGTCGGTGGGAACGCGGTCGACGTGCTGCTCGTCAAAGGCGATGCCGATGATTTGGCATGCGGGCGAGAGCATAGGCAGGTAGCGGTCGTAACAACCGCCGCCGTAGCCCAGGCGCGCGCCGGTTTGGTCGAAGGCCACGAGCGGCACGACGATCATGTCGAGAGCTTCGGCAGGCATGATGGGGAAGCGGTCGCTGTCGATGTCCGTGGCCGCGAAGGCCCGCGTGGGGTGGGCGACAAACGGAGCCGCGGACGCATCGTCGGCGGCAACTGCCCGCATGCACATGCGCTGGCCACAAGCTGCGGCATCAATTGCCGAGAGCATGCACGGATAGGCTACGCGCCAGCCGCGCACGGCGGCCGCAACGGCAAACGCGGCAGGGTCTGCCTCGGAACCCATCGCGGCATAGACGGCAACGGTGCGCGGCGCCGCGGCATCCAAGCGGCCCAGCAGCTCAACCAGCCGCGCACAGATATCAGCAGACTTCGCCGCCCGCACATCCAAATCGAGAGCATCGCGCCGAGCAATCACCGCCCGCCGCAACTCAGCCTTGTCCATCCCGGCCCTCTCTCCCAAACCTACCAAAAAGGGACAGGTTTATTTTGGCAGGCTTTATCTGGGCAAACGTCGAAGCCGCCACAAAGGCGCCCTTTGTGGCGGCTTCGACTCGACGTTGGCTTCACAGCGCCGCAGCGATCGCTTCAGTCACAAACTTATTGAGTGACTCACCCTTCTTTGCCGCTGCCAGCGCTGCTTGCTTGTGGAGCTCAGAGCCCGTTCTTACGTTGAACGAGCCCTTAAAAGCCCGCTCGGGTTCCTTGCCCTTCTCGGCGCAAAACTCAAGGTAATCGTCGACGGCGTCGTGGAAGCATTGCTCCACTTCTTCAGCCGTGGAGCCTTCAAATACGATTGCGTCCCTAATGCCGGCGACCATACCTGTTAGCACATGCTGTTCGGCATCGAACTCGACCGGGGCGAAATAACCCTTGTATGCCAAAACGTTACTCATGACTACCTCCGACATCTTGCAGAAAGCGAACGATGTTTCGAATGGTCCCCGCTGTCAATTCGTCAGATGGATGAGGCGCGTGCATTACGAACATCCTGCCATCTGATGGCCTGTAGAAGCGAACGCGCGATCCGGATGTCTTGCCTTTGCGGTCCATTTCAAAGCCATATGAAGCCATAACTTTAAGAAAGTCAGCGAATCTATACGTTGAAGGACAGCTAAGCAGCTGGGCGATGAGTTTATCGGATCGAGTCATCCCGCCTCACATTCTGCAACTATATTCTAGTTGCAATTTCAGTTTGATGCAAGCACCTCTACTATAGAACATGTGTGCGTATAGAACAAGTGTTCGAATCACAACTGAGGAAGGAGACAGGCACCTTTGTGGTGGTCTGTGCTGTGGAGTGGGCGTCTGCGGCGGTTTGTCTCAATCTGTAACAGTAACTCGGCAAAATTGGACCTAGATGTTGCAGATTGAGACAAACCGCCGCGGTGGGCTGCGCCACCCCGCTCAAACCGCAGAAAAAAGGTAGATTTTCAGACATGTCCCAAAAATCTACCTTTGCCGTGCGTTAGCCCATCAGGTCGACGACGTTAAAGTCGGCGTTGCTCTTGGCGATGACTTCGCGGCCGCCAAAGACGCAGGTGGGCGACTCGGCTGCGATGCGCGTCACGTCGGCGCCGAGCGAGCGGAGCTCACCGGGCGTGGCGGCGAGCATCTGGGCGCGGCGCTCCTCGCGTGCGTGCGGATCGAGCCCGGCCAGGTAGGTCGTGTTGCGGCGCTTGGTGAGCGCGTACGGCTTCACCGGTGCGTCCATGCCGCTCACGCAGCTCACGATAAAGCCCTCAAAGGCGGCCTCGTCGGGCTCAAAGCTGCCGAGCCATTCGCCTGCGCGCTCCACGCGCTCAATCGAAGGATCGATTGCCGGGTCGCGGTAGGTGTAGAACGCCGCCTGACGCTCGCCGGCTGCGCGGAATCCGCAGCCGTACGCACCGCCCTTCACGCGAATCTCGTTCCACAGGTAGTCGTAGGAGAGTGCGTTGGCAGCCACGGCCCAAGCGCCTGTCACGTCAATGCCCAAGCGACGCGGATCGCACGCACACGCGGCAAAGCAGATGTCGCTGGGGATCACGAAAGCCTCGTGGCGGTCGCACGGCGCCGGCACCACGAGCGCGTCGCGGCCGGCATCGGCGCCGTCGCCAGCGTCCAGCCCCAGGTCGCCCGCGGCATCCCAGTATGCGTCAAAGTCCTCGTCGCTGCCGGTAAAGCTCGCCATGCAGCCATCGGCCACAAAGATGCGCTCCGCCAGCTCGGCAAGCTTGGTACGCAGCCCGTCCACGCGCTCGTCAAAGTGCTCGAGCAAATCGCGCAGGAACAGGTAGAAGTCTACGCCCGAGAGCTGCTCACGCACCACGGCCGAAGGCGAGCTGTAGCTCATCGCGCGACCGAGCGCCGCCGAGTGGCCGTTGTTGATAAAGCCCTGCTCAAGCCCAATACGAATCTGCGTGAGCACGTCGCGCACGCGGTCGGCGTCGGCATCTGCCAAAAGCGTGCTCGACCATACCTCGCGCGGCAGGCTCGCCAGCGCATCGATCTTCTCGGACAGGGCGCCGGCGCTCACCAGCAGGTAGGGGCGTACGCCATCCACTTCGGGCTGCGTCATGACTTCGGTCGTAAAGCTCAAAAAGCCGAGCTTGCCAGCGAGCAAGTTGTCGAGTTCTTCGGCCGAGTGCTCGCGCGTGGGCAGCTGCTTAAACAGGCGGCAGAGCAGTGTCGCATAGGGCAGATCCTCAAACGCGACGCAGCTCAGGTCGAAATACTGCATGGCGTAGGCCAGACGGTTGGTGGGGATGCCGTGGCGCAGGCAGGGGATGGGTGCGGTCGTGTCCACGATCAGCGGCGGCTCGGGGCGCGCCTCGCCAATGTCGGACACGCGCAGGCGCGGCAGCGTGGCCTTGGCCTCGGGCGTGTCTTCCGCCTCCTGCGCGGCACGCAGCGCGGCCGTGCGCTCGATCACGTCGGCCAGCTCGGCATCGGTCATGGCATCGCGCTTGGCTGCCAGTTCGGCGGCCTCGGCACCCTCCGAACCCTCGGCGGCGTCCACCGGCACCAGCTCGACCAGGGCCATGTGATCGTTCTGCAGCACCAGCTCGCGCAGCAGGTCCTCAAAATAGCTGCCGTCCAGCTCGCCGCGCAGTTCCTCGTACACCGGGCCATACTTGAGCGCCAGCGTCGCGGCGTCGTCATCGTAGAGCCAGGTACTCAGCGCGTCGCACGCAATGGCCACGCCGTCGGCGATACCGTAGTCGCGCTGGCGCAGGTCGTATTCGTTGCTGCTGATGATGGCTTCCAGGCGCTCGCGCGGAACGCCGTGCTCGCACAGGTCGCGGCAGGCGTCCTGGAATACGCGACGCAGCTCGCGCGCCACGTCGGGCTGCGCGTTTTGCAGCATGATGAGCTCGTAGGGCTGCAGGCTCTCGGCCGCGGTATAGCTCACCACGTTGCCGCCCAGGCCGGCGGCCAGAATTGCCTTCTTAACCGGCGCTTCGTTGGAGCCCAGCAGCGCCTCGAACAGGATATCCGCCGCGATCGTGCGCTTGCGGTCGAGCGCGCTGCCCAGCACCAGGCCCAGGCCAACCAGGGCGTTCTCGGGCGTGGTTGCCATCTCGATGCGCTTATACTCACAGGTCACGGGCGCTTGCACGCCCAGCGGATTGGGCGCCAGTGCGGACGGGTCCTCGCCCTCGGCAACGGCAGTGTCCATGCGGCGGCTCGCGGCACTCGGCTGCGACAGATAGCGCTCGTCCAAAAAGGCCAGTGCTCGGTCCACGTCCAGGTCGCCGTAGAGCGTTATATAAGAGTTGGAAGGATTGTAGTGGCGCGCGTGCGTGTCCAGGAACTGCTCGTAGGTGAGCGTGGGAATCGCGCGCGGGTCGCCGCCGCTCTCGTGCGCATAGGCGGTGTCGGGATAGAGCGCGGCGTTAACAGCATCGTCCAGCACGCTCATGGGGTCGGACAGCGCGCCCTTCATTTCGTTGAACACCACACCGTTATAGCGCAGCGTGCCCTCGCGCAGGCTCGCGGAGCTGCCGTCGACCTCGCCCTCGGCGCCCTCCGGCAGGTCCAGTTCGTAGTGCCAGCCCTCCTGCTCAAAAATAGTCGGCTTGGTGTAGATGGCCGGGTTGAACACCGCGTCCAGGTACACGTCCATCAGGTTGTACAGGTCCTGCTCGTTGGTGGTGGCAACGGGGTAGATGGTTTTGTCGGGGTAGGTCATGGCGTTGAGGAACGTCTGCATGGAGCTCTTGATCAGATCGACGAATGGCTCCTTGACGGGGAACTTGGCCGATCCGCACAGCACCGAGTGCTCAAGAATATGGAACACGCCGGTGGAATCGGCCGGCGGCGTCTTAAAGCCAATGGCAAAGGCCTTGTTTTCGTCGTCGCACGCCAGGTACAGCAGGCGAGCGCCCGATGCGGTGTGGCGCAGCACGTAGGCGTCCGAGTCGAGCTCGGGCACGGTCTCGCGGCGCTCGACGGCAAAGCCGTGGCAGGTGGTGCCGGGCACCAGCAGTGCGGCGGCAGCGGTGCGCGGGTCGGTTGAGGTGGTGGACATATGCAGTCTCCTTTGACGCCCCAGCGGGGGCGAATCGAGTCGAATCCTCGAGAGTATACCCATATGGGGCCGCGGTTCTGCAGCGAACTGAAGGCGATACCGGCGGATTGGGTAAAGGCCCCGCGTGACCGCCGCGCGAGCGTGGAAATTTGGACACTCGCCAAACGAGAGTGGATATTCGGACGGACGAGCGAGGATTTCCGGATACCTATCGAACGAGAGTGGATATTTGGACGGAATTTGCCTCAAAAGCCCCAAAAACCGTCCAAATATCCACTCTCGATATCCGACCGTCCGAAAATCCTCACTCGTCCATCACCCGCGTATCTCTCGTCTCTCATTCGTCTCTAATATGAGAGATGACAGGAAGATGAGAGAAAAATATGAGAGATAACTGAGCAGCAAAGAGACAGGCAATCATGGTATTGTCTCAATACCGATTGTTCTACCAGCAAAAATATGTATAAATGAAGCAAGTGGTAGACATTCCATCTCTATCTATCTCTTATCTCTAAGCCGAGAGATAGAGAGATAGAGAGATAGATGAGAGATAATTACGAGAGATAACTGAGAGACGAGGGAAATCTATCCGCGGCATTCTCCGCAGGACCGAGCGAAAGGACGTGCAGATGAACGAAAACGAGCTGACCGGTCTGCTTGAGTCTTTAAGGCGTATGGGCTCGGATGATCTTAACGTCGAAGTGAAGGAGAGCGCCACGACGCTTTCCCGCGACGTGTGGGAAACGGTGAGCGCATTCGCGAACACTGCCGGCGGAATCATCGTGCTCGGAGTGAGTGAGCGCGCAGGTTTTGTCCCGGTTGAGAACTTCGAGACCGAGAAAGTGCTCAACCAATTTGTGTCAGGCATGGGTGATGCGGGCGGTCGAGGAAAGCTAGCCAATCCGCCCAAATACACGATCGAGCGAGTGGAGCTTCAGGGCGTCATCGTTCTCGTCATTACGATTGAGGAGCTCGATCCGTCGAGCAAGCCCTGCTATGTCATAGAGCGAGGCGCCCAGGGCGGCAGCTACAAGCGCATCGATGACAAAGATGTCCCGCTTTCGTCGACCGAGGTTTTGGCACTGCCGTCATATGAGCGGACGAGTCCTAGCGATCGCGATGCGGTGCCCGGCACGAGTGTGGGCGATCTCGACGAGTCGCTGGTCGACCGCACGATAGAGCGTGCCTATTCGTTGACGCCTCGAGCGATGCGCGGTGCGGCGGACAAGAAGACAAAGATGGAGCGTCTGAATTTCCTCGACTTCCAGGGCAATGTTACCAAGGCCGGCCTCCTTGCCGCGGGCGTTTACCCTCAGCAGTTCTATCCCAAGCTCTTCATTGACGTGGCTGTCCACGTGGGAGCTCAAAAGGGAGCTGTGGGGTCGCTGAGGTTCATGGACCGCACAATCTGTGAGGGAACGTTGGGCGAGATGATCTCGGATGCCGTCGCAGCTGTCGCCAAAAACCTGCGCCGCATCTCGACCGTCCAAGGCATCTCGTGTATCGACTCGCTGGAGATTCCCGAGGAGGTTCTGCGCGAGGCAATCGCCAACGCCGTAATCCATCGAGAATACGGGGATCGGTTCTGTGGACAATCGATTGCCGTCGACGTCTTTGACGATCGTGTCGAGGTGACGAATCCTGGCGGCCTTTACGGGGGAAAGACTCGCGAGAACTTGTTTGACGGCAGCTCCCGATGCCGTAACGCGACGCTTGTGAAGCTCATGTCGATTGTCCCGCTGCCGGATGGCGCAGGTTCGCCGGCTGAGGGCAATGGCTCGGGCATCCCGATGATGATCGATGCTATGCGCGCGCATGGTCTGGCCGAGCCCCTGTTCTGCCCCGGATTCGATCGGTTCAAGGTCGTACTTTACCGTTCAAAGATCGAGCCGGTCGATCATGGCGGGGGCTTAATTGTGACGGCACTCAAACACTACGGCGAGCTGGGGACGCGCGAGCTGGCAGAGCACACAGGGCTCACAATTTCCCAGGTTAGGTCGCGCGTCAACGCGCTCATTGCTCAAGGCGAGCTTGAGCCCACGGCGCCGGCGACGAGCCGCAACCGCAAGTATCGACTGTCGGAGCGCGTGGGATAGATGCGTTAGTGGACGAGGCGACCCAATAATCGACCCTCAATTGGCGCCCACTAAGGTAAAGCGGTTGTTGCCCAGTCGACGGTGATGCTGAAGACTCGGCTTACGCCGGCATGGCCCCGAACCCGTCCATCAAGAACAGCCTAAGAACCAGCTTGATGACATTTCCCGGTTTGACTTCAGCCGTGCCAAAGACGTGGCGCTCGGCGAGCTCGCTGCAGTATGCATAGATGTCGCGGATAAGGTCCGCGCCCGAAAGCGTAAACATGTAGCCTGCGTCCGAAAGCGCATTGGGCGCGGCGGGCAACTTGGCCATGTGGCAGAACGTTTGCAGGTCGGGCGCCATAGCGTCCTGGTAGCCAAGATGGCTGCCGTCTTCTTGTGCGACGAGTTCCAGCTGGCGTACTCGATTCAGCGCCGCTGCCAGCACAAAGCTCGGTGTGGGAGCATTGACGTCCTCCGTGCTCGCCACGAGTCTGCCTGCTGCCTGCGTGACAAGCCAAGCGACCTCGCGCTGGCAACGCACGGCCTTGCGTGTAACCGGCTTGATGGACGAAGAAGAAACGCTCCCCTTAGTCGGATTCGAAGCAGCCATAAGACCCTCCCATGAACAATCCGGCCCAACAAGCCCGGATGAAACACGTGCTACATCAGTATACAGGGAAGTGGGGTGGAAAAACGGGGTCGACAGCGTGAACTGCCGGCTCCGGATTGCTTGCCTTAGAGGCCGTACGCTTCGACCATAGCTTCGCCAATGCGATGGGGCACGCCTGTGACGAGTGCGTTGCCCATGCAGAAGGCTCGATGGCCGTCAGTCATGCCCGTATCGGTCCAGCCTTTCGGGAATCCCTGAAGCTGATCGAGCTCGTCGGGAACAAGACGGCGGAAACGGCCATCGGGACATTCGATGACGTGCTTGAAGCGGCTCGCTCCCGTGCCGCCTTCTCCTGTGAGGATGGTGCGGCTCGGCTTGTCGGTGGCATCCGGGAAGCTCATGGCTCCCTCGGAATACGTGTACGTAAAGCCTGTCTTTTTGTTAGTGCGCTCTTCGCGCTTGCTGCCCTTAAGGTAGCGCCAGTCGGGAAGCTTTTCGTCGGAGATGTAGAACTGCTCCGGGACATCAGCCTCGTCGCCAAGCACGTCGCCAAGCACGTGGCGCTCACCGTGATAGTTCTCGGCAAAGTCGCAGGTCAGAACATGACAGCCCTGCATGACGCCAGCATTCTTGAATTGAGAGGTCTTTTGGCCGACGCCAAAACGAGTTGAGTTCTCGTAGGGGTCGGGTAAAACGTCGAGCTCGGACATCTCGTCGGGATAGATGGCGGGGAAGGCTTTAGCCATGACGCCGCTGTGCATGCGATCAATGAGATCAACCTTGCCAGCGCCCTTTTCGCAGAAGATATAAACACGCTTGCGACGCTGGGGGAAACCGTATTCGGCAGAGTTGACCACGCGCCATTCGACCGTGTAGTCGAGGTCGGCAAGGCAGCTCAAGATGATGGCGAAATCGCGACCGCGCTGTGACGCGGGCGACTTGAGCAGACGGTCGACGTTTTCGAAGAGGCCGAACTTGGGTTCCTTCATCTCGAGGAAGTGGTAGATGTCCCACCAAAGGACGCCCTTCTTGCCCTCGATGCCATGTGCCTGATTAAGCGGGCGTGCGACAGAGTAATCCTGGCAAGGGAAGCCGCCGACGACCATGTCAACGTCGGGGATTTCAATCTCGCCGGCCTCAGCCTGCTCCAAAACCTTATTGATATCTTCGTTAACAACGGAATCATCGCCAAAGCGGTCCATATAGCAACGTGCCGCGAACTGACGAGCCTTGGTTCCGGGCGGTTCCCACTGATTGGCCCAAATGGTGCGAAAGGGTCCGGCGGGCTGCATATAGAAATTCGGATAACGGGGGTCGGCATAGCCTTCGAGGCCTAAACGGAATCCGCCGACACCGGCAAACAGCTCGGCAATCTTGACCTCTGACATGCTATTCCAATCGATATAACGAACGTTTATAAACCAAACTACGATAACCGATCTGGCAAAAAAGATCAACCCTTGATTTTAGCACTCTCAGATAACGTTCATTATTGCGGTACGTGCGCACGTCATGGGCTACCATGAGAGCTGACTGTGATTTTCGGAGGTACCCTATGTCCAAGAAGCACCTCGATTTCAAGCGCATGCTTGACGATACTGATTTTTCTGACCCTTCAAGCATTGAGCGCTACGCTGCCAATCTCGACGGCATGACGTTCCGCGATATTCTCGAGCTCGGTATTGCCCCGGAAGGGGAGAGTGCGCCCAAGGATTTCGGCTCCAAAAAGTACAAGGGCGGTATGGGGACCCTGATCGAGGAGCGTTACTTTGGCTACAAGGCCAACAGCGACGACCGGCCGGACTTTCCCGAGGCGGGTGTCGAGCTCAAGGCAACGTGTTTTGACGTACTTAAAGACGGTCGTAAATCTGCCGGTGAACGTCTTGTCTTGACGATGATTCCCTACGACCGTCCCGTTTCGCTCGACTACGACAGCTCGCATCTCAAGACCAAGCTCAGCAATATCCTGCTGATTTACTACGGCCGCGACCGCTCCATCGACAAATACGACCAGCGCATTGAGCGTGCAGTCATGGTTCGTCTGCCCGAAGAAGATATGAAGATCATCCGCGCTGACTACGAGAAAATCATTTCGTACATTCAGGATGGTCGCGCAGACGAGCTGTCGGAGGGCATGACCACCTACTTGGGCGCCTGCACAAAGGGCGCAACCGAAGCGACAATGTGGGTCGACCAGTACTACGAGTACTTCAATACCGATACGGGCGAGATCGAACGCCGTCGCGCGAAGCGTCGCGCCTTTTCTCTCAAACGCTCGTACATGGACTATGTGCTTCACTCCTATGTTCTCGGTGCCCCGCGTATCGGCGAGAGCATCGTTCGAGGCGACGACGAGTCCATTGATTTCGAAAGCTATGTAACTAGACTTATCGAGCAACACTATGGCGAAACCGATCGCCAGATTGCGGAGCAGTACGGCCTGGAGTATACGGGCAACAAGGCGCAATGGACAACGCTCGTTTATCGTATGCTCGGAATCAAAAACAATGCTGCCGAGGAATTCGTCAAGGCAGGCATTTCCGTTCGAACCGTTCGAGTTAACAACAGGGGGCACATCGAACAAGCTATGTCGTTCCCACCGTTTGAGTTCAAGCGTTTGATCGAGGAAGACTGGGAAACGTCGCCGTTTCATGCGCGCCTTGAGACCAATCGCTTCTTCTTCGTTGTGTTTCGCGAGGACCACGATGGCGTGCTGCGTCTCGACCGTTGTTTGTTCTGGGCGATGGGAGAAAACGAAATCGAAGGCCCTGCGAAAGCTTGTTGGGATGAGACGCGAAAGGTAATACGTGAGGGCGTTGAGCTCAATCCGTATCGGGATGCGAGTGGAAAGCTCAAAGTGACTAACAATCTGCCCGGTATGGCGGACAACCCAATTGTTCATGTTCGCCCGCATACGTCAAAAGCGGCTTACAGGTTTGCCGATGGAACAGAGATCGGTGACATCGCAAGGAATGCTTACGAACTGCCCGACGGCCGCTGGATGACGAAGCAATCGTTCTGGTTCAACAAGGGCTACCTGGAGCACATTCTGGGGCTGTAGCGTTTTGGGATTGTTTAACGATCGAGCTCCTGCTCCTCAATGCCATCTCTACAAATAAATCCCCTCACCGAGTTGCTTGTGGAACTCGGCGTGATGGTCGCGTGCCCAGGTAAAGAGCGCCTGGTCAAAATTGGTACGCGTGGCCGGGACGCCAAAGACGCCGGCAACTTCGACGCGTATAAACTCCAGTGCCGGCAGCTTGTTGATGGCAGTGAGGGCAAACGGGGACGAGGGCTCCTCGAACAGATAGCGACTGCCTTGCAGCGCGTCGCAACTGGTGCACGTGTTGCCGAGCGACGGGGCTTTGGAGGCTCGCGCGCCTACGGGCTTGTAGCCGCAGCGCTTATGAAGGTAGTCGCGGATCTCGCCCGGCACGCAGCCAAGAGCGGGCACGATGGCGAGTGCGTTGGCGTTGGCCGTGTCGATGGCAATGTGCCCGGCTTCGTTGGGCGCGTGCGCGATGGCGATGCTCTCGTCGTTATCGGTTCGATAGGGAATGCCGAAGGCCGCGACTGAGGTCTCTTTGTGACATTTCCAGCACTCGCGCTTGCCCAGTACTAGATATATATACGGCGCTGAGGGGTCGGATCGGTCAACACCGGGCAGCCACTCGGCAAAGGGCTCGGGGTTGACGCCGCTGGGTACATACCAGATCTTCTTGGTCCGGTCCCATTTGGCGCCCAGCGCCTTGGCTTCTTCTTTGTGCGAAAAGGGGACATCGAGCTCGGTGCGCATGGCGGCTCCTTGGTGCTGCAGGTGCAAGTGGCTCAAGGATACCGCAGGGCGCAGACATCGCGGCGTTTTGCTGAGAAGTTGCGGTGCGGACTGATTGGTTATGCCGATGAATAGATCGGCAAGTAGATGGTCGGCTTTTGGCTAGTTGGGCGGTTGGAGCTGCCAGCTGATTTGGCGACATAAAACAAAACAGCCCAGAGGACATAGCCTCTGAGCTGCGAACATTTGGTGGGCGTTAGAAGATTTGAACTTCTGACCTCTTCCGTGTCAGGGAAGCGCTCTCCCCCTGAGCTAAACGCCCGATCAAGGGTGCGCAAGCGCGCAAGGGATAATATAACGGAGCCTGAACTCGGTGGCAAGAACATTTTTAAAAATCGCTTACATTGTGGAATTCGGGGGCTTTGTCGCATCCATTTCAAAAGAGCCTGCTGCCGCGATTTGGCTGTCGCATAATGCAAGGCCATTGCGGTATCGAGCTATGGAAAGACGCCTGCGGAATTGTCCTACCGATAAGCGGACAAGCCTCCAGCTGGTGACTTCGCCGTGGTAAGGTAAGCCGAATTGTTTCCAGGCTGTTTCGGGGGAGTGGAATGAGCAAAGAGTGTGTCGAGCAGGTCGAAGGCGCAGGGGCTTCGGTGCCGATGACCGATATATCGAACATTGATGTGCCCGAGGGCACCGACGAGCTCAGCCGCAGCACCCGCCGCGCCTGGCGCGAGCGCCTGAACAGCGCTTCGACGCGCAAGTTGATCACGGGCGTCTTGGCTACGCTGGTGGGCGGTTCGTTTTGGGGCTTCTCGGGCACCAGCGCGAGTTTTTTGTTCGATACCTACCATGTCGATACGCTGTGGCTTATGAGCGTGCGTCAGATTCTCGCCGGCCTGCTCTTTATGGCCGTGGTTGTTACGCGCGACCGCGAGCGCCTGATTAAGCTCTGGACCACACCCGCCGATCGCAAGCAGCTGCTGCTCTTTACCGCCTTTGGCCTGCTGTTCAACCAGTTTTGCTATCTTTCGGCCGTGCGCCTGACGAACGCCGGAACCGCGACGGTGCTCCAGTGCCTGCAGCTCGTTATCATCATGGGCTACGCCTGCGTGACCGATCGCCGCATGCCGCGTACTCGCGAAGTCATCGGCATTGGCCTGGCTCTGGGTGGAACCTTTTTAATCGCCACCGGCGGCGACCTCACCAGCCTGAATATCTCGCCGCTTGGCCTGGCAGCAGGTCTTATGTGTGCGGTCAGCGCCGCGTGTATGGCGGTGATTCCCGCCAAGATCCTGCCCGAATACGGCAGCCCCATCGTCACGGGCTCGGCAATGCTCACGGCGGGCGTGGTCTCGTGCGTCTTCGTGCAGCCCTGGGCGCATATGCCGGCGCTCGACGCTGCCGGCGTCGAAGCGCTCGCGGTGTTCGTGGTTATCGGCTCGTTTTTTGCTTACATGCTCTATATGCAGGGCGTTAAGGACATCGGCTCGGTGCGTGCGAGCCTCATCGGAACTGTGGAGCCGGTTTCGGCGACCATCACTAGCGCCGTTATGCTGGGCACGGTGTTTTTGCCGACCGACCTTATCGGCTTTGCCATGATCATCGTGATGATGTTCCTCACGGTGTAGTTGACGCCGCCGCCAAGACAGAAAAGGTGTTGTGCCGCATTTTCGCCAAGGTTGATTTCCGATCTCAGCCGAACACATTGAGCGGATAGGCCATTCCCGCAGCTAGCCGAACGCCCCCGAGGCCCCATCCGGGCCCCGGGGGCGCCGTTTTCCCAGTTGAAGGAACGGTGGAGATGTGTTTCGATGGGTCCGGTGGCCATGCTCCGCCCTCCGCCCGGCACCTCTTCCCAGACTCAGCCGGACGGTCGGTCCGCCTATTCCGTTTTGCCTTCAGGCTAGGCCAGCGGGGCATCGCCCCTCTCTGCGCGCGCCCTCTCGATGAGTCCCGGCGTCAGGTCGAGCTCGGCCAGAGGCACATCCTCCACGCCGTAGGCGTCAAGCAGCGCCGCCGCATC
>DBFWBE010000034.1:0-109538 GCA_048485835.1 Collinsella sp.
CTTGGTGTGCGGGGTAACCGAACCGGGCTTGCAGAGAACCTGGCCGCGCTCGATGTCCTCACGCTTGATGCCGCGGAGCAGCAGACCGACGTTGTCGCCAGCCTCGCAGAAGTCCATGGACTTACGGAACATCTCGATACCGGTAACGACGGTGTTCTGGGTATCCTTGATGCCGACGATCTCGACGGGCTCGTTGAGCTTGAGCTCACCGCGCTCGACACGGCCAGTAGCAACGGTACCACGGCCGGAGATGGTCATAACGTCCTCAACGGCCATCAGGAACGGGAGGTCGTTGTTACGAGCAGGCGTCGGGATGTACTCGTCGACGGCCTTCATGAGCTCGCGAATGGCGTCCATCCACTTGGCGTCGCCCTCGAGAGCGCCCAGAGCGGAGCCACGGATGACGGGGATGTCGTCGCCGGGGAAATCGTACTCGGAGAGGAGCTCACGGGTCTCCATCTCGACGAGGTCGATGAGCTCGTCATCGTCGACCATGTCGCACTTGTTCAGGAAGACGACGATATAGGGAACGCCGACCTGACGGGCGAGCAGGATGTGCTCGCGGGTCTGAGCCATGGGGCCGTCGGTAGCGGCGATGACCAGGATAGCGCCGTCCATCTGAGCAGCACCGGAGATCATGTTCTTGACGTAGTCAGCGTGGCCCGGGCAGTCAACGTGAGCGTAGTGACGGGCAGCGGTCTCGTACTCAACGTGGGAGACGGAAATCGTAATGCCGCGCTCGCGCTCCTCGGGAGCCTTGTCGATGTTCTCGAACGCAGTGAAGTCAGCCTTGCAGCCCTCGGTCTCGGAGAGAACCTTGGTGATGGCAGCGGTCAGCGTGGTCTTGCCGTGGTCGACGTGACCAATGGTGCCGATGTTAACATGCGGCTTAGTGCGCTCAAACTTCTCTTTGGCCATAAAGCCCTCCTCTTAACAGGTCGTCCCCGGACGGGACTTTGCCTTTATACCATAGTGGCCTCTCAACATACTATTGAGAAGCCACCGTGTTACCTATGGTAGCGGTGACTGGATTCGAACCAGTGACGCCACGGGTATGAACCGTGTGCTCTAACCAACTGAGCTACACCGCCGGATGGAGCCTGCAACCAGACTTGAACTGGTGACCTCTTCGTTACCAACGAAGTGCTCTACCGACTGAGCTATACAGGCACTTGACGGGTGGGAGCTATAGGATTCGAACCTATGTAGGCAGAGCCAACGGGTTTACAGCCCGTCCCCATTAACCACTCGGGCAAACTCCCAATCGTTCAAGTATCCGCAGGTCCTTTGGTCTTTTGGACCGCCGCCCCCGCGAACGAAGAAGATAATACGATGCCACCTTGGGGGCTGTCAACGAAAACCTCTAGATACACGGTGCCGGGCGTATCTATATAGCCATGACCTGCGGTTTTACTGAGTTTGGATATGAAGGACGATGGATTTGGCTACGCTTGTGACATTTTACGAGGGAACACTTTGTCACGGTGGAGTACATCTGCAGCATCGACCTTCGATACCGACCCTCTTGCACTATTACATAGGTCACGATCGTGCTTCCACGGCACGTTCAAGCGTGGATAATCTCCCGCTTTTAGCGCGGCTCTAAGCCCAGAGCGGAGATTATTCACGCTCATTCTCCAGACGGGAGAACTATAGAGCCGCTACTGCTCGGGCCAGACCAAAGTAGACCCAAAGAGCGGCTCCCCCTTGGTGCAGGGGTAGCGACTCAAGTAACACGACGATAGCAAGTCGAAGAAATAGGTCATGGCGTATTTCGAATAAACGCCGAGTCGGTCAATTCCGTTTCCCGCATTACCAAGACGATATACACGGTCAAAAGACCTCGATTTGTCATCGTTGCTAAACGCAGTAATTAGAATCTTCCTGCCCGAACGGCAATCAAGATACTCACGCGCCTGGGACGCAAATAGCCCGGAGACCGATACGAGAATTATCAATGACTGCGAAGCGTCTCCCATGTTTTTCAATTCCGCGACGTTAGCCCCAGCAACTATGCGAACTATCTTGCCCGCATAAAACATTTCCTGCTGAAATCGTACGAGATTGGCGCTCACATTATTGGTGCACCAGATTTCAACGTTTTTATGGCCATCAATTTCGTCGGCAAGGTGCTTAATAGCGATATCGGACACGCCGCTTTCAACCTCAGCGAACATCTCGATCATGCGAACGTCGAGCTCTGCCCTGTACTCCTCGTAGCCAAATTCCTCCTCTCGATGGCTTAAGTCGCTTGGAAAGACTGATTGAGTAAATGATTCTTTCAAATCGCTAAGAGACTGGTAGCCCAATCGATTGCAGAAACGACGAACAGCGGAACGGGTCACGAATGCATCGCGGGTTATTGTGGCAACATTGATTTCGCTCGAACGCCTAATGTGAGCGATGAGATATCGAGCGATGGCGGCATCGTTTGACCCAAACTCGCTGTTGATGATGGAGCTAATGCGATTGAGCACATCGAAGTCATTGATATTCACGTGATCCCTCTTTCCGCTCTCCTCGAAATCATAGTTCATTTATTGAATCAAACAGCTTTGGTCGTTCTCCTATGATTCAAATCAGTTGACGTCATCTTAATCGTAATTCCGCCACACGTATCCACCGTGTTGAATGATGGAAAGGGGATTCATGGGCAACGTGAACAACATCCCGTTTCTCTGGGGTTCCGCCACGGCGTCTTATCAGTGCGAGGGTGCCTGGAACGAAGACGGCAAAGGCCTTGGCGAGTGGGATTTCTTTAACCACACAAGCAATAAGAACATCAACCATGTTGACGGTGATGTATCTTGCGACTTCTACCATCGCTATGAAGAAGATATCCGCATGATGAAAGAAGGCGGACAAAACACCTATCGCTTCTCTCTTTCATGGAGTCGAATCATCCCCACGGGTATCGGTGAAGTGAATGAAAAGGGTATCGATTTTTATAATCGGGTCATTGATTGCTGCCTCGAAAATGGCATAGAGCCCAACGTTACGCTGTTCCATTACGATCTGCCATTCACGCTTGCTTGCAAAGGCGGATGGCTGAACAACGATATGGCAGAGTGGTTCTGCAAATACGCCAAGATTTGCTTTGAGCGCTTTGGAGACCGCGTCAAAATCTGGGCTACCGTTAACGAGCCGCATTTCTACAGCTACTGCGTAAACATGTTGGGCAACTATCCCCCCAATCGATCGCTCGACGTTCAGTCGTACATGCAGTTTCAGTACAACCTGATGCGCGCAAGCGCACTCGCAGTCCGAGCATATCGTCAAATGGGCTACGACGGCATCATCGGCGCCGTCCACGATGGCGGCGTTGTCGAACTCGACCCGGCAACCGAGCACCCCGATGACGTATTTCGATACGCAGACTTTTTCGCCAATCGCATGATTCTGGCACCAGCACTTCAGGGTCAACTGCCGCCAGAAATGGACGAAATCCTTGAAAAACTTGGCGTCTCGCTCTATCGATCCCCAAATGACGTAGAAGAATTCAGAGACGGTAAAGTCGATTTTATTGGACTCAACGTGTATTGCCGAGAGTATGTAACCGACTG
This sequence comes from Collinsella sp., assembly GCA_048485835.1. GTDB lineage: Bacteria > Actinomycetota > Coriobacteriia > Coriobacteriales > Coriobacteriaceae > Collinsella. The sequence continues at coordinate 3,564 of DBFWBE010000034.1, forward strand.
GCACGGTGGAGAGCTTGCCGTTTCGGCGAACAATAAGGGCGGTTCGAGCAAAAAGGTCGAAGGAAAATGCATTGCGCCCTTGTTTGAAAGCGCCCGCGACAGCAATGTTCCCCGCAATAAATGGGGCCGCGAAATACTCCCAAGTTGCATGTATTCAACCATCATGGATGTCCACGAGCGCTATGACGCGCCCCGCATCTTTATTACGGAAAACGGACATGGCGCCTATGAGCAACCAGACGCAGACGGAATAATCCACGATGATGACCGCATCGAGCTTCTGGGCCAGTTCATCGAGCACATGATGAGGGCTAAGCGCGACGGCGCGCGCGTTGAGGGCTACTACCTCTGGTCGACGATGGATCTGTATAGCTGGATCAACGGCTACGAAAAACGATACGGACTTGTCCATATCGACTTCGAGAACAATCTGGAGCGCACCCCCAAAAAGAGCTGGTATTGGTACCGAGACCTTATCTCGAAGTATCAGGAGCAGGAAGGTTAGGAGAAAGAGATGAAATATCAGGCAATGTCCGAAACAGTCCTAAAGGCTGTTGGCGGCAAAGAGAACATTACATCGGTAACTCATTGTGCGACGCGCCTTCGCATCGACGCACGAGACACCTCGATCATCGATCTCCAGCTCGCCAAATCGGCCGACCAGGCGCTCGGGGCAGTAGTCAGCGGTGGCCAGCTTCAGGTGATCATCGGCCCCAACGTCACCGAGGCTTACAACGACTTCCTCGACTTCGCGGGAATCGAAGTCGGCGGTGGCACGGTTGCCGACGATGCCCAAACCGCCAAAGACCTTGCAGAAGGCATTAAAAGCGGTAACACCGCCATGGGCTTGATTGAGAAATTCGGGAACGTCTCTGCACAGGTATTCATGCCCATCGTCCCGGCGCTCATCGTTGGCGGACTCATTCTTTCGATCAAGAATCTCCTGGTCAATTATTGTGGATTGAGCACCGATAGCGGAACCGCCCAGGTTCTGCTGGCGATCTTCAGCGCCTCATTTAGCTTCCTGCCCGTTTACCTCGGCTATCAGCTCGCCGCCGTCATGAAGATGCAGCCTATCATGGGCGCACTGCTGGGCGCAATCATGATTAGCTCGTCTATTAGCGGTGCTGAGGGTCTCGACTTTCTTGGCATCCCCATCCCGACGAATGACTACTCGAGCACGGTGGTGCCAATCGTACTGGGCGTTGTGTTCATGTACTTTGTTGATCGCGGTCTTCAGAAAATCATCCCCGACATTACCAAACTGTTCTTGAAGCCGCTGCTCACCATGTTCATCGTCGTGCCTGTTGAGCTGATTATCCTCGGCCCCGCCGGCAGCATGATGGGCTACGCGCTGAGTGATGCCGCCACGTGGCTCATGGATAACGTGGCATTTATCGCTACTCCAATCCTTGCAGCCCTTAATCCCTATTTTGTCATGCTCGGTCTTGATAAGGCCTACATCGCGATCGAAGTTACGAGCTTGGCGCAGCTCGGCTGGGCGCCCATCATCTTTGGCTTCATCTCAAACCTCTGCATTGGCGGCACGAGTCTCGCCTTGGCAACTGCAATGAAAGGCAACAAGGAGAAGAGAGGTATGGTCACCACGGTTGCCGTCACCGCACTCTGTGGCGTAACTGAGCCCGCATTTTACGGCTGCCTCATCGAGCGTCCCCGCCTGCTTGTCGGCACGGCAATCGGCGCCCTCTGCGCGGGACTCCCTGCAGGTATCTTCGTCCTGAAGGAGTATGTTGCGGGAGCATGCCCCGGTCTTCTTTCTGCGCTGATCTTTATCGCTCCCGATGGATCCATGGGCAACTTCGTACTGGCGTGCGTTGTCGCCGTCATCGCCATCGTCGTCTCGTTCATCGCTGCACGCGTGATCATCAAGAAGAATCCCAACTATATTGAGTAGATGCCCGCTGCTTGCATTGGGGACATCCTCGGCAGACCATTAGCAAGAACCCAAGAAGTCCCTTAGGAGCTCGATTAATCCATTCGGATTCCTCAGGCACAAACGACCCCGATTCCACAATGAAATCGGGGTCGTCGTTTCTAAAGCCTTCGATAGACAATCGGTGTTTACCTTAGCTCCCTATCCAAGTTAATTATCCACGCTCGTTCTCCGGTCGGAAGATTTTCTTCGCTCGCGTGTCCAGAAATCCACGCTCGAGCAGAACACCCAGGTCCGCACCCGCCCTTGTCTCGATCTGTAACAGCAAGAGGCCTATTCCGCTTCTACATGTTACAGATCAAGATATTCCTAAAACACCCTAAGTTTCATCTCAATCTGTAACAGTTAGATGCCAAATATCGGTCTTGGTGTTACAGATTTAGACAAACTGGAGGACGAGACAAACCAAAAACGGGATGGGCGCTAACCCGATGGCGCACCACCTAAATAGAAACGGGCTCTGTCCCATATAGAGACAGAGCCCGAAACTCTCATGGAGCCAGTGACAGGAATCGAACCTGCAACCCACTGATTACAAATCAGTTGCGCTACCGTTGCGCCACACTGGCACACTTGGCGCTTTCGCGCGAAGCCTGTTAAGAATAAAGGAATTGCGGACGGGGCGCAACAGACCCTTCGACCGACCACATCTCAAAACCATTCGTCAGAACGAATAGTTTTAATTACAATTGCTATATATAAAACTATTCGTTCTAACGAAGGGTTTCGCGATGCTTACTACCAAGGAAGCAGCCGAGCTGCTCGGCATCACCCCGCGCAGGGTGCAGGAGCTCATTAAGAACGGCGCGCTGACCGCCCGCAAGGCTTCTGGTGTATGGCTTGTCGACAAAGACAGCGTAGACACGCGACTCCGCTCCGCAACCAAAAGAGGGGGACGGCCTCGTCGTGGGCATGGGAAAAGCGAAGTCGCATTTACCCTCATGAACCGCACGTACGAAGTCGCTCAGCTGGTCTACAACACATCGAGAAAAGACTTCACCCACATCGGTGCCGACATCGATTCCGCCCACGCCCCTATTGGAGTATTTGGCCTTAATAGCCCCATATCGCTCGACTCCTTCCGCATCTGGTGGCGCGGCCGCGGTATCCCGCTCGCACGCATTGGGCTAGCCTCCCTGCTTGCGGAAGCCGCAGTCGATGTTCCCGATGAACTCGTACAGCGAAATCTTGGCCTCTCCTTATCCGACCAGTATTGGATTAGGCCCCAAGACTCCGGTCTCGCGTGGGAGGATATCAACTTCTTCAATAACGCCTTTGATGACGTCTCGCTGTCCATTGCGCCCTTTGCCCCAGAGGGAAAAGCGGCTGCCGCAAAGCCCGACAACACCTCAGACGGCAATCTTCAAAAGTACTGGACATGCGAGGGCGGGCGTCGAATTCTGCATAAGGCAGGAGCGCACCTGAACCAGGAACCTTATAACGAGCTGGTGGCGACCGCGCTCCACCGTCGCATCCTAAACGCCTGCGATTATGTGCCTTACTCGCTCGAGGGCACGGGCACTTCCGCCCTGAGCATATGCGATGTCTTCTTAACTGATGAAGAAGAGTATGTCCCTGCGTTCTATGTAAACCAGCACGCAAACGCAGATGAACGGCTAACCGACTACGAGCGATACGTAGCAAACTGCGAGGAGCTCGGGGTGACAGGCGTCAAGGATGCCCTTGACCGCATGATCGTGTGCGACGACATCATCGCCAACTACGATCGTCATTGGCGCAACTTCGGCCTCGTGCGAAACGTCAACTCACTGGTCTGCAGACCAGCCCCCATCTTCGATTCGGGCTCATCGCTCTGGTGCAACATTTCTCTTGAGAAGCTTAGGGCGGGAGAGCACAGTTTTACCGGCGCGCAGTTTCATTCAAGCCCCGCCAAACAAATGCTGCTCGTCGAGGACATGGGCTGGTTCGATGGAGACAAACTCGAAGGCTTCGTCGACGAGACAATCGAGATTCTGTCTAAAAACGATGCCCTAGCAGCGAGACTGTCTTATCTAAAAGAGGCGCTAACGTGGCGCCTCGAAAGAATGATCGACATCGCTGAATGGAGTTAGCGAGGCAGCATTGCCCCGCCAACTCCCCTACCGGCCACGCAGGGCCTTGAGCTTGGCCAAGGCCTCGGGGCTCAGGCGACTGCCCAGAGTCATCTTGATCTGCGGAGCTTCCTCTGCCTCGTGCACGTCGTTGTCAATCTGCTTGATCTCGTCCACCAGCATGCGGCTCGAGATACGCGTGACGCCCTTGCCCATGACGACGGCCTGAATCGTTCCGTCGCTCGACACCACGGAGCACGCGCGGCCCTCCTCACGTGCCTCGATGCAGAGCTTCTGCACCACGGTATCGGCAGAGACGCCCGTCGGCGAAAACTCGATGCGCACGCCGCGAGCCGGCAGGTTGGGGCGCTCGCTGGAGATATTGCCCGCGCCGTCGAACACGATCACGGCCTCGTAGCGGCCCTGGGCAAAGGCGGCGACGTCGTTGATGAGGGCGGTGCGCGCCATATCGTGAACGTCGCTGGAATACGGATCGTCGGAATGGTCGTATACGAGCTTTTCGTAGCGTGGCGTGCAGTGGATCACGTTGTAACCGTCGACCACCAGCAGCTCGGGCTTATTGGAATGCACCGTCGAAACCGGATCGGCGATGGCCTGCGCAAACGCATTGCCGCCCACGCCGTAGGTCGCGGCCGAAACAATCGGCTTGGCCGAGCCTTCGCCAAAGCGCTTGGCCTTGGACTTGGCGCGGTTCTTCTTGGACATGCGCTACTCCTCCCCCATGAGCTCGCCGGCGTTGCGACGTAACCACTCAAAGCATAGCGCCGTGGTCGCCTGGGCAACGTTGAGACTCTCGGTCATGCCGCGCTGGGGAAGCTTGGTCAAAAAGTCGCATTTCTCAAGCACCAGGCGCGAGATGCCGTCGCCCTCGGAGCCCATGACGAGCGCCACGCGGCCCTCGAAGGGAGCATCCCAGCAGCTGCCCTCGGCGTGCTCGGAAGCACCGCCCACCCAAAAGCCAGCGGCCTTGAGGTCGTCGAGCGCACGGGCGATATTAGGAACCTGCGCGATAGGCAGGTGCATGACGGCGCCGGCAGAGGTCTTGTAGCTGCCGACGGTCACACCGGCGGCGCGCTTGTTGGCAATGATGACGCCTGCCGCGCCCACGACCTCGGCGGAGCGCACGATGGCACCAAAGTTGCCGTCGTCGGTCACATGGTCGAGCACGATGACGAGCGCCGGACCGTCGCCCGCGCGGTCGAGAATATCGGCGACATCGGCATAGGGGAAGTTGCCCACCTCGAGCGCAATGCCCTGGTGAGCGCCATGGCTCGATAGCGCATCGAGCTGCGCGCGCGGCACATACTTAATGCGGACGCCCGCGGCGTTGAGGTCATCGACCAGACGAGACAGGGCTGCATCGCGCTCCCCGCCCTCGGCAATGAGCGCGCACTTAACGGGAAAGCCGGTACGCAGCGCCTCGGCGGCAGCACGTCGGCCTTCGATAAACTCGCCCTTGGGAGCCTGGACAGCGTCGCGGTTGCGATCGCGTTGCGGACGCGCAGCCTGGGTGCGATCACGCTGGCCCTTGGGAGCGGCAGCGCGGTCATTGCGGCGAATCGGACGCGAGCCAGAAGCAGCCTGCTTGCCGCCACGAGGTGCACGCTTGCGATTGTCGGCCATAAAGCGGCCTCCTTAAATAAATAACGAACAAGAATCGACCGTCCGAGCCACGGCACCTTGCCTTTCAATCGTCGGGCATGACCACCAGGTCTATGCCCTCCTCTTTCAAGGCAATCTGCCGCACCTCGAACGGTCGACAAATACTAGAGAGTCTTAATACGGGTGCCGGCGGCGGTATCCTCAATGGTGAGGCCCAGGTCCTTGAGCTGATCGCGGATGGCGTCTGCCAGATCCCAGTTCTTGGCGGCACGAGCCTCGGCACGAGCCTCGAGAATCTTGGCAGCGGCCTCGTCCACGTCGTCACCCGTGTAGGCAACCAAACCGGCGGCAACGCCCAGCAGGCCCAGCGGCAGCTCGACCTTGGGCTCGGGAAGCTCAACACCAAACGTATCGAGCAGCTCGGCCAGCGTGTCGGCGGCGGCAAGCGCGGCGGCCTTGTCGGCAGCGTCGCCCGCCTGCTCCAGGTACTGGTTGCACTCGGTCACAAAGCCAAAGACAGCACCCATGGCACCAGCGGTGTTAAAGTCGTCGTCCATGCACTCCTTAAAGGCGGCACGGGTCTCGGCGGCCTTGGCGGCAAACGCCTCGGATGCTGCCTCATCGGCATCGGCCGTCGCATGGTTCGCGGCCCAGCGCAGGTTCTCGACCGTACCGGCAATACGCGTGAGCGAATTCTCGGCACCCTCCAGGCGCTCCCAGGAGAAGTCGAGCGGCGAGCGATAGCTCGTCTGCAGCATCAGCAGGCGCAGGGCCGCGGCAGAGTGCTGCTCGAGCACCTCGGCCAGCGTAAAGAAGTTTCCGAGCGACTTGGACATCTTCTCGCCGTCGACCAGTAGCATGCCCGTGTGCATCCAGGTGTTGGAGAAGCCCTGGTGCCAAGCGCAGGTGGCCTGGGCGCACTCGTTCTCGTGATGCGGGAAGGCAAGGTCGGAGCCGCCGCCGTGGATGTCGATCGGGGTGCCCAGGTAGCGGTGCACCATGGCGGCGCACTCGGTGTGCCAACCAGGACGGCCCTCGCCCCAGGGGCTCGGCCAGCTGGGCTCGCCGGGCTTGGCGGCCTTCCACAGGGCAAAGTCGAGCGGGTCGTTCTTGTCCTCGTTCTCCTCGATGCGCGCACCCACCATGAGGTCATCGATGTTGCGGCCCGAGACTTGGCCGTAGTTGGGATCGCTGCGCACGGCAAAGTACACATCGCCGTTATCGGCTGCGTAAGCGTGGCCCTGCTCGATAAGCGTCTTGATCATGGCGATCATGGGGCCGATCTCCTTGGTGGCGCGGGGGCGCACATCGGGATCGAGCACGTTGGCGGCGCGCATGACGCCGATGAACTTGTCCGAGAACTCCGTCGCGACCTCGGCGGCAGTGCGGCCCTGCTCGTTGGCGCGCTTGATGATCTTGTCATCGACATCGGTGAGGTTCTGGGCGAACGTGACCTCGTAGCCGCTCGCGATGAGCCAGCGACGAATCACGTCAAAGCTGATGAACGTGCGGGCATTGCCGATGTGGATGTTGTCGTAGACCGTGGGGCCGCACACGTACATGCGGACCTTGCCGGACTCGATGGGCTGGAACTCTTCCTTTTTATGGGTAGCGCTGTTGTAGATACGCATTCGTTACTCCTTAACGGTTTTCTGTAGCAGGCAGACGGCCCAGGCGCCGATTCCCTCGCCCTGGCCTTCCCAACCGAGCTTTTCGGTCGTAGTGGCGGCGACGCCCACGTTTTCGACGTCAACGCCCAGGGCATGGGCAAGGTTGGCGCGCATGGCATCGCGGTGCGGGGTGATCTTGGGTTGCTGACAGGCAATGGTGCAATCGGCATCGACAAACTCGAAGCCCAGCTCGCGCGCATAGTCCATCACGCGAGCGAGCAGCACCATCGAGTCGGCGCCCTCATAGGCGGGATCGGTGTCGGGGAATAGCTTGCCGATGTCTCCCCCGCGGCAGGCGCCCAGAATGGCGTCGGCCAAGGCGTGCGCGAGCACATCGGCATCCGAGTGGCCCAGCAGGCCGCGCTCGTAGGGAATGTCAACCCCGCCGATGATACATCGACGCCCCTCCACCAGACGGTGAACGTCGTAGCCATGGCCAATGCGCAGGTTACTGAACATGGGGAAGGTCCTCTCCCTCAGCCATGCGGCCAAGCAGAATCGCGGTTACAGGACGCAGGTCCTCGGGCACCGTCACCTTAAGGTTGTCGCGCGGGCTCTGGACGCAGCGGACGCGTCCGCCCATGCGCTCGACCAGCGACGAATCATCGGTGCCGATAAAGCCCTCGGCAATGGCTGCAGCGTGGGCACGCTTCATAGCGTCGACGCTAAAGATCTGCGGCGTCTGTGCGGCCCAATAGAGCTCGCGCGGCGGCGTCTCGACGATATTATCGCCGTCGACGATCTTGAGCGTGTCGATCGCAGGCTGACCGCACACGACACCGTCGAGGGCGCGGTCGCTCACGAGCACGTCGATAGCGTGGTCGATAGCCTCGGTGGTAATGAGCGGACGAGCGCCATCGTGAATGGCGACATATTCGAAACCCGCCGGAACCGCATGCACGCCGGCACGGGTGGAATCCTGACGGGTATCGCCGGCATCGGCAAAGCTGATGGGCGTGTCATAGTCAAACGGGTCGATGGCCAGGCGGCGCATCTCGGCACGACGCTCGGCAGGGCAAACCACGACGATGTGGCCGACCTTATCGCTACGGTCAAACGCGCGGATGGACCAGCTCATAAGCGGACGGCCCGCTACATTGACGAGCTGCTTGCCGCCGGGGTTACCAAAGCGCTGGCCGCTGCCACCGGCAACGACCACGGCGCATACGGGCGCCATTATGCGTTCCCCTGTTTGGTGCCCTTCATGCGGTACAGGGAGTCCGCAAGAATGGCAGGGTTGTTAACGCCAAAGTCGCCCAGGCGCTCCGGATCCTCGCTGATGTCGTCCATGAGCTCCTGCAGCGAGCCGTACTCGTCGACGATCTTCTCGGCCACGCCGTCGCGCACGACGGACACGCGAGAAAGCGTGCGCAGGCCCAGCGGCGTCATGACGGAGTCCTCGTCCAGGTCGTCATAGCCCAGAACTGCCGCCACGTGCTGCGGGTCGGACAGATCCTTAGGCGTCATGCGGCTCAGCTCGGCGCGGATCTTCTCGGCGTTGGCCTCAGAGGAATCGCTTGCGTAGTCGCGGATCATCAAGTCGTATTCGGTATCCATGCTGGAGCCCGCGAGCTGCTCGAGCTGCATCTGCACGAGCTTGCCCTGGTTACCCAGCTTGACAATGCAATCCTTAAGCTCGGTCTTTGCCTGCTGCATGATCTCGAAGCTCGAGAAGATGCCGGTGATGTCGGCGAGCGTGACGTAGTCGTCGAGCTCAAGGGCCGTCAGGCGCAGCAAGGAGCGGTCGAGCGACTGACGGGTAGTCTGGAGCGTGGCGACGAGCTGGTTGACCGAGCTCATGATGGTGGTGACGGGCTGGATCTCGTAACTCTTGCCGTGGACGTACACGTTGACGACGGCGCGACGAGCCGAAACCGAAATCACGATGGCGTCGGTGAGCACCGACATGCGAGCGGCGGTACGGTGACGCATGCCCGTCTCGCTCGTGGCAAGCGAGGGATCGGGATTGAGGTGGAAGTTGGCGCGCAGGATCTGGGTGAGGTCGCCATCAATAACGATGGCGCCGTCCATCTTGGAAAGCTCGAACAGGCGGTTCGAGGTAAACGAAATGTTGAGCGGGAAGCCGTCGTTACCGGCAGCGAGCACGTTTTCGGTGTCGCCGACGCAGATAAGGGCACCCAGGTGACCGGCAATAATCATGTCGAGGGCGGTGCGGATCGGCTGGCCAGGTGCCGTCAGGCGAATGGCCTGTTCCATACGCTTTTGCAGCTCGTTCTTATCCAAGGCATCGCTCCCATCGTATACGCTCCATAAACGTCAATAAGTTTCTCACGGTTTGCCCCTGTGACGCCCGCAAAATCCGATGCTTACAGAATGAGCGAACACAGCTGAGAGCCCCAATCCAAATGAGCTGCTTATGTGGTAGCATCGGGATTCGCATAAATGAGGGAGTAGTCGCGTGATCGGGTTCGCCTCCGGTGGCGCGGCAAGTCAACACACTGGCCGATGCGGCCTGGCTTGCCTTAATGAACGAGACTCGTGGCTGTGCGCGCAACGCGTACGCCACGGGTCTTTTTGTTACTCCCCCAAGAGGTACACGCGGGCCCGCCCGCAGAGAGGGAGCCAGACTATGGGACTCGCAGAGCTCGTATTGCTCGCCATCGGCCTTTCGATGGACGCCTTTGCCGTTTCCATCTGCAAGGGCCTCGGCATGAAGAAGATCAACTTTAAAGTCGCCGTGGTGCTCGGCCTGTTCTTTGGCGGCTTTCAGGCCGGCATGCCCGTAATCGGATGGGCGCTCGGCAGTCAATTCATGGGCATCATCGGACCCATCGACCATTGGATCGCCTTTATCCTATTGGCCTTCATCGGCGGCAAAATGCTGTGGGAGGCTTTTACCGAGGACGAGGATGAAGGCGACGGCAAGGATGCCGAAAAGATTGAACTGGGCGAGTATCTGATCCTCGCCATCGCCACCTCAATCGACGCCCTGGCCGTGGGCATCTCGTTCGCCGCGCTTTCGGTCGACATCGTTCCCGCTGTATCGCTTATCGGCGTCACAACGTTTATCTTCTCCGTCGCCGGCGTAGCGATCGGCCACACCTTTGGCGCGCGCTACGAAAAACCCGCCACCATCGTGGGTGGCGTCGTCCTCATCCTCATCGGGCTTAAGATCTTACTTGAGCATCTGGGGATCCTCGCGATATAAAAACGCCTCTCATAAGCCAACGTCAATGTAGGAGTCTCATGCAGAGTTTTGCATAATGCCTATTCGTGCAGACTTTTGCATGTCATACTGATATGCAAAAGTCTGCACGTTAGGAGATAGCCGTGGATACCCTTCCCATCACCACACCGCGCCAAGCCGGCATCTACGTGCGCCAGGCACGCGAGGCTCAGGGTCTCACCCGTGCCGCCCTCGCCAAAAAGGCCGGTGTTTCGGAGCGCTTGCTCGCATCGCTCGAGCTAGGAGACGCCACCGGCATTCGACTCGACAAGTTGCTGACGATTTTCAATGCTCTTGGACTGGCACTCGCCGCTCAAGGGGATATCGGTGAAGCGAAAAACGAGCGACCAGTCGACGCCCCGCATCCTGATCAACCTTGCAGCACCTCCAGATGCCATCGCGCTCAACGTCTTCATCATCGCAACCGTCGCAGCACTACCATTCCGGCTCTTGCAGATACCCCCCTTACGTCCGAGCTCTACGACAGGGCCTTCGCCGATTTCGCCATGTCCAATCTCGGAGTCTCGATTGCCGCAAACGCATCTAGCCAAACCATGCCCGAAGGGAAATAGCCAATGGCCAGAACATCACTTCGGACCATTATTTGCGGCGTGCCTGCTGGAACGCTCACGCAAGATGAGAACGGTCTTATCAGCTTTACCTACGATCATGACTATGACGGGCCAGCCCTATCGACCAACATACCCGTATCGAATCGCACATACGGACAACAGGTCATGAATCCGTACCTGTTTGGCCTTCTACCCGACAGCGAGGACCAACGAAAAGCGATTGCCGCCGAATTCGACGTTAGGCCCAACAATCCCGTTGCGTTGCTCAGCCATATCGGACTCGACTGTCCGGGCGGAGTGCAGTTTTGTGCCGAAGAAGATGCCGACGCCGTCCTGCATCGCGCTGGCGAATACCGCCCTATAGACGACCACGAAATTGCTCTTCGTCTCAAGTCGATCAGAGATGACCGCGATGCATCGTGGATGGGTCTAGATGAAAGTTGGTCACTTGGAGGCAACCAGGGCAAGTTCGCGCTCGCGTTCATAAACGGCCGCTGGTGCGAATGCATGGGCTCCTCGCCCACGACGCATATTTTCAAAAATGGCGTTATCGGATTTAAACTCGAGGCTCTCAATGAGTTTGTCTGCATGAAAAGCGCCCAGCGTGTCGGTATCGCAACGGCAAACGTCGAATATCGTATGTTTGAGGACGAACCTGCCCTCATTGTTGAGCGCTATGACCGCGTAAAAGTCAAAGACGGAACAATCAGGCGTCTACATCAAGAAGACCTCTGTCAGGCACTTGGGGTGATGCCCGCCCAAAAGTACACGGCAGACGGCGGCCCGACCACACGCGACATTCAAGAGCTCCTCGTAAATACGAGTCACCATCAACTTAACCTGTATCTGTTTACGCAGATACTTTTCTTTAACGCCATTATCGGCGCACCGGATGCGCATGCGAAAAACTATTCCCTGCTCCTTGGAAACGACGGCGCAGCCATGATGGCTCGAATGTACGATGTCGCGTCGGGTTTGGCATATGAGCGTATGCGCCGCCGAGCGCGCCTCGCCATGAGCGTTGGCGGCGAAAATCGTGTGGGGCGCATCGGTCCAGGCGCTATCCGCCGATACCACGGTATGGGCGACCCCGCGCTGGAGGCGGCACTCACCGATGCCGGGCTATCCGAGAAGTTTTGCTTTACGACCATGATGGACCTCGCCTACGAGGTGCCCATTTGCATGGAAGAGGTCATGGATGAATACGCCGACCTGCCCGGCATGGCGGACCTGCGAGAGCATATGCTCGGCCCCGTCCGCGAAAACTGCCAGCGAACCCTCGACCTCATCAGGGCGGATATGGGCTAGGTGGCCACAATTTCCCATTTCTTAAAAGAAGAGAGGGGCACCCGTCGCAAAAGCTCGGATGCCCCCTCTCATAATGTCATTTGCAATCCACCGGCACGTAGCCCGGACTGCTGCTAGCGCAACCTTTACGCAGCGAGGCGCTTGAGCACGTCGATGAGCAGCTCGTAGAAGCGCTCGGCAGAAGCGAGCTCCATGCTCTCGTCCGGGGTGTGGACATCGGAGAGCGTCGGGCCCACGGCGATGGCGTCCAGGCCGTGCAGGGCCTCGGCAAACAGGCCGCACTCAAGGCCGGCGTGGATGGACTCGATGCGCAGCTCGGAGCCAAAGAGCTCGCGATAGCTCTCGACAAAGACGTCGCGGACCGGCGAATGCTCAGCATAGCTCCAGCCGGGATACTCGAACTCAAACTTGGCGTCGAAGCCCAGGACATCGGCCAGCGTCTGCAGGCGGTCCTTGAACTCGTTCTGCAGCGAGGTGATCGAGGAGCGCGGGGACAGCATGATCTTGACCTGGTCGTCAGAGGTGGCAACCACGCCGATGTTGGAGGAAACCTCGACGGAGCCGTCGGTGGCGACGTTGCGGCGAATCACGCCGTTAGGGGCAAGACGCAGGGCGCGGATGAGGGCAAGCGCGGACTTCTGGTCCATGGCCTCGACCTCGGCGTCGTCGGCAATCTCGACGGTGCAGGTAAAGCCGGGGTCGAAGACCTCGAGCTCGGCAGTGACGTCGGCAATGATGCCCTTTGCGATCTGGGCCGCGGCCTCGGCGGCAGCGTGGTCGGCGTAAACCAGAACAGCCTTGCACTCACGGTTGATGGCGTTGTCCTTAGTGCCGCCGTTAAAGCTGACGATGGCGGGCTCGCCGGCGACCATCAGGCGGTCGATGATGCGGGCCATGATGAGGTTGCCGTTGCCGCGCTCCAGGTGGATGTCGGCGCCGGAGTGACCACCCAGCAGGCCGGAGATCTCGAGCGTAAGGGTGCTGCCGGTCTTGTGCTCGCGCACGATCGGGCAGGTGTAGGTAACGACGACACCGCCGGCGCAGCTGACGGTGGCCACGCCCTCCTCCTCGGAATCGAGGTTGATCATGGTGCGGGCGCTAATCTGGGACTTGTCGAGCGTCTCGGCGCCAACCAGGCCAGTCTCCTCGTCGGTGGTGAACACGCACTCGAGGGCCGGATGAGCAATCGAATCGTCGTTGAGCACGGTGAGCATCAGAGCGACGGCGATACCGTTGTCGGCGCCCAGCGTGGTACCGTTAGCGGTGAGGACGCCATCCTTGACGACCAGGTCGATACCATCGGTCGTAAAGTCGTGCTCAACGGAGCCCAGCTTGTCGCACACCATATCGATGTGGCCCTGCAGCATCACGGTCGGGGCATTCTCGGCGCCGGCAGAAGCGGGCTTGCGAATGATGACGTTGTAGACCTCGTCCTGGTACACATCGAGGCCGCGCTCCTTGGCAAACGCAACCAGGAAATCGCTGATGCCCTTCTCGTTGCGAGACCCACGGGGGATCGCGCTGACCTCCTCAAAGAAATGGAACAGTTGGGCGGGCTCGTAGCCGGTGATCTTGTAATCCATGGTGCCTCCTTGGCGCAACTGGTTAGACAGTAAGACATGCGACTTGTATATTCCCAGACTTTGCGTGCATAAACCAGTCGAAAACGCCGAGCGCCCTTGCATCATCGGCTAACGGCGGGGAAACGCCACTTTATTAAGATAAAGCAGGTTAGACGGGCCTCGCCGAAGGGACGTTGGACCCTTCAACCAACCTCAACGCTTGATCAACGTTTATGCATACGCCATTGGTATGTTTAATGAGATTCTTGTCCTCCGTCACGACGTAATCGGCATCGATGCGATTGGCGACGCCCAGCATCAGGTCGTCCTCAAAGTCGTTGTGATGATACTTGAACACAAAGGAGTCGAAGACCTCGTCTGCACCGACCGGGGTGATGAGGGCTAGCTCGCGCATCTGTCGAACGCATGCCCAGGCCGTTTCATCTGCCGCCGCAATGGCGTTATCACTCAGTGAGCCAGTCTTTCTTCGGCACTCCTGCTTGATTGCCGCCGAGACAAGATATGAAACGTCTTTGACCGAAAGCGACGAGGCAAACAGGGCAATCCGCTCCGAGGCGTCGGCAATCTCGATCAGATGGACGACATTTGCCGTACGGTCGGACCTGCCAGAAAAGTAATCCATCCATACGTTGGTATCGATTAACAGCTTGAGGACGCCTTCTGTGCTCATAGTTCCACCCACTCGGGATAGCGCTCCGCCATGGCCTCCTCATAGAGGTCGTCATAGTCTCCCGAGAACTCAGGGATGGGGATGCCGTATTTGAGGCACGAATCGCGAACGATATGGCTGCCTTGCGCGGCCCTTGATTCCATGCGCCGGGGCTCCACTCCGTCAGAAACCGGAGCCGCCGCGTCTCCCTTCGAGGGCATGCGTCCGTTAACGACCAGATACTCCCAAAGTGTCCGAACGGCTTTTGACGGCGTCATGCCAATATGCGCCAGAACGGCATCTCCGGCTTCTTTGAGCTGGCGATCTATGCGCACGTTCATCTGAATAGATTTTTTATCGAGCAATTCGGCTTCCATGCCTCATCCTTCAGGTTGCTATACATCATCCTGGACTTAGTATAGCATCCATAAGAGCGCAGCAATGCCTTACCGGGAGGTGTAGTGGCTTACATTTTCCGGTAAGCACCAACCTCGAACAGCTTTCCACCATGGCAGAAATTAAGACTCAAATGGGCTAACCTTCCGGCGTCTACAGCTCAATCACTTCGTCGCAAGCCTCAAGCAACTCGGGATCATGCGAGACAACAACCACTATATGATCCTCTTTCTTCTGTTGCAGAATATCAATGAACGCTGACCTACTCGCTCCGTCAAGAGCCGACGTCGGTTCATCGAATAACATGACGGGTGAGTCCTTAAGCAAAACACGAATAATCGCAATCTTCTGCTTCTCACCACCCGATATATTATGGTTTTGCTCGTCCAGCACCCCATCAAGACCATTGGGAAGTGTTGAGACCAGTTTGGTCAGACCAAACTGGTCTACAAGTCGCCCGACTTCAAAAATTGGACAATTATCGCCCGCGAGTAGCGTCAGATTCTCTCTGAGTGTTCCGTTAACGATATCAGGTTCTTGCTCGGCAATACCAACGACATACGAGCGTAGATTTATAGAATCAATCTGACTCAAATCAACCTCGTCATAAGCAATAGTCCCAACGCAATCATCGGGATATAGACCAGCTATGCCATCGAGAAGCGTGCTTTTCCCGCTTCCGTTTGCGCCCGACACGCCGTATAAGACCCCTCGATTAAGCGAGATGAGCTCTGGATAATCTATGATTCGATCGGTATCAGGGCGACAAATCGACAGGCCCTTGCACACAAGTGAAACAGGAGAGCCAATGCGGACAGAACCGTTCACCTCTTCATCCATTGCCCAAAGGCGCTTAAGGCGTTGGGCGCTCACCTTGCTCGCCTGGTAGCTTTTGCCCCAAGAAAGCAAGTTCACCAGAGCAGAATTGGCGCTCGAATAATAGCTCAATGCCGTCAGCAGAAAACCAACCGGCATTTTGCCTGCGACAATCTCACAGCCTCCAATCGCGAGCAAACAGAACTGCGCAAAGGAAAAAATCAACTGATTCGCAAGTTCGAACCGTGATCCGGCTTTTTGGTTAGCCAATATAGCTGGATAAAGACCATCGAAAGCCTTCTGCAGCCTCAAGGAATAGAAATCGAATAATGAATGGCGACGAAGAAAGGAGACGCTCTCCAGCTGGCTCTGGAGAGTCCCATAGAAAGCAGCGGTCTTTTCTTGAAACTCAAAGCCTCGATTGAACAGCAGCCCGCTAAACAATCGATAAACTACTGCCCCCGTAACGATGCAGGCTAGACAGGCAATCGCCATCGCAATGTTTATATTCATCAACATAATCAAGGAACAAACAATCGTTGCAACACCGCCAATGATATTTGACGCCGATGTTATTCCGAATATTATGAGATCGTTTGAATCGTGATTGATTTGCTGATTATAATAGCCCGCATCAAATCCGATGAAAAACTTCCGGGGCAAACGCTTGACGTGTTCAAGTGTGTCAGCGTTAAGTTGATATCCCGCATGCGCTTGAAGGTCGACATAGATTAGGGAAGTCCAATAGGCCAACACCGACCCCACAATGGCGACCACGCCAATCGCGAAAATACATAAGACTAGCGTCCGCAAACTAATTCCGAGGACATTTTTTGCCGCCAGCACATTTACAGTCAGTCCCAACAAATATGGTTCAGCAAGGCTGCACAGTTGAGACAAGACATCGAGAAGCAGATAGACATAAAGCCTTGGCTTATGGAGGAGATATATCTTCCAAAATCTAAACATCGTGATTTGCCTCATGCGAATACTGATAATTACAAGCCAACCGCATTCTCTGCCTTGCATTGAATTTAACGCTCGCGCATTTTCTCTGACCCTCCATCGCGGCGTGGGGACATCCGCCCATACAAGCCGGAAACATTACACACTCGCCACATACCGGGTCGTTTGGTAAATACTCCATCCATTTCAAATAGTTCGAATTAGCTTTCACACCTTCTCGAACATTTCCAACGGCGCACTCGCCCTTGCCAACCTCATCCCAACATTTAAAAAGTCTACCAAGCGGATCGATGACAAACGAATTAAGGGAAACCGCACAGCAGACACCTGGTTCATACGGCGTAAACGGAATAACGTTGAATCCGCGCTCGCTAGCTTTATCCATAAAGAACGTTTCAACTTGAGAGAACCCACGCTGAGAAAAACAATGAATGTCATTTGCGCAAGTATCGTTAACATTGTCGACCGCAGCAAGATAAATCGCGACTTTACCGCGAAGCCCTTTAGCGTCAAGCTCGTCAATCAACGCATCGACCTCTTTGCTATTGGACTCATCGACATTCACGCGAATGGTAATCTGAAGAACATCGGCACATGAGATTATATTGTCGATAATGGCATCATATGTCGGACGACCGTCGGCCGGGACCCTCCGCGAATCATGATCCCTCTTTGAGCCATCGATAGTGATTTGAACCGAACCGACCTGACAATCAGCAAGCTTCTGAGCAATTTCTCGCGTCAGGAGATATCCGTTCGTTACCATTCCGGCAGAATAAGTAGCGCCTGGCCTAATCGCCCCTCTCAGTTCTTTTGTCAGTCGCTCGATCATGTCCACACAGAGTAGGGGTTCGCCTCCATACCAGTCAACGTGAAGATCGTTGATCCCGGGATAGCCGGAACGCACGAATTCTGCGATATCCGTCATTGTCTCTTCTGACATAGTGGGGTGCGAGCAGCCCTTTTCATAGCAATAGGGACACCTAAAATTGCATGCCAGCGTTGGAGCAATCGTCAGTCCTAAATAGTCATTTGCAAACCTTGCCGACAAACTCTCAAGCATCAACATTCGCCGCTCGTCAACATCGTCATCTACCAACATGCCACCCATCTTAAGGGCCTCTTCGAAATCACCATCCAAGGCGGCAGCACCCTTGCGATATAAATTCAGCTCATTCGTGTGCGCAGCGTCAAGGTCGAGAACGCCACCAGACTGGGTATTGTAGATAGTGATACCGTTCACATCATTCTCTTCAATAACGTTAAATTCAGACTCTTTCATTTATATGCTCCGTTTTCTGATAGCACCCTTGATAGCCCAACAAAGTCCGAGGATGACAATGGGAACGACTGTTGCCAGCGCTACAAATAGCAACGTCCCCGGCACGATGAATTGAATTGGTCGCGGGGACGCAAGGGTCGCCAGCCATGTCAAGTGCAGTGGCATATTTGGATTCCCGTACCCCAAATAAAGCAGCAGGATGATGAACGATAGAACAAACGCGCCATTTCCAAAGAGCGAGATGGCCAGGACGAGCAGCAGGCATAACGTTGTGCAAATCAAGGCAGCAAGAGACAGCCGAAGAAGAAACTCTCCGATCATATCCATCGTCATTCCTATGCCACTCGCGCTTTGGACCGCACCAACGAGTATCGAAAAGAGAACAAAACCACCGACAAGCGTGACAATCGAGACAAGAGTCCTTGCAACCAACAACTGTACTGTTTTCATTCCCCTTGCATAGGAAACAAGCCATTGAGATCCCGTTATCGGAGTTCGAAACGCATAGCCGATGACGAGAACAGCAACAATAGGAAAGAACAGAGAATGGGCAAGCGGTGCCACAGCGGAAAGGTAGCGAGCTCCATCTTTAACGAGGTCTCCCGGAATTCCCCCAAAACCATATTGTGGGTTTGGAAAGAAGCCCATAACACCGTCGCCAAGCCAATCGCTCGTTCCGTAGGCTCTCCATGGTTCATAAGACGCAGAATAAAGCAATGCGAGCACGAAACCTGCCGCAATCAGCAGAAGAGGCGCTTTGCTCTTCATAACTCGATAGGCTTCAGCCTTAATCATATCTTCGCAGCGCATTTCTACCCCCTCCTCGCTTTGATTCCCATGACCCCGAGCTGCAACGAAACAACGGTGCAAATAACAGAGAAAAGAATGATCTGATTAATGGCTAGGCCTTGAAAGCACAGATTTCCAAGATGGCGTAAGTATGGTCCGACTGAGAGCCACCAGGGAATTAGCGTCGATGCGTGATTGGAAAAGACCACCAGCGTATATTCATCGGAGGCGAGCAGCGTCCCGACCAACACCAACATAATGCTAAGCGGTGCATTTCTAAGTAAATAGAAAACTGCCATCGACTGAGCTACTAATGCAGCCAAAATAGCATCAATCAAAAGCAACACGGGTAGGTATCTATCAAGAAACACCCGCCCATCCACATAGCAGCCAAGCGGAGATTTGAAGAGAGCGAATCCCGAAAACAGGTTGAACGCTGCTGAAGTTGCAATCGTCAGAACAAGCCACTTTGCGACAACGGCCTTTGCTACACCCGTCCCTTTCGCATACGTCACTTCAGAAGACCTGCTTTGATAATCCATGGCGCAGGAAATAACAATGCATCCGACTAGAACGAAAAACCACTCGTAGGTCATGAATAGTGCCGTCCGAACCGCCGAACCAGCCGGGTCAGTCTTGTCGAGGATGTTTGCAAAGAAACCAATCTGTTTGCCGACTCCCCCTAAATCAGATGTTCCATAAGTCCCATACATATTTGGATTACAGACATCTTTAACAATCCAAACTCCCCAGATCAACAACACGAAAAAGGCTGGATTTCTGAGCAACCGACGGGCTTCGCATCTAATCAGTCGCAGAAGTTGCATTATCTGCCTCCCCGATCAAATCCAAAAACCGCTTTTCCAGACTTCTGTCTTTGTAGGAGTTTTCTTCCTTAACGAGAAGTCTGCCTTGATGGAGAAAAGCAAAAGATGTCGCAACTTTCTCCAATTCATCTAGGTTATGGCTTGAAATGAGCACCGTTTTATCCCGTTTGTCCTTCAACGACAGCAGGAGATCACGCACCTCAATCACACCCACTGGATCGAGCCCGTTTATGGGTTCATCCATGATGAGTAGTTGCGGGTTGCCCAGAAGAGCCGTTCCGATATCCAGACGACGCTTCATGCCGAGCGAGTATTGTTTTACCGATGCATCCGCCGCATTTTCTAGGCCAACGGCAGCGAGCACTCGATTAACTTCACTTTTCGGCAGCCCCCACTCGATACAGCGTGAGATCAAGTTTTCTCGACCGGTTAAGTTCAAGAATGCCCCACAGCCGTCGGGGACGAATCCGATATTTCTGCGTGCTCTTGCCAGACCTGTTCTCCCAGACTCGCCGAAAAAACTGATTGAGCCTTTCGTTGCTTTAAACAAGCCAAGAAGAATATCAATCAACGTACTCTTCCCCGCGCCGTTCTCCCCAACGAGAGCGCACACTTCGCCCTCATCTATATCAAATGAAACATCAGACAACGCCCAGTTTTTGCCGTAGCGCTTTGATAGATCCTTGATTGAAATCGCATTACCCATGTCTCATGAACCTCATTAAAAAGGCAGCGCGGCCGACGGATGGCAGTTATCGACCACGCTGCTTACCCTCTGCTGTCTTAACCAGCATTAGCGTTCGCGTTGCTAGAAATGAACATATACGCCAAAACAGCTACAGCGCGAACACGGGTGGTAATTGCGGCAGCCACCACCGCCACCCTGCACGTTGCTACACGGATCGATTACCCAGTTCATAATTACCTCCTTTCGATTTATCGTCTGTTTTAATACTCCGTTATCGTATATCGATAACCTTATGATTTCAAGAACTATTTTCAAATAAATTAAGGCTCCTACCGATCGTTTGCGGTAGGAGCCTTGCGTGCATACGTGTTTGTCTTCTTGTCTTCTTATTCTGTTTTGTTATTCCTTAGAAAGATCTACCACGTAAACCTCTGTGGGCAATATCTCGGAGGGGTCGGGATTGCGTCTTTGCAAAATCTTATTCCGCGCGCGCGCGATGGTAAGTTCCTCAAGTTCTATTTCACTCACGCGACGGATCAAATCTCCCGGCTGACAATCCAACTCAACACAGATATCGAGCAATGTCTTCAAGCGTATGGCCTTAATTTTTGCATTACGGATTTTAGAAATGTTAGCTGGCGTATGCCCAGTCGCTCTTATTAGATCGGCATTTGTTTTCCCGGTCTTGAGCAAAAGTGTCTCAACCTCAATAATGAGATAATCCATGGTCAATCACCTAGACCAAATCATCGGACTGGGACTGCAAAAGCGCCCCATAGCGCCAGAAGATCGACAAAGCGAAAGCAACCATCATTGCAATGATGGATCCCACATCCAAAGTGATGCCTGAGTCACCAATCTGAAGGAGAGCGGAATTCATACGACAGCTCAACATACAATTACCCATCATTATTTTTAAATCGCTGCCAATCTGTAGAGAGCCCATCACGGCATTGATTGCAAATAGGCAAGCAATAACGGTAATCATCCGTGCATGTCGAATAGTAAAAGGCGATTGACGACGGGCGACATCGAAGCTGATGCTTAACAATGTGAACTCCCCTGCAAGGAGCAAAACCGCCCATAGCGCCAAGTTTGGGAGCGCGATGCTGCCGCCCTTACCAAGCTCAACGACCCCCTCGATTACCACTGCGCCGTTCA
This sequence comes from Collinsella sp., assembly GCA_048485835.1. Lineage (GTDB taxonomy): Bacteria > Actinomycetota > Coriobacteriia > Coriobacteriales > Coriobacteriaceae > Collinsella. Next base: position 25,086 of record DBFWBE010000034.1, read on the forward strand.
AAATACTTTGGCATGCAACAACAAATGCCGAACCAAAGACGGCGATGGTAGCGATGGCTATAAGTACCAGCACGGCACAAAGAACCATTCCGATTTTTCTCATGTTATCGAACGACATCTCAATTCTTTGCGCGCTATTCGCCATAGTAACTCCTTTTGCCATCCAGCAGAACTCTTTCAATTATTTTATCGTTACCGGAAACTCTTCTCTACAAGAAAAGGGGCGCACCTCCATCGGAAACGCCCCCTATCATGCAAGGTTATATTCAATCCCTACAGCGCGCCGGAACCGGCTTGCATCATGCCGCCGGGGCCCGAGGTTACGCCGCCGCTCACGGGCGCGGCGTTGCCGGTGTGCGGTGCCGCCGGGGCGGTATCGCCACCGAGCGTGCCCGCCGGACGCGGTGCCGGGATCTCGCCCGTGCCGTGGCTAAAGACAAACTTGCCATCGGCCACGTCGCACAGGACGGTATCGCCCTCGCCCCACTCGCCGGCCAGAAGCTCCTCGGACAGCGGGTCCTCGATGAGCTTTTGAATAGCACGGCGCAGCGGACGCGCACCGTTGGTGAGGTCGGTGCCCTCGGCCACGATCTTGTCATAGGCCGCATCGGTGAGCTTGATGTTCATGCCGTTGGCGATCAGACGCTGGCGCAGGTCGTCCACCAGCAGGTGCGCGATCTTGGTGAGATTCTCGCCCGAGAGCTTCTGGAACACCACAATGTCGTCGATACGGTTGAGCAGCTCGGGGCGGAACAGGCGCTTGAGCTCGCCCATCGCGCGACCACGGATCTCACTCGACGTGAGACCCCGCTCGCCGGTGGTGCCAAAGCCAACGCTCGCATCCTGCGCAATCTCGCGGGCGCCCACGTTGGACGTCATGATGATCACGGTGTTGCGGAAGTCAACCGTCTTGCCCTGGCTATCGGTCAGACGACCCTCCTCCAGCACCTGCAGCAGGATGTTGAAGATATCGGGGTGCGCCTTCTCGATCTCGTCGAACAGCACGACCGAGTACGGGTGGCGACGAACGGCCTTGGTGAGCTGGCCGCCCTCGTCGTGACCGACGTAACCCGGAGGGCTACCGATGAGCTTGGAGACCTCGAACTCGCTACCGAACTCGGACATGTCGAAGCTGATGAGCGCATCCTTGCTGCCAAAGAGGTACTCGGCGAGCGTCTTGGCGAGCTCGGTCTTGCCCGTGCCAGTGGGACCAAGGAAGATAAAGCTGCCGCCGGGGCGACGCGGATCCTTGAGGGGTGAGCGGCTGCGGCGCACGGCCTTGGCAACTGCCTCGACAGCCTCATCCTGACCGATGATGCGCGTCTTGAGCACGCTTTCGGCTTGCAGCAGACGACGGCTCTCGCTCTCGGTAAGCGAGGACACCGGCACGCCCGAGGTCACGGACACGATATCGGCGATCTGACTCACATCGATGGTGAGCGGACTGGCGTCGAGCTCGGCGGTCCAGGCAGCCTTGGCCTCGGCGAGCTCAATCTCGGCGGCCTTCTGCTGCTCGGTGATTTCGGCGGCCTTGTTCATGTCGTCGCTCTCGGTGGCCTCCTGCGCGGCGGCCTTGAGCTCCTCTATGCGATGCTCGGCCTCGCGCACCGGCTCGGGTGCGCGATTCGCGGCGATGCGAGCGCGGGCACCGGCCTCGTCGATGAGGTCGATGGCCTTATCGGGCAGGAAGCGATCCTGGATGTAGCGGTTGGAAAGGTTCGCGGCGGCCTCGATAGCACCCTGCGTATAGCGCACATGGTGGTGCTCCTCGTAGCGCGGCTTGAGCGCGGTCAGAATCTTGACCGCGTCCTCGACGCTCGGCTCCTCGACATCGATGGTCTGGAAGCGACGCTCAAAGGCCGGGTCCTTGGTGAGGTACTTGCGGAATTCCTCGGCCGTGGTGGCGCCGATAATCTGGAAGGCGCCGCGCGCAAGCACGGGCTTGAGCATGGAGCTCGCGTCGATGGAGCCCTCGGCAGAACCGGCACCGATGATGGTGTGCATTTCATCGATAAACAGGATGACGTCGTCGGCTTCGGTGGCCTCCTGGATCACGTTCTTGAGGCGCTCCTCAAACTCGCCGCGATACTTGGCACCCGCCACGAGGCCCGGCAGGTCGAGCGTCCAGATATTCTGGTTCATGAGGTTCTCGGGCACGTTGCCGGCTGCAATCTGCTGAGCCAGGCCCTCGACGATGGCCGTCTTGCCCACGCCGGGGTCGCCCAGAATAAGCGGATTGTTCTTGGTACGGCGCGAAAGAATTTCCATCATACGCTGGACTTCCTTTTCGCGACCAATTACAGGGTCGAGCTCGCCGTCGCGCGCCTTCTGCGTGAGGTTGGTCGCGAACTGCTTAAGCGTATCGGTGCCACTCCCCTTTTGCTGAGAGGCATCCGAGCCGCTAAAGAACGGCAGGCCCGTACCGGGACGACCAGCACCGGCGCCGGCGAGCGGACGCTTCTTGTCCTGGTCCTTGGCGGTGAGTTTCTCGATAGCCTTTTTGATGGAGGCGGACGACACACCCAGGCGCATGAGGATGTCCATGGCCATGCCGTTGCCCTCTTCGACGATGCCGATCAGCAAGTGCTCGGTCGACACGTAGGTCTGGTTGTTCTCACGCGCCACGCGGAATGAACGCTCCATCACGCTAATGACGAGCGGCGTAAAGGCGAGCTTGGCCGCCTCGGTCTCCTCACTGGGCTCGGGAACCGTGGTCTGGACCTCTTTGAGAGTATCCATGATGTCATCGTAGGAGATGTCGAGCGAGCGCAGCGCCTCGGCGGCAATGCCCTCGTCCTCCTTGGCAAGCGCGAGCAGCAGGTGCTCGGTGCCCACCTTATTTGAATGAAGATCGAGCGCCTCTTGCTTGGCCATGGACATGACCTTACGCGCGCGATCGGTAAAACGGTCTAACATGCTAGTTCCTCTTAGACGAGCTAGTTTTTTCAAACGCAAAGCGCCGCCCCGCGGCAGCGCTTTGGTCTCTTTACCCATATGGAGTATATGCTAACCGTTGGGACCTTTCCCACCCGTAGCCGCGCGACAACGTCTACAAAAAAGGAATCGCTCCGGTCCGTTTGGCAGTTTGGTTTTGCGCTGCCGTCTAGCAGGCGGGCTCGACACCCATGTCCTCGGCAACGTCATTGACTGCATCGGCAGCGGGAGCACCCGGCATGTGAACGAGCTCCATGTGAGGCTCAGCAAAGACCGTGCCCATGGGGAAGGCGCGGCGGAAGACAAAGCGAGCAACCGGACCGGCCACCAGCAGGTTCCAGGGCAGGGCCATGATAAAGTTGCGCGGAATGTTGATGAGCCACATCATCGGCAGCATCTGCAGGTTTGCGAGCGGGCCGCCGGGCATATGGAACAGGCCTTCGCACGCGCCGTAAAGCGACATGATGATGACCATGGGAACGACCATGCAGGAGCTGACGGCGAGCGTCATGGCATGTGGCGAGCTCTTGCCCGGCGTGACCAAGTACTTAAAGGCGAAACCCTTGGCGAGCGGGCTGGCGACGAACCAGTCGCAGCACATGGCAAAAATGTAGGCAACGGGGAAGCCGAGCCACGCAGCGGCAACGACCTCGCCGTTGATGGCCCCGTGCTGCAGGGCAACGTTGTAGATGCTCATCCAGAGCACCATGCAAAAGCACATGATAAAGGTGAACAGCAGGCTCTCTCGTTTGTTGATAGGCATAAAGGGCAGATTCCTCTCTGTGTTGTGCCGCGGCGCCACGCAACAAAAACGGGCGGGCAAGATGGAGCTGTTGGAACTTCATCTCGCCCGCCCGTGGTACGCGCGTCTGCGACTACTTATGTGGTGGAACCAGCCTAGCACGAAACGCATACGCTTCGTAAGCGTTGAGTTTATGAAGATGCAGGGCACCGATAATCCCCCGACCCCATAAGTTGCGGTGGAATACGGACTGTTTTGACCCTTTAAGCAGCAATTCAGTCCCTATTTCACCGCAACTCATTTGGTGCAAAGTAACCTGTCCCCCTTGTACCAATTAGCTGGTGTGGCGCCAGCGAGGGTCGGTGAGCGTACGCGCCACACCCAGTCCAACGGGCAGAAACGCTACGATGAGCACTGCGCGCACAAACCAGCCGAGCATATTGACCGTGTCGAAGGTGCACATGTAATACATCGAGCGATACAGATACAAGCCCGGCACCATAATGACAATCGAAGGCACCGTGAGGGCGATGCGCGGGTAGGTGAGCTTGACTTCAGCCAAGCTTGCGAGCAGCCCCGATACCAGCGCGCCGATAAACGCTGCTGCCTCGGGAGGCATTCCCGTGCTGAGGCCCAGGAAGGGAATCATCGTCGGCGCATCGACAAGGGTCAGACGCAGGGTATTGGACACGGCGCCGATCAACCCAGCTGCCGCGGCCATCTTTACCGGGCTGTTGAACATCACCGAGAAGCCGAATACGCCAACGAAGCTCATCACCACGCGCAGGAGCGTAAGGGCAAGCGGCGAAAGGCCCAGTGGGGCAAAGTCGTCCGGCGCCAGGCCAACACACTCGGCAACCATCCAACCTACGAGGGTCGCCATCACAATAATCGATACGGCATATGAAAGGCGCTCGATACCGCTTCGCATGTCGAGCTTAGCGATGTCGAGGCCTGCCGTAATGAGTGGAAAGCCGGGAATCACAAAGAGCATGGCGCCGATATAGCCTTCTTGGTGCGACATTGCCCCCGGTATGACCTGGCCAAGGCCGAGCAATGCCAGCAGATACGAAACGCAAGCGAGCGCAACGCCGGTCGTCAGCGCGCTGAACTGACCAAGGCCTTGCTTGAGAATATGGGAGCGGGCAAAGTTGCCGACACCCGCGCCCACGAACGCGCAGGCCATCTCGATAGGGCCGCCGCCGAGCAAAAAAACGAAGGCGCCACAGGCGCAGGCCGCCGCAAGGCCCTGTTGCCAAGGCGCGTAATCAGGTTTTGAACTCTCAACGGTCTTGAGCATCTCGTGATACTCGTGCACCGTGAAGCGACGACCATAGGTCTCGATTTCCTTGAGGAAACTCTCCATCATCCAAATGCGATGGGTATTGACGCCCGTTGTGGGCAAGCTGACGACCTCATTAAAGCAGTGACCATCTTCGATGCAGGTGCACTCAAACGACAGAAGACTTAAGTCAACGTGGATGGTGACACCGAGTACGGCGGCAACACGATTCATGGTATCGCGCACGCGCCAGGCACCCGTTCCGCTTGCCAGCATAAGCATGCCGGTGCGGCAGATGATGGATGATTTATCGGTGAGCGGCGCATCGACGGCAAGCTCATCGCCTGCCGTCACGATCTGGTGCCAGTCAGTTTTCATATGGAGCGCGCCGGCACGAACGCCGTGGTGCATGGGGGCTCTCGAAAGCAGCGAGTTAAGGCGCGAAGGCTGTGAGGGCTCCGCCGATTCGCCCTCGTCCTCGTCGGGCTCTTCATCGACCAGATCAAAGGAATCAAGCGGCGCTGGCTCGCGACGGTCGATCAGCTCCTCGTCCTCATCATCAAAGTAGTTGAACTGATCGAGCATGTCCTCTTCGATTGCGCGCTCGCTCGCGTCGTCCATATAGACGCTCCCTTCCTGCCGACTAACCCCCATCCTAGGCAGCAACGGCTAAAGGAAACATAAAAGAGACGACTATCAAAACAAGGACTGTCCCCAACTGCCGGCAGAAAAGGAACGTCCCCAAGTGCCAACCACGGCAATGCCGATGCTTTGGTAACGACAGCGAGCGGGTCGCATTTGTGACAAGGTGACGTGAAACGAAAGGGCGCTGACCTTTTGGTCGCGCCCTTGAAGTTGAACGTCAGATTGTCCAAATGCGGCCCGCGCAGCGTCGAGCCGTTACGCGGTTCGTAGAACCGCGTAACTAGTTAGTACATCTTTGCGCCGGCGGGGATGGAGGCGTCGAGCTGGATCAGGTTGAGGCGCTCCTCGCCCTCCTCCTCGTGGACAGCGCTGATCAGCATGCCGCAGCTGGGAATACCCATCATCTTGCGCGGAGGCAGGTTGGTGATGGCGAGCAAGGTCTTGCCGACCAGGTCCTCGGGCTCGTAATAAGCGTGAATACCGGAGAGGATGGTGCGGTCGGTACCGGTACCGTCGTCGAGCGTAAAGTTCAGCAGCTTCTTGGACTTCTTGACGGCCTCGCATGCCTTGACCTTCACAGCGCGGAAATCGCTCTTGGAGAAGGTATCAAAGTCGACGAACTCCTCAAACAGCGGCTCAACGGCGATCTTGGAGTAATCGAGCGTGGGCTTAAGCGACTTAACGAATGGGCTCGCGGCGTTGCCGGCCTCTGCAGCCTTGGCGGCAGCGGCACCGGACTGGAAACCCTTCTCGGGCTTCATGTGCGGGAACAGCAGGACGTCGCGGATAGAAGCCTGGTTAGTAAGCAGCATGACCACGCGGTCGATACCAATGCCGATACCGCCCGCGGGAGGCATACCGTACTCGAGGGCGCGCACGTAGTCCTCGTCATACTCCATAGCCTCATCGTCGCCGCCGGCCTTCTCGGCCATCTGGGCAGCAAAGCGCTCAGCCTGGTCGACCGGGTCGTTGAGCTCGGAGAATGCGTTGGCGTACTCGTGGCCGGCGATGACCAGCTCAAAGCGGTGAGTCAAACGCGGGTCGTCCTCAAAACGCTTAGCGAGCGGGCTGACCTCGATGGGGTAATCGCACACGAAGGTCGGGTTGACGATGGTGTCCTCGCCCAGCTCATCGTAAATCTCGGCGATGATCTTGCCGGCAGTCCACTCGGGCTTGATCTCCAGGCCCTTCTCGCGCGCGGCGGCAGCAAGCTCCTCGACCGGCGTGTCGATGGTGACCTGCTTGCCGAGCACGTCGGAGACGATGTCGGTCATGGGACGGCTGGCCCACTCACCAGAAAGGTCGATGGTCTGGCCCTGGTACTCGATGACCTCGGGGTTGCCGATGGCCTTGTTAGCCGCCTTAATGACGCCCTGGGCGAGCGCCTTCATGCCCTCGAGGTCTGAGAAGGCACGGTAGGCCTCCATCGTGGTGAACTCGGGGTTGTGGGTAAGGTCCATGCCCTCGTTACGGAAGATGCGGCCGATCTCGAACACGCGCTCAAAACCACCGACGATGCAGCGCTTGAGATGGAGCTCGGTGGCAATACGCAGGTAGCACTCCTGATCGAGCGCGTTGAAGTGGGTAATGAACGGCTTGGCGGTAGCGCCGCCCTGGATGGTCTGCAGGATGGGGGTCTCGACCTCCATGTAACCGTCGGACTCCATAAAGCGACGGAAGGTAGAGAGAATCTGCGAACGCTTACGGAAGGTCTCGCGAACGTCGTCGTTGGCGATCAGATCGACATAGCGCTGGCGATAGCGGGTCTCCTTGTCGGAAAGACCGTGGAACTTCTCGGGCAGCGGACGAACGGCCTTGGAAAGCAGGGTCGCGCTCTTAGGGGCAACGGAAAGCTGGCCGCGCTGGGTGCGCACGACCACGCCGGTCACGCCCAGGATGTCGCCCAGGTCGAGGGCCTTGAGCGTATTCCAGGCGGCCTCGTCCATGTCGTTGATGCGGCAGAACAGCTGAATCTCGGCAGTCGCATCGCGCACGACGATGAACATGATCTTGCCCTGACCGCGCTTGGCGACCACGCGGCCGGCGATCTTCACGACGTCCTCGGTGTCCTCGCCATCGGCAAGCTCGGCGTACTTAGCCTCGATATCGGCGACGTAGTCCTCAAGCTCAGAGTGCTCAGGATAGGGGTTCTGGCCCGCCTCGAACAGGGCGGCGCGCTTGGCCAGGCGGGTGGCGCGCTCGTCGTTGAGCGTCGATGCCTGATCTGCGGCGTTCTGGTTCTCTGCCATAAGTTAGCTCCTCAAACTAAAACGCTCCCCAGGATTCGGTCCCAGGGAGCGAAAACATACCTTTACGCGGGACCGTGGTCTAGCGTGCGATCTTGGCGATGGTGTAGACGCGAGTCTTGCCGGAAGGCGTAACGACCTCGACGGAGTCGCCCTCGCCGTGACCGATGATGGCATGGCCGACCGGAGACTCGTTGGAAATCTTGTGCTCGAGCGAGTTGGTCTCGGTGGTACCAACGAGCGTGACTTCCATGACCTCGCCGTTGGGATCAATCAGCGAAACGGTGGAACCGATGGAGACGGTCAGGTCGCCCGTGGTGGCAGCAACCTGAGCGTTGGCAAGAATGGCCTGGATCTCGGCGATACGAGCGGCGTTCTGGGCCTGCTTGTCCTTAGCGGCGTCGTACTCGGAGTTCTCCGAAAGGTCGCCGAACGCGCGGGCTTCCTTGATGTCCTCGACGATCTCCTTGGCGTAATCGCCCTCACGCCAAGCGAGCTCCTCGACGAGCTTCTGGCGGCCCTCAGCGGTCAGTACGATCTGGCTTGCGTCCATACGGATATCTCCCCAACTCTGATCAAACAATCAACTGTCAACAAAACGAAAAAGACCGGCTAGCCTGCGGGCAAGCCGGTCAGGTGCTCACCCCAAAGGGATGGGACTACTCTGCGTCCGCGTCGCTGTCCTCTGCCTGCTTCTTCTTGGCAGCAGCGAGCTTGGCCTCGAGCTCAGCGATCTCCTTGTCCTCCTCGGACTGCTCGACCACGACCTCCTCGGCCTGCTTGGTCTCGGCCTTATCGTCGCCCTCCATACCCTCGCGGATATTCTTGACAGTAGAGCCGAGGGACTTGCCGAGCTTCGGCAGGTTCTTGGGCCCGAAGATAATCAGGACAACGACGAGAATAATGATGAGCTCAGGAGCCCTCAGTCCAAACATGTAGACCTCCACAATACAGCGAGACAAGCTCGAATGAGTATACCGCGGGTATCGCGGTATCACAACACTAGCTAAAAAAAGGGACCGCAAGAAGCGGTCCCTCCTCATGCTCTGGTCGGGTTGACTGGATTTGAACCAGCGACCCCTGCGTCCCGAACGCAGTGCTCTACCAAACTGAGCCACAACCCGTTAGCTCGACTATAGTAACAAAGATTTTCGCCGCGTGCTAGAGAAATTTTTATTTCTTTGGCGCGTCGATTTGAACCGTGTTGGGAATAAGCTCAGTCGCGCAGGCCCACCAGTCATTTTGCTGGGCAGCATCGGCAAGCCTTTCGACCGTGGCAGCGGTGTCGCAAATGGCAAACGAGCAGGCACCCGATCCGCACACATCTACAGCAACGGTTCCGTCCTGTTTACGCAGCCAGTCGAGGACCGTTTGAATCTGCGGCTCCATCTGTGCGGAAATGACACCCAGGTTGTTATGGATGAGCGCATATGCCGTCTCGGCATCACCAGCACGCAAGGCAGAAGCTATCGCGCCGGGCTTGTCCGCAGGCACCGGGGCCTCGTCAAAACGTCGATAGGCTTCAATTGTCGAAACGCTCGCCTCCCGCGGCTTAACCAGCACAACGGGCGTCGCGGGCAGCGCGGAGTATTCAGTTGCCAGCACGTCTCCCCCACCTACGTAAAACGCAGGGCTCGCGTGCAAAAAGAACGGGACGTCGGCACCAATGCCCCGCGCAATGTCATCGAGCGCGGGGTCGGTGCGATCAATGCCCCAGAGCTCCGCCAAGGCGACAATGACCGCGGCCGCATCCGTCGAGGGGCCGCCCAAGCCGGCGCACAATGGAATGCGCTTCTCAATCGTCACGCAGATGTTTGCCTCGCGACCATAATGCTCGGCCATAGCAACCGCAGCCCGATACGCTGTATTCTTTTGCATGGGAAAATCTGATGCTGGAACCGTCTGGACGGTCAGCGCCTGCGACGGCGTGACCGTCACGGTATCGGAAAGACCGACGGCCGCCATCAGGGAATCGACCCTGTGGTAGCCGCGGTCATCGCGCTCGGTATGAACCCCCAGGTAGAGGTTAATCTTTGCCGGCGCGGAAAGAGTCAGGGACCGATCGGTCACCGTTAATGCTCCTCGAGCTGATTGCCGAGCGGGGTAAAGATGTGCTCGCCGCTCTCGGGGTCGAACAGCTCGACCTGACCGGTGAGCACATCGATATACTGGTAGGACTGACGCGACTTGCGGCCACGACGCTCGTCGACCTCGACAATGAAGACGGCCGGGTGGACGCTCTTGATGGTGCCCATGCGCTCGACGACGCGGGTACGGCCCATGTTGGCCTTAACCTTGACGCGATCGCCCACCATATCGGTCAGCTTCTCGTGGATGTCGTCGACGTGATTGACTTCCATCTCTTCCATGAACAGGGCCTCCAGAAGGTGCAATTCAAAAAGGGGATAATACCCCTAAGATAGACAAAACTCTAATACTATAGCACCCTGTTGTGGCCATACGCAAGTAGCTAAATAACCCGGTCCCAAATTGACTACTTACAGACTATCGGTGTCCAAGACGATGGTGAATGGGCCGTCGTTGATGAGGTCGACCTTCATGTCGGCGCCAAAGATACCGTGCGCCACATGCTCAACGTCCTCGTGCACAAGCGTCAGGAAGTACTCGTAGAGCTCGTTGGCAACATCGGGTGCGCCGGCATCCGTAAACGACGGACGGCGACCGTGGCGGCAGTCGGCGAACAGCGTGAACTGCGACACCACGAGCACCTCGCCGTCGACATCGGCAAGCGCCAAGTTGGTCTTGCCGTTCTCGTCCTCGTTGATACGCAGCCCGCGGAGCTTGCCCCACAGCTTGTCGGCCTCGGCACGCGTATCGCCATGGCCCACACCCAGCAGCACCAGGTAGCCGCGTCCAATGCGGCCCACGCACTCGCCGTCGACCGTCACGCCGGCGTTGAGCACGCGCTGCACCACCGCACGCACGGTCTACTCCTCGCCCGTCAGCTTGGCGGACAGATGCTCGAGCGCGTGGAAACGATGGCTGATGGCGTTCTTCTCGTCAGCCGTCAGCTCGGCCATGGTCTTGCCCGGCGTGTCGACCGGCAGGAACAGCGGGTCATAGCCAAAGCCGTGATCGCCGCGGCCCTCGTGCGCGATAACGCCCTCGCAAGCGCCCTCGCCATAGGTGACCAAGCCGTCCGTGTCGATGAGCGCAACGACGCTCATAAAGCGTGCGGTGCGGTCCTCATCTGCCACGCCTTCCAGGTTAACGAGAAGCTTGGCGTTGTTGGCGGCATCGTCGCCGTGCACGCCCGCATAGCGCGCGCTATACACACCGGGATCACCGTCCAGCGCGTCGACGACCAAGCCCGAATCGTCGGCAATGGCCATAAGGCCCGTCTCCTCAACCGCGGCTTGGGCCTTGATGATGGCGTTCTCCAAAAACGTCGTGCCGTTTTCCTCGGGATCCTCAAAATCACCCAGCTGGCCGAGCGCCACAAAGCGCACCTCGGGCATGACCTTGCCCAAAATGGCCTCGATCTCGGTGAGCTTATGGGCGTTGCCCGTTGCCACGACGATGGTCGCCGCCGGGTCGAGGGTGTCGATGTCAATCTTCTCAAGTGCCATGACTGGCCTCCTTGTCTCTATAGCAAGCCGCGTGAGGGGCGTTTGGGCACTTGACCTCTCCCCTCTCAGGCGATCGGACCTTTCAACGCAGCATTTCAGCAGATAAAACCTACCAAAATAAACCTGTCCCTTTTGGCAGGTTAGGCGATGGCTTGGCGCTGAAGCTCGATGAGCTCGGCGATACCCTTGTCGCCCAGGTCGAGCAGGGCGTTGAGGCGTTTGCGGTCAAAGGGCGCCTGCTCGCCGGTGCCCTGGAGCTCGATCATCTCGCCGGTGTCGGTGGCGACGAGGTTCATGTCGACCTCGGCGTGGCTGTCCTCGGAATAATCGAGGTCAAGCAGCGTATTGCCGTCGACAACGCCCATGGAGATGGCAGCCACCTGGCCGATAAGCGGGATGCGCTCGATCTTGCCCGCCTCGACCCACATGGCGAGGGCGTCGTGCAGCGCCACCCAGGCGCCGGTGATGCTCGCTGTACGCGTGCCGCCATCGGCCTGAATCACATCGCAGTCGACGGTGACGGTGTACTCGCCGAGCGCCTTCATGTTGACGACGGTACGCAGGCTGCGGCCAATGAGGCGCTCGATCTCCATGGAGCGACCCTTGCGGTTGGCGTGCTCGCGCTTGCAGCGCTTGCCGGTCGACGCCGGCAGCATGGCGTATTCCGCGGTCACCCAGCCGGCCTTAGCTCCCTTTCGCCAGCCCGGCACGCCCTCCTCGATAGTGGCGGCGCACAGCACGCGCGTGTCGCCGAACTCGGCCAAACACGAGCCGTGGGCGTGCTTCATGACACCACGGGTGAGCTTAACGGGGCGCAACTCGTTGGCGGCGCGACCGTTGGCGCGGTTGACCTGCATGTACTCCATAGAAATTTCCTTTCGGCAAAAGATGTGGCGAAGGCTTTGGCGGCTGCCTTACATCTATTTCAGCTCATCGATATCGATATGTTCGATGCTCTTGAGCGGCTGTCCAAAGATAAAGCTGCCCGCCACCGCAAACTCGGCAATGTTATCGGCCGTCGTGGCAAAACGATGCTGCGGCTCGGCGGCGTCGCCCGCCAGCTGCTCGCGGCGCGTGAGGATATCGGTCAGCTCGCGCGTGGTCTCCTCGGCGGAACTCACGACGCGCACCCCAGGCCCCAGCGCATGCCGGATAGGTCCCACCAACAGCGGAAAATGCGTACAGCCGAGCACCACGGTATCGATACCGTGGTCGCGCAGCGGCTCAACCGTGGCACCCACCAGCGCACGCACGGCAGGCGTATCGAAGATGTCCTCGTTCTCAAGCCACTGTTCCTGCAGATGTGCACCCGAGGCGAGCTCGTGTTCGACAACCTCGACAAAGCTCGAGGCAGGACAGCCGTATACATCGACGCCGGCATCCAGATCCTGAATGGCGCGCGTGTAGGCGCCCGAGCGAATGGTGAGGTTGGTGGCGAGCACGCCCACGCGACGCGTACGCGTGCTGTTGATTGCTGCACGGGCACCCGGCGCGATCACACCGATCACGGGAACGTCGAGCACCTGCTGGGCCAGACGCAAGGCCGCAGCGGTCGCCGTGTTGCAGGCGATGACCATAATCTTGACGTCGTGCTTCGAAAGCCAACGACCCGCCTGCAACGCAAACGAGCGCACCTCATCCTCGGTGCGCGTGCCGTAGGGGCAGCGTTTGGTGTCGCCAAAGTAGTAGACGGACTCGTGCGGCAGCGCCGTCGCGATGGCGCGCGCAACCGTCAGACCGCCCAAACCAGAATCGAACACGCCAATCGGGCGCGTGTCGCCTGCCGGATTCTCGATATCGGACATTACCTCACCAGTCTCTCTCGAAAAGACATGTCCAAGTGCGGCGGCGGCGCGCTACGAACGCGCCGCGACCAGCAGCTCTGCCGTCGCCGCCCAACCGTCGACAATTTTGCCACGCGTAACGAAAGCGTTCTCGCAAGCAGCCAGGAACTCGGGCGCGCCGGCGCTCGTCAGGCCATTCTCGACCAGGCAGAACGTGCCCACGTGATCGGCCATGTAGAAGTCGGACTCGGAGTCGCCGAGCGCGAGCGTCTCCTCGCGCTCGATCCCCAGGTGCTCGCAGAAGCGCGCAATGGCGACGCCTTTGTTGAGGCCCGCGGGGTTGATGTTGAATGCGCGACCGTCCTCGACGCGATCGAGCTCGAGCGTCGTCGGCTTGGACAGATGCGTCAGGTGACCGTTACAGGCCCACACCAGGCCGCAGCCGGCCTCGTCCAGGATGGCCTGGACCTCATTGTCGGGCACATCGCCGCGCATGCCGACGGTGACCTCGCGGTACTTGTAGCCGGTCGACATGTCGTTGTGATACTCGATCTTGTGCGGCCAGCGGGCAAGGATCTTCTCGCACACGCCGGTCTGCTCGATCACCTGGTGCGGAGTAAGGCCGCAGACGGGGTCGTAAGGCATGTCGCCGGTCAGATACTCCCAATCGTTGGCCTTGAGGTCGTACATAACCAGGCCGCCCATCTCACCAATGTAGGAGTTGAGGCCGAGCACGCGCGCGTCCTCGTGGATCATGGTACGGTTGCGGCCCGAGGTGGGAACCACCTGAATGCCAGCACGAGCGAGCGCCACGACGGCCTCGACGAGTTTGGTCGAGGGGTTGCCGTCGTTGTCGCGCAGCACGCACGAGCCGGGTGCAAGCATCGTGGCATCCAGGTCGGTAAAGACGTATTTGACCTTGGCCAAGCGCTCGCGCATCTCGCCCGAAAGCTCAGCGACGGTCGGCAGGGTATTGTGGGACATGGTTACTCCGTTTACGTAGAAGGGTTTGGACTTGGACGGCATGTTTTGATTGAGGGAACACGCTTATGGCGACAGCGCACTCAGGGCGCCGCCGCCATCATGGTTCATTAGTCAAACTGGGTAACATCGATCAGGCGATTGGCCAGCGAAAGGTCGCTCTCGATGGGCACGAACTCGTCGCCCACGTGCATGAGCTCCTCGTCACCCTTTGCCAGCAGCAAGACAATGGTGGGAGCATCGGGGTTGACGTACTCCTCGCGCGCCGCCTTGAACGCCGCATGCACAGCGGCTTCGCGGTCGAGGATGATCTTGTTCGGCGTATCGTCGGGAACATGCTCGGCAAGCTCGCGACAGACCTTCATCGGGTCCTCGTGAGCTGGATCCTCGTTCGTAAAGATCATCAGGTCGGAATACGGTGCGGCCTCGCGTGGCAATTGCTCGCGGCGCTCCTGCGCCTTGCCGCCGGCGGCGCCAAACAGCGCAATGACGGGGCTAGCGGGAAACGCGCGCTTGACCGACGAGAAAAGCGAACGGAACGAAAGCTGGTTGTGCGCATAGTCAACGACGCAGATCACGCGGCCGTCCTTCGACTCCACGACCTCCATGCGGCCCGGCACACGCAGTTTGGAGAGGCCCTTCTTGATAGCCTCGATACCGATGCCGATCTCGCGCGCAGCGGCGATAGCGACCAGCGCGTTTTCCACGTTAAAGTCGCCCGCGATACCCAGCAGGACCTTCTCCCCCGCCTCGGGCTCGTCGGCGCTCATGCCGTGCAAGTTGAACTCGATGTTAAAGCCGAGCATGCGGACATCGCTCGCCCACAGGCTTGCCTCGGGATGCTCGACGCCAACGGTCACCAAGCGCTCGGCCGTCGACGCTGCCTCTAGCACACGGTCAACCTCATCGGTGCCCAGATTCACCACGGCGGTCTTTGCCTGGTCAAAGATCCTAAGCTTGCTCTCAAAATAATCCTCAAACGTGGGGTGTTCGATCGGCGAGATGTGGTCGCGGCCGATGTTGAGGAAGCACGCCACGTCAAACGGCAGATTCTCGACGCGTTGGTACTTGAGCGCCTGGCTCGAGACCTCCATGACCATGGACTGGCGACCGGACGTGTGGCAGTTGGCGATATGGCGCCAAACCTCGGGGGCCTCGGGCGTGGTGTTGGTGCTCTCGTAGCACTCGATACCATCGTCGGTACTCACCGAGCCGATCATGCCGCAGGACTCGCCCGCCGCCTTGATGATGGACTGGAGCATAAAAGCGGCCGTGGTCTTTCCCTTGGTGCCGGTGATGCCCACGATCTTGACGTCGTGGTCGGGACGGTCGTAGACCTCCGGCGGCAACAGGGCCATGGCCGTGCGAACACTATCAACAACCAGCATCGCAGCACCGCTCTCCTGCGCCAGCGGCTCCAGAGACTCGACCAGCGACTCCTCGCACACAAATGCGACGGCGCCCGCATCGAGCGCCATGCTCAAAAACGCGGGCTTAAAGGCAGCACCTTTGCAAAAGAATACGTCACCTGCCGAGACCGCGCGCGAATCAAACGAGCAGCCGGTCACGGCACGCTCGTCAACCTGCTCTGATGCGCGCAGCTCGCCGCACACATCGAGAAGCTTGGCAAGCGTATCGACCGTGGTCACGGTCGCGGAATCCGAATGGTGCATCTTTCACCTTTCTCAGCCATTTGGCAGGGACGGTTTTCATAGTAACTGAAACGTGCTCGCGCAAAAACGGCTCCCGGAGGAGCCGTTACGCGCAGGCATTCGTAGGCCGAGACTAGGCAGCCTGAACAGAAGGCTGGTCCTCGTCGATAAAGAAGCGCTTGTACCACACCAGGAACACGAGCGGCGTATAGATCTTGCGCTGGAAATCGCCCTTGCCCGCAAAGTGCAGATCGAGCAGGTGCATGAGCTCGTCGGTATCGAAGAACTCGCTTGCCCACGGCGCGGTGAAGTACTCCTTGACATAGTCGTACCACTTTTGCTCGCGCAGCCAGTAGACAATCGGCACTGGGAAGCCCACCTTGGGACGGGTGGCCCACTCATCGGGCAGCGACTTGTTGGCAGCGTGGCGGAGTACCTGTTTGTTGCCGTTCTCGTTGATGCGGTAGCGGTCGGGAATGTGCTCGGCGAACTCCATGACTTTGCGGTCCAGGAAGGGCACGCGCAGCTCCAGCGAGTGCGCCATGCACATCTTGTCGGCCTTGAGCAGAATGTCGCCCGGGAGCCACATGTTCATGTCCAAGTACTGCTTCTTGACCAGCTCGGGCTGACCCTTCACGCGCGCATAGATGGGAGCGGCAAGCTCGAAGGCGCCATCGCCGGTGTTGTACTCGGGCTTGAGCACACCGTCGACCTCGCGCTCCGGCCATACCAGAGCCTGTCCCAGGAACGACTTCTCGGGGATCTCGGCACCCTTGACCAGGAAGTTATGGCCCTTGAAGTACGGCATATGCAGCGCCAGGTTACCGAGCGCGCGACGGATGGGCAGCGGCACCATCTTTTTGTACTTGCGGACCGGGACCGTGTCCTCGTAGTAGGCGTAGCCGCCAAAGAGTTCGTCGGCGCCTTCGCCCGAAAGCACGACGGTGACGTCCTTGCGGGCCATCTCGGCCAAGAACCACAGCGGCACAGAAGACAGGTTGGACTGTGGCTCGTCCATGTGATACTGGATGTCCTCGAGCGCACCGAAGAACTCGTCGGCGGTAATCATCTTGCGAACGTTCTCGACGCCAAGCTTATCGGAAAGTTCCTTGGCGTAGTTGGTCTCGTTGAAGTTCTTGTAGTCAAAGCCCACCGAGAAGGTCTTGTCGGGCATGAGGCAAGCGGCGATGTAGCTGGAGTCGACGCCACCGGAGAGGAACGACGCGACCTTGACGTCGGCGATACGATGGGCCTCGACACTCTCGTGCACGACCTCGTCCAGCTCATCGACATACTCTTCGAACGGCTTCTCGACGGCAGAGTAATCGCAATCCCAGTAGCGCTCGATGTTCATCTTGCCGGTCGGGATATCGACGGTAAAGTAGTGCGCCGGCGGCAGCTTGTAGACACCCTCGAAGAAGGTCTCCTCGGTTGCCGAATACTGCAGCGTCATGTACGGACGCAGGGCCTTTTTGTTGACCGCCTTGTGGAAGTGCGGGTAGTCCAGGAAGCTCTTGATCTCGGAGCCAAAGAGCACGCCCGGAGCGCCGTCGCCCGCATCGGCCATGGGATAGTAGTAAAGCGGCTTGATGCCAAAGATGTCACGGGCGCCAAAAAGCTTGTTCTTCTTTTTGTCCCAGATGACGAAGGCGTACATACCGCGCAGGCGATCGAGGACGGCCTCGCCCCACTCCTCGTAGCCGTGCAGGAGGCTCTCGGTGTCGGCGCCGCAATGGAACTTGTAGCCCTTGGCTTCGAGCTCGGAACGGAGTTCTTGGAAGTTGTAGATCTCACCGTTGAAGACAATGACGACGCTGCCGTCCTCATTGGCCATGGGCTGAGCGCCGGCCTCGGTCAGGTCGAGGATCGACAAGCGGCGGAAGCCGAGGGCAACGCGGCCGTCGATAAACTGACCGCCCATGTCGGGACCGCGATGGACGATGCGGTCCATCATCTTGGTGAGCACCTCGGATTGGTTATCCGTCCCACCGACAAAACCGACAAAACCGCACATATACTATCCCCTCTGCTGTTGCTGGGCATCAAATCGAATCAGTAGCTTTTGAGTATACCCGAGGGCGTAAAGAGGGGCGGAATGTTCAGGCAATCTCAACTGAATCAGCTCCGCTGTGACACGCGCCGGTTACCTTTAATGGATATGAGGTGAATGGGGCGATTGTTTTGCTATACTCTCTCCGCACGGGCGATTGGCGCAACGGTTAGCGCAGGTGCTTTACACGCACAAGGCTGGGGGTTCGAATCCCTCATCGCCCACCACTGAATTGGAAACGGTCCTCGCAAGGGGACCGTTTTTTGTTTGGGCCCAGCGCATGGGATTCGAACCCGCCAGGGTGCGGAGCTGAGGAAACGCGAAGCGTTTTCCAGCGCAGCACGCGAGGGCCGCAGGCCCGAAGCGGAAGCGGGCGGCGCCAGCCGCACGCGGACATCCCTCATCGCCCACCACTGAATTGTTAGGCCTCCAGCGATGGAGGCCTTTCTTTTTTGTGCCCGGTGCATGGGATTCGAACCCGCCAGCACGTCTGTCACAAAGGCCGTGGTCAAAAAATGGCAAAAATGAGTACTGCTACTTTGTTTGCAACATATAAAAAGACAGTATTTGCTTAAATTACGCAACATATGTACATTATAAGGTAGCGCGCACAGTCGTGGTGTAAGAAGCAAGGGAGGGCCATCGCCTAGAATCGTCAGTGCCTAGATATTCGACGAAAGGAAAGACGATGGCCCACAGCGACATTCTATCCCAGCCGGACCGGGGGCTCGGCCTCGACCGGCCCCAGACCGAGGCCCTGCTCGCGCTGTTCTCGCGGTGCGACGACCTGAGGGAGTTCGGCAGGGAGGTGATCCAGTCCGTGGTCAACGCCCTGATGGACTCCCAGGCGCAGGAGGCCTGCGGCGCGCCCCGCGGCTCCAGGTCGCCCGAGCGCGTCAACAGCAGGAACGGCTACCGCGAGAGGTCCCTGTCGACCTCCCTCGGCGACCTCGAGCTGCGGGTCCCCAAGCTGCGCGAGGGGACCTACTTCCCCGAGGGCATACTCAAGCGCTACACGCGCGTCGAGGCGTCCATGATCGCGCTCGTGCGCGAGATGTACGTCGCTGGCGTGAGCACCCGCAAGGTCGGGCTCGTCGCCGAGGAGCTCGGCGTCTCGTCGCTGTCCAGCTCCGAGGTGTCGGCGCTGTGCGCCGGGCTGGACGAGGAGGCCGAGGCGTTCAGGACCCGGCCGATCGAGGGCGAGCACCCCTACGTGTGGCTCGACGCGACCTACATGAAGTGCAGGACCGGCGGGCGCTACGCGAGCGTCGCGCTCGTCACGGCGATCGGCATGTCGTCCTCCGGGCACAAGGAGTTCCTCGGCTGCGCCTGCTTCGACAGCGAGAGCGAGGCCGCCTGGTCCGAGTTCCTCGGCTCCCTCAGGGACAGGGGCCTGCGCGGCGTGAGGCTCGCGGTGTCCGACGCCCACGCGGGGCTCGTCGCTGCCGTCTCCAGGGTCCTGCCGGGCTGCTCCTGGCAGCGGTGCCTGACGCACCTCCAGCGCGACATCAGGGGCCACGTCCACAGCCTCGCCGGCCAGGCGCTCGCCGCCGACCTGGTCCGGGCGTGCGCGGGGCAGGCCGACGCCGACGTCGCCCGCGCGGCGTGGGACCTGGCGGCGCCCAGGGTGCGCGCCCTCTCCCGCGCGGCCGGCGACGTCTTCGAGGGCGCGAGGGAGGACGCGCTCGCCTTCATGTCCTTCCCCCGCGAGCACTGGCAGAAGATCAGGACGAACAACGTGCAGGAGCGCGCGAACCGCGAGATCAAGAGGAGGTACCGCTCGGTGCAGTCGTTCCCCTCCGAGGCGTCCATGATGCGGCTCGTGTGCGCGGTGCTCGCCGGAGAGGAGGGCAGGTGGGCCGCCCACCGGGTCGCCGCGCCCGAGTCGGCCGCCCGCGCGTCCGCCCCGGCCCCGGCCCCGGAACCGCTCGAGGGCGAGAGGCTCGAGGCGGTCAGGCTGGCCGCGCACGAGGTCATAAGGGAGGTCCTTGACCGCCACGGCGTTGCGGAATAGCCTTAGGCGCAGGGGGCGCTGACGCGGCCCTCCCTCTTACGCCACAAAAAATCGCGCGATCCGGAACCCGGTCCAAATTGAGTTATTGCGCCGCGTTAGCCCAAGACGCCCGACAGGATCTCGATCAGGCTGTCCACGTCGGCTTCCTCGCAGACGAGCGGCGGCAGGAAACGCAGCGTATGGGCACCCGTAGCGTTAATCACGGCACCGGCGGCCAGCGCGCGGGCAACAACATCATGCGCGTCGCCCGCGGCATCATCCAAATCACAGCCGAGCATCAAGCCGCGGCCACGCACCTCGGTCACGTGCGGCAGCTTGGCGAGCTTTGCCTCCATATAGGCGCCTACCTTGGCAGCATGGTCGGCATAATCGCCGCGCACGAGCGCGGAGAGCGTCGCGGCGCACGCCGCGATGGCCAAGCAGCTACCGCCAAAGGTCGAGCCGTGGTCGCCCGGCTTAAACACGTCGGCAATCTCCTTCTTTGCCACGACGGCACCCATGGGCACGCCGTCGGCAATGCCCTTGGCAAGGCTCATGATGTCGGGCTCCACGCCATAGGTCTGGAACGCAAACGGCTTGCCGGAGCGGAAGATGCCGCACTGGACCTCGTCGGCGATAAGCACGGCGCCCACTTCGTGTGCCAGGTCGCGCGCTGCCGCCATAAACTCCTCGGTCATGGGGTGCACGCCACTCTCACCCTGGATCGGCTCGAGCATCACGGCACAAATCTCGCTCCCCAGCTGCTTAAAGATCGCACGCAGCTCGTCCACATCGTTGGGCGTGCAGGCCACAAAGCCACCCGGCAGCGGGCGGAAGCTGTCCTGCAGCCAATCCTGCATGGTGGCGGCAATGGTCTCGAGCGTACGGCCGTGGAAGCCGCCGCGCATGCACACGATGGTGTTGCCGCCATTACCGGCACGCTTGGCGTACAGGCGCGCGAGCTTCATCGAGCCCTCGTTGGCCTCGGCGCCAGAGTTGGCAAAGAAGGTCTCCCAAACCTGCTCATCCGCAGCCGGGACACCAAGAGCAGCTGCCGTGGTCTCATCGCCGACGGCAATGGCATCGGCAAGCACGCGCGCACCATCTACGTCGTCGTTAGCAAGCTTGGACAGCAGCGCCGCGACCTGTCCGCGCTGCTCGATGTAGAAGTAATTGGAGACATGCATGAGCTTTTTGGTCTGTGCCTCGAGCGCCGAGAGCACAGCCGGGTCGCCATGACCTAGGCTGCACACGCCGATGCCGGCAAGAAAGTCGAGGTACTCACGGCCATCGTCGCCGGTGAGCTTCATGCCGTGACCCTCGACAAACTCGACCGGAGAGCGGCCAAAGGTATGCATAACGTAATGGGATTCAAGCGATTGCTGAGCTGCAAGTGACATGAGATGCCTTTCGTTGGGCGCCAGACGGCGCGGGGCTATGGGTGCAGGAATGGGGCGGCTGCGGGTCAGCTAGACCGTCTGAAGCTTCTCGACCTCGTCAAGGTTCTCGGTCAGACGCGCAGCAAACGTCGAAAGCGGATGCGGATGCGTATCGAACTCGTAAGCCGTCTCGGTGGAATGAATCACGGTGCCGACGCCGGCATCGGTCAGCAGCTCCAGGAGCAGCGAATGCGGCGTAGTACCGTTAATGATGTGGGCACGAAATACGCCGCCGGTAAGCGCATCGACGGCCGCACGCAGCTTGGGAATCATGCCCTTATCGACCTCGCCGCCGTAGAGCATTTCGTTAACCTCGTCGAGCGTTAGGTTGGAGATAAGCGAGTCCTTGTCGCTAAAGTCCTTGTACAGGCCATCGACATCGGTCAAAAAGATCGCCTTATGCGCGTGGAGCGCCGCGGCAACGGCACCGGCGGCGGTGTCGGCGTTGATGTTGAAGAAACCGCCGTCCTCCCCCGCCGCGACGGTAGCGATGACGGGGATGTACTCGCTATCGAGTAAGCGCTCGATATAGTCGGTGTTGACGTGCGTCACTTTGCCCACACGACCGAGCTCGGGGTCGAGCGGCTCGGCGATGAGCGTGCCGGCATCACTGCCCGACACGCCCACGGCCAGGTTGCCGTGGTGGTTGATGGCAGCAACCAGCTCCTGGTTGACTTTACCACCCAGCACCTCGCGCACGATATCCATAGTCGCCGGCGTGGTCACGCGTTGGCCGTTCTTAAACTCGACGGGAATATCGTAATGGCTCAGCGCCTCGTTGATAGCCTTACCGCCGCCGTGCACGATGACGGGGCGCATACCGATGATCTTGAGCAAAACGATGTCGCTCATCACGTCGCGGCGCAGCTGCTCATCAACCATGGCGGCTCCGCCATATTTGATAACAACCGTCTTGCCGGTCAGGTTCTTAATCCACGGCAGCGCTTCGAACAGCAGCTGCGCGGTTGCTTCGTTGGATTCGCTCGAACGACAATCGCGTGCGAATTTCATAATCTGCCTCGTCTTTCGTATCGTTATCGCGCCGCGCTCCGCTGTCCGCAATCGCGGCAAGATGCGCAGCGTGCCCGGAATCTAGGAACGGTAGTCGCCGTTGATGGAGATGTACTCATGCGTGAGGTCGCAGGTCCACACGGTCGTTGCCGCGTCGCCTGCGCCCAAGTCGGCCGAGATCACGATCTCGGGCGCCTCGAAACGTCGTAGAGCCTCGTCCTCGTCAAAGGGAACAGTCAGACCGTCGCGACAGACAGGCATGCCCATCATGTCAATGGAAACGTCTTCCTGATTAAACATCACGCCGCACTTACCGAGTGCCATGGCGACGCGGCCCCAGTTGCAGTCGTGGCCGGCGATGCAGGTCTTAACGAGCGGCGAGTTGGCGACGGTACGGGCGGCGATATCGGCCTCCTCGTCGTTCACGGCGCCGGTAACGTTGACCGTAACAAGCTTGGATGCGCCCTCGCCATCGGCGGCGATATTGCGCGCCAGGCTCTCGCACACCTCGTGCACGGCAAATGCCAACTCGTCAAAGGCATCGGAGCCCTCGACGATAGGCTCGGCATCTGCGGCAGCGGCGCCGGAGGCAAGCATGATGCAGGTGTCGTTGGTCGAGGTGTCGGAATCGACCGTTACCTTGTTAAAGGTCTGCTTGACGGTCGAGAGCAGCAGGGCATGAAGTGCCGCAGGCTCGACGGGGGCATCGGTGGTGATAACTGCGATCATGGTGGCCATATTGGGCATGATCATGCCCGAGCCCTTGCACATTCCGCCTACCGTATAGACATTGCCCGCATGACCCGCAGCCTCGCTGACGTAGGACACGGCGTACTCCTTGGAGTGCGTGTCGGTCGTCATGATGGCGCGAGCGGCATCGGCGCCACCGTGGGCGGAGAGCGCCTCGTAGGCAGCAGGAATGGCGGTCTCAAACGTGTCGATCGGCAGAATCTGGCCAATCACGCCCGTGGAGGCAACCAGAATCTGCTGGGGCTCGCAGCCGATGACCTGCGATGCGATGCTGCACGTCTCGCGCGCGCACGCAAGGCCGGTCTCACCCGTGGCGGCGTTGGCATTGCCAGAGTTGACCGAAACGCCGGCGATGATACCGTAACCCTTGTCGGCACCGCCCAGGTTGGCACGGCTCACCTGCACGGGCGCCGCGCAAAAGCGGTTGGTCGTAAACACGCCGGCGCCGGGACAGGGTTTATCGGGCATGACGAGCGCATAGTCTAAGCGCTCGGGATTCTTCCGGAATCCCGCATGGATGCCTGCGGCCTTAAAGCCGGCCGCTGCCGTAACGCCACCCTCGACGGCGCGAATCTTGATATCAATCAGGTCGGTATTCATCGTCTTTATGACTCCTTATGTCAAACAAAAAACGGACATCGGTTGGTGCGCCATGCCAGTCGCAATCATGAGACCAGCTTAAAAGTGGCGCCCCACTCGATGCCCGACTACCAAATCGTTAACAATCGAATGTGCTACACCGGGCACGCCACTGTGGGCAAGCCTCGTCGCTCGTCAAAGCCAAAGACGATATTGGCGCACTGGACTGCTTGGCCCGCAGCGCCCTTGCACAAATTGTCGATGGCGCCCGTCGCCACCAGCACGCCCGCGCGCTTGTTGAACGCAAGGCCAATCTGGGCGGCGTTGGTGCCGACGACCGAAGCCGTCTTGGGCTGCTGGCCGGCATCGAGCACGCGCACAAAGGTGCGTCCAGCGTAGAACTGCTTGTAATAGTCGACAACGTCCTCAAGGATCAAGGTATCGATAGCCTGCGGCGCAAGCGGCATCGTTACCGTAGAGAGCAGACCACGCTTGAGGGGTGCCAGGTGCGGGGTAAAGACGACGCGATCTGTTAGACCAAGGATTTGCTCGATTTCGGGCGTGTGACGATGCTTGCCCACGCCGTAGGCCTCCAAATTCTCGTCGGCGCTGCAAAAATGCGTACGAGCGTTGCAGGACTTGCCGGCACCCGTCACACCGCTGATGGCATCGACAATCACGGGACCGTTCTCGGCCACCCAGCCCGCACGCACGGCAGGAGCGGCAGCAAGGCTCGTTGCGGTGGGATAGCAGCCGGCGCAGGCGACCAACACGGGCCTGCCAGCAGCATGGCTGGAAGCAGCGGTCTCCAAGTCCTGGCAGAACAGCTCGGGCAGGCCGAAGGCACGTGTCTTGAGTAGCTCGGGGCTCGTGTGCTCGGCGGCATACCATGCCTCAAACACGGCCGGATCGCTCAGGCGGTAATCGGCCGAAAGATCAAAGCAGGAAACGTCTGCGGCAAGCAGGGCGGGCACCTGCGCCATGGCGGCGGTGTGCGGCACGGCCAAAAATACCGCGTCGCAGTTCTTGAGCTCGGGGGCATCATGCGTCGTGAAGACAAGATCGCTTACGCCGGTGAAGCTCGGGTACACCGCAGACAACGGCTGGCCGGCATCGGCGTTGGACGTAATAGCGACAAGTTCAAACTCGGGATGACCGAGCACGAGGCGAATGAGCTCGGCTCCGGCATATCCAGCCGCGCCGACGATTCCAACCTTCAAAGACATATCAGACTCCTTGTCTGCGATTTATGCACCGATGCGCATTTCGCAGCGGTCGTTATGAAGTGGGTTGAAACTTTAGCACCAAAAGATGCATGAATACGTAAATGGCTTGCATATTCATGCATTGAAACATTCCCGACACATTCGCTTGAAGGAATTGACAAATGGAGCGGGCCCCATATTACCCAGTGCACCTTACGGTGACGTTGCAATGTGGGGCCCGCTATATGCGAGAATTTGAATTGTCGAAGCTTGCTGAGAGACTCGTTTAGAGCTCGACCGGCACCCATTCGTCGTGATTGCAGATAAAGGCCTCGGGTTCCTCCACGCTAAAGAAGACGAGCGTGGGGTCGTTAGGCCCCTCATAGTGCTCGCTCAAGCGCTCAAGATGTTTCCATCCAGCCTCGCGCATATCGGGAGCGGCCTGGTCATCCAGACCCGCATGCCCGCGCAAGATGAGCCAGCCATGGCCCGGCCACCAACTCGTGGCCTCAAAGCGCTGATTTTGCAGCAGCTCTTGCCACACGTCTTTGGTGCGCGCCGTCACAAACCACAGCTTACCGTCCTGAATCTGTGCAAACGAGAACGGACGTACATGTGGCTGCCCGTCCACGCTCGTCGCCAAGTACCACGCCGGCACCGACGTCAGATACTCCAAAACCGTATTCAATCCGTCCACGTTTCCTCCTGTACTAGCC
The DNA here is from genome assembly GCA_048485835.1 of Collinsella sp. GTDB lineage: Bacteria > Actinomycetota > Coriobacteriia > Coriobacteriales > Coriobacteriaceae > Collinsella. Next base: position 50,685 of record DBFWBE010000034.1, read on the forward strand.
AGTTTGAGAGCCTGGTTTGTGTGAGCTAGAGCTCCAGGCGCTCCTCGCTGCCGTCGATATCACAGAAGCGGGCGACGATATTGCGGACCGAGAAAAACGCAAGGCGGCCGTCGTTGGCACTATCGTGTTGCTCGCCAATGCCCACCATGTGCTTAAAACCCGCTTGACGCACCTTGTCGCTCGCAGCTGCGTCGTCCTCAAGTGCGGCTTCGCCGGTCAACACGATCCAACATTCCCCCGGCTTCCAGCCCGATACTTCAAACTTGGGATTCGCACTCAGCTCCGCCCACACATCCTTATCGCGCGACGTGCAAAACCACAACTTACCGTCATCGACCATGGCAAACGAAAACGGTCTCACGCGGGGCTGATGTCCGTCGGCCACATCGGTCGTGGCCAGATACCACGCCGGAATGCGCCTGAGATACGAACAGGCGCGCTCAAGCTGAGCCGTGCGGTCGTTGTCGGTCATAGGGACCCCTTTCTTGCGCTCGAATCGCGCCTAAACAAGTTGAAGATTGATGCCGATGACGCAGATGAGCAGCAGCGCCGTCACCACCGCAGCCAACGCATCGCCGCGGCCAAATGCAAGCGCATGCAGACGTGTGCGGCCCTGCTCGCCGTGATAGCAGCGTGCATCCATGGCAGCAGACAGCGTCTCGGCATGACGGAACACGCCGGTGAACAGCGGAATCGCCACACTGCCGAGCATGCGCACACCACCGAGCGGACCGCCCGTTACGCGTGCACCGCGGCTCGCCTGCGCATCGGCCGTCTGCTTCATCTCGGTGGCGAACTGCGGCATAAAGCGCAACGCGATACCCATAATCATGCCGAGCTCGTGCGCAGGAAGTCCCACACGCGCAAACGGTGCGAGCAGACGCTCAAAGCCCGCGGTGAGGTCGAGCGTCGGCGTAGTGAGCGTAATGGCACTCATGCCGGCCATCATCAACGTCAGGCGGCACGCCATAAAGGCGGCAGAACGCAGTGAGCCCTCGCTTATCTGCAGAAAACCGAGCTGCCACAAGATGCACCCACTCTGATCGGTAAACAAGTTGAGCACCGCGACCACGACGACGATTGCCAGCAGCGGCGCCATCGATGATAGGACCCGGCGCAACGGCACCCGGGACACGGCATAGATCAGCACGACGAAAATTGCGACAGGGGCCAGTCCGCGGAAGCCACTGACCGTGAGCGTCGTGATCAGAAACACAAAGCCCAAGAGCAACTTGGTTCGCGGGTCCAGGCGGTGGATTGCACTATCGCCGGGATAGTAACTACCAAACGAAAACGCCTCCATCAGCAGCCCTCCTCTCGCGCGACCGTCTTGGATTTAGCAATGTCCGAGACGTTAGAAGAACCGTCTGAGCGACCGATCAGCAAATTTGCCAACTCGTCGGCCAACGACTCAACCGTATAGAGCCCGCCGCGACGCAGCGGCACGCCCGCCTCCGTAAGCGCCAGCGCCATACGCTGGGCGGCGGGAACGCCCAAGCCGATCGACTTGAGCTCATCGGCATGCGCAAACACCTGCACGGGGGTTCCCTCGGCGAACACCGCGCCTTCGTTCATTACGACAATGCGGTCGCAGCAATTGGCCAGGTCATCCATACTATGCGAAACCATGACAACGGTCAGGCCATCGCGGTGAAGTCGATCGATAAGCTCAAGGAAATCCCTGCGCGCAGCCGGATCGAGCCCCGCCATGGGTTCATCGAGCACCAGGACTTCGGGCTCCATGGCGAGCACGCCGGCGAATGCCACACGCCGTTGCTGACCGCCCGAAAGCTCAAAGGGACTCTTGTCGCCGACCGTGGAAAGGTCGAGGCCCACGCGCGAGAGCGATGACTCGACACGACGGTCGACTTCATCTTGCGGCAAGCCAAGGTTGTGCGGACCAAACGCCACGTCCTGCGCCACGGTTTCGGCAAACAGCTGACGCTCAGGATACTGAAACACCACGCCGACCTTGGCCTTAACCGCGGCGGCGTCTTTCTTGTTTGACAGATCGAGCCCCAGCGCGCGAACGGATCCCTCCTGGGGACGAATCAAACCGTTGAGATGCTGGACCAGCGTCGACTTACCCGAACCGGTATGACCTGCCAAGCCCAGGAACTCGCCGCGACGCACCGTCAGCGATACATCGCGCAGTGCCCACGGGCTGCTTGGGTCGTTTCCCCAGAGAGCCTGTTTGTTCGATTTGCCCGCAGTGGCCGAGCGCTTGTGCCAGCGGTGGCGCTCGCGCGGACTGAGCGAATAACTGTACGAAACATGGGATAGTTCGATGACGGGCTCCGACGCGTTGTCCTCGTTGTCTACCGGAACAGTGCCGTCAGCGATTTCCAACCGGGATGCGGAAGACTGTCCCGCGGTGTCTGCCCCACTTCGCTCGGCATAAGCCTGCGCAATCTCGGCGACCATATCCGCCTCACGCACCTGTGCGCAAACGGGCACGCCCTTCGCACGAAGCGCCATGCCCAAACGGCACGACGCCGGCATATCTAGGTTGAGCTCCGCGAGCTCATCTGCCCGCGTCAGAATCTCCTCGGGCGTGCCCAACATGGCAACTCGTCCCGCCTGAAACACCGCGATGCGATCTGCCTCGGCGGCTTCTTCCATAAAGTGCGTAATCATCACGATGGTCATGCCGCGATCGTGCAGCGCATGGCAAGCCTTCATAAGGCCCTTGCGCCCACGCGGATCGAGCATCGAAGAGGCCTCGTCCAAAATGAGCACGCGGGGCTCCATGGCGAGCACGCCGGCAAGCGCCACGCGCTGCTTTTGACCGCCCGAGAGCGCGTGGGTCTCGTGGCGTTCAAAGCCCACCAGGCCCACGCCCTTGAGCGCTTCGCGCACGCGCTGCGCAATCTGGGCCGATTCCACCCCAAGGTTTTCGGGTCCAAAGGCGACATCGTCCTCGACAAGCGTTGCCACCAGCTGATCGTCAGGATTCTGAAACACCATGCCCACGGTCGAACGAATGTCGTAGACCAGCTCGGAGTCGGACCCATCCATACCGTTGATGCGCACCGCACCCGCATCGGGCTGCAGCAGCGCATTCAGATGCTTGGCGAAGGTCGACTTGCCCGACCCGTTGCCACCGAGGATGCAGAAAAACTCGCCGTCCACGATCTTCAGATCAATACCGTCAAGCGCCGGCGCGGCACCGTCATAGCCAAAAGAAGCGCCCCGGCACTCAATCATGCGCGACCTTTGACCTGGTCCTTCTTGGGCGTAATAAGGTTAGAAACCGCCTTGTACACGGCAAGCGTCAGCACCGAGTTAAGCACGGTCTTGATGAGGTTGAACGGCAGCACGGCGGGAAGCATGAGCGGGGCAATCACATCGACCGAGCCATACCAGAACCATACGCCAATGGTAAGGTTTGCGACCATAGACAGCGCCGTAGCGGCAACAACGCCGAGCACCAGGCCGATCACAGCGCCTTTATAGGTATGCATCTTCTGATAGACGATGGCCGCGGGCAGAATATAGCCCAGCGTAGCCACCAGGTTCATAAGCGCGCCGACCCAGTCACCCGTAGTAAGCGCATGGATAGCAATCGCCATGGCGGCAACAGCAGTACCGGCACCGGGACCATACGCAAATCCGCACACCATCGCCGGCACCAGCGACGGGTCATACGTCAAAAACGGCGCCGAGGGAAGGATGGGCAGCTGCACATACATAAACAGGGCGCCCAAGGCACACATCAGCGCCATAGTAACGAGCTGTTTGGTGCTCCACCTATTCGTGTTCTCAAAATGGATATGCTGCGACTGTTCAGACATAAGATCACCTGCCTCTTTCATCCGGACTCTAACCGTTGGTACTGGGATCTCACCAGTTCAGCCGGCATGCGAACCAACACACGCTCGGGTCGCGGACTCATCGGCTCGGCCGCAGACGCCTCGCCTGCGCCACGGCACCCCTTTGGCACCGCCCGATTTACCGCCAGTGGGGAATTCCACCCCGCCCTGAAACAGCAATTGCAAGTGTAGCACAAGCAGATGCTCGCGCAAGTATGCCGAGGGTAATTAAAACTGGCAGCTTAGTGTTCGAAATATTGAAACAGCTCACAGAACGCGCAACTGAGGGGCGACGCGGCCGAGGCGAGCGAAGAGTGAGTCTCAGCGTTCTTGCAAACGAAAGCGGCGATGTGCCTACCCCGCCCGCATCCAGTCCACTGCATTCACGATTTTGATCCCCGTCTTTGTTGTTCCCAACCCAACGCGGTCCAGCGTGATAATCACCTTAGGGAAAGAATCGCGAATCGCTTCGAGCGGCTCAACTTCACGCGCATACGTCTCTTCTGCAAGAATGGTCTGGCTAACCTGCACGTACACCGTTTCATCGTGCCTACGCGCAACAAAATCAACCTCCCCGGCAAGCAACGTTCCCACGGCAACGCTGTAGCCGCGCCGCACAAGCTCCATATGAACCGCGCCTTCGAGCGCATAGCCGGTATCGCGCGCCCGAAAATCTCTAGCCAACCCCGTAAGGCCACTGTCCACCGCGTAGAACTTCCTCTGCGGAGCGAGCACCTTCTTGCCCGCAAGGCCCTCTTGCATACAGGGGTACACCAAATACGCCTTTGCCAACGCATCGAGGTATCCGTCTACCGTAGAAGGCGATACTTTCAGCCCGCTAGCAGCGAGCGCCGAAGCGACCTTCCTTGTCGAAAACAAATTGCCACCCATCATGAGCACGTAACGAGCCAACCTATCGAGGGCGACCATATCGCGAACCGCACAACGCAGGGCCACGTCTTTCAACAGCACGCTTTCGTATATCCCTCGAAGCTCACGACGCCAAAATTCCTCTCCTTCTGGAACATAGAAGAGCCCCGGCATGCCACCGTAGCGCAGATAATACGCAAATGCCTCGTCAACAGAATCAAGCGCGCCCCTGCGCGCCTTCCAGAACTCAAGGTACTCCGCAAAAGACAAGGGGTGTACGTCGAGCGTGGTGCATCTGCCAGCTAGCAGCGTAGCCAACTCCCGCGACAGCACATCTGCATTGGAGCCCGTGACATAAACATCCACACCCGGCTGCGCCCGCAGCTTGCGCACGACCTTCTCCCAGCCGTCCACCTCTTGAATTTCGTCGAGAAAAACGTACACAGGCAGATTGGAATCAGCAAGCGCGTAGAACCTCGTAAAGTCATCCAACAGCGTTTCGGCCGTGACGTCCAAACCAACAGCCAAGCTATCTAACTTTCGGCAGAACACATTACGATCTTCGACCCCACCATCTAGCAGGCTTTTTCGATATATGTCTAGAAGGGTCGATTTTCCACACCGCCGGACACCTTGAAGTACCTTGACCGAAGGGGTGCCCTTATACGACTCGAGGAGCTTTTGATACCGAGGACGCTCGATATACAGGTTGTCGAATGTCATATCTTGCTCCTGAGTGTTAAGTATGTTTACTACTTTCAGTCATTCTAACACGATTGTGAAGTATAGTTCTCATTCTGCTATTCGGCACTCTCTGCAAACACCGGCGCTTAGTGTCCGAAATATCGAAACAGCCCAGTCGAACGTGCCCACGTTGACCATGCCGGGCGCGTCCTGGCCGGCGAGGATGTCGTCGAGCGCAGGCGCTAGCGCAGGTGTCGCCCGCGATAGGCGGGGGTATCAGCATCGGAATCGGGGGAAGCCGAAGGGGCTGAAGCAGAGGAGACGGAACGGGCCACATGCCCGGAGGCTCCCACGGTCCACCCGTTTCCGCCATCGCCAGCAGCCGCGTCGGCGCCCAGCGTCACCGCAGCCGCCACGGCCGCACGCTGAGCCGCGCGGCGCTTCTTGCGCATGTGCCCGGCCACGAAAAGGCCAATCACAATGGCCAGCAGCGCGCCCAAAACGCCCAGGCCCACGGCGGTAGTGTTGATACCCTGTGCGTCCTCGGGCACCGGGACCTCGTCGGGAATATCCGCGCGCACGCCCGAGACGAGCAGGCGGTGCGAGTTCACGCCGTAGGGCGTGCAGGTCATGAGCGTCACGCGGTCCTCGCCGGCGGTCACGCGCAGCTTGGAATCGTCGTCGGGCTCAATCACGTCGATGCGGTCGATTTTGTAACCCAGTTCCTCGCCCATCACCTCGATGTAAAACGAGTCGCCCACCTGCAGTTCGTCCAGGCGCGTGAACAGGAGCGAGCCCGGCACGCCACGGTGTCCGGTGAGCACGGCATGCGTGCTCTCGCCACCCACGGGCAGCGACGTTCCGTACAGGTGGCCGGCGCCCGCGGCGAGCACCTCGGTGGAGGTGCCATGGTACACAGGTAGGTTCACATCGATCTTGGGGATACGCACCGAGCACATAATGCCCGAACCCGCGTCGAGCAGGCCCTGGTAGGCGGTGTCTTGCGAGGCGATGGAATCCTCAGAGCCAGAGGCGGTGGAAGCGCCGGAGGTGCTACCGAACGGGTCCACGACCTCGCCGATGACGTCCTGACCGCCGGCAGCCAGCTGCTCGTTGTAGGCGCGGGCGGCCGCGAGGGCCTCCTCGGCCTGCGGGTAGGGCCAGCCGTCCACGGTGCTTTGCGCAGCGGTAACGGCGGCCGTTTGCTCAGCCTGGGACATAGCGCGCAGGACGAGTGGCGTGGCCACGATGGCAAAGCCGGCGGCAAAGCACAGAAGGGAAAGCAGGCGCAGGACGAGGGGCGGTTTACGCCGGCTGGGGGAAGCCGGGTTCGAACCGCCGCTCGGCGTGCGCATCGTCGATACGGGCCTGATTGCCTTCATGTGGTTCACCTCCAGGGGTGTGGGTGCGAGGGCACGGTTAAAGCACCGCGCCCCGCCGCGGGTCCAAGCGCGACGGGGTGCGGCGAAAGGAGAATATGAGGACGCAGCGCGCGGGCGCTGATAGGAGATGACGATCGCCCGCTCGCCGCGTCATCAATCTAGGGAATTAAGCGCGCATACGTGCACTCAGGGCGAAGGCGGCGCCAGCAGCCATGAGCAGCACGCCCACGGTGATGAAAACCTTGATGCCCAGGTCACCAGTCATAGGCAGCTCGGTGAGATTCTTGGCGTTCTTGACGTTGGTCTGAGAGGGGGTGTCGGTGTCGAAGGCGATGCGTGCGTCGGTGTTGGCGGCCTTCGTGTACGCCACGGACGCTACCGTCGTGCTGGCGTTATCAAACTTCGGGTCGATGGTGAACTTGAAATCGGGAAGGCCGATGCTGGTGTAGCCATCAGGCGCCTTGATCTCGTAGACGTGATACGTGCCAGCAGGCAGACCCTTCATGGAGATATTGCCGGCGCCATTAGTGCTGAAAGCTGCGTTTCCACCGACGGTCGGCTTACCCTCGGTGAGGTCGGCGTTCGTCGCATCAGACCACATTCCGTTGGCGTCAACCTTCATGAATGTCTCAGTATTGTTCGCATCCACGCGGGCAATCGCGAACTGAGCACCAGAAAGCGACTCGTTGCCAGCCATGTTGGTCTTGTGGATGCTGAAATCGTAGGTGTACACGCGAACGGTGGGGCCCGGAACCTGATGCTTTTCACCGCTCGGGGTACGAGAGTATGCAAGCTCAACGGTGTTGGGATTACCAACGCCAGCGATAACGGCATCGGAGTCGACAACAGCGGTCAGGGTAACGGTAACCGTAGCACCAGAGTCAATGTCGTCGTTCGAGTTCACGTAGTGAGCAAGGTCAACCGTGGTGACGGTGGCGTCATCCTTCTTACAGTTGTCTAGGGGATCGGTCTGATTCTTGAGCTGCGTCAGGACGTAGCCGTTGTTATCGGTAGCATCATCAGTCTTAAGCTCGGAGTTGCCAACCATAACCTTGGTAACTGTAACGTCCTTCAGGCCGTGAGCAGCGGTATCGATAAGCTGCAGCACGCGGGAGCCGTCGTTGTAACCGGTGTAGTTCGGGATTTTGGTGGTAAGGGTATAGGTGATCTTGTCGCCGATACGAGCGTCCGCCTTGGTCTTGGAATCGGTATTAGCCTCGTTGACGTTGGTGATCTCCTTGCTGATGAAAGGCTCGTTGGCCTTAAGGGTCACGGTGCCTAGGTTCGCAGTAGCGCCAGCGTAGTCAGGAGCACCCTGACCAGTCAGGTTAACGAGCTTGGTAGCGAGCAGCATCGGGATGGATTGAGACTCGATAGCATTCGCGTTAGCGGTGTCCTTCGGATCGGCGGTCGTGTCCACCAGGAACCAGAAACCCTGCTTGCACTCATTCACGCCGGTCGTCGCAGTACCGCTCTTGAAATCCGTCTTGTGATTGTCAGCCACGGAGGTGGTCAGGGTCTTTGCGGAAAGCTTAGTCGCGAATTTACGGAGAGCAGAGGAACTGTTCATCCACAGCGTCTCAGTGTTTTCGAAAGTAGCTTTCTCATCATCCTTGAACACCTTGTCGATAAGGTAGCCCATAGGGTTTGCCTCGGTACCATCCACCTTACCGTTGTAGTTATTGTCAGCTTCGTACTCGGTCTTAACGTTTTTGCCGTCCACGGTCATCTCACTCATGACTTCGACAATAACGTCAACGAATTCGTCAGTGGTATCGATCTCGAAGTTGATAGAGGTATTCTCACCCGTACCGGCAACGGTAACGTTCTTCAGGGTGGCGAGCCTCCAGCCCTCGAACGTATGGTCATATGATGCGGAATCGTTGTTGATGATGGTGATGGTACCCTCCGTCGGCTGTGCGGGATCCGCAGCCTTGGCCGTGGACGCGCCGCCCATTAGGCCGGTTACGGCGATCGCTACGGCGGCGGCGCCGGCGATCAGCTTTTGTACGAATCGGTTCATGATTCCCCTTTCAGAAATGACCCCGACATTTAAAAACATCTATCTACCGGCGCCATCGGACGAATCGTCCTGGTGGCGCTTTGTAGCAAACCAATACGCTCCCGCAGCGATGCCGCCCAGAAGCATGAGACCGGCGCCCACGAGGAGCATGGAGTTCTCGGTCCAACCCGCGCCGGTAAGCGGGAGGTCCGTGAGGACTTTCACGTTGGTGAAGGTGGAGGCGGGAATGTCCTTAGGCGCATCGACGGTGCCGATGACCTTATTAACGGTGTTGCCCATGTCGTCCTTCACCTGCGTGACCGTGGTGGAGGTGGTGAGGCCAGTGTACTTGCCAGTGGTCTCACCCATGACAGCCTTCACCGTGACGGCAATCTGGTACTCAGCTTTGGAGTAGCGGAGTTTGTCAATGGCATCGGAGGTAGGCGCGACCTCCTTCACCGTGTAGGTGTAGGTCTTGGCGTAGTCACCCGCCTTACCGTGGGTATCGGACAGGTGCGACTTGTTGAACGTCATGGCGCCAAAGGTCGCCGTGGCGTCGTTGAGCTTAGTGGAGCCTGAGGGAACAACGGAAATAGTCGTCGGTTCGGGCTTAGGTGCGTTACCCTTATTTTCCCCTGTAGCCGCGATGCTGAATTTGAACGCAACGTACTTACCGCTGGAATCCTTCGGCCAATCCGTATTGCGAACAGATTTGGTCACCGGGATCGTCACGGACGTGGTGGTGAGAGAATCGGAAATGTACGCGTTGCCGCCCTCGTCGAAAGTCGGCTTTTTGTCCTCGGTCCACGTGATGGAGCCGTCCGTGCTGGACACCGTGAACTTGTAATCCTTCGGGTTCTTCTCGTAACCAAACGGAGCCTGGGTCTCAACAAGCGTGTACGTGCCCGGCTGCAGGCCCTCGAGCGTGAACTTGCCAGGCGCGGTGTCGGTGTCTGCCCACGTGGTATCGCTCGAAGTCGACTGGTCGCTCACGGTCCAGGACTTCTCCTCGATCGAGTCATCGGCACCCAGTTTCGCAAGCTTCCACTCGGAACCTTTCAACGGCGTTTTCGAGGAATCGTCCTCCGCCACCTTGGTCCAAGACACCGTACCGGTGATCTTGGCGTTGGGGATGGCGCTCTGCGGCTTGGAATTCTCGTTGCCGCTGGTGTCCACGTTGCCCACAAGGTTGAGTTCATCGCCCGTGTGGAACATCTTCGAGGTATAGATCTCATTGGAAAGCTCGTAGCCCTCCGGCGCCTTAGTCTCGCGAATGTAGTACGTGAAGTAGTCTTTGTTATCAGGGTTGCCAATATTGGCCTTCTGGTTCAGGTAGTTGAACTGAATGGTGCCAACGGTAGGATCGAAGTCATTCATACCGTTATCCACAATGGAGACGATGCTGTTCTGCTTGTTCTTCGCATCATTCTCGCTCGCGTAAATCGCCCACTCAGAACCTGCGAGCGGCGTGGTGCGGTCCGCAGCATCCACCTTGCTCCATGCAATGGAGGAACCGTCCGGTGTATACGACCCGGACCACGGGAAATTGTGACGCTCCTGGTCCATATCGATGACAGAAGCCGAGTCACCCTCAGTGAATTATCCCGCGACCGTGGGGTTGTACATCTGGAAGTCCTCGCCAACATAAACGCGTCCGTTGGTGGTCACGTGATCCTCGAAGCTGCCGTTGGGAACAACTATGCTGCCCAACATGGCGGCTGCCGGGTCGTCGTCGGTCCACTTCCCGTCTGCGTTAGAATTAAGCTCTTTATTGCCCTCAAGGGCCATACCGCCTCGGATGGTGACTTGCTTGGCCGTTGCGAAATTCCACATGATGCTCTGGGCGGCAGTGGAGTACAGAGACCGAGTATTGCCGTCGCCATCCTCCTCGTACCCGCGGGAGATTTCCTTACCATTCCACCAGAAACGCCAACCAGTGTTGAACTCGACCGGGGTCGCAGAGTGGCCCTTTTCATCGACGATATTGACGACCACGGAAGCGCCCTCGGGTATGTTCTCGAAGCTGAAGTCCACGCCACGGTAGGTCGTGTCGCCAATGGAGTTGGTAAGATCCGACGCCTTCAGGTTAAAGACTTGAAGCGGAGAACCGTTGCCGCTTTCGTTCGCATTGCCGGTAAACGTGATGAGCTTCTCGTTGTTGACAAGTTTCACCTGGGCGGAAGCGTTGTTGCCGTTTACATCGGTGTAATTCGTCTTGCGAGTAAAAGTCTTAGTGGAGTTATCGAACTTGAGACCGTACGTGGGTCTGTTATCCGAGTTGTTGTACTTTTTAATGGTGTAGTTGTCCGCCGTCTTGGCAACATCGACCGTGTAACTCCCGGTAGCAGCAAGCTTTGCAAGGGGCGTGGATATCTTCGCCTTTACTTCGGACTCCAGGAAATTGGTGTAATTCTTACCGTTGACATCAGTCAAACCAGCATTTTTATTGAACAGATTGCTATCCTTAGGGGTCTCGCCCTCGTGCCAATTGCCCTGCGTTGTCACCACGGATTGGCGTCGATCGTTATCTTTCCAGTATGTGATGGGACCTGCGATCTGCGCGGTGTAGGCAAAGCCGGAAGGAGTCGCGCCCTCAGAAGATTTCTGCTGTCCGACCCAAGCGCCTTTGTTCCAAGCGCCAACGGTAGTCGTACTCGGCGAGTCCCCGTTGTAACCAACACTCATATTGGTGATCTCACTGTTGATTCCGGCCACCGCAAGCACAGTGCTGCCGACGACAGGACGGAACTGGGAACCAAAACCGACGGTGCCAAAGCGAAAACCAGCGCCAGACCCATTATAGGGCCAGCTCTCTTTGAGTGGATTCATGGCAAGCTTGCCACGGACCACGGTAAGGCCCTCCGCCTCAACGGCATATGAACCGGTGGGGGCGTTTTCCGCACCAAGAATGCTAGGGTTGCTCGGCTTACCACCGATGTACATGTCGCGGCCGACGAAGGTGGCCACGCCGGGATCGGGGGTGGAGACATCGATATTCGTACCGATACCGATAGACGTGGGCTTGTAGATGCCCTTGCCCACAGTGGTAGCCGCGCTCGCAGAGGTGGCGGCGCTATTCTGGTTTTCGGCATCCTCGTTGGTGTTACCTACAGCAGCGGAGTCACTTGAGGAACCCCCCCCATTACAGTTTCCTCAGCAGAAACTGTCTGGGTGTCGTTGGCGATGGCCTGCGAGATCGGGGGCATAACGAGCGACAGCACCAGGCTCAAAACGGAAGCTCCGCACAAAACACCTGCCAGCACACGATGTGCCGCTTTATTGTTCTGCTTAGATTTATCTGAATTTGCCGTCATCGATGCCTCCTCCCCCAAGAGACCGCGATCTCGCTCTTTCGCGAATTAACCTAGGGCGCGCAACCTATAATTGCTCGCGCTCGATATGCATATTATTACTTATTGTTTAAACAACGAAAAGCCAGATTCTGTCAATTTCTATTCTCAGAGTCTTTTTTCTTGACATTTATTCAACTTATGCAGTGTTATTCGATTTTTCTATTTTTAGAAAACCGCGGGTAAAATTGCCGGTAAATATAGATACATGACACTCTGTTGTTATTTGTGCAACATTTTGTTTTAACCCGCTCAATCTGTGAACGGTCGATATCTGGCTGTGAGTGGTCGCTCATTTACCTGCAAGGATAACCTACAAACTAGATAGTCAATTCCCACATAGCCAATGTTAACGCCAACATGTTCATATATCTATTCAAGAAACTGCCGCCTGTTCCCCGCGTCGATTCGCCTCGGGACAAAAAAGGGACGTAAAAATGATTGTCGGAACATTTTTAAGGACGAACTTGCTCCCACTCGCAGCCTGAAGCCTTAATCTGCACGAGCATATCTTCTTCCGCGGCCTTCCCCCTCTTGCCTTAGGTAGCCCTTGCCCACAAGGGAGTTCAGCTGACGCACCGTCTTCGTCTTCTCGTATCCGGTCACCTCCGACACGGTCGAGCGCGACACGAGCCTGTTCTCCGGAATGGCATCGAGCACCAGCCGTTCCTCGTCCGTCAGCGCGCATCGTCTATCGACGAAGGGGAGTTTGACGGAGATGTAGCCGTCGCCCACCTCGAAACTCGGTGAAGAACCGGTGCCCTCGTACGCACGCCTTATACGGCGCACGCCCGTCCCAAACTTCTCAATGAGCCCCGCGCGGAACATGCTCTCGGCAAGCACTGGGTTCCTGAGCAGGGAGAAACGACCCTCGAGGTACGCTTCTTTCGTCATTCCCGGAACCAACCCTCCCGGTGAGACGATCTCCGCATCGTCATCTGAAAGCGAGATCCTTACGCATGCGTCCACATCCCAGGTGCGATGCGCGAGGGCATTCGCAATGGCCTCGCGGAAGGCTTTTTTCGGAATCCTTTCCACCGACACCCTGTCTGCGCCCTCAATGACCTCGTACTCGCAATACCTTTCGAAAAACGCTATCGCGCGGTCGAACTGAGCGATCACAGAAACGCCCTTTACGGTTTCCCTATCAAGAATAGTATCGTGGTCCGCCCCGAACTTAGCCATGTCAATTCCTGAGAACGCATTCTCGTCGGCGAGCAACGCCGCAGCATTGGTAAACGCGTCTCCGTCGAGCAGGCCGAGTGTCCTCATGACGTCGTTCGTCAGGGCATTGACGCCCAAAGCACTTGACAGCCTCTTTCCCAAAACGGTGAATTCAAGGTCGCCAGAACGGGCGGGCAGCGCATCGAAGCTGAGGTTCTGCCCTTCCAGTATGAGACGTTTCAGCTCCACGCTGTCCACCTCGACCGTTGCGGAGTCCGACCTTCTGTAGGCCTTACCGCCGCTCAAATAGGGTTTATCAAGCCCCTCCTCTACCGAAAGCTCGACCGTTCTTCCATTTTCTCCTATCTCAAGAAGAAACGACGGACGCGGCGAAATCGAGTCGTTGATCCTGTTCTCGATGTCTAGGCATGCCTGCTTAGGGTTATCGAGTCCCACCACAGCGCCATCGTCGTCAACACCGAACACTATGCGACCGCCGTTGAAATTGGCGAACGCGCTCACCGTCTTCAAAAAGCCCCTGTTGATTTCGGATTTGTATTCTAGGTCATCAGTTTCTCTCTGCATAGCCGCTCCTATCCCTAAATCGTTGCAACGATTGTACAACGATTATCAAATCGTTGTAGATACGACGCAACGACTACGGAGCGTTTTGCCTTTGCTGCGCAAGGTCAGCGAGAATCTGTAATATGGCCAGCCGAAATAAACGAGGACCACAGATCAGCCAGGGTTTTCATTGAATATCCCTTTTGCCTTTATATACACAAAAAGCGCCCCTTGGGGCGCTTCTGAGGGGCTCCTCCTTGGATGCACCCAAGGAGGAGCCATCCTGCTCAACCGCTACGAGGCGGGGGTCGGTAAGCCCTACCTCGACCTTCTGCACATCCTCGAAGGGCGGGACCACTTCGTCCTCACTACCAACGTCGACCACCAGTTCCAGCTGGCAGGGTTCGACAAGGCGCGGCTGTTCTACACGCAGGGGGACTACGGCCTGTTCCAATGCAGCCGCAACTGCTTCGGCGAGACGTACGACAACGAGCGGCAGGTCCGCGAGATGGCGGAGCTCCAGAAAGACCAGCGGGTACCGAGCGAGCTCGTTCCCCGCTGCCCGCGCTGCGGGGCACCCATGGTTCCCAACCTGCGCATCGACGGCTCTTTCTGCGAGGACCGCGGATGGCACGAGGCGGCCGCCCGCTACCGCGCGTTCTGCGAGGCGCACTCCGGCGACCGCATCCTGTACCTGGAGCTGGGCGTCGGGGACAACACGCCCGTCATCATCAAATACCCCTTCTGGAAGGCCGTGACACAAAACGGCCGCGCGGCGCGACGGGGTTTCTCCCCAGAACATTCCGCAGGACGCAAAGAGGCTCCGCAGCGCGAAGCGCGATGCGGAGCCTCTTTGCATGTCCGAGGACGTTCTGGGGAGAAACCCCGTCGCGCCCTGCGGATTCCCGGTGGGAGTTCTAGACCTTGTCGGCCTTAGTACATACCGCCGCCCTGCTGACCAGCGGTAGCAGCAGCGATAGCGTCCTCAAGCTGAGTGTTCTTGGGCACATCGGAGACGGTGGCCTCGGTGATGAGGATCAGGCTGGCGACAGAAGCAGCGTTCTGAAGGGTGACGCGGCTGACCTTGACGGGGTCGAGGACGCCCATCTCGATCATGTCGCCCCACTCGCCGTTGGCGGAGTTGAGACCCTGGCCGGCGGGCAGCTCGGCAACCTTATCGACCACGACAGCACCCTCAAAGCCAGCGTTCTTGGCGATGGTGGCGACCGGAGCGGTCAGAGCCTTCTTGACGATGTCGACGCCGATCTTCTCCTCGGGGTCGTCGATCTCGACGGCGTCGAGCGCAGGAACAGCGTCCATGAAGGCGACGCCGCCACCGGCGACGATGCCCTCCTCGACAGCAGCGCGGGTAGCCTGCAGGGCGTCCTCGACGCGGTGCTTGATCTCCTTGAGCTCGGACTCGGTAGCAGCGCCAACCTTGATGACGGCAACGCCACCGGAGAGCTTGGCCAGGCGCTCCTGGAGCTTCTCGCGGTCGAAGTCAGAGGTGGTGTTCTCCATCTCGCCCTTGATCTGAGCGATACGGGCGTCGATGGCCTCCTTGGAGCCAGCGCCGCCGACGACGACGGTGTTGTCCTTGGAGATGGTGACGGACTTAGCGGTACCGAGCATATCGGCGGTAATGTCAGCGACCTTCACGCCCAGCTCGTCCAGGGCAGCCTGGCCACCGGTGAGGACGGCGATGTCCTCGAGGATGCGCTTGCGGCGATCGCCGTAGCCCGGGGCCTTGACGGCGCAGACGTTGAGGGCGCCGCGGATCTTGTTGAGGACCAGGGTCGGCAGTGCCTCGCCGTCGATGTCCTCAGCGATGATGAGCAGGCCACGGCCAGCGCGCTGAACAGCCTCGAGAACAGGCATGATGTCCTGGACGCTAGAGATCTTCTGGTCGGTGATGAGGATGTACGGATCCTTCATCACGGCCTCCATGCGGTCGTTGTCCGTGACGAAGTAAGCGGAGACGTAGCCCTTGTCGAACTGCATGCCCTCGACGGTGTCGATGGTGATGTCGAACGTCTGGGAATCCTCGACGGTGATGACACCGTCCTTGCCCACGACCTCCATGGCCTCGGCGATCTTTTCGCCGACTTCGGGGTCACCGGCAGAGATGGTACCGACGGAAGCAATCTGCTCCTTGGTCTCGACCGGCTTGGCCTGCTTCTTCATCTCGGCGACGGCGGCGTTGACAGCCTTGTCGATGCCGCGACGGATGGCCAGCGGGTTGGCGCCAGCGGCGACGTTGCGCAGACCGTCGTTGACGATGGCTTGAGCGAGCAGGGTTGCGGTGGTGGTACCGTCACCCACGGTGTCGTTGGTCTTGGTGGCGACCTCCTTCACCAGCTGGGCACCCATGTTCTCGATGTTGTCCTCGAGCTCAATCTCCTTGGCGACAGAAACGCCGTCGTTGGTGATGGTCGGGGCACCGAACGTGCGCTGCAGCGCGACATAGCGACCCTTGGGGCCCATGGTGACGGTAACGGCGTCGGCCAGAGTGTTGACGCCCTTGGCAAGCTTAGCGCGGGCATCGGTGTTGAACGTAATGTTCTTTGCCATGGTAGGTAATCCTCCAAAAGAAATGTGACTCGCGTCGCCGCTTCCGAGTCCTATGCGACGATCGCGTTCAAAGACGAATCAGAGATTCTGACGAGACTAGGCCTCGACGACGGCGTAGATGTCGTCGGCGCGCATCAGCAGATACTTCTCGCCGTCGACCTTGACCTCGTTGCCACCGAACTTACCGTAGATGACAACGTCACCGACCTTGACGTCCATGGGGATGCGCTCACCCTTGTCGTTGACCTTGCCGGCGCCAACGGCAACGATGGTGCCGCGCTGCGGCTTCTCCTGGGCGTTGCTGGCGATGTACAGACCAGAAGCGGTCTTCTGCTCGGCCTCGTCGGGCTTGACCAGAACACGATCTGCAAGCGGCTTCAAAGACGACATGCTTGTCTCCTCCTTTTTGGGCCGCGCGGTTATACCACGCGAATTAACCCTTTTTGTTTGCGTACGCGTTGAATGGTACCCACGAATGGCGGGTTATACAACACGGAGTCAAAAAATCTTATTTTTTGGCACTTAGATTTTCTGAATGCCGGAGGATAACTTAGCGGTGGCTCCCGCGTGGCTCCGGAGGGGCGGGGCATAAGGTTTCCTGCTCGGACAGTCCTGCTCGCACGAAGGCCACATTAAGTGGCCTTCGGCTCGTGCGGAACTCGCGATAAACCTTATGCCCCGCCCCTCCGGAGCCACGTGGGAGCCAGGTTAACTAATTCGGGCCCGGCATTCAGAAAAGTCAGTACAGCAAAATGGCGATGCGAATGGGATTCACAAGAAAGGGGGCACGTTGTCGAAACGTGCCCCCTTAAGTTGCGGTGGAATATGGACTGTTTTTGGCTGTTGGGGTGTTATTTAGTCCGTATTTCACCGCAACCGAGGACGGAATGTGGGACTAACGCTCGTAGATGAGGTTGCCTGCCAGGTAGGTGGCTTGGACTTTGGTGGCTTGGAGCTCTTGGGGGTCGATGGTGAGCGGGTTTTGGTCCAGGACTACCAGATCGGCGTATTTGCCGGGCTCCAGGCTGCCGAGGTTTTGCTCGTCGCCCGCTGCGTACGCGCTGCCAAGCGTGTAGTTGCGCAGGGCCGTTGCCGCGTCGATACGCTCGCTCGGCAACCAGCCGCCCTCGGGCCAGTGGCTGCGGGGGTCCTGGCGCGTGATAGCCGTGTAGAGCACATTCATGCTGGTAACGGGCGTAATAGGGCTGTCGGTACCGAAGGCTTGGCGAATGCCGCGCTGCTTATAGGTCGCAAACGGCCACATGATGCGGCTGCGCTCCAGGCCCAGATCGCGCTCGGGGCCGCCTGGGTCGAGTGTAATGTGACAGGGCTGGCTCGAGGCAACGACGTTAAGCTTGCGTAGACGATCGATGTCCTCGGGCAAGAGGTTCTCCAGGTGCTCGAGCGTGTTATGGCCGTGCTGGGGCAGGCCGTACAGTTCGGCGGCCTCCTCAAAGATATCGAGCGCGGCATGGATGGCACCGTCGCCGATGACATGGATGCGCACGGTATGGCCGCGCTCCGCGGCCGCCAGAACCAGCTTGCGCATGCGCTCGGCAGGAACCGTCAGGCGACCTTGATCGCCCGGGAAGCGCGGGTTGGTATAGGGCTCGGTGAGATAGGCCGTGTGTTCGCTCGACACGCCGTCGAAAAACTGCTTAAAGCCTGGCGCCGAGAGCAGCGCGTTGTTCGCGTAGCGGGTCTGCAGCTCTTCCAAGCGCGACTGGTCATCCAACAGCGTGGGGAACAGATGGGCTCGGATGCCCAGCTTGCCGGCTGCCTGCAGTTTGTCGTAGACGTCGTCGCGGATAAAATCGCAGCCCGGCATGGGCATGAGCGACATATCGCATATCGAGGTGATGCCCTGCTCGGCCATACGCCTCATTTGATCGGCATAAGCACTTGCGATGCGACCCTCCCCCAGCCACTCAAGGCAGCGCGGTAGCAACTGCATGGCAGCCGCCTCGTGAGCAATGCCCGTGAGCTCGCCGTTTGCATCCTTGTCGTAGCTGCCGCCCGCTGGCGGCTCGCTGTCGCGTGTGACGCCGAGCGCCTCGAGTGCGCGACTGTTGAGCCACAGCGTGTGCCCGTCGCCCGAATACATAACGCAGGGACGATCGGGGAATGCCGCATCGAGCGACGCCTTGGTAGGGTGCTCGGGCGGATCCCAGCGGTAATCACGCCAGCCCTGCGTTACGACCCAAGCGTCGCCGGGCAGATCCTGGGAAAACTCGAGCGCGTGCTGCACCAGCGCTGCCTCGGACGTGCCCATATCCATGAGCATGTACGGCGAGGAACCGACCGAGGTATGGAAGAAGTGCAGATGAGCGTCATGGAAACCGGGGCAGACAAACTGCTCGCCGTAGTCGATAACCGGCGTGGCGGCGGGAGCGGCGGCGATTACGTCATCGGGCGCACCGACTGCGACGATACGGTCGCCTGCAATGGCAATCGCCAGCTCGCGGGCGGTATCGATGCCGTCTTGCGCGGTAAAGACGTTCTTGGAGCGGATAATCCGATCGATATGTTGCATGGGCATCCCCATCTCTGGCAGGAAATTCAACACCCCCGAGTGTACTCCCCCGCCCTTGTAACAAAACCCCAAGCGGCAAACGGCAACTTTACCAGCCCTAGCGGCAGGTGGCATACTGGAGAGAGCCTGTACGATTTTGCGATCAACCCAGCAAGGAGCAAATCGACCATGACGAAGACCAAGGCACAGCAGATTATGGCGGCGACCGAGGCTCGCGCGGCTGACGACGTCACCGCAGCCATCAAAGATATCGCTACCGAGTTTGAACCATATATCATCAAGCAGCGCCGGCACTTCCATAAGCACCCGGAGCTGAGCCTTGCCGAGGAGCGCACGACCTCCGACATCGCCAACCAGCTCGACGCCATGAATATCCCCTACGAGCGTCCCCTTAAGACGGGCCTTGTGGCGACCCTTCGCGGCACCGCGCCCGACGCCTATCGCGAGGACGGCACGCCACGCCGCCGCATCCTGCTGCGCGCTGACATCGACGCCCTGCCCGTCACCGAGCAGACCGGCGAGGAGTTCGCCAGCGTCAACGAGGGCTGTATGCACGCCTGCGGCCACGACTGCCATATCGCCATGATGCTCGGCACGCTGCAAATCCTGCGCCATATGACCGACGACATCCACGGCGAGGTCCGCATCGTCTTCCAGCCCAGCGAGGAAAACGGCCAGGGCGCCAAGCTCATGATCGGCACGGGTGTGCTCGACGGCGTCGATGGCGCCTACGCCGCGCACATCTGGAGCGAGGTCGACGCCGGCACCGTGAGCTGCGAGCCCGGACCGCGCATGGCCAATACCGACTGGTTCCGTATCGACGTACGCGGCACCTCGTGCCACGGCGCCATGCCCCAGCGCGGTCACGACGCCGTTATGGTGGCCGCAGAGATCGTCAACGCCCTGCAGACCATCGTCTCGCGCGAGATCAGCCCCTACGAGCCGGCTGTCATCACCGTCGGCGAGCTGCACGGCGGCACCGCACGCAACGTTATCGCCGGCACGGCCTACCTCGCCGGCACGGTGCGCACCTACGGCGATTCGACCCACGAGGAAATGCCGGAGCTCATGCGCCGCATCGTGGAGCATACCGCGGCCGCCTTGGGCGCCGAGGCAGAGCTCACCGACTACACCATCGCCAACTACAAGGTCGAAAACGACGCGGCCTCGAGCGAGCGCTGCCGTCAGGCTGTAATTAAGTGTCTGGGCCCCGCCGGCCAAGGCCATTATCGCGGCACGCTTTCGGGCGAGGATTTTTCGGAGTACCTGCGTCGCGTACCGGGCGTGCTCGCCTTTGTAGGTACGCGCAACCCCAAGATTGGCGCCACGTACGCCCAACATTCCTGCTTCTACAAGATCGACGAGACCGTGCTGGCAAAGGGCTCCATGGTGGCCGCCCAGTATGCTATCGACTTTTTGGCCGAGCCCACGCAAGAGGAGCTCGACGGCCCCGCGATTACCGCGGTCGCCGAAACCAACCCCGATCTGGCCGCCAAGTTGCGCTCTGCCAAGGCGACGACCGCCGAGGCTCGCGACGCCATCCATGATGCCCGAACGGCTCGCCATGCCGCGATCAAGGGCATCCACGACGCACGCGCTGCTGCACGCCGCGAGGAGAAGCACGACGAGTAGTCGATTCGCTGGCATCTCGCAGTCATAGCCACATCGCGATGTCAAAGCGGGGGCGGACGTTTCGACACGTCCGCCCCCGCTCATTCTTCAAGCGCTATTTCTACTATTTCTACCCCGTCCCCAAATGGCAGACGGCATGGCTACTCGTCCTGAGGTTCCTCGTCGGAGCTTGGCTCGGACGCCGACTCAGGTGCAGGTGCCGGCTCAGGCTCAGGCTCAGGCGCAGGCTCGGGCTCAGATGCCGTCTCAGACTCGGGCGCCGGCTCAGGCTCGGTCGCGGGAGCGGGTGCAGGTGCCGGCTCAGGCTTGGGCTCGGACTCAGGTGCGGGCTCGGCATCCGGAGCGCTGTAACCCGAGGGAGCGGACTTCTTCTCGAAGGGCAATACAAAAGTCAGGACGTCGTCCTTGTCCTCGTCGGCCCACTCGCTTGCATAACGTGCAACCCAATAGCCAACGGCACGGTGCTTGAGCATCTTGCCAAAGACCGTAAGAAATACGGTGACGAAAGCGACCAGCACCAAGAACAGCGCGAGCGTGACGCCACCGCCGGTAACAATTGCCTCAATACCCGTAGGACGATAGTAGTAGCTATACATACCGACAGAGGCAATGGCGCCAAAGACGACCGTCAAGATCCATGTGACAACGTTGGCGACCAGGCCCGTCAAAAACTCGGGAAGGAACGAAGCACAGAACAGCTTGGTCTTGTTGTGCTTAAACGCCGCCCAGACCTTATCGAGCGAAAACGCGCTCTCGACGCGACCGGTCACCGCAAAGTGCATCACGGCGATGTCGGCGAACATCTTAAAGAAGACACCCAGAATCGCCGAGACAATCAGAGCCAGGACAAGCAGGCCGAGCGAACCGAACAGCGCTGCCTCGAGTGCATAGGAGCCATAGTAGGAGTACGAGCCTGCGGCACCAAGCGCCACGCCCTCCACCAGCGAAAGCACTACACCGATAACGGGAATGGCAGCGATAACCTCGAGCACGATCGAAATAACGCTCGAAAAGACTCCGAGACCAAACGACGTGGAACGCATGAGCGGACGGTCCATGCCGTCATCGACCTTGAGCGACAGATCACGGCCCCACTCGATACCAAAGCCGGAACCGCACACGCTCGCAATGCAAGCTGCCAAAAAGCCGATGGCAGCTGCAATGCCGCCAATAACGGGAATAAACAACACGAGCACCGACACAACGCAAATCAGCGCCGGCAAAAACGCGATTTGGCATACACGCTGAAGCACGCCCGGAGTCTTAGTCATATCTTGGAACGCCTGAGCCACACAGCCCTTTGGCGCATTCGCCACGGGCGGTTGCGGAACAAACTGCTGGGGCTGAGGCTGTCCCTGGGGAGCGGGGCCAGCGGCACCGGCATTAGGAGCACCACACACGCCGCAGAACTTGTCGTTATCGCCCATGGGGGCGCCACACTGCGAGCAGAACATCGAAATCATCCCTTCGTATCTTGAGCGAATCACCTGGATCGCAAACGATGTCTTTGGCATCATTATCACCCAATGTGGGGACGAATACTCCTAGATGACGTATTTGCAACGTGCAGGGCGTTATTCGATTGTTTGATGAGTGCGTCCGCGTTAGTTCGTACCGCGAAAACCCTTGCCGACGATCTCGGAACTGTCGACGATCGTGATAAAGGCACCCGGATCGACCTCGCGCGCATAGCGGCGCAGTTGCACGGCCTCGCGGCGGCTCAGCACGCTCATGATCACCGTCACGCACTTGCCCGAGAAGGCACCGTAGCCGCGGCTGATGGTCGCCGTGCGGTTGAGATGCTTGACGATAAACTCCTCGACCTTAAGGGGCTCGGAACAAATGACCGTGCAGACCTTACGAAGATGGATGCTCTCGATGGCCTTGTCGACCACAAGCGTCTTGGCAAACAGGCCGAGCACGCAATACAGACCGACACGCGGGCCATACAAAAAGGCCGCGATGGTCACGATGCCGATATCGACCAACAGCAGGGCGCGACCAATCTCGAGCGTGGTGCGGCGTTTGAGGATCATAGCGAGAATGTCCGTGCCGCCCGTCGAGGCGCCAATATCAAAGACAATGGCGCTGCCGAGCGCCGGCAGGATCACGGCAAAGCACAGGTCAAGCCACATATCGCCCGTCATCGAGACATCAGTCGGGATAAAGAGCTCAAAAAGCGAAACATAGGCGGACAGCGCAAACGAGGCGAAGACGCTCCACAGGATTGCCTTGCGCTCCAAAAAGATAAAGCCCAAGACGACGAGAACCGCGTTGATAATCCACATAAAATCGCCGACGGGCAGGGTCGGGAACAGCGTGGACAGAATGACCGACACGCCCGAGGTGCCGCCAAAAGCAAAGTGATTAGGGGTTTTAAACGCAACGATGGCGAAGGCCGTAAGAATCAGGCCCAGATTGAGCTCGGCAAAAAAGCGCGGGAAGCCCGGCTCCTGGCTGCGCTTTTGACCGGCACGCTCGCCGCGCTCGATATCGGTGCGATCAACCACGCGCTCCATCGGCACCACGGGAGGACGATGCATCTCCTCGGCAGCACGCGATGCCGCCTCTGCCGCGGCGGCCTCAATCGCCCATGCCTTGCTTTCTGTTTCGTGCTCGTCAGCCATTACGGCAACCCTTCGTTAACAATTTGGAAACAATGCGCCCATTAGGGTAACGCGGAACGCGATGATTGCAACCCCTAGTTAGACGAGTGGTATGCCTACATCGGGGGGCATACAAATAACGGCCGGCCACGCTTTTGCTTGCGCGGTCGGCCGTTTAACGTTTTCGCAGATAAAACCTGCCAAAACAAACCTGTCCCTTTTTGGAAGGTTACTCGTGCTGGCTGGTGCGGTGCTCGTACTCCTCGGGGGTGATGACGTCCTCGATGCGCAGGTTGACGCCCGCCACCTCAAGGCCGGTCATCGCGGCAAGGCGCTCGGTGACACGCGCCTTGACATCGTCGAAGATCGCGGGCGCATAGGCGCCGTACTCGATAATGACGGAGATGTTGACGACCACGCGATTGTCATCGGTGACCTCGACCGTCACGCCCTTGGTCAGATTCTCGGCACCAAACTGCTCCTGCACAAAGTGCATGAGGTTACCCTTCATGCCCAGAACGTGCGGAACCTCGCGGGTGGCCATGGCAACGATCTTCTCGATCACACCGTTGGAATAGGTCAGCGAGTCCTCGGACTCGTCTGCTTCCTCATCATCCTCGTCCGCATCATCGGCGGACTCGGCCTCGACGAGCGCCTCATCCTCGAGCGTTACGTCCTCGGCCTCGGCGGTGACGGTCTCGTCTGCCTCGAGCTCGGTATCGGCCACATCGACCTTCGTATTAAAAGCCATGGTTCCTCCTTATGCCTGCCGCGGATGCGACAGTCGAATACATATTAGCGGCCGCTAAACAGACGGCCGAAGAAGTTGACGATCCCGTTCTCGCCGTCGCGAATTTGGCCGATCACGGCGCCGATCAGCACGAAGAATGCAATGACGAGTGTGTCCCACAGGCCGAGCGTGAGCACCAACACGGCGAGGATAAAGCCAGCGACGGCGCCAAGCGTGGTGTTGGGATGACGCACAGCATAGCTCCAGATGGCAGCGCCCGTACCCTTGATGAGACCCATAGCCTCGTCAAAATCCGCGGCTGCCGCGTCTTGTAACTCGGTTGCCTCTGCTTTGGAATCAACAGGTTCGTTCGCCGGCGTGGCGCTCTGGTCAATCGTCAGGCGCGGCGTACGAGCGGTCTTATCTTGATTGGTATCACTCACCGGAAACCTCCACGGTCTGGACGGTAGTCTTGGACGGCAAAAAACGGACGCGTGCGGTCGTGCCCGGCGTGCCGAGCATGGTGTCGCAGGCCTCCTCGATACGTTGCTGCATCGCGGCTGCAAGGGAGGCCACGTCCCGGTCGTCAAGCGCGATAGCCTCGACCTTAAAACGGACGTGCGAATCGTCGGAGCCTTGGACGCGGGCCTCGACATGCTCGACCATCACGCGGTCGTCGCGCTCGGCAGCGGCCCTGGCGCACGAAGAAAGCGCCGCAAGGGTAACCTCGATATTGCGCTCCCCCGCCGGATGCACGCAGGACGGCTCGCGACGGGCGAACATCAGGCGGAAGAAGCTTACCAGTACGCCAAGCGCCACGACGCCGGCGCACGCCGTGACGACGATGCGCGGCATGGAGTCGCGCATCAGCAACATAAAGCGATACGTATACGGCCCCCAAAACTGGCAGACAAGCGTACCCAGCGCCACGATGGTAGCGGCAAGGTACACGATCGCCAGGGCTCGTTTGAGTACGCGCACGCGGCGCTCCCTTCAAATCTCGGCTCTCGAAATGCAAAACGGTTCGCATCATTATAAAAGAGCCGGATCCGGTGCTCTACGCACGCGGATCCGGCTCATCTATTCCACGAGGCTTGCATGCTCGCTTCATTATGCCCAGATATGCACGGCTTAACCCGTGCAGGCGCTACTCCTCCTCGAGGGCAGCGATGACCTCGTCGGTCATGTCCATGGTGCTGTAGACGTCCTGGACGTCGTCGAGCTCCTCAAGACGGTCGATGAGGCGCTGAACCTTCTTGGCGTCGGCGCCGGAGACCTCGGTCGGGGTGGTCGGGACCATGGTAGTCTCGGAACCCTTGACCTGGACGCCCTGCTCCTCGAGCGCCTTGGAGACAGCCATAACCTCGTTGGCAGTAGTCCAGACGATCCACTCCTCGCCGGCGTCCTCGTAGTCCTCGCCACCGGCCTCGGCGATGGCCATCATGAACTCATCCTCGTCACCGGCAGCACCGTTGGCGATCATGGTCTCCTTCTTGGCGTTCTCGTCCAGGATCTCCTTGGCGACGACGATCTGGCCCTTACGCTCAAACTGGAAGGCAACGGAGCCGGAGGTGCCTAGGTTGCCACCAGCGTGGGAGAAGGCGGAACGGACGTCGGCAGCGGTGCGGTTGCGGTTGTCGGTCAGGCAGTCGACGTAGACGGCGACACCGGCGGGACCGTAGCCCTCGTACACGATGTTCTCGTAGACGGCGGCATCGGCACCCGAACCAAAAGCCTTGTCGATAGCGGACTTGATCTTGTCCTTAGGCATGGACTGAGCCTTGGCCTTGGCAACGGCAGCGGCGAGGCTGGCGTTGTTCTCGGGCAGCGGGTCACCGCCGAGACGGGCAGCAACGGTGATGTTGCGGCTGAGCTTGGAGAAGAGGGCGGAACGCTTGGCGTCCTGCGCGCCCTTACGATGCTTGGTTGTGGCCCACTTAGAGTGTCCGGACATACGTGTCTCCTATCGGTTTCGACCTAAAGCCCAGCGCAGATGCTCGGGCAATATAAACAAACGTCGTTATGATATACCTACTGGCCTGCGAGATAAACCCCAAAATGAAGGCGTCGTGATGATGTCCCCTTTGGTGCAAAGAAACCTGGCCCTCAATGCACCAAATTAGAACCAGAAGAAGTCGCTGCGGGTGACGGTGGCGCCGATGGCGAAGGGCATGCAGGCGATGACCGGATACAGGTAGCGCATGTAAGTCGAGCCGTTGCACGGGCCAATCAGGCACACAGCGAGCACGCCCAACAGCGGCACCCAGATCGCCAGCGCACGCCATGAATGACGACGCAGCAGGTAGACCACCACGGCGATCATGATCCACACGTAGGTGGCCGAGCTCATGGTGAGCGAGATAAAGGGAACACGCTGCACCGCCACACGGTACAAATTGATCAGGTGGTCGCACCAGCGCACCACGTTGCTGTCAACCGGATGGAAGTCGAAGTACTTGAGGTTGTCGGGACGCGCCATGATCTCGGCACTACGCGCCGTGCTGTAGACCCAGGCATCGCGCGCGCTCGGATAAAAATAACCGTAGTAGTTATTGATGAGCGCCGAGATATAGCACTCGGGATCCTTTTTGAACATCTGGGCCCACACCTCAAAATAGGCCTTGATGTCCTCCTGCGAGGCGTACTCGTTAAAGCAGTTCTTGACGGCATCGGACTTGTCGGGGTTGTAGCGGCGGCCCAGGTTCTCGTACTTGAGCACACGGTCGATCACGGCACGTTCTTCGTCGGTCACCAAGCCGTCGCAAGGAGCCTCCACAATGGTGCCGTCCTCCTTAACCGTGGGGTTGACGCCCGAGTTGAGGCCGTCGTGCTTTTGGACGAAACGAGCCGTCTGCTGGAACGGAATCGAGAGGATCTCGCGCTTGGAGCCCGGCGTGATATCGTGCGCCGGCATAAATACCTTGGTGAAATACATGTTGGAGACAAGGCAGAGCGCAAGCACTGCGAGCACGCCGACCCAGCGGAAGCGCGACGTGGCGCATGAGACCGTGGTGCCCATCTGCTTAGCCGCACGACGAGCGACATGTACATCCCAGGCGCAAAACGCCGCCGCAATCACGCAGGCCGCCAACGGAAAGACCAGGCCGCCATTGCGCAAAAACGTGGAACCCATGGCACCCAGCACGAGCAACAGCCAGTCATGGCGCGCAAAGAGCACGGGCTTCTGTTCGCCCGCACGCTCGGCATTGGCATCGCGACGGGGTAGGCCACATGCCACGAGCTTGACGGTCTGAACGAGCAGTACCAAAAACGCATCGGCAAAAAGTACATCTTTGGTCAGCAGCACCGCGTAGTTGGAGAACATCGGCATAAACGCAAAGAACAGCAAGATGACGCCGCGGACCGGCAGGCTCACGCCCAGCTTGCGCAGCGACGATATGGAATAGGACATGCAAGCAGCTGTAATGACGAACTGAGCACAGGTGTAGATGGCAAGACCTGCGTTGGCGCTGTTGAACAGTGAAAGCCCCAGCTGGACGCACGAACCGATGATAGCCGTGTGCGCCACGGGGTGATGTCCGTTGAGCAACACGTTGGGGTTGAGTAGGCGCAGGTAGTCGCTCGTGCCGTTGGGGTAGTTGAACCACTGGCGAATCTGCGCACCCGTATCTCCCATAAACAGGCCGGGCAGCGAAGCGATGAGCGTGGGCGCCCAGGCGATCATAAGCACCAGGAAGGGCCCGGCAAAGGGATGGACCGAGAGCACGGCGTGAGCCACACGCCATACGCGGCCAAAGTGCGCTTCGGAAAACGGAATGCGCCGAGAGCTCAGCCAATCTAGACACTCAAAAGCCAGATAGAACGCCACAATCGCTAGGAGCATCCAGCCCGCACCGCCTATCCAGGCGCAGATGATGCGGGCCTTGTCGCCGAGCACGATCTCGGCCGAGTCGGTGAGATCGTAGCTGCGGCCGAACACCATGCAGATGGCGAAGAACAGCGACGGGAGAATCACCGAGGGACGCCAAGCGTCGCCGCGGCCAAAAAACACATAGCGAAACGGCAAGGTGAGCAAGCAGGCAAGCGCAAGCAACATGACCGCGTCGGTGTGGCCGGCAAACGAGAGGAGCACCTCGTAGCACACGTACAGCATGCCCGAGGCTTTGGGGTCAATTGCCAAGACTGCGTTGCTCGACACCGGGGCGGGATCGATGGAAAACGCCGTGGTCGCCAACAGCGCGAGCAAAAATGCGATGAGCGTCTGCTTGGCGGGGTAGCGCTTAAACCAGACGATGCGGGCAGCGTCGCGCGCAGCCGTTGTGGAGAGGTCGGAATCCTTCACAGTCCGAAAGCCTTTCTAGAAACCTATCAAACTCGGCAAGACCACCACAAAGGTGCCTGTCCCCTTTGTGGTGGTTTTGGTGGTTAGGCGTCCAGGTAGACGCGCTGGGGCTGGTTGCGGCGACGGGCGAAAATGATGAGCGCCAGGCCGGCGATCACGAGCGGCAAACTCAGCAGCTGACCCATGGTGATAACGCCTCCCAGCAGATAACCCAGCTGGGCATCGGGCACGCGCACAAACTCAATGAGGAAGCGGACGATGCCGTAACCCATCACAAACACGCCCATAAACGTGCCCTGGGGTAGCAGCGGTTTTTTGCGGCTGAGCACCTGCAGAATGCAAAAGAGCACGATGCCCTCAAGAAATGCCTCGTAGAGCTGGGAGGGATGGCGCGGCATATCGCCCGCGGTGCCGCCAAAGATCACGCCCCAGGGCAGATCGGTCGGCTTGCCCCACAGCTCGCCGTTGACAAAGTTGGCGCAGCGCCCCAGGCACAGGGCCAGCGGAGCACCGATGACCGCGAGGTCTGCCAAAGTCCAGGCGTCGAGCTTGTACATGCGGCACACGATGATGCCGCCCAAGATGCCGCCCACCAGGCCACCGTGGAAGCTCATGCCTCCCTCGTTGGTGGCAAAGATCTCGAGCGGGTGGGCCAAATAGTAGCCATCACCGTAAAAGACGACGTAAAACAGGCGCGCACCGATAATGAGGCCAAAGACCACGCCGACCACGACACTCGTCAGGTCATCAATCGTGATGTTAAAACCCCAGCGACGCTGCGTGCGGTACATGACAACCGCCGTGAGCAGGGCGCCGACCACATAGGCCAGACCATACCAGTAAATCGTGATAGGCCCCGCCGAAATCGCGACGGGATCAAGCATATGGTAGAGGTCGTTGAGCATATCGATCCCCCTGCTCCCTACATACAAATGCGGCCGCGGGCCTTACGCTCGCAGCCGTATATTTGGGCGTAACGTCTATGCGGAGCGTGCCGTCCGCAGCTTTCGCATCTTAGAACGGCGCGTACTCGTCGTACAGGTCATCGGTCTCGCCGGAGGCATTGACCTGCTCGACACGCGTAACGCCGGGCACGTGCTCCTTGAGGATACGCTCGATGCCCATGGAAAGCGTCAGGGCGCTCATGGGACAACCGGCACAGGCGCCCTGAAGCTCCAGCTTGACGACGCCCTCGTCATCAACGCCTATATACTCCATGTCGCCGCCGTCGGCCTGTAGGTTGGGGCGAATCTCTTCAAGAACCTTCTTAAGCAGCTCTTCGTTAACAGCCACAGGGGCTCCTTTCTCACAATAACGCGGGCGCGCCCGCGGACAGAGCTATGTTACTACAGCCGTGTACCCGCTCACGAGCCGTCCATGCGCGCAAACGCGACTTTCACGAGTAGTCAATTTGGGACGGGGCTCTTTTGGCTGCCTTTTGTTGCCAGCTGGCGTTGCCACGCGCTACTGCTGAGCCCGCCCCTCGGTGCCGATGTGAACATCGACGATAACCTGGCGGTAGCTGATGCCACAGGAGTCGAGGATGCGGCGGCTGATGCGTCCGTCATCGGTGTCGGCGTACTTGTTGTCCAGGTAGACGACCTCGCCCACGCCCACCTGAGCCAAAATCTTGGCGCAGTCGTGGCACGGGAACAGCGTGACGTAGACCGTGGAACCCTCGAGGTCCTTGAGCGAGCCACGGTAGTTGAGCACGGCGTTGGCCTCGGCATGGACCACGTAGTTGTGCTTGTCCTGCAGCGGGTCGTCGCTCGTACCCCACGGGAAAAAGTCGTCGTTGAGCGCCGAGGGTGTACCGTTGTAGCCCACCGAAAGGATGCGATGGTTGGTGTTGGCGATGCACGCACCCACCTGCGTGTTGGGGTCCTTGCTGCGGCGCTGCGCGGCGATGGCCACGCTCATAAAGAACTCGTCCCAGCTAATGACGTCCAGGCGCTTGCCTGACGAAGTTTGATGAAGATCGTCCGACATGACAGACACCTCCGTAATCGCAATAGTTTGACCCATTGTAGCAGGTGAAAGGTGGAGGCGTTTGTCCCACCGGCGCCCTCACTTTTACACGCGGCGGGGCTTTTGGTTGATGCGGTAGAGCTCGGCCAGTCCCCGCAACGTCAGCGCGTCGTCGACCGTCAGACTGTGACCGACCAGCGACGCGAGTGCCTCGGCATCGTCGCCGGTAATGACGATGGGCACGTTGCCTTCCCCCGCGGCCTTGGTCGCGCGCATCTCGGCGAGCACCATGTCGAGCATGCCGTCGATGCGGGCTACCTCGCCCAAGACCACGCCCGAGCGCATGGCCTCGCGCGTGTTGCGGCCGATCACATGCGTGGGCGCCGAAGGCTCGACCTGCGGCAGACGCGCCGCAGCGGCCGAGAGCGAGCGGGCGCCGAGCGCCAGACCCGGCGCGATGACGCCGCCCACAAAGGTACCGCACGCGTCGATGACCTCGATATTGGTCGTCGTGCCCAGGTCGATCACGATGCACGGAGAGCCGTAGACGGCACGGGCCGCCACGGCATCGGCGATGCGGTCGGGGCCGATCTCGGCCGGGTCGTCGTAGTGCACGGGCATGCCGGTCTTGAGGCCCGGCCCCACGGTGAGCACGCGCCCCGTGCAGGTACGGGAAAGCGCCGCCTTCCACGGGCGCTCGAGCGCCGGCACCACGCAGCTCAGCACGGCCGCCGTGGGCACGAGCGCGCCGGGCATGCCCGCATCAGCCGCCAGCGCGGCCATGACTTGAGCGAGACGCATACGCGCTTCGTCGGCCGTAATGCTCGATGGCGTCGTGATCTCGCACGTCGCAAGCGGGCATTCCTGCGCCGTGGCCGAATCCTCTGCAAACAGGCCAAAGCGAATGAACGTGTTACCCACGTCGACCGTCAATATATATGCGCACCCATTAAGCATCGTCGGCGCTCCTTTCGTCTGCCCAGCAGTATATCGCCTACCTAAACCAGTCATCCCAAAATGACTAGGTTGCGGCTATACTGATGCGCGGTCGTTTGCGAGCTCACGCGACGGCCTTTGGTAACCCGACTTCCCGCGCCGCATCCGTAGCGGCGCTCCCGGGGGAAGCGGATATACGCAAAGGAGTTCAATATGAGCAATCCCTCGAACCGCGCCTCGATGCGCGGGCAACTCACGCTGCGCGGTGTCGTCATCGGCGTCCTTGGCTGCGTGATCATCACGGCAAGCTCGGCCTACACGGCCCTCAAGATGGGCGCCCTCCCCTGGCCAATCATTTTCGCTGCCGTCATCTCACTGTTCTTCCTGAAGCTCATGGGCAACGCCAGCCTCAACGAGGCCAACGTCACCCACACCATCATGTCCGCGGGCGCCATGGTCGCCGGCGGCCTGGCGTTTACCATCCCGGGCGCCTGGATGCTGGGCTATGCCGACCAGATCAGCTGGCTCGACATGTTTATCGTGGCGCTCGCCGGCACCATCTTGGGCCTTCTGGCGACAGCGCTCATCCACCGTCACTTTATCGTGGACGCCGCGCTGGAGTTCCCCACCGGCAACGCCGCAGCTCAGACCCTGCGCGCCACCGAGGCCGGCGGCAAGACCGGCAAGCAGCTCTTTGGCTCCATGGCCATCGCAGGCATCTACAGCGTGCTGCGCGACGCTCTGGGCGTGGTGCCCAGCATGCTGTGCACGCTCAATATCCCCGGCGTGACCTTTGCCATCTACAACTCGCCCATGTTGCTGTCCATCGGCTTTTTGGTGGGCTTCGCCCCCGTCGCCTTCTGGTTTGCCGGCGCGCTGCTGGGCAACTTTGGCATCATCGTTGGCGGCACCGCTGCCGGCCTGTTCGATATTGTGACCGCGCAGGGTATCGTCAAGTCCCTCGGTATGGGCCTTATGATGGGCTTTGGCGTCGCCGTCGTCCTTAAGGACATCCTGCCGCAGGTCGCCGGTATCGTCCGCGGTCTTGCAGCCGACAGCTCCACCGACACCGACGAGCAGTCGCTCATCTCGGGCTCGCTTAAGCTCGACGCCGGCATCATCGGCCTGGGCACCGCCGCCATTGCCGTGATCGTTGCCATCGCGCTCGACCTCGGCCCCGTTCCGGCCGTCATCGTCACGCTGTTCACCTTTGTCACCACCATTATGAGCGCTCAGAGCTGCGGCCAGACGGGCATCGATCCCATGGAGATCTTTGGCCTCATCGTCATGCTCATCGTGGCAGCTTTCGCGCAGCTCGCGCAGGTCAAGCTGTTCTTTATCGCCGGCATCGTGGCCGTGGCGTGCGGCCTTGCTGGCGACGTCATGAACGACTTTAAGGCCGGAGCCGTACTGGGTACCAACCCGCGCGCACAGTGGGTCGGCCAGGCCATTGGCGGCATCGTGGGCGCCCTGGTCGCTGCCGCTGTCATGGTCGCACTCGTCACCGCCTATGGTCCGGACGCCTTCGGCCCCGACAAGAGCTTTGTGGCCGCGCAGGCAAGCGTGGTCGCCACCATGGTCTCGGGTATCCCGAGCGTGCCGTGGTTCGCAGGCGGCTTTATCGCCGGTATCGTCATGTACTGGCTCGGCATTCCGGCCATGATGATCGGCCTGGGCGTGTACCTGCCGTTCTACATGTCGCTCACGGCCTTCTTGGGCTCCTGCGTTAAGCTCGCCTACGACAAGTGGGCCGCACACCGCGACGCCGAGGCCGGTCTTTCGGACGAGGAGAAGGCCGCCAAGGATGCCGCCTTCCAGGAGCAGGGCCTGGTCGTTGCCAGCGGCCTACTGGGCGGCGAGTCCATCGTCGGCGTTATCCTGGCGTTTGTCTCTGTTGGCCTGAGCCTGCTGGGCTAAGCTAAGCAGCTGTTCGCTCGTACCTTAGCGACAGCCCGGTCGCAATCATATTGCCTACGGCTTGCCCGGTCGGTAGCTTTTGTGGCTGCCGACCGGGCTTTTTGATGCCGATATAGAAAAAGGCCGGCGCGCTGCGTATCACAGCACGCCGGCCTTATCGGTTGAGCGATCGAGTCGGTCTCGCAATAAACCGCAGATCATTGCGAGACCAGTACTCAAAATACTACATCTGCTTGCGACGACGATCGCCCAGCGTCACGCCCGCAGCTACGAGCGTCACACCGCCGATGACGAAGACCTCGCCCGCGAGCGCGGAGGTGTCACCCGTCTGGGCGAGCGCGGCAGGCGCGGCCTGTTTCTTGGCAACGGGGACCTTTGCAGCAGCCTGCGCAACCTGAGGCTTGGTCTGCGGCTTGCTCTGCGGCTCGGCCTTGGGATGATACTTGTCGTACTCGGCCTGAGCGGCAGCCAGGGCATCCTTGGCATCTCCGAGCTCGGCCAGTGCGGCGGCATAGGCGTCGTTGGCATCGGACAGCTTGGCATCGGCATCGCTCAGGGCAGCCTTGAGACCAGCGGCAGCATCGACGGCAGCCTTGTAGCGAGCGTAGGCAGCGTTCAGCTTAACCAGCTTCTCGTTGCCCGTCGTGCCCGCGGCAAGAGAGGCCTTGTGGTCGACAGCCTCAAGATCGGCCTTGAGTGCCTCGTCGTTGGCAAGCTCGGCCTTGGCCTTGACGATCTCGAGGTTCGCATCGATGACGGCTTCATTGGCGGCCTCGAGCTGCTTCTGGGCAT
Source organism: Collinsella sp. (assembly GCA_048485835.1). GTDB lineage: Bacteria > Actinomycetota > Coriobacteriia > Coriobacteriales > Coriobacteriaceae > Collinsella. The sequence continues at coordinate 84,501 of DBFWBE010000034.1, forward strand.
CGGCGACACCGGCGACGGCAGCGTCATAGGCGACCTTGGCGTCGTCGACCGCCTTCTGGGCGCCGGCGAAGCGCTCGAAGGCATTGTTTGCGGTGGCCAGCTCGCCCTCAGCGGCCTTGACCTTCTCCTGTGCGTCGGACAGGGCCTGCTTCTTGGCGGCAACTACCTGCTTGGCGTCCGAAAGAGCGGTCGCGGCGTGCGCATCTGCGGCCTGAGCCTTGTCAACGCCAGCCTGGGCAGCGCCGTCAGCCTTCTTGGCATCGTTAAGCGTGCCCTGCTTGTTCGCAAGGTCCGTCTTGGCGGCATCGTACTTAGCGGTAAGGTCCTTGACCGAAGCAGTGGCGTTGTCATACGCCTCATTGGCCTGGTCGGACTTTACCTTGGCGGCATCGCGGGCGCTACGAGCCTTCGCCTTGTGAGCAGCGGCATCGGCTGCCTTCGTCTTGCTGTCAGCAAGCGTGGCGTTTGCCTTATCGAGAGCTGCCTGGGCAGTAGCGGCCTCGCTCTTGGCGGCATCGAGCTTGGTCTGGGGCGTCTTGACGTCGATACCCTTAAGTTTGGCCTCGGCGGCGGTGTAGGCGGACTTGGCGGTGGCGGTGGCGGACTTAGCCTTCTCGTACTCGCCCTTGGCGGTGTTCGCGTTCGTGTCGGCCGCGGTATAGGCGTCGCGCGCGCTTTCTTGCTTATCCAATGCGTTAGAATAAGCCGTTCCAGCAGTCCCGAAGTTCTTCTGCGCTTCTGCCAGCTCATTCTGCAGCTGCTTCAGCTGCTCCTTCTGCTCCTGCGTGCCGCCTGCGTTGTATGCGGAATCGATGTAGTCGTTCAGGAGCTTCTTGAACTCGGAGACAGTGAAATCAGCCTCACTGTCAAAAGAGCTGTAATCGAAGATTGTTACCTCGGAATCGGTGTTCTTACCGCTACCGGTCGCGATGCCGATAGCCTGCGTGCCGGCATCGATGATGTTGAGATAGTGCCCACACTCCTGGGAGATGCTTTTGTAGTGCCGGGAGATATAGTTGGAATCATATCGATGGTTTTCAAGGTCACCATTCTTCTTGGCGTACTTATCGAATGCCTCTTTCTCCTGGGTGTAGAGGCCGGTATAGGGCCAACCGAGGGTATCCTCGGTCTCGCCGCCGGTATACGCACCGCCACCGCCGGCAAGATTTTCACCGTTATCCCAGTAGCAGCCCGAGTGTCCCCAGATGTTCGATGAATACGATACATTAAGTGCGGCTGCCGCAGTCATGCGGAGGCTGACGCTGAGCTCCGACTGACCGTTCGCCTTGCGGAGGTTGTTCTGGGTATCGAGGTAGGTCAGGGCGTTGCGCATCTGCTCCAAGGAAAGCGGATTGGTGTCGCGAGACATGTCCTGATCGACGTACTGGTCATACCATTCGGCCTTGTCATCGGCACCGGTCAGCATCGATACGGCGTCCTGGGCGTTCTTCTTCTGCGTGGCTGTGAACTGGCTGCCGCCGATGATGTAGTTCATGAAGCCGAACATACCCTGACTGATGACTTCCTGGTCAACGGTCATGTTGGACTTTAGGTCTGCAATCTGCTGCTCAAGAGCCTCAACCTGGGCATTAGCAGCGTCATAAGCCTTTTCCGCGGCGTTCGAAGCAGCGCAGGCCGCCTCCCACTCGCTGCGCTTCTGTTTGCGAACTTCGACAAGCTTATCGTACGCGGTCTTCTTGTCTGCTTCGGTCTGCTGCGCCTTCTCGTATGCGGCCTTGGCGGCGTCGCGCTTGCTGGCGGCGGCGTTGTACTCCTTGTTTGCCGCATCGTATGCAGACTGGGCAGATGCCACAGCAGCGTTGGCGGCGTTGGCCTTCTCCTGCGCGGCAACGACGGCAGCCTGGGCGGCCTGCAGATTTGTCTGTGCGGTGGCGTCGGCATCCGTCGCGGCATTGAGCTCCGTCTGCGCGGTCTTGAGCTCACCAGCAGCAGCGTTCTTGGCGGCCTCAAGCGCACTCAGGTCAACACCCGTACCCGAGACGGCAGCATCGAGCGCGGCCTGCGCCTGGTTGAACTTCTGCTGGGCGTTATCGCGCGCGGTGGTTGCGGCTGCGAGAGCAGCGGCAGTCTCCTGCTTCTTGGCCTGGGCGGAAGTCAGAGCGGCCTCAGTGTCCTTCTTTTCCTGCTGGGCGCTAGCCTCGGCAGCCTTGGCCTGGTCCAGATTGTCCTGTGCAGTAGTAACGGCCTTATTGGCGTCATCGAGCTTTGCCTGCGCGTCCTCGACGGCCTTCTTGGCGGCCTCGTACTCGTCCATACCCATGGCCTCGAGCTTGGCCTGGGCATCATCGAGGGCCTTCTTGGCCTCATCCTGCTTTGCCTTGGCGTCCTTGAGCGCCTGGGTCTTATCCTCGACACTCTTGTTGGCCTGTTCGAGCTGATCGTTCAGGTCGCCCAGCTTCTTCTGCTGCTGCTCGGTCTTTTCGACGGCGGCTTTGAGCTCGTCAATCTTCTCCTGGAGCGCGGCGACTTCTGCTGCGTTCTGCTCGATTTCGTTGTCGCTCACAGCCTGCGAGGCCTGATTCTTTTGCTGCTGTGCCTGCTTTTGAGACTGGCCCGCCGCGTCGGCCTTCTTCTGGGCGGCATCGTAGGCGGCCTGAGCGTCCTTGAGCTGCTTTGCCGACTCCTCGGCCAGCTGGGCAGCCGTCTTTACGACCGCTTGGTTACCGGCGGCAACGGTATTCTCTACAGAACTACCCCCCCCTGAACAGAATCGCCGTTATCGGTTGACGGTGCGGCGATTGCCGCCAGCGGCGACATGAGCGGCTGAGCGATGAGGCCCGCCGTCAAAACGGTTGCGACGGCGCGGTTAGCAACGCCCTTGACGTTGACAGTCTTGGCCCGAGGCTCAAAGTGTTGTGGACTGTAGTTTGCCATGGCTTTCTCCCTTTGACACGGATGTATCCATACGTATCAAACGGTAGCTGTCGATTTTTGAATTCTGTTGCGCAACATTGGCGACCAGCGTATTTTTTGAAATTTACGCTCTCGTGCTTCACAATTTCGTCACATATGTAGGAGCTGGCGCATCATATTCTTGCGGGATCGAATTGAGCCTGTGATTTGCATTTGCTCCCGCGTCATCTGCCCTATCGAATCCCACATCCAACAGACGCCCTGCCCGCCACGGTGTAGAGTTAGGACAACGGGCGCGTTGCGCGGACCGCGCTGGAACGAGGTGGACATGGAACTCGACAAACAACAGATCAAGCGACTACGCGAACGCCATCACCGGCGCCACGGCATCCGCCCCGCCCATAGCGAGGCCATGGAGAACGCCACCCGCTTCCTAAAGCGCGCATTCAACATTCGCGAGGGTCGCGCGCCCTACCACGTAATCCGCAAGCGCTTTGTAAACGGGGCACGCCTGACCGGCTCTCACCTGTGCATCCTCATCATCGCCATGCTCATCGCGAGCATCGGCCTCGATATCGACTCGGACATCGCCATCGTGGGCGCCATGCTCATCTGCCCGCTTATGGGATCGGTCCTTGCCATGGCATATGGCATCGCCACGCTCGACCGTGAGATTACCGTCGAAGCCGTCGCGGGCTTGGCTCTACAGATGGTCTTTTGCCTGGTCACGTCCACGTTGTACTTTAAGCTCTCGCCCCTTGGCACCACCACGGCGGCCATCATCGACAACTCGACACCCACCGTCTGGGACCTTACCGTCGCGCTCGCGGGCGGCTTTTCAGGCGGGCTGGGCAACTCGCGCGACCAGGAACCCGCCACGCTCATCGCCGGCGTGGCCGTGGCGACCGCGCTCATGCCGCCCCTGTGCGCGGCGGGCTATGGCATCGCCATTGCAAGCGGGTCGCTGTTTCTCTCGGCGCTCTACGAGTTTGGCATCAACGTCGTCTTTATCGCGCTGGCCGCCGAAGCCGTATTGCTTCTTTTGCGCGTGCCGCTCAAGCGTGACCTCAACGGCGACGGCATTGTGACCGCCGAGGAAAATGCCGAGGTCAACGAGCTGTCACTCAAAGTGCGCCGCCGCATCATCGTGGGAACGGTCATCTTTGCCATCCCCTGCATCGTTATGACCGCGGGGTCTATTGGCTCGGCGCAGGCCGGCGTGCAGGACGGCTACGGCGTCACCGAAACCACGCGCGAGCTTGCCGCGGTACTGCCAGGCTTTAAGGATTACACCGTCGCCGTCGAAACCTCGGCCACCGAAGGCGCCGAGGAGGGCATCGTCGAGCGCGAGGTTGTCGCCCACGTGACGACAAGCGAGGCGCTCGGGGCGCACGACCGCCACATCGCCCGCAAGCTCATAGACCTCAACGTACCCGAACTCGATCGCGTGGAGTTCGATGTGAAGTGATGCAGAGCGCGGGATGAATGCTCGCACGGACGCAAGTTACGACGAGGTGCAGGCGCGATACGGACACGAGCAAATAGCGGGGTGCAGTTCACACCCGCGCCCCGCTCGCTTTTTTATTGCCGTGAATCAACTGTCCGAATCGACCTCGCCAGACTCCACCGTAAACGCCGGATCGGTGCTCACAAGATAAAATCGGGTCACCTTAGTATTTCTAATTAGGTAAATCTGCCCTTGATTGCGTCGGCGCGATATATATGCAACGTGAACCGTGCCGAATTCTTCGCCGTTTTCCTTCTTTAATACCAGGATATTGGGATCGTCCGTACGCTTAAACTGCCCGTCAACGCAGCTGCCGTCTTTGTCGACCAGTTGCCACCGATGGTTATCCTCTTCAAGAAAGGCCAGGGTTTCCAGACTCGTCTTGTCGTCCCGATAGTAACCGTCAATGGCAAACCCTTCGGAAGCGCATTCCCGCATATAGGACGTTTCTCGGCTTATAGCAAACAGCCCTGTAACGCCCAGGAGCACAGCCAAGCAGACCACTGCAAGGGTTATCGAAATAACACGGCGGCCCATGTTAGCCCAACCGATAGTTGTTTAACGGAGCGCGAAACATACCTGGAACCTCCGATATCAGGGGGGAACGTCGCCAGCAGGCTGGCGACAACTATATGTTTCTGACATCAAACCATATGGCTGCCACTCGCGGAGGGGGCATCGGCGAACGGCGTGTTTTCATACTCCATTGGTCAAACCTAAGCGCGGCCCTACAGCTCGTACTTGTACACGCGGTAGATGTACTTTTCGGCTTCCATCTCGTAGGTGGCGATGGGTAGACCGTAGCGATCGTCTCGTCGTTTGGCAGATAGGTCACACTGTGCTGTCCCGCGTTGAGCGAAAAATCGCCCTGGGCTTGCAGCAGCTTGTCCTCAAAGCCCGAACCGGCCCAAAAATCGGGCGAGCCCACGGAAGGCTGCAGCGAGATCATTTGCGCAACATATGTCCAGCAAAAGCGGGTGGTAGCCGGTACGGCTGCCACCCGTTTGCCTCATATCTAGCCCAAAGCAGGCCAGTTACTTCTTAATGCCGCGTCCCAGACGCTTGGCGACCGATGCTACGGCTTCCTCGCTGGCCGAGCCGCAACTCACGCAGCCATCGTGGGCACGCATCTGGCCGGTGACCTCGTCCATCGTGAGCGGCGCCACCTTCTCGAGCTTAAAGCCCTTACCGGCGCGCATGTTTTCCTTGGCTACGCTGATCATGAGCTTAATACGGTTGAGCTGGTTGACCTCGGACGCACCAGGATCATAGTCCACCGCGACGATGTTGCTCTCGGGATGCTGGCGGCGCAGCTCCTTGATCACGGCCTTGCCCACCACGTGGTTGGGCAGGCACGCGAAGGGCTGCGTGCAGATGATGTTAGGCGCCCCGTGGTCAATCAGGTCGAGCATCTCGGCCGTGAGCAGCCAGCCCTCGCCCATGTTGTTGCACACCGAAAGCACCGTACGGGCCTTGTCGGCCATAGTGCCGATGCGCTCGGGCGCCTCAAAGCGGCGGGACTTCTCGAGCAGCTCTTCCACCGGCGTACGCATCCAGTCCACGAGTTTGATGAGCGCCTGCATGCCCGCACGCGTTGTAGCAGAGCTACCCAGCTCATCCTTCTGCAGCTCGGCGTTGCTCATGGAGTATAGGAAGAAGTCGAGCAGGCCCGGAACCACCGCCTCGCAGCCCTCGCGCTCGATCACGTCGACCACGTGGTTGTTGGCCGTGGGGTGGAACTTGACCAGAATCTCGCCGACCACGCCCACGCGCGGCTTGGTACCCTCACCCACGAGCGGCATGGTGTCGAACGCGCGGATGGCCTCGCGGCACAGCTTGGTGTAGTTGTGGCGGTTGAACTTGGGCGCCAGCTTGCGGGCGCGCGCCATGTACTCCTCGTAGAGCGCGTTCGCCGCACCGGGCGTTGCCTCGTACGGGCGGCAGCGGTAGAGCATCTGCATCATCACGTCGCCAAAGAGCACGGCATAGACCGCCTGCTTGAGCAGCGCCGGCGTAATCTTAAAGCCAGGGTTGTCCTCGCCGAGTGCCACGGCCGAAAGCGAGATCACCGGAATCTCGGGGTGGCCGCTCTCGCGCAGGGCCTTGCGGATGAGTGCGATGTAGTTGGTGGCACGGCAGCCGCCGCCGGTCTGGCTGATAACCACGGCCGTCTTGGACAGGTCGTACCGACCGCTCTCGATGGCCTCCATGATCTGGCCCGTCACCAGAATCGACGGATAGCAGATGTCGTTGTTCACGTAGCGCAGGCCGGCCTCGACGGCGTCGTGGTCAGTCGAGGGCAGCAGCTCCAAGTTGTAGCCAGCACCACGGAATACCTCTTTGACTAGGTCAAAGTGAATCGGCGCCATCTGCGGGCACAGGATGGTGTATCCCTCGTCGCGCATCTGCTCGGTAAAGGGCACCTTGGGCCACGCGGTCGAAGCACTCTCGCGCTGCGCCTCGAACGTATACTTACGGCTCGCGAACGCAGGGGCATCCGTGGAGGGAGTCACCGGCGCGGCATCGCCCTGCTCGTAGGCCTCGCCCGCGGCCATGGCCTCGGCCAGGCGCTCGGCCTCCTGGTCCTTGAGCGCCGCCATGAGCGAGCGGATGCGGATGCGCGCGGCGCCCAGGTTGGACACCTCGTCGATCTTGAGCACGGTGTAGATCTTACCGCTGGCCTCCAGAATCTCCTGCACCTGGTCGGTGGTCAGGGCGTCCAGGCCGCAGCCGAAGGAATTGAGCTGGATCAGGTCCAGGTCGTTGCGCATCGTCACAAAACGGGCGACGGCGTACAGGCGGCTGTGATACATCCACTGGTCAACGACGCGAATCGGACGCTCGGGCTTCACCAGGTGCGCGAGCGAATCCTCGGTAAAGACCGCAAAGCCAAAGCTCGAGATAAGCTCGGGCAGGGCATGGTTGATCTCGGGGTCGTTATGGTAGGGACGACCGGCGAGCACAATGCCGTGGCCGCCGTGGTCCTCGACCCACTTAAGGGCCTCCTCACCCATGGTCTGGATGTCCTCGTGGAAGCGCGCATCGGCCTCAAAGGCAGCGTTGACAGCGGCATCGACCTCGGAGCGCGTGATCTTGGGACCGCGCACGCGACCGCGACCGGCCTCAGCATCGGCCACGCGGTCGACGGCGAGCACCTGGTACAGGCGGCGCTTGAGCTCGGTCTTGTCGTGATACGGCACAAACGGATACAGGAACTCGATGTTCTGCTCGCGGATCTCGTCGATGTTGAGTGCCAACGCCGTGGGGTAGCTCATGACGATGGGGCAGTTATAGCAGTTACCGGCGGTCGGATCCTCCTTGCGCTCCCAGCGCACGCACGGCATCCAGATAAAGTCGACGTCACGGTCGATAAGGTTCATCACGTGGCCGTGGCTCATCTTGGCCGGATAGCACACGCTCTCGGACGGCATGGACTCGATGCCCGCCTGGTAGGTCTTTTTGCTCGACTGGTCGGACAGCTGCACGCTAAAGCCCAGGCGCGTAAAGAACGCATGCCAGAAGGGGTAGTTCTCGTACATGTTGAGTGCGCGCGGGATGCCGACGGTGCCGCGCGGGGCCTCGTCGGGGCTCAGCACCTCGCGGTTAAACAGCAGATCGTTTTTCTTTTTGAAGAGGTTGGGGGCCTCGGTCTTCTGCTTTTTGTGGCCGGCGCCCTTCTCGCAGCGGTTGCCGGTGATAAAGCGCCTGCCGCCGCCAAAGTCGTTGACGGTGAGCTGGCAGTTGTTGGAGCAACGGCCGCAGCGGACATGCTTTTGCGTCACGGTGAGGTGCGCGATGTCCTCGGCTGAAAGGATGGTCGAGGTGCCATCGGCGCCGGCGCGATCGCGAGCGAGCAGGGCCGCACCATAGGCTCCCATGCAGCCGGCGATGTCGGGACGCACGGCATGAACGCCAGTGAGCTGCTCAAATGCGCGAAGCGTGGCGTCGGACATAAAGGTGCCGCCCTGGACGATCACCTGGCTGCCGATCTCCTTGGGGTCGCGCAGCTTAATGACCTTGAACAGGGCATTCTTGATGACGGAATAGGACAGGCCGGCCGCGATGTCGCCCACCGTGGCGCCTTCCTTTTGCGCCTGCTTGACGCGCGAGTTCATAAAGACCGTGCAGCGGCTACCCAGGTCGACGGGGGCCTTGGCATGGATAGCGGCATCGGCGAACGCGCGCACGTCCATGTTCATAGAGACGGCAAAACTCTCGATAAAGCTGCCGCAGCCCGACGAGCAGGCCTCGTTGAGCATGATGTGCTCGATAACACCGTCCTTGACGCGCAGGCACTTCATGTCCTGGCCGCCGATGTCCAGGATGAACTCGACGCCGGGCAGGAATGCCTTGGCGCCGCGCAGGTGCGCGACGGTCTCAATCTCGCCGGAGTCGGCCTTGAGGGCCTCGATGAGCAGCGCCTCGCCGTAGCCCGTGGTGGTCACGTGGCCGATGGTGCAGCCGGCGGGGATGTGGTTGTAGAAATCGGCCATGATGACCTTGGCCGTGCCCAGGATGTCGCCGTTGTTGTTACCGTACCAGGTGTGCAGCAGCTGGCCGTCCTCGCCCACGAGCGCGGCCTTCATGGTGGTGGAACCGGCGTCGATGCCAATGAACACGCGGCCGGTGTAGCCTTCGAGCTTGCCCTTGGGAACGACTTCCTGGTCGTGGCGGGTCTTGAACTCGGCAAAGTCCTCGTCGGTGGCAAAGAGCGGGTCCAGACGCTCGACCTCGGCACCCTGCGTGTCACCCAGGGCATCGATGGCCTCGATGAGCTGCGGGAACGTGCTGAGCTTGTTGGACTCGTGCGCCATGGCGGCGCCGCTCGCCACAAACAGGTGAGCGTTTTGGGGCACGATACGGTGCTCCTCGTCCAGGTTGAGCGTGAGGTAGAAGCGGTGACGCAGCTCGGAGAGATACTGCAGCGGGCCGCCCAGGAAGGCGACGTTGCCGCGGATGGGACGGCCGCACGCCAGGCCCGAGATGGTCTGGGTCACGACGGCCTGGAAGATGGAGGCAGCCACGTCCTCGGGGCGGGCGCCTTCGTTGAGCAGCGGCTGGACGTCGGTCTTGGCAAAGACGCCGCAGCGGCTGGCAATGGGATAGATGGTGGTGGCGTTGGCCGCGAGTTCGTTAAGGCCGCTAGCGTCGGTGTGCAGCAGAGTGGCCATCTGGTCGATGAAGGCGCCCGTGCCGCCGGCGCAGGTGCCGTTCATGCGCTGCTCGATGCCGTTGTCAAAGTAGATGATCTTGGCGTCCTCGCCGCCCAGCTCGATGGCGACATCGGTGGCCGGGATGAGGGTCTCGACGGCACGCTTGCTGGCAATGACCTCCTGGACAAACTCCATGTCGAGCCACTGGGACAGCAGCAGGCCGCCCGAGCCGGTAATGGCGCAGGTCATTTGGGCCGTCGGCAGCACGGTCGCGGCACCCTCGAACAGGTCGCGGGCGCAAGCGCGGACGTCGGTGTGGTGACGCTGGTACTTGGCGTAGACAATCTGGTTGTCGTCGTTGAGCACAGCGAGCTTAACGGTGGTGGAGCCCACGTCGATGCCCAGGTGCAGGTTGCCGCGGGCGGCCTCGGGGTTGAAGATCGCGCCTTCGGGGGCCTGGGCGGCGGTGGCGGCTAGGGGCTCAGCGGCGGTGGCGGGCTCGCTAGCGACGGACGTCTCCCCTGCCGTTTTCTTGGCATCGGCAACTGCCTCAGCAACTTTCTCGGCAGCCGCGGTCGCGGCCTTCTGCGCGGCGTCCACCACGGCGGGCGCGGCCTCGCGTGCGGCAACGACCACACGGTCTTTAATGCCCTCGACGAGTTTGCTCATTGTCTCTCCTCTTAGTTGTTGGACTCGACGGTTGCGGTGGTGTCGGCCGCGTCCTCGAGCTGCAGGTTCAATAGCTTCATGCCGTATTCCGGCACGTTGATATCGATGGGTTGGCCATACAGGTCACCTGGGCGCACAAAAGCGAGCACCGTCATAATGCGCGCCATGGCCTCGGGCGATTCGGTGAGCCCACGCTCAAACCAGCGCTGAATCATGCCGACCTCGGCACTCACGACGTAGGTGACGTAGTAGTCAAAGAACGTGCCCAGCGCCAGGCCCAAAATGCCCGTCTGCGCACGCGGCACCACAGCCTCACGCGCGGTGTCGATGATCCTTTTAATGAAGGCCTGGTCGCCGCCCGGACCCAGCAGCGCACCGATTAAGTCGCGATTGGCCGCAAGATAACGCAGCAGCTCAACCGAACCGGGTGCCGGCTCGAGCTCATCGATGTTGTGATAGAGGTCGGGCAGCTGAGCTGCGGTGATGAGCTCAATGCGCTCACGGATCTCGGCCAGCAAGCCGTCCTCGATTTGATTGATAAAGTCGGGAATATCGCGGTAGTGCGAATAGAACGTGCGGCGCGTAAGGCCAGCGCGCTCGGTGAGCGACGCGACATTAATACGCGAAAGGTCGCCACTTTCGGCAAGCTCGCTAGCAAGTGCCTGGCGAAGGGCACGCTGCGAGCGAAGGGACCGGCGATCGCATTTCTCGAGCTGGGACAAGCGTCCTCCTTGTTACTCAGCCTGCGCGCTATTGCACAGTGCGAGTATTATTGCACACCGTGTGCATCAACACGTAAAGGCAATATTTTGGATGTGACAAAGGGGCTGCCCCTTTGTCACATTCAGCGACCGCCTAGGTTGTGCCAGTTGTGCCTGGCTTTTGGAGCGGCATTGCCGATTGTTCAAAATGTCATTCGTGGGTAGAATAGTGTCGACGGCAGCCCAAGTTCTGGAAAGCTGGGCAGCGCCGTTGTTTGCATTAGGGGGTCAACGCCTTAGCGGCGGCGACCCCTTCTGTTGCGCTTCGAACGCTGCTTGAGTGCCTCGGAAAGGCCGACAAGCGCCGTGAAGAACGAGACCAGAGCGGTCAGAAGTCTCACGAAATCAATCAAATCGGTCATGGGCATCACCTCCCATCAGATGGAGGGCGCTGCCCGGCACATGGAACTGCCGTCAACGATACCGATTCTACCAGAGCCTAGTTATATATACGAATATATGTTCGTATTCCAAGCACACAGACCCCTGTGACAAAGGGGCTGCCCCTTTGTCACATTATTCGATGATGGTGCGGGAGTTCTGCTTATGCATGGTGGCGAGCATGTGTTTGGGGACGGCGTGGACCATGCAGCCGCCGATGGTCGCGGTCGCGGCGGCCTTAGCTGCATCGCTTGCGTTTTTGGTCGCGTAGCTGTGACGGAAGCGCTTGAGCATGGCAATGTCGTTGCCGCCGTCGCCGTAAACCGCGACCTCGTCCTCGGCAATACCGTAGTAACCCGCCAGCCAGGCCACACTCTCGCCCTTGTTGCACGCCACGTCCGTGATCTCGAACATCACCGGATCGAACGGCGCATTGACCACGCGGTCCGAGCGCTCGGCAAGATACGCCTTAAGGTCGCGCTCAAGCTCGGGCGAGGTCACGCGGCAGTTGATCTTGCACACATCGTGACGCAGGATGTCACCGATCGACTGATCGAAATACTGCTCCTCGTGATAGCCGCCACGTGCACGCATGCCGCGCATCACGATGCGCTTGATAGGGCTGTCCTTCTTAAAACCCGCCTGATGCATCTCGAACGAACCGCTCGAGAACATGCCATCGGGTGTGGAGCAATCAAAGCAAATGTCCGGGAATGCCTTGAGCAGCTCCTCGGTAACCTGCGGATCGATGGTCCAGGTTTTGAGCACCTCGCCATGACTGTCGCGCACGATGGAGCCGTTAGAGCAGCAGGCATCGAGCGCCAGCCCCGTAAAGCCATGCTCGCCGATTGGCAACGTCGAGCGCCCGGTCGCGGGAACCACATGCAGGCCAGCCTCGGTCAGCTCGCGAATGGCACGGCGGATGGTCCCATCCGCCTCATGCAGGGCGTTCAGTAGCGTTCCGTCTAAGTCACTCGCAAACATCTTGATCATGGGCGTGCCTCTCCTTCGTCTGCACGATATTGTAGACGAGAACGGGCGCGCCCAAACAATGGCGTCCCGGCGCGACGTGCCACTGCCTCCACAAATTCACGGTGCCCCAGCGCCTTAAGACATTCGCCATAAGCGACTTTTCAGCCGATAAAACAGCGCTGTCATCAACGTCAGCACCGCCAACATTCCTGCGAGTACAATCGCCGGAGTCCATCGATCATATGCGAGCCCGTAAACCAATTGGCCAATAGGCATTGCGCAGGAAAGCGCCATGTAAACGAGTGCCAGCACTTTTCCGCAGAGTTCCTTTGGCGCTGACCGCTGAACGAATGAAACGACTTCAACCGATGTAACGCTTGCCCACGCCATGACCCATGCCGAGCCGACCGCAAGCGCGACAAACGCAAATTCGTTAGGACCGCTCAGTAGCGTGACAATAATCGGTACGACTCCTAAACAGATCATCGCAACATATCGACATATGCCCTTGAAGGAAAAACGATGCGGCCAAATACCGACCAAACCACTGCCGACAAGACCACCTAAGCCCATAGCCACCTCAATAATCCCAACAAAGGATGACTGCATTCCGAGATGCTTTGCAACAATAACGGGAGCACCAATCGTTAACCCAACTAATGCAAGGTTCAAAATAGCCGCAATCAAAAACACAACGAGCAATGATGAGTTTTGAGACAGGTACCGAATCAACTCCCGAAAATCGTTTCGGCGTGTCGTACGAGTCGCGCCGTCTCCCATCGTTTCAGATGAGGCATTTTGCTTGAGTGCGCCCCCGAACAGCAGGGCTGAAATCGTAAACGTCAACGCCGCGGTTTCGCATAGAGTATCGATACCAAAGCACCCATAGACTGCCGTCCCGACTACAGGCCCCAAGATATTGCTCATCATGATTATCTGCGAGACCAACGCAGTGGCACGCTCAACCTTTTCTTGGCCCGTCATACGCACCGCCTCAATTTGAAGCATCGGCTTCAGCAGCGATTGGATGCCATATTGGACGCAAAGCATTGCTGCCACGACAATCGCAAGGGGCAGCGAACGCTTCATGGGGATAAACAGCAGTGATGCAGCCATCAGAACAATGCCGAGTACCACAAGAACCCCGCGATGTCTTCCCCGATCCGCCAAAATCCCGCCAACCGGAGTCGCGAGCACGCCCGGTATGAACGCTATCGCCGCGACGGTGCCATATAACGTTGAGGAGCCGCTGCAATCGAACAAGTAAAGCGGACACGCAAAGCACAGTGCCGACAGCATCGAATACGCACACAGCTGTGCAACAAGAAGACCAAATAGCCTGATAGATCGCACTGTTTTTGGCGCCAATGAAACGCTAATTCTTCGCATCCCAGCCATAAGCCTGCCCCCAAATACATACTGTTAGTATGTATTTAATGACTTAAAAAGGGCAGCTGTGGCTACCCTCACAAATCAATTACATACCGTTGGTATCTATATTACCACCCGGCACGGTTCCATACGTCCCAAATCTGGGCCGTTGTCTGGAGCACTTCATTACCCAAATCAAGCCCCACCGCGGCCGCCATCTGCGCCAAGCATTGCGCGCGAGCGAGCATTCGGTCCTTGGATTCAAGCGGACGGAACAATGGCAGCAGCCAAAGATTCGCCAACAACGATACGGCCTCCGCCGCTTCGCGCGGGCATTCGCACGCAATGGAGCCGTCGGCGATGCCCTCCTCGATCACTGGCAAGAGATAGCCATCAGCCGACTCGTCGAACGAGCCCTGGTACTGCATCGCCAGTAGACGCGAGCTTTTTACCGGATCTGCCGCAGGATGCATGCGTGCCCATAGCTCAATTTGTGGAACGATAGACTCGGGCGCGTACAGTCGCTTGAGCTTTTGGGCTCCGGTCATATTGCCGATACCAAGCGTTGAGCGACGTTGCTCAACAATCGGAGCCATTGCTCGATCAAAAGCGGCGTTGAAAATCTCCTCTTTGCTCTTAAAGTGATGATAGACAGCGCCCTTGGTCATGCCATCGAGGCGGTCGACGATATCTTGAATGCTCGTCCCCTCATAACCCTGTGCGCAGAATAGCTCCAGCGCCGCGTCGAGAATCTTCGCGACCGTCTCCTCGGGATATTTATTACGCCCCATAATCTGTCCATCCGCAACGCAAGTCTTGTGCCTCATTGCAGTATTTTAACGTTGCGGATGGCAGGCGGTCGATTCTACACCGCGGCGGGGCCGTGTTCGCCGGTACGGATGCGGATAACTTCCTCGATCGACTCGACCCAGATCTTGCCGTCGCCGACGGCACCGGTGCGAGCGGCGCTGCAGATAATCTCGACAATGCCGTCGACATGTTCATCGGCGCAGATAAGGGTGAACTGCACCTTAGGGATCGTGTTGACAAGCAACTCGTTGCCGCGCACGTATTCCTTCCAGCCATGCTGTGCACCGCAGCCCTGCACCTGGTTGATAGTCATACCGCGAACATCGGCAGCAAACAGCGCGTCTTTAAGAACCTCAAGTTTCTCGGCGCGAACAATCGCCGTAATCTTCTTCATAGTGAATTCCTCTCTTTAATAAAGAAATGAATTTCTCATTCATGTGGCACGGGTTTTCCAAATGCCGCAAACCAACCTCAGAGATCAAAAAGTTCAACTGACTGGTCTTAGCAGGTTTCCCAAGTGCCGCAGATTGCCGTGAAAGAGGAGCGAAGCGTACTTAAGTACGTGAGCGACGATTGAGCGGCAAGGTGCGGTGCTTGGGGAAGCTGCTAATCGAGTCCGGAGAACGAAGGATACGCGCTCTCGCCGTGTTGACTCGCATCCATGCCCAGCGCCTCATCGGCCTCGTCCACGCGCAGGCTGCCGTGGAACAGCGCCTTGACCACCGCGGCGATCACCAAGTCGAGCACCAGTACAATAGCGACCGTCACCACAATGCCCAAAATCTGCGAGATGAGCAGCGAGACATCGCCCGTGTAGAACAGGCCGCCCTTACCGGTCCACGAGAGCTCCGGCACGCAGAACAGCCCCGTGAGCACGCCGCCCAGGATGCCGCCGATGCCGTGGCAGCCAAACGCGTCGAGCGCATCGTCGTAGCCAAATTTGGTCTTAAGATGGCTGATGGCCAGGTAGCAGACGGGAGATACGATCAGGCCCATGACCAGCGCCGCCCACGGCTCGACAAAGCCCGCGCCCGGCGTGACCACTACAAGGCCCGCAACCAGACCGGTGCTGGCGCCCACCAGCGTGGGGCGACCGGTGTGCACGCGCTCGACGGCAAGCCACGAGACCATGCCCGCCGCGCTGGCCGTCACGGTATTGAGGATGGCAAGTGCCGCCACGGCGTCGGCCTTGAACTCGCTGCCGCCGTTAAAGCCAAACCAGCCAAACCAAAGCAGGCCGGCTCCCAGCGCCACAAACGGCACGTTATGCGGACGGTAGCTCACCATGCCAAAGCCGCGACGACGGCCGAGCATTAAGCAGAGAATCAGGCCCGTAAGACCAGACGAGATGTGCACCACGTCGCCGCCGGCAAAGTCGAGCGCGCCGATGATATCGCCAATAAAGGAGCCCTCGCCGCCCCAAACCATGTGAGCGAGCGGCGCATAGACCACGAGCAGCCAAATACCCAGGAAGGCCGTCGTGGCACCGAACTTAACGCGGCCGGCCAGGCTGCCCGTGACGATAGCAGCCGTGATCATGGCAAATGCCATCTGGAAGGCGATGTTGATGATCTGAGGGTAGACGACACCGTCCGCAGCATTGCCCTCAGCCGCCTGCAGCACCTGGTTGAGCACCGGCAGGCACAGCAGCTGGTCAAGGCCTCCAATAAACGGACTCGAACCGTCGCCGCCATAGGCCAGAGACCAGCCGGCAACAATCCACAGCACACCAACCAGACCAATGGCGCCAAAGCACATGAGCATGGTGTTGATGACATTTTTGCGCCTGGACAGGCCGCCATAGAAAAACGCCAGACCCGGTGTCATTAAAAACACGAGCATGGTGCAGATGAGCATAAACGTTGTCGATCCCGTATCGTACATTCGCTCTCCCTTGGTCGCATGAACGTTGTCGGCGCCCATAATGCGGCCGAGGGGCAACTGGTGTAGACCAGATACGGCGTTGTTAAACGCGGCGTTGTCGAATGGAAACGGCGCCGCAATCTTGGAAACGGCGCGGCAACGGACGCGAAACGAACGGGAAATACGCGAGCAAGGAAGCCGTGAGCGCGCCCGTCTCGGCTAGTGGCGGAACAGCTCGCGGGCTCGGTCGCGGAGATTAGTTGCTCGAATGACACCTTCGTAGCGATTGATGCGCAGACGCGGGAAGGCATTGAAAAAGCGCAGGTCACGACGACTGAGTGACACGCTCGGTACCGGACGGCTCATGCGCTTACCGGCAAGGCGACGGCTGAGCGACGGACGCGGCATGCTCGGCGCGGCATCGGCCACGCGGCGGGCAGCGAGCGCCAGGCCGCGAGCACCATCCGAGATAAACGTCGGCATCGAAGCCTTCTCGCGCAGGGCATCGAGCGTCGCGTCGCCCAGCTCCGCCAGCCACGCGTTAACGGCACGGCTGCGGATATGCGTCTGTGCCACCGAGTCGATCGCCGAATCGGGAATACGTTCGAGCATGGAGTCGGACGCATCGGCGAGCGACTCATTGATGCGGTCGGCAAGGTCGGCGCGCACGCGCTCCAGCTGATCGGACAGACGCCGCCAGCTCGCCAACGAGCACACCGCGTCGACCATCATCGCGACCGCGACGATAAAGGCGGACAACCGCACAATCAGCACCGGCAGATGGCCAAGCAGCCCCAACACCGCCGGCTCCACCACGCGACAGATGCACAACGCACCCAAGCCAAACGCACAGGCCCAGTACAGACAGATGCGTCCGTGCAAGTTAAACGGCAGGTGCGAATAGTCCCAAAAGCGAGCGCCTGTTGTCTTTTCCAATAGGAGGCCCACACTGTACTCGATTACGCTGCACACAAGCGCCGCGGCGACAAACTAGCTCGCGGCATCCGGAATTCCGCGCAGCAAAAGCCAGCAGGCAATGCCGCCCACACCATAGATAGGACAACACGGCCCCAGCAAAAAGCCACTGTTGGCAAATCGTCCGTGATTGAGCATGGCGCAGACCGTCGACTCCCATGCCCAACCGCAAAACCCGTAAAAGGCAAACGAGAGCACCAGTGCCGAAAGCGGGCAGGCGGCAAGCGTCGAGCCGCCAAAAGCCATATCAATCGCGGTTCCCACCGTCTACCCTCTCCCCTTTTCGCTCGATGCTTTGCTCACGCCATCGTCCGCCTCGTCCTTGCGCGGCAGGCGGCCGGCGACTGTCTCGCGCAGCGCGCACCATTTGTCTGCCAGGCATACAATCCAAGCCTCACGACACGTCGGCGGCACCGGCACCAGCGGAAACATATGCCGCACGATAATATTCCGCTCGCGCGGCGTCAGCTCAAAATCTTCTTCCGCACGCGCCAGGGCAAAAAACGGATGCCGAAATCCGTGCAGGCGATGGCTCGGGTCGGGGTCGTGCCAATCGTAGAGAAAGTAATCGTGTAACAGGGCTCCGCGCAGCAGCGAGGCACGGTCGACCGAAATGCCAGCACGGCCCAAGCGCTCGGCAAAGGACAGACTTGCCCGTGCCACCGAGGTCACATGTGCATAGACCGTCACGTCGCCATGCTGGATAAACTCGCGCGTCAGGTCCAAGCGGCCCGCCTGGGCGAGCTGGCGGGCGGCATACTCGACCTCGTGCGCGATTTTCTCGGCACGAACGGCATCGGACATGCTGCCTCCTTCCGGCGGCTCATGGCGGCAAGCCACGGCCTGTGCACAATCGATAAAAACATCATGGAACACATCAGTATGGCATCGGACAAAACGTTTTGCCCCACCAGTTGGCGAATTACCGCGCCGCCGTCACATATCAAACGCCAAAATGTGCGAGACTGTCTTGTGCAATTGTGTCGGCCGAGGGAGCGCCGGCGCTCGATTCGCATGGAGTAACCCACAACGATGCTGCTTACGCAAACGACAACGCCCGAGGACGTCAAGGCTCTCGACCGCGCCGAGCTTCCGCTGCTCTGCGGCGAGATTCGCCACGCCATCCTCGAAAGCTCCGCCGCTGTCGGCGGACACGTTGCCCCCAACCTGGGCGTCGTTGAGCTTACGGTTGCGCTTCATCGCGTGTTTAACTCCCCTATCGACAAGATAGTCTTTGACGTTTCGCACCAGACCTACGCCCACAAGGCGCTGACCGGGCGCGCGTATACCTATATCGATCCGGAACGTTTTGGCGAGGCTTCTGGCTTTGCCAATCCCGACGAGTCCGAGCACGACCTGTTCGCCATGGGCCATACCTCCACGTCGGTGAGCCTGGGCTGCGGCCTGGCGCACGCTCGTGACCTGGTGGGCGATACGTACAACGTCATCACCATCATTGGCGACGGCTCGCTTTCGGGCGGCCTGGCGTTTGAGGGCTTTAACAATGCCGCCGAACTCGATAGCAACCTGATCATCATCGTCAACGATAACGACCAGTCCATCGCCGAGAACCATGGCGGCCTGTATCGCAATCTGGCCGAGCTGCGCACCAGCAACGGCACCTGTGAGCGCAACGTTTTCCGCGCGATGGGGCTCGACTACCGCTATCTGGACGCCGGTAACGATGTGTTGGCCCTCGTCGACGCGCTGCAGGAACTGCGCAATATCGATCATCCCATCGTGCTGCACGTCTCCACCGCCAAGGGCAAGGGCTTTGAGCCGGCCCAGAGCGACCCCGAACGCTGGCACCACGTGGGTCCGTTTGACATGGCGACTGGGCGCAAGCTTTGCCCGGGCCATCCGAGCGAGCCCGCGCCGCGCACCTATGCTGACATTACGGGCGAGGCGCTCAGCGCCGCCATCGAGCGCGATCCACAGGTCGTTGGCATCACGGCCGCCACGCCCTACATTATGGGCTTTACACCCGAGCTTCGCGCTGCCGCCGGCAAACAGTTCGTCGATGTGGGCATTGCCGAGGAGCACGCCGTGACCTTTGCCACCGCGCTTGCGCGCTCGGGCGCCAAGCCAGTCTTTGGTGTGTACGGTACGTTTTTGCAGCGCGCCTACGACGAGCTGTGGCACGACCTGTGCCTCAACGACGCCCCCGCAACCATTTTGGTGTTTGGTGCGTCAATCTTTGGCACCACGTCCGAGACGCATCTTTCGTTCTTTGATATTTCCATGCTGGGCGGTCTTCCCAACATGCACTACTTGGCGCCGGCCTGCATGGAGGAATATCTGTCCATGCTGAGCTGGTCGCTCGACCACCGCGAGCATCCCGTGGCAATCCGCGTACCGGGCATCGGCCTGGTAAGCCGCCCCGACCTTGCGCCCGCCGAAGACACCGACTACAGCGCCGTTCGCTACAACGTGGTGCGTCAGGGCCGCGACGTTGCCGTGCTCGCGCTTGGCGATTTCTTTGAGCTGGGTGAGCGCGTGGCAAACCGTCTGACTGCCGAGTACGGCATCGAGGCCACGCTCGTCAACCCGCGCTTTGCAACCGAGCTCGACCGCGAGTTCCTCGACAGTCTTGCCGCCGAGCATCGCGTTGTCGTCACCCTCGAGGACGGCATCTTGGACGGCGGCTGGGGCGAGCGCGTGGCATGCTATCTGGCATGCACGCCGTTGCGCACGCGCACCTTCGGCATCGCCAAGGGCTTCCCCGACCGCTACAACCCCAACGAGCTGCTCGCTCAAAACGGCATGACGGTCGAGAACATGGCCGCCGAAGCCGTGAGGCTACTCAACGAGTAAAAAACCTCCGCAAGGGAAGCACCCTTGCGGAGGTTTTTATTTTCACGACGCGATTATCTCAATCTGTAACAGTTAGAACCCATTTCCTCGTCTACCTGTTACAGATTGAGACAAAACAGCAAGTCATGGTCGGCGCGAAAAACGAATAACCGTTCATGCGCGATCTCCTTACTTATATATGTGTCGCGTTGCCGCCATTATAGCGACCGCCGCGAGCGATTATGCCGTCTGCAAAGCGCTATCTCAGCTGCAATATTCGACGTTTGCCCAGATAAAACCTGCCAAAATAAACCTGTCCCTTTTTGGTAGGTAGAATAACCCATAAGGTAAGTATGTTTCTGAGTTATTTCGTGTTGACCCGTCTGAGCGCAATAGGGTATAACTCTACTCAACCGCTAGGGATTTTATTGAGAAAGGTGTTCTCCCATGAGCAAGAACCTCTCCCAGCAGGTCGTTCTCGACCGCCGCGGCTTCGTTGCCGCCACCTTCGCAACCGTCGCCGGCCTTGGTCTTGCCGGCTGCTCTGACACCAGCGCCGAGGCCGACAAGGGTTCCGCCGCCGGCTCTTCCAAGGGCTCCGAGGATACCGAAGTTTCCGCCACGCTCGACGCTAAGGCATTCGACAAGCTCGTCGACAACGGCCCCAAGGCCGATGACGACGCCATCGCCGCCAGCACCTGGGCCACGGCCGTCAAGGACGCCGGCGTCTTTAAGATCGGTGGCGTTCAGACCTCCACGCTCTTCTCCCTCCTCAACGAGAAAGACGGTCAGACCCGTGGCTTCGATGCCGGTATCGCACAGCTCCTGTCCAACTACATTCTGGGCGAGAACAAGGTCGAGATCACCCAGGTGACCTCGGACACGCGCGAGTCCGTCCTGCAGAACGGCCAGGTCGACGCTGTCTTCGCCACCTACACCATCACTGACGAGCGCAAGAAGCTCGTCTCCTTTGCCGGTCCCTACTACTACACCCAGCAGGCTATCCTAGTGCTCGCCGACAACGACGACATCAAGAGCGTCGACGACCTGGCCGATAAGAACGTCGCCGTCCAGTCCGGCTCCAACGGCCCCGCCATTCTGGAGGAGTTCGCCCCCAAGGCCAGCCAGCAGGAGTTCAAGACCGACGAGGAGGCCCGCCAGGCACTCCAGCAGGGCCGTGTTGACGCCTACGTCATCGATAACAACATGCAGCAGAGCGCCCTGGTCCGCGAGCCCGGTAAGTACAAGATCGCCGGCAAGCCCTTCGGCAGCAAGGAGCCCTATGGCATTGGCCTGCCGCTCGATTCCGACGGCGTCGCCTTCGTTAACGACTTCCTTAAGAAGATCGAGGACGATGGCACCTGGACTGAGCTGTGGCAGATCTGCATCGGCGACCGTACGGGCGACACTAATGTTCCCGAGCTGCCCGAGATCGGCGCTTAGGCAGCGAGCCTGGTAACGGCCGCAACGAAACCATATGGAAACGCACGATGCGCTTTATTGCGGTAAACTGTTTCCTCACAGAGTTGTCGGGGCTTCCGTACACACGGGAGCCCCTTTCCTTATCGGCGGGAGGTCCGCATGAGTCTCTCCGAACTCTGGTCGCTCTATGGCCAGAACTATATCGACGCGCTGCTAGCAACCTGGGGCATGACGCTTGAGTCGTTTGCCATCGCCATGGTGCTGGCCGTCGCCGTCACCGTGATGCGCGTGTCGCCGCTCAAGCCGCTGCGCGTCTTTGGCGACCTGTATGTCCAGGTCTTCCGTAACATCCCCGGCATCGCACTGCTCATCATCGTCGTCTATGCGCTGCCGCCGCTCAAGATCGTCCTGCCCTACCGCACCTGCGTTATCGTCGCCACGGTCCTTTTGGGCTCGGCCTTTGGCTCCGAGAACTTTATGAGCGGCATCAACACCGTCGGCGTCGGCCAGGTGGAAGCCGCCCGCTCGCTGGGGATGAGCTTCAGCCGTATCCTCGCCAAGATCGTGATTCCGCAGGCGCTGCGCTCGAGCGTGCTGCCCATGACCAACCTCTTTATCGCTGTCATGCTCACCACCGCGCTCGGCAGCCAGGTACCGTTGCAACCGCAAGAGCTCACCGGCGTGGTGAGCTACATCAACACGCGCTCGCTCGGCGGCGTCGCCGCGTTCTTTATCTCGGCGCTCGGCTACCTGGGCACGGCCTTTGTGGTGAGCCACATTGGCAACTACATTGATAAGAAGGTGAGGATCCTCCGATGAGCAAGCACTCCACCTCCGCGCTCACCATGCGCGATGCGCTCTACGAGGCTCCCGGCCCCAAAATGCGCGCCAAGATTCGCATCGGCACCGCCATCTCGCTTGTTGCCGTCGCCGTGCTCTTCGCCCTCGTGTTGCAGCGCTTTTATGTGACCGGCCAGCTTTCGGTCCACTATTGGTATTTCTTTACGCACCTCACCACCTGGAAGTTCCTGCTTGCCGGCTTTGAGGGCACCGTTAAAGTCGCACTCACCGCCGGCGCCATCGCGCTGGTGCTGGGCTTAGCCCTTATGCTCGGCCGCACCAGCGGCATCAAGCCGCTACAGCTGGTCTGCCGCGTGCTCACCGATTTCTTCCGCGGCGTGCCGAGCCTGCTGTTCATCTACTTCTTCTTTTTGGTGCTGCCCCAGTACAAGATCGCGCTGCCGTCGTTTTGGATGCTCACGCTTCCCGTCGCGCTCGCTGCCGCCGGCGTACTCGCCGAGATCTTCCGTGCCGGTGTCAACGCCGTACCGCGCGGCCAAGTCGAAGCCGCCCAGGCACTCGGTCTCTCCAAAGCTAAAATCACCTTTAAAATCGTGTTGCCGCAGGCCATTCGGTTTATCATTCCGTCGTTGATTTCGCAGCTTGTGGTCGTAGTCAAAGACACCACCGTCGCCTATGTGGTGAGCTACCCCGACCTCATGCAAAACGCCCGCGTGCTCATTACCAACTACGACGCCCTCGTGTCGGTCTACCTGGTTATCGCGGTCATCTATATCCTCATCAACGTCGCGATTAACAAGGCTGCTGTCTACGTTTCGCACAAGACCGGCGCGACCATCATCCGCTAACGCTTTACCATTTCGAGTCATAAGGAGCCGAGCACATGGCACAGAGCACCTCTTCCACCGGCAATCAGCCGCTGATCGAGCTCAGACACGTCGATAAGCACTATGGCGATCTGCACGTCCTCAACGACATCAATCTCTCGGTCGACCGCGGCGAGGTCGTCGTGGTGATTGGCCCCTCGGGCTCGGGCAAGTCGACCATGTGCCGAACCATCAACCGCCTGGAAACCATCGACTCGGGCGAGATCCTCATCGAGGGCGAGCCCCTGCCGCAAGAAGGCAAGGATCTTGCCCGCATGCGTGCCGAGCTGGGCATGGTGTTTCAGCAGTTCAACCTGTTCGCACATATGACCGTACTGCAGAACGTCATGCTGGGACCGGTTGATGTGCTGGGCGTCTCCAAGGACGAAGCCCGTGAGCGCGCCATGGACCTGCTGGGCCGCGTGGGCGTGGCCGAGCAGGCCGATAAGGTGCCCGCACAGCTCTCGGGCGGCCAGCAACAGCGCGTAGCTATCGCCCGCTCACTTGCCATGCAACCCAAGGCCATGCTTTTTGACGAGCCCACGAGCGCCCTTGACCCCGAGATGATCAACGAGGTGCTCGAGGTCATGGTCCGTCTGGCCCAGCAGGGCATGACGATGATCGTCATTACGCACGAGATGAACTTCGCCCGCCGCGTGGCAGACCGCGTCGTATTTATGGCCGACGGCCAGATCGTGGAAACCGGCACACCCGACGAGTTCTTCGACCATCCCCAGACCAAGCGCGCCCAGGACTTCCTCAACTCCATTAAGGGCCACTAGCTCAATTGCCATGTTCGCTCGCCATGACCATCCAAACTCGAAAGTTACACCTATGATCGGAACTCGTACTTCATCGTCATACACCCCGCACGTCGACGTTGCCCCCGCCGACCGTCCGCTCATCCTCGTCGCGCCGCGTTGGGAAGAGGCAAAACCGTTTTTGAGCGAGACGCTCTCCCCCAACGAGGAAATCGCAAGTGTCTTTGTCGATGCCATCCTTGCCGCCGGTGGCCTGCCGCTGCAGATGTCTATTACCGAAGACGTCGATGTTATCCGTCATTACGTGGAAATCGCTGACGGTATCGCTATTCCCGGCGGCCCGGACGTCAACCCCAAACGCTGGGGCGACGAGCGTCCTTACGACCCCACGCTGTGCTGCGAGATTCGCGACCGTTTTGAGTTTAAGCTGGTTAACGAGGTGCTTCGCGCCAAGAAGCCGCTCTTTACCACCTGCCGAGGCACGCAGCTGCTCAATGTCGCCACCGGCGGCACCCTGTGCATGGACGTGCCGAGCCTGGGTGCGCGCGAGGGCCGCACGCAGTGGCGCCATACCCACGTGCTCAACGATCCCGTGCACCCCGTCGAGGTCGTGCCGGGCTCGCTGCTGGAGCGCGCGGTTGGCGGGCACAGGCTGATCCAGACCAACTCCGCACACCACTGCTGTGTCGATCGTCTGGGTAAAAGCACGCGCTTGGTCGCCAAGGCAACCGACGGCGTTCCCGAGTGCATCGAAGTCGAAGGCCAGCCTTTCTGCCTGGGCGTGCAATGGCATCCTGAGTACACGTGGATGACGCTTGAGAACGACTTTAACCTGTGGAAGTCGTTTGTCGAGGCAGCGGCCAAGGTAAAGCAGGCCCGCTAGCTCGCGAGCCACTCAGGTTAAAGCCTCCTAAGCCAGGGGGTGTTCCTATAGTTTTGTCAACTGGGAAATGCTCTCCGTGCGACCGAATCGCGGCATGCTGACGCCAAGCCATTAGGCCGGTGGGCTTCAGTCTGCTCGGTGCGTTTCGGCTAGGCTGCGTAAGGCACCCTGTCTCG
>DBFWBE010000035.1:0-13330 GCA_048485835.1 Collinsella sp.
GTAGGCCCTCGGGACCGCCCTCGCGGGGCCACTCTTCTTCTTTCCGGACATGCCGTCCTCCGATCTCCCGGGGCCGGCCGGTCCGGCCCTCAGGGTATCGGGTTCCCACATTCATCCGCACATGTGCGGATGAATGTGGGAGGTGTTCGGATGAAGTTGATAATCAAGGGCATTTTCGCCAATTGACGTCCGTGTCTGGAGTTTAGCTGTCGATGCTCAAAATGCCATAAACTAGTAGCGTTATGGACCTTTTCATTGCGACTCAATTGCGAGGATTTCTTTATGGCTGGTAATCACTTTAAGGGCAGCGATAGCGGCCGTCCTGCAGTTCCGCCGCGTCCGAACGGGGCTGGTAAGGCCGGCACGCCGGGCGGCGCTGG
Organism: Collinsella sp.; assembly: GCA_048485835.1. Classification (GTDB taxonomy): domain Bacteria; phylum Actinomycetota; class Coriobacteriia; order Coriobacteriales; family Coriobacteriaceae; genus Collinsella. The sequence continues at coordinate 381 of DBFWBE010000035.1, forward strand.
ACAGGGCGGTTCCGGTAAGCGCGTGTCCCCGGGCGAGACGGCGATGTTTACCGCTCTGTACGAGCAGTCTCAAAAGGCAAAAAAGACCGGCCGTGCAAGAGGGAATGTCTTTGCGGACGGTGCAACCTCCACGTCGCAGCCGAGCGGCGCTCCTTCGGTACCCGCGAACAACGCGGGTGCTGCCAACGCCGCGAATGGCGCCGGCAACGTTAATGCCGGCAAGGCCGACAACAATACTCCCTCTGCCGGTGGCGCGGGGCTTACGGGTAACCTCGGCACGATTTACACCGGCGCCTCCGAGACTGGTACGTTCGCCCGCCTGGATGATAGCGGTGCCGAGTTTGCGGGCTCGGGTTCCAAGGAAGATTATTACGATTTTGGCTTGAACTACGGTAGCGACGCTTCGTCGAGTTCGACCTCTGACGGTCTGGTCCGTCATCGCCATCGCAAGGGCGAGCGCAAAAAGCGTCACACCGGCGCCATTATTGCCGCTGTGGTCGCGGTGCTTCTCGTTGCGCTTGGCGCAAGCGGCTTTATGCTGCTTAACTCGGCAAAGACCGTAAAGAGCGAAGCGAAGGAGGCTGTCGAGATTGTCGGTGGCCTTAAGGACAAGGTCACGTCGGGCGATTTTTCGACGCTGCCTGACGACGCGAAGAAGATCGATGAGCTCTGCAACAGCATGAAGGCGGAGACCTCGAGCCCGCTGTGGGCGGCGGCTTCGTTTATCCCGGTGTATGGCAGCGATATCAATGCGGCCCGCACCATGATTGACGCCCTGTCCGATGTCTCGAGCAATGCGCTGGTTCCCATGGCCGATAACCTTTCGCAGGCTACGCCCGGCAAGCTGTTCCAGGACGGCATGATTAACGTGTCCGCGCTGCAGGCGGTCGCCGATTCGCTTTCCAGCAGCTCGAAGGTGTTCAAGAGCGCCAACGAGAAGGTCCAGGGCATTGGCGATACTCATATTTCCCAGGTGACCGAGCTGGTCGATAAGGCCAAGGACGGCTTTGCCACCCTCAACGGCGCGGTTGACGCGGCGGAGAAGGTCGCCCCCGTCCTTCCCCAGATGCTCGGCGCCAACGGCCAGACGCGCAACTACCTTATGTACGCCATGAACAACGTCGAGATTCGTGCCTGCGGCGGCTTTGGCGGTTCGCAGGGTCTGATTTCGGTCACCGACGGCCAGATGTCGATTGGCGAGTTTGTTCCCTGCATTGCGCGCAGCAAAGACGAGGCGGTTGAGAGCGTCGACGAAGAAGATGAGACGCTGTTTGGTGACCACAGCAACCTATACATCTCGGGCAACACCTATTCGCCCGACTGGCCCCGTAATTCGCAGCGTGTCGCCGCGCTGTGGAAGTCTGAATATGGTCAGGACGTCGATGGCGTCATTGGTATCGATCCGGTATTCCTGCAGTATCTGTTGGGCCTCGTGGGTAATGTTTCACTGCCCGACGGTACAGTCGTTGACGGTACTAACGCGGCGAAGGTGCTTATGCATGATGTGTACTGGAACTATCCGGTCGAGGAGTCGGACGGCATCTTTGCATCCGTCGCCAGCGCTGCCTTTGACAAGATCCTTGGCGGTATCGGCGACGTCGATGTTGCGAACCTTGTCAGCGCCGTTGAGCGCGGTGCCGAAGAGGGCCGCCTGATCGCGTGGATGAAAAACGATGACGAGCAGAACGCTATCAAGGAGATGAACATCGACGCCTCACTGCCCGATCCGGATGACCCGAGTGAAGATCCCGTTGCTGGTGTCTACTTTAACAACCTGAGCTTCTCCAAGCTCGACTGGTATCTGAACGCCGATACGCAGATTGGTCAGGGCGTGAAGAACGGCGACGGCGCTTGCTCGTATCGCATCACCGTTACCCTGACGAACATCATGACGCAGGAGGAGGCAGGTAAGCTGCCCGACTACGTAGCGGCCAGTGCGCCTGGGACCTCGCGTGACGATGAGCGCTTGTATGTATCACTGTTTGCGCCGACAGGCGGCAGCATTACCGATCTAACCGTCGAGGGGACTCAGTTTGGACTGTTCGCTGCCACTTGGCACGGAGTTCCCTGCTATTCAGGAACCGTTGACCTGCATGCTGGCGAGACGACGACGATCACGTATACGCTGACCACGTCGGCCGAGGCGGGGGACAAGCCGCTTACGCTGCGTCAGACTCCTACATGCCAGGCGGCTCGCGACAGCGCGTCGGCGTAGGGTTTTTCTGGTAGTGCAGATAATCGAGTACCATTTTGGGGCGGACAGGCAATCTGTCCGCCCCTATTTTGTAGGGAGAGCGCATGAAGTACTTTGGCACCGACGGCTTTCGCGGTGAGGCCAACGTTGGGCTGACGGTAGAGCACGCTTATAAGATCGGCCGCTTTGTGGGCTGGTATTACGGCGCCAACCGCGGGGCCAAGGCGCGCGTGATCGTGGGCAAGGACACGCGTCGCTCGAGCTATATGTTCGAGGCGGCGCTGGTGAGCGGCCTGGTCGCGAGCGGCGCGGACGCCTACATGCTGCACGTGATCCCGACGCCGGGCGTGGCGCATCAGACCGTGGAGGGCTGCTTCGATTGCGGCATCATGATCAGCGCGAGCCACAACCCGTTTTGCGATAACGGCATTAAGCTCGTCAACAGCGACGGCTTTAAGATGGACGAGGACGTGCTGGAGCTCATTGAGGACTACATCGATGGCAAGAGCGAGGTGCCGCTGGCAACGGGCAACCACATCGGCGCCACGGTGGACTACATGCAGGGTCGCAACCGCTACATTGCTTCGCTCATCGCCAGCGCGAACTTTTCGCTGCAGGGCGTCAAGATCGGCATCGATTGCGCCAACGGCTCGGCATCCTCGGTGGCCAAGCCGGTGTTCGACGCACTGGGCGCCGATGTGCGCGTGATCAATGCCGCGCCCGACGGCTTTAACATCAATGTCGACTGCGGCTCTACGCATATTGAGCGCCTGCAGCGCCACGTGGTGGAGCAGGGCCTGGATGTGGGCTTTGCCTACGATGGCGATGCCGACCGCTGCCTGGCCGTGGACGAGCGCGGCCGCGTGGTCGATGGCGACCAGATCCTGTACGTGTGCGGTGTGTACCTGAACAAGCACGGGCGTCTCTCGGGCGGTACCGTGGTGCCGACGATCGCCAGCAACTTTGGCCTGATCAAGTCGTTGGAGCTTGCCGGCCTGAGTGCCGTGACCAGCGGCGTGGGCGACCGTCACGTGTATGCCAAGATGCGCGAGGGCGGCTACAGCCTGGGCGGCGAGCAGACGGGCCATACGATCTTTGGCGATATCGAGCGCACGGGCGACGGCATTATGACCTCGCTGCGCGTGATGGAAGTGATTCGTGCCGAGCGCGAGACGCTCTCGCAGCTCACGGCTCCGTGCAAGCTGCTACCGCAGGCGCAGGTGGCCGTGCGCGTGGCGGACAAGGACGCCGCGCTCGAGAACATGGGCGTGCAGAACGCCATCGCCGAGGCCGAGGCTGCGCTGGCAGGCGAGGGCCGCGTGCTCGTGCGCAAGAGCGGAACCGAGTCGGTTATCCGCGTGCTGGCCGAGGCGCCCGACCAAGCATCCGCCGATGCCGCCATGAAGCGCATCGCCAACGCGCTCGAGGCTTTATAGCTACGCGGTTTTACCAAACCGCGTAGCTGCTCGACGCTGCAAACGGCCCCAAGTGGCAATCTGACGTTCAATTTCAAGGGCGCGACCAGAAGGTCAGCGCCCTTTCATTTCACGTCACCTTGCTCGCTTGGGGCCGTTTTCGCTGACGTTGCCAAGACATTAGCGTCAACGAACTAGTCATTGGGTACCTAGTTATTGGGTGAAAAAAGGGGACGCTGCGGATTGGTTCCGCGGCGTCCCCTTTGCGTTGGCGTGTCGCCTAAGCTTTACAGCTCGTAGAGCGTGGTGAACTTGTCCTGCAGGTAGCTGCAGTAGTAGCGGGCATCGAACGCCATGCCGCATGCGCCCTTGATGAGTTCCGGTGCGTCTTTGGCGCGGCCCCACTGCCAAATGTGCTCGCCCAGCCATGCGCGGACAGGTGTCAGGTCGCCGCTCGCACAGGCGCCGGTAAGGTCGACACCGTCGCGGCACATGGCCGGCACAAACATGGCGTCGTAGGCGCTGCCCAGCGCATAGGTGGGGAAGTAGCCAAACGAGCCACCGCTCCAGTGCGTATCCTGCAGGCAACCACGCGTGTCGTCGGGAACCGGAATGCCCAGGTACTCATTCATGAAGCGGTTCCAAAGCGCGGGGATGTCCTTGGCCGTGGCCTCGCCGGCAAACAGCATGCGCTCAATCTCGTAGCGCACCATAACGTGCAGCGGATAGGTGAGCTCGTCGGCCTCGGTGCGGATCAACGACGGCTGCGCGATGTTCACGGCGCGGTAGAGTGTGTCCTCGTCTACGTTGCCGTAGACCTCGGGCGCGTGGCGGCGCAGCGCCTCGAGCAGCGGTCCCATAAAGGCACGGCTGCGGCCCACGGTGTTCTCAAAGAAGCGGCTCTGGCTCTCGTGGATGCCCATGGAGGTCCCGCCCTCCAGGCAGGTGCGCGCATAGGCGGGATTGACGCCCAGCTCGTACATGGTGTGCCCCGCCTCGTGGATGATGCTGTAGACGTTGGAGATGCAATCGTCCTCGTAGATGTGTGTCGCGATGCGCGCGTCACCCACGGCAAAGCCCTCGCTAAACGGGTGCTCGGTAAAGGCAAGCGTGGTGTCGTCCAGGTTAAGACCGACGAGCTTCATCAGGTCGAAGCTCATGGCTCGCTGGGCGGCCTCGGGCACGCGGGCGTGCAAAAAGTCGGCATCGGGCTGCTGGCCGCGCTCGCCGATGGCGTGCACGAGCGGCACGACCGTGGCCTTGACCTCCTCGCAAAACGCGTCGAAGCTCTCGGCAGAAAGGCCGCGCTCGTACTGGTCGAGCCAAACGTCGTATGGGTCGCGCTTGGGGTCCATGAGTTCGGCCTGATGCTTAAGTTGGGCGACGATTCTATCCACATAGGGCTCAAAGCTCGCCCAGTCGTTGGCCGTCTTGGCCTTGTGCCACACGGCGTCGGCCTCGCAGGTGAGCCTGGTCCAGGCTTCGGCCTCCTCGGTAGGAATAACGCTTGCCTCGCGCTGGTCGCGGCCGAGCACGCGGATCTCGTCGAGCAGCTGCGGGTCGTCGATTTTGCCGCCTGCAACCGTCTCGCGCGCTAACGAGCGTACGAGCTCAACGGACTTCTCGCTGGTCAGTAGCTTGTGATGTTCGCCGGCAAGCGTGCCCATGGCGTCGGCACGGGCGGCAGCGCCGTTGGCAGGAGCAATCGTCGCTCCATCGAACTCGGCAATCTTGAGCAGGTACTCGCGAGTCCACAGCTTGCCCTCGAGTTTGCGGAACTTTTTGACGGCCTTGTCGACTTTAGCGGCCTTGACGCCCTTGGCAGCCTTTGCCACGGCGGCCTTGGCCTTCTTATCGAGTTTCTTTCCCATGCCGTATCCTTAATCTCGCAGGCCGAGCGCCGCAGGCGGGTGCACGGCCAGTTTGCACAGCTACCTGCCTTGTACCCAGCGCGAACAAAACTGAACGCGGCGATATGCTCGCAGAATGTGTTATCCTATAGCCCAATGCGTTGACGGAGAGGGTTTTGCCCGCCGCGTCGCCGGCAAGAGAGGGAAGGTCATGGGCTGCAAGCCTTCCTACGGTGGCAAGGGCCAAGCGTTCACTCCCGAGCAGCGACCTCAACGGGCGCGCGGCCGGTGGCAGCGAAGCCCCAGTAGGGAAGCCGTGAGCCTCGCGACAAGGGGCGCAGAGTGGGCACGGCGGGCCAGACATCCGCCGGGTCAAACAAGGTGGTACCGCGGAATTCAACCGTCCTTGGGCAATGTACATGCCCGAGGACGGTTTTTTGTTACCGAACCGGGCCGCACATCCGCAGCTATCGGGTGCTAGCTGCCCCGGCAAGCGAGATGCGCGAGAGACGAAAGGGAAGACATGAGTCTGATTGATGATCTGGTCAAACTCGAGGAAGAGGCCAAGGAGCTCGTCGCAGGCGCCGACGACGCTGCCAAGCTCGAGGCCGCGCGCGTTGAGCTGCTCGGTCGCAAGGGCCGTATCACCGGCCTGATGCGCATGATGGGCAAGCTCGCCCCCGAGGATCGTCCCATGATGGGCAAACGCGCCAACGAGATGCGCCAGCTGATCGAGGGCATGCTCGACGAGCGCACCACCGAGATGAAGGCTGCCGCCCTCAAGCACGCGCTCGAGCACGAGGCCGTCGACATCACGCTGCCGGGCATCCGTCCGCAGATCGGTCACCAGCACCTGATCAAGCAGATCATCGAGGAGGCCGAGGACATCTTCTGCGGCATCGGCTACACCGTCGAGTCCGGCCCCATGGTCGATACCTCCTACTACAACTTCACCGCGCTCAACGCGCCCATGGATCACCCGAGCCGATCGGCCCGCGACACGTTCTATGTGGTCGACAACAACCCCGGCAGCGTCGCGCATCCCGAGGCTCACGCTCACGGCGAGTCCGACGTGCTGCTGCGCACCCAGACCTCGGGCGTGCAGATCCACACCATGGAGTCGCAGAAGCCGCCCATCTACATGATCTGCCCGGGCACCGTCTATCGTCCCGACACGGCCGACGCCTGCCACCTGCCGCAGTTCAACCAGATCGAAGGCCTGGTCGTCGACGAGGGCATCACCTTTGGCGATCTTAAGGGCACGCTCGACTACTTTGTTAAGTGCATGTTTGGCGAGGACCGCAAGACGCGTTATCGCCCGCACTTCTTCCCCTTCACCGAGCCTTCCTGCGAGGTGGACGTGAGCTGCCACGTCTGCGGCGGCAAGGGCTGCAACTTCTGCAAGCACAGCGGCTGGATCGAGATCCTGGGCTGCGGCATGGTCGACCCCAACGTCCTGATCAACTGCGGCATCGACCCCGAGAAGTACACCGGCTTCGCCTTTGGTATTGGCGCCGAGCGCGTCGCGGCACTGCGCTACGACTTGCCGGACCTTAGAACGCTCATGACTGGCGATATGCGCTTCCTGAACCAATTTTAGGCTTGCCCAGGCACCCCATCTTGGCGTTCAAACCGTCGCTCGCGTACCTTTAGTACGCGTCGCTCCTCTTTCACGCCAACCTGGGGCACCTGGACAACCCTAAGGCGAACGTCTTCATTTGATACCCCTCCCTATGCGGAGATTAAGAACTAGGAGAGCTATATGCGCGTTTCTTACGACTGGCTCAAGACCATGATCGATATTCCGGAGGATCCCAAGACCCTTTCGGACGAATATATCCGTACCGGCACCGAGGTCGAGGCGATCGACACCGTGGGCGAGTCCTTCGACCACGTGGTGACCGCCAAGGTGCTCACCAAGACCCCGCACCCCGATAGCGACCACATGTATGTGTGCTCGGTCGACGTGGGCGACAAGAACCTCGACCCCGACGGCAATCCCGCTCCGCTGCAGATCGTCTGCGGAGCGCAGAACTTCGAGGCCGGCGACCACATCGTCACGGCAATGATCGGCGCCGTGCTTCCCGGCGACGTCAAGATCAAGAAGAGCAAGCTTCGCGGCGTCGTGTCCATGGGCATGAACTGCTCCGCGCGCGAGCTCGGCCTGGGTGGCGACCACTCCGGCATTATGATCCTGCCCGAGGATACGCTCTGCGGCATGCCGTTTGCCGAGTACGTGGGCTCGAGCGACACCGTGCTCGACTGCGAGATCACGCCCAACCGCCCTGACTGCCTGTCCATGATCGGCATGGCCCGCGAAACCGGTGCCATCTTCGACCGCGATTTCCACGTTGAGCTGCCCGCCATCAAGGTCGAGACCGGCCGCGCGACCGACGACGAGCTTTCCGTCGAGATTGCCGACGAGGGCCTGTGCGACCGCTACGTTGCCCGCATCGTGCGCAACGTGAAGGTCGGTCCGTCGCCCGACTGGATGGTCAAGCGCCTCAACGCCCTGGGCGTGCGCCCGCACAACAACATCGTCGACATCACCAACTACGTGATGATGCTCACCGGTCAGCCGCTGCACGCCTTTGACCTGGACACCTTTGCCGAGCGCGACGGTCATCGCCGCGTGGTGGTTCGCGCCGCCCAGCAGGACGAGAAGTTCACGACGCTCGACGGCGAGGAGCGCACGCTCGACGCCGGCATGGGCCTCATCACCGACGGCGAGCGCCCCGTGGCGTTGGCCGGCGTTATGGGCGGCATGGATTCCGAGATCGAGGACGACACCGTCGACGTGATGGTCGAGAGTGCCTGCTTCAACGCCGGTCGCACCTCGCACACCAGCCGCGATCTGTCACTGATCTCCGACGCCTCCATTCGCTTTGAGCGCCAGGTCGATGAGACCGGTTGCGTGGATGTCGCCAACGTTACCTGCGCGCTCATCGAACAGATCGCCGGCGGCGAGGTTGCTCCCGGCTATGTCGACGTGTTCCCCGCGCCCAAGACCATCGACAGCATTAAGCTGCGCCTGGCCCGCGTGCACGCCATCTGCGGTGCCGATATCGAGCCCGACTTTATCGAGCGTTCGCTCACCCGTCTGGGCTGCACCGTCGAGCGCGACGGCGAGGACTTTATGGTTACCCCGCCGAGCTTCCGTCCTGACCTGCCGCGCGAGATTGACCTGATCGAGGAGGTCCTGCGCCTGTGGGGCATGGGCCGCGTGACGGCGACCATTCCGGCTGCCAAGAACCACATCGGCGGCCTGACCCGCGAGCAGAAGCTCACCCGCAAGGTCGGCGAGATCCTGCGTGCCTGTGGCCTCAACGAGACCACGACCTTTGGTTTTGCCGCCCCGGGCGACCTGGAGAAGATCGGCATGTCCACCGAGGGCCGCGGCTGCCCCGTGGTGCTCATGAACCCGCTGGTGGCCGAGCAGACCGAGATGCGCCGCTCGCTGCTGCCGGGCCTGCTGCAGTCCGTGGCCTATAACGAGGCCCACGGCACGCCCAACGTGCACCTGTACGAGGTCGGCAGCCTGTTCCACGGTCGCGAGAACGCCAGCCTGCCCAAGGAGACCAAGTCCGTGGCAGGTGTGCTCTCGGGCCAGTGGAGCGAGCAGTCTTGGAGCATGAAGTACCGCAAGCTGCGCTTTTTCTTTGGCAAGGGCATTGTCGAGGAGCTGCTCGCCCAGCTGCGCATCGAGAAGGTTCGCTTCCGTCCCGTCGAGGGCGAGGGCTACGCTTTCTTGCAGCCGGGTCGTGCGGCCGAGGTTCTGTCCGGCGGCACCGTGCTGGGCTGGGTCGGCGAGATTCACCCCGAGGCGCGCGAAGCCATGGGCATCGACGAGGTCGTCGTTGCTTTTGAGCTCGACCTGGACAAGCTGATCAAGGGTGCCCGCAACCAGGAGAACTACCGTGAGTTCTCGCAGTATCCGGCCGTTGAGCACGACCTTGCCATTGTGGTCGACAACGCTGTGACCTGCGAGGATCTTGAGCGTCGCATTACCAGCGCCGGTGGCAAGCTGCTCGAGGGCGTGCGCCTGTTCGATGTCTACCGCGATCCCATCCGCATCGGAGCGGGCAAGAAGTCCATGGCCTTTGCGCTTACGTATCGCTCCGACGACCACACGCTCACCAGCGAAGAGGTCGAGAAGGCGCACCAGAAGATCGTCACCAAGGTGTGCAAGGGCGTAAACGGCGAGGTCCGCGGCTAGGATTTGCGCTGGGGTATGGGTCAGCGGTGGCTGCTGCCGAGTCCTACGTGACTGCTGTTTTCGGTATAAGGCACCGTTGAGCCTGCATATATGACACGCGCATTACATAACGGCGTGCTGCTTTGTCGGCAGTGCGCCGTTTTGCTATGATAGCCCGCGGCGTGTTACGAATCTGACATTACGTAACACTGGAAAGGTGATTCAAGCGGCGTTGCAATTCCGTGCGCCGATAACCGGGAGGCGTACATGCACATTCCAGATAATTATCTGTCCCCGCAGACCGATGCCGTCATGGCGGTGGCGATGGTGCCCGTCTGGGCTCACTGTATCAAGAAGGTGCGCGCCACGCTCGATCGCGAGCACATGGCTTTCCTGGGCATCTGCGCCGCATTTTCCTTCTTGCTTATGATGTTCAACGTGCCGCTGCCCGGCGGCACCACTGGCCACGCCGTTGGTGGCGCACTCATCGCGCTGCTGCTGGGCCCCGAGGCCGCGGCTATCGCGGTTTCGGTCGCGCTGGCGCTGCAAGCGCTGCTGTTTGGCGACGGCGGCATCCTGTCCTTTGGCGCTAACTGCTTTAACATGGCCTTCGTGTTGCCGTTTGCCGCAGCCATCGTGTTCCGCGCGCTTAACAGCCGTTTGCACGACAAGAGCTGGGGCACCTCGGTTTCGGCCATCGTAAGCGGCTGGGTCGGCCTGTGCCTGGCGGCCCTGTGCGCAGCAATCGAGTTTGGTATTCAGCCGATGCTTTTCACGAATGCTTCGGGCGCTCCGCTGTACTGCCCCTTCCCGCTGTCCATTGCCATTCCGGCCATGATGATCCCGCATATGTTGGTAGCCGGCGTGGTCGAGGGCGTGGCGACTGCCGCGATCTACGGCTTTATCAAGAAGACGGCGCCGAGCGTTATCGTCGGCCCCGAAGCCGCCGATGGACAGCTTGCTGCCGAGGGCGCTGCTGCAAAGAAGACCTCGCTGGTCCCCACGCTCATCTTGGTTGCCGTGCTTGTCGTGGCCACGCCGCTGGGCCTGCTGGCCACGGGTGACGCCTGGGGTGAGTGGGACGCCGAGGGCGCCGCGACCGCCGTTCAGGAGGCTGGCGACGACAGCCTGCAGGCTTCGGTCGGTCTCGACACCCCGACCTTTGCCGACGCTCTGCCTACGGGTGATTACCTGCAGGCCTATTCCGAGGAGCAGGGTCTCGGCTTTGCCGGTCAGGCTGCCATGTATATCTTGTCCGGCGTGATTGGCGTGGCGGTGCTCACCATCGCATTCCGTCTGATCTCGCTGACGGTCAAGGAAAGCGGAGCCCATGGCGATGGTCGAGCTGCCTAGCTGGCTTGCGGTCGAGCAGCGTTACGAGCCCACGGGCGCTCGTCATCGCGTGATGCAAAAGAACGTCCTGCACCTGGCGAGCCTGCTTGAGCGGGTCCGCCTGGGCGGTGGCGCACACAAGGGCGGGTCGATAATCGACCGCGCCCTTTCTTCCGTTTCGGCTCCGGTGCGCCTGGTGGGGATGTTCGTTTGCGTCCTGTGCGTGTGTCTGACGCAGAGCCCACTGTACCTCATGTTGATGGCGGCTATCGCGCTGGTGCTCGTTGCCGTGCGCCCCGTACGCGGGCTGCGGGCAACCTTTGTGCCGGCGCTTGGCGCTGCGGGGCTTGCGGTGGTTCTGGCGTTGCCCGCCTTGCTGCTGGACGCTTCTGCTGCGGGCGCCATGCTCAAGATTGCGCTCAAGACCTTCATTAATGTGTCGCTGGTGCTGGGCGTTTCGTGGACCCTCACATGGAGTCGCATGTCGGCGGCGCTCAAGATGCTGCATCTACCCGACGAAGTTATCTTTACGTTTGATATGGCGCTTAAGCACATCGAGGTGCTGGGTCGCACGGCGAACAATCTGTGCGAATCGGTCATGCTGCGCAGCGTTGGCCGTGCGCCTGAGGGATTTTCGCGTACCGATTCGATCGCGGGTATCATGGGCATGACCTTTATCAAGGCGATGGAATGCAGCCGCGCGATGGACGAGGCCATGCTTTGCCGCGGCTTTGCCGGTGCGTATCCGGTGCCTGCGCGGAGTGGCTTTTGCTGGCGCGATGTCGTTTACGCGGTCGTTGTGGTTCTGCTCGCCGTGTTGTGCGCGGTGCTGTAACGCGGGCGGTCGAACCGTCGATATGAATAGGGAAGGGCGACGTTTTGGCAAACGATACGAAAAACGCGATGGGTGCGAGCGGTGCTGCCGGCGCCGAGGTTACGCCGCTCATCGAGTTTCGAGACGTGGTGTTTTCCTATGCGGGTCATACGGTGGTCGACGGCGTTTCATTGCAGGTGAACCGTGGGGAGCTCGTTGCTCTGCTTGGTCCTAACGGCTGCGGTAAGACGACGATTATGCGCCTTATTAACGGCCTTGAACTCGCGGACGCAGGGGCATACCTGTTTGACGGGCACGTGATCGATGCGGCGTTTCTAAAGGACTCTGCGGCCGCTCAGCGTTTTCATCAGCGCGTAGGCTTTGTGTTTCAAAATGCCGATGCTCAGCTGTTCTGTGCCACAGTGGGCGAGGAAGTCGCTTTTGGCCCGGCTCAAATGGGGCTGCCGACGGGTAAGCTCGACCGTCGTGTGCGCGATGCTATGGAACTGTTTCAAGTTGCCGACCTGGTCGATGCTTCGCCCTATCAGCTTTCGGGCGGGCAAAAGAAGCGTGTGGCGCTGGCCGCCATCGTTTCTATGAATCCGGACATCTTGGTGCTCGACGAGCCCACCAACGGGCTCGACGAGGACTCGTGCGACATTGTTGTTGGCTTCCTTTTGGCTTATGTTGCGGCAGGCAAGACGGTGCTCATGAGCACTCATCATCAGGATTTGGTGCGACGCCTGGGCGCCCGTGCAATCTATATCGATCGATATCACCATGTGGTCGAGGCGCCTTCGCCGTCGTATGGAACCGAAAGCGGTGCTACGGACTAGTTGGTTGATTTCCGATCTCAGCCGAACACATTGAGCAAATAGGCCATTCCCGCAGCTAGCCGAACGCCCCCGCGGCCCCATCCGGGCCCCGGGGGCGCCGTTTTCCCAGTTGAAGGAACGGTGGAGATGTGTTTCGATGGGTCCGGTGGCCATGCTCCGCCCTCCGCCCGGCACCTCTTCCCAGACTCAGCCGGACGGTCGGTCAGTCTATTCCGTTTTGCCTTCAGGCTAGGCCAGCGGGGCATCGCCCCTCTCTGCGCGCGCCCTCTCGATGAGTCCCGGCGTCAGGTCGAGCTCGGCCAGAGGCACATCCT
>DBFWBE010000036.1:0-19106 GCA_048485835.1 Collinsella sp.
GACCCATCGAAACACATCTCCACCGTTCCTTCAACTGGGAAAACGGCGCCCCCGGGGCCCGGATGGGGCCTCGGGGGCGTTCGGCTAGCTGCGGGAACGGCCTGTCCGCCTAATGTGTTCGGCTGAGATCGGAAATCAACCTATTCCTCGCGGTCGAACTCCTCATCGGCTTCGAGCACGCGGCCGCTGTAGTTGACGTGACTGGTCACGGCATCCATGTCACCGGTCTCGATAAAACGTGCGACCGTGCACTCGTAATCGACCAGCGCGCGATCAAAGACCTCGGGGAAACTCTCGTTCGAGACCTCGTCGGTAAAGGGATTCTTCCATGTCAGATGGCCCAGGTTACCGGTGCGCTCGGGCAGCTCCGTCGTCACGCGATGGGCAAGGCCGTCGAGCAGCGAGTAGTCGTGCACCAAGCCCTCAACCAGCGAGATCGCGCGCGTCTTTGCGGAGCCGGCCGGCTCAATCGCGCGGTAAAGTCGCTGCATATTGGCAACGGCAGCACCGTACTCCCCCGCTGGAATGTCAATACCGTACACGCGTCCGGCAACATAGCTCATCAGCACGCCGGCCACGCGATTGATGCGATCGGTGGTGACGATCTCGCCCGCCGGCGGGTAATCGTCGACCGTAGCGCCGGCGCGTTTAAGCTGCAGCATCAGTACATCCAAGTCGCTCTCGATCACAGCATGGACCTGACTGCTCGAATCCTCAAGCTCTGAATCGGACTCCACGATGCCAAACTGCTGCTCATAGACAAAAGGATGGGCGTTGCGGTCGAGCACGTAATGAGACAGCAGGCCCAGCGCAAAGGCGCGACCCAAGCTGGCGTCGCGCGGCAGCAGATGCGACACGCCGTCGCGTAGGCACGCGAACTGGCGAGACATGCGCGACCGATGCATGACCTGCGCCAGCAGCGTGCAGTCGGAAACACGCGGTGTCAGAATGTGAAAGAAGAACGGGTCGGGACCTTGGTTTCCCAGGATAAAGGCGATGCGCTCCTCGTCGGACGTGATAACGCCCTGCGGAAGACGGTCGATGCTTTCCTCGCCAAACAGATGATGCGTAATGAGCGCGGGCATAATAATCCTTTCGATTTCATTCGATGCAATCCATTATGCCCACCGCACAGTCATGCCAAACCTGTAACGGCAAACGATGGCACACCGACCCCTACGCAAGCCCCAAGTGCGATTTGACCTCGGCAGCGCGACGGCGGGACACGGGCACCGTCGAGGTTACGCGATCGAGCCTGAGCTCCATCAGGCCCGTGGAGCCGATCTCGACATTGTGCACGTCTTCCAAATTAACCAGATAGCTGCGGTGGACACGGATAAAGCCCTCGGAGGCCAGGCGCCGCTCGAGCGAGGAAATCGACTCATTGATCAGGTATGTCCCCTCGGCGCAGACGGCGTTGCAAAAATCGGCGCGCGCCTCAAAGTAGCAGACATCCGCCACGGGAATGAACACCTTTTTGCCCCCGCGATCCACCGTCAGGCGCAAAGGCTGGCGCGGAGCATGGACGACACGGCGAGCGCCCAGGGCAGTCTCGATCTTGTCGAGCGCCTTTGACAAGCGGGCATCCTCGACCGGCTTGACGATGTAATCGACAGCATCGAGGTTATAGGCATCGGCCGCATACTCGGCAAATGCCGTCACAAACACCACAACCGGCGGCGTCTTTAGGTTCTGCAGCGTCTCGGCAAGCTCAATTCCCGAGCGACCGGGCATGGTAATGTCTAAAAACAGCACGTCGGGCTTGTTCGACAGAATCGACTCCACGGCTTCGGTGACATTGCCCGCCTCGGCAATTTGACCCACACGCGTATCCTTTTCCAACAGATAGCGTAGCTCAGCCCTAATTGGAGGCTCGTCATCAACCACCAGTATGTTCCAGCCTTCGGACATATGCGCTTCCCCTCTTTTTCTCTCGATCCAACCGCGTGCTACACCGTTAGCGGCGCCGGCTCATGCGGCTCGCCGTTCAACTCAACGATGACCTGTGTTCCCACGCCCTCCTGGGACTTCACGCGCATGCCAGAATCTTCTCCGTAAAAGAAATGGATGCGCTGAAGCACGTTGAAGAGCGCCAGGCCGCAACCTCGCTTGACGGAACCGTCGGCGGTAATGCTCTCGGGCTCCTCTCGGCGATGCTGCTCAAACAGATGCGCGCAGACCTCTTCGCTCATCCCGATGCCGTCATCTTCGACGATGATCTCCAAGCCGTCATCGGTCTCGAAAGCCCTAACACGAATAGAAAGCGGCTCGGTCTCGCGCTGCGCATGCTTGATGCAGTTTTCGAGCAGCGGCTGCAAGATAAACGGCGGTACCAGGCTGTCGCGCACCTCGAAGTCGATGTCGACCGAAACGCGCAAACGGCCGTCGCCATACCGGGCCTGCATAAGATTGATATAACGAGTGCCCTGTTCCACCTCGTGCTCGAGCGTGGTGAGCGTATCGGAATCAGAAAGCGTCTGACGATAGTAGTTGGAAAAGTCGATCAGCAGCGATCGCGCCTTGTCGGGCTCGGTTCGAACGAGCGACACGATCGTGCTAATGGTATTGAATAGAAAATGCGGATCGACCTGCGACTGCAGGGCGCGAAGCTCAACGCGGGCTGTGAGCTCGTCCTGGCGCTCGAGCTCAAAGCTGGCGAGCTGCGTGGAAATTAGGTCGGCAAAACCCGAGGCAAGGGCCGTCTGGCGCATATCGATGCTGCTCAGGCGAGGGTAATACAGCTCGAGTGTGCCCACGCAATGCCCGCGCACGGTAAGCGGCGCGACGATGCCGGCGCGCAGGCGGGGAAAATAGCCGCCCGTCTCATTGGAGGTGTCGCGCGAAAACACGCTCTGCTCGCCCGTCTCAATCACACTGAGCGTGGTCTTGAGCACGACCGGGGTGCCGGCGGGGCACTTTGCCGAGTCCTCGCCCCAGCTTGCCAACACCTGTTTGCCATCGGTAAAGCAGATGGCAGAGGCGATGGTCTCGGACAGGATAATTTTAGAGGCGCCCAGGGCCGCTTCGGGCGTAAGGCCGCGCGACGTGTAGGCGAATATTTTTGATGCGATGGCAAGCGTACGGTCGGTTGCGCTCGATGTGAGGTCGTCGGGGACCACAAAGACATACGAGAAAAAGAAGCACAGCATGACCATGCCGGCAATAACGACAACGCCCGGAACGGGATTGGGGTTATCGGTTAAATCCCAGATAAGCAGCAGGATAAGCGCCGGAACGACAACGCCGAGCAGGATGGCCTGGACCACATGCTGGGCCGTACGAAAGACCTTGGTAGAGTTGTAGCTCTTGCCCAGAATCAGCCTGTTTAAATCCACCGTCATCCCCTTTTATCTATCGCACCCATAGCAATAAAGAGGGCCGCAAGCGACCCTCTCCATTGCATTATGCAATCAAATACTGTGTTTTACATCCAGTCGTCGATGAACGGTAGTTTAGGCGCTGTATTTGTTGGCCTCGCCAAAGGTGCCAGCCTCGACGATCCAGCCGTCCTTCATGATGACGTCCATGTTGTCGGTGTTGAGCACGTGGATGTCGGCGGCGACGTCACCGTTGACGACCAGCAGGTCGGCGCACTTGCCGGCCTCGATGGAACCGGTCTCGTCCTCGATGCGGCACATCTTGGCACCGTTGAGGGTGGCGCAGGTGATGGTCTCGACCGGGGTGAAGCCGATCTTGTCGACGAACTCGTACATCTCCTCGATGGAGCAGGTGCCGTACGGGGTGACGAAGGAGAAGGAGTCGGAGCCGATCGTCATGACAACGCCGCGCTTCTTGGCCTCGCGCAGGCAGTCGTAGTTGCGCTGCAGCTCCTTCTCGACCAGGGTGCCCTCGTACTTGTCGTGCAGCTCGGGGACGTAGACGGGCGGATAGGTGGCGTACCAGGTGGGCAGGAAGGCGATCGTCGGGGTGAAGAAGGTGCCCTGCTCGGCCATGAGGTCCATGGTGCGCTCATCGATATCGAAACCGTGAATCAGCTGCTCGCAGCCAAAACGAACGGAATCGTAGGCAGCGGCGTGGTTGTTGTAGCAGTGGCTCCACACGGGGATGCCGACCATCTTTGCCTCGTCGACCACGGCCTGGATCTCCTCGGAGCAGTAGTGCTGGTCGCGACCGGAGTCCCAGCGCCAGATGCCGCCACCGGTAGCCCAGATCTTGATGGCATCGGGGTTCTCGCGCAGGCGACGACGGACGGCCTTGCGCAGATCCCAAGGACCGTCGACCTGGTCGCCCCAGGGATGGGATTCCTTGTTGAGCTCCTGGGTGCAGTGGTGGGAGTCACCGTGGCCGGCAACGCGGCAGAAGCCGAGGCCGGTGGCCAGAACGCGCGGGCCCTTGAAGACGCCCTTGTCGATGCAGTCACGGATCTGGATACCAAAGCGGCCGATCTCGCAGACGGTGGTGAGGCCATGGGTGAGGCAGTCGTAGGCCTGCTTGACGGCGACGGCCTGCTTCTCGAGGAGCGGCTGCATGACCCAATCGGTGTCATCGTCGGTCAGGTTGCCCGAGAAGTGCAGGTGAGTGTCGATCAGGCCGGGAAGGACGGTCTTGCCGGCGGCGTCGATGACCTCAACGCCCTCGGGAAGGTCCTGCATAGCGCCGGCGTACTCGATCTTGCCGTTGTCGTCGACGAGAACGAGGGAGTTCTCGACCGGCTCGGCACCGGTACCGTCGATGAGCTTGCCGCCAACGATTGCATACTTAGTGGACATGGTTCCTCCTTATGGATCCATATAGTGGGCGAGGCCGTGTTGGGTTAAGGCCTCACAAAGCTACCCAAGTGGTGCCGGGTTCGGTGCGCGGGAGAGAGGATTCCGCGCACCCGATCCGCCCCGGCTAGGCGTTACTTTTTGCGGGAATTGGTGAAAGCCATGAGGGCCAGGCCAATAGCCAACCAACCGATCACGATGCTCCACTCCACCATGTTGAGGGAGGCGGGAGAGAACGGAATCACGAGCAGGCCGATGATGATGGCGCAGGCAGCGATAGCGAGGCCGATGCCAAACTTGCCACCGGGCACCTCGTAGGGACGAGGCAGGTCGGGCTCGGTGAAGCGCATGCGCAGGCAGGCGAGGGCGACCATACCGCAGGAGAAGATGAAGGCGAGAGCCGACACGTTGGTCAGAGGGATGAGCATGTTCTTGCCCAGGAACGGACCGATGACGGTGATGACGCCCAGAACGACGCAGGCGAGCTTGGGAGCGCCGGACTTGGGGTCGACCTCGGCGAACTTCTCGGGCAGCTGGCCCTTGCGGCCCATGGCAAGCATGATGCGGCTCGTGGCGCCGTAGAAGGAGTTCATCGGGCCCATGGGTCCAAGCGTGGCGATGACGAGCATGGCCAGGTACAGAAGCATGTTGATGCCCTTGAGGCAGGCAAGCGCGGGAACCGGGCTCTTAACAAACTCATGCCAGTCGAGAATGGTGCCGAACGAGTAGATGCAGACCATGTAGAAGCCGCCGGCGGCCAGCAGAGCCAGGGAGATGATCTTGCCGAACTTGTTCCAGTTGAGGCCCTCGGCTGCTTCCTCAGCCTGCTGAGGAATGGTGTCGAAACCGGCGTAGAAGAACGGGGTCAGAACCAGGACCGACACGATGCCGGCGAACAGGCTGGTGCCCTCGGTAGCGGCCTTACCGCCGCCAGCGCCGGTGACCTGGGAGAACACGGGCATGGCGTTGTCCGGCGAGCCGGTGAACAGCGAGACGCCCATGGCGAGCAGCATGCCGCAGAGCAGAGCCTTGGTCAGGAAGGCCTGGAGCTTGGCGGCCGAGCTGGCACCGCGGAAGTTGAGGAAGATGACGTAGGCTGCGAAGCCGAGCGCGATCAGCGTCGGGAACAGGTAAACGTCGGCGCCCAGGATGGTGTAGAGCTTAACGGCGCGCAGCCACTCAAGACCGGGCAGGCTGCCGAACATCTCGGACACGAGGGTCGAAATGGCGATGGCCTCCCACGGGCACAGGATGCCGTTGCCCAGGGCCAAAAGCCAACCGGTGATGTAGCTCAGCGTACGGCCAAAGCTACGATCGACATACTCGACGATGCCGCCCGAGATGGGGATAGCAGCCGTGAGCTCACCGAAAACAGCTCCGACGGGCACGAGGAAGATTGCACCCAAGAGGAATGCGATCATAGCGGGAACGGGACCGCCGCCCACGACCATCCAGTCGCCGACCTGCAGAACCCAACCGGTACCGATGATGGCACCGAAACCGATGGTGAAGAAGTTCCAGAGCGAAAGCGTTTTCTTCATGCCGCCGTTATCCTCGACTGCAACTTCTGCGTTCTTGTCCGCCATTGTTCCCCTCCTTTCCTTTTTGACGCCCCTTGACGTCACCCCTTGCGCGGTCTGTTTTGCCGCGCTCTTTTATTTCGTGGCTTTAAGATACGGCCTTGGCGCAGCAGCTCCGCTTGTAGCTCGACCGAAGGCAGAACTGCAAAACGAGCGGCGTCGTTTTTGGGACGAACGGCGGGAGACGTCATTCGTCTTGGACGCTTTCATCTTGTCTGCTTTTGAATACCTGTTGCCGTGGCGCTTGGCGCGCGGCGCGGCAACGTTCATACCATTTGTCAGGCTTTTGGCGCACATGCCCATGTGTCGTGCATCTTTTTATGTAGGATAGACAAGTTACACATGAGGCAAGGTGATTCGAATGGCATACGGATACAATGACGGCGACCAACGGCCACAAAGCGTGCGCCTTGCCGGCCGCACCACACCAACGCCCAGAAGCACCTCCGACAACGACAACCCGCAGCGCCCCCAAGAGCAGCCCGGGGCTTCTTCGCGGCAACAAAGCCGTACCGTGCAGCAGTCAGACCGCGTGAGTACGAGCACACGCCAACGCCAGACCGACACATCGCAGCCACGTCGCTACGATCGCCGTAAGACCGACTACTACGTCAAGCGCTCCTTTTCGCGACCTCAACGCGATCGCGGCAATTCCGCCCCTCACCCTGCGTCGCACGCCACAAGCCACGCGCTTCCGGCCCGCCGCCTACGCCTTACGCTTTGCTCCATCGCCGCCTGCCTCGTCTTTGTGTTTTTGGGATCCTGTATCTCCCACGGATCAGCCGGTCTTGAGCCCACTGCCGAAGACAAGCTGCTTAAAGCTCCCGTCGCGCCCGGTTACTCCTTTGCGTTCTCGACCCCACGCTCGCAATGGCAGGCCGGCGCCATGCCCCACATCTACCAAATTGACCCCGCATGGTCGGAGCTGCCCTATGCCGGCGGCACTATTCGCGAAAACGCTTGCGGTCCCACTTGCCTCACCATGGTCTATATCTTTAAGACCGGCCACACCGATAAGACGCCGGTCGATATATGCGCACTGGCCGAAGCCGGCAACTACGCCCCCACCGGTGCCACCGAGTGGTCGTTTATGACAGGCGGTGCGTGGCAGCTGGGGCTCAACGGAACACAGCTCTATAACGATCGCGAATCGATTACCCAAGCACTTCGCTCGGGTGCGCCCGTCATCGCCGCAGTGCGCCCCGGTACGTTTACCAACGTGGGTCACTACATCGTGCTCTACGGCATCGACGATGCCAACCAGATTGGCGTCTACGACCCCAACTCGGCCAGCCGCAGCGCCCGCCGCTGGGGCGTCGTAGAGGTCCTCAACGAAGTCGAAGCCATGTGGGCCTACTACTAGTCATTGGGCACTCATTGGGGACGGACTTAAATGAGTACCTGGGAAACTGTGCCCCGCTTTGGACACTCATTGTGGGATGCGCTTTCCGCAGTTGATCGGTGCCACGCATTTAAGTCTGTCCCCAATGACCAGCCCTAGGCTGCCGGCAGGAAAGGAACGTCCCTAAGTGCCGGGTTGAAACAAAAGCCCCGCAGTCGGAGCGGACTGCGGGGCTCATGAAGAGAGGCTAGTTTGTGGGCGCTTTGCCTGGCGCCCACGAGAGAGGCAACAGAGTAGAGACTACTCGTGGATGCGGGTACCGGAGAGGCCAGCCATGGTCTCGGCGGCCTTGTCCAGAGCGCCGATGATGCAGGTGCGGCCCTTGCGGGAACGGGCGAACTTGATGGCAGCGCGGACCTTGGGCTCCATGGAGCCCTTGCCGAACTGGCCCTCGTCGGCCAGGCGCTCGGCCTCGTCGGCGGTGAGGTCCTCGAGCTCCTCCTGGTTGGGCTTGCCAAAGTTGATGGCGACATGCTCAACGGCGGTCAGCAGGAACAGGACGTCGGCGTCGCAGTCCTCGGCCAGCAGCTCGCCGCCCAGGTCCTTGTCGATGACGGCGGGAACGCCCTTGTAGCAGCCCTTGTTCTCGTAGTCGCGGACGACGGGGATGCCGCCGCCACCGCAGGCGATGACGATGAACTCGTTGTCGAGCAGGTTGAGGATGGAGTCAGCCTCGACGATCTTCTTGGGATCGGGGGAAGCGACGACGCGACGCCAGCCGCGGCCGGAATCCTCGACGAAGACCTTGGAGGGATCCTCGGCCATGAACTCCTTGGCCTGCTCCTCGGTGTAGAAGGGGCCGATCGGCTTGGTCGGGTTCTTGAACGCGGGATCATCCGGATCGCACTCGATCTGGGTGACGACGGTGGCGGCGTGCCAACGCTTATAGCGCTTGTGCATCTCGCGGCCGATGCCCTGCTGCAGGTGATAACCAATGTAGCCCTGGGACATGGCGCCGCACTCGGGCAGCGGCATCTCGGGGGTACCGATGGCATCGTGGGCAGCGGCGAAGGCGTTCTGGATCATGCCGACCTGCGGGCCGTTGCCGTGGGTGATGATGATCTCGTTGCCCTGCTCGATGAGGCCGAGGAGGGCATGGGCGGTGTTGCTCACGGCCTCGATCTGCTCGACGGGGTTGTTGCCGAGGGCGTTGCCGCCAAGGGCGACGACAATACGATCGGGCTTGCCAAGAGGCTTAGACATTGCTGGAATCCTTTCTGTAAAAGGCCTACAACCCATTAATAACCCGCGTCCGTGCGATACGCGAGTTTATTAAGGTTTATATTCTCTTTATCGCTCATTTTATTCATTTTGAAAATAGCGGAACGGTGAACGGTCGTTTTTATCCGCTCAGCGTACAGAACCCCAGCTCAAGCATATCTACGCCATTTACGTGCAACTTTATTTTAATAGAGCAGGGATTAGACCAGATTATGCAAACTATATCTTTGCTAAACACAAAACAGACAGCGCAATATCTTACTCGCACTATACGAGATTCTATGCACATATAAGTCGAGTATGCACCCCTGCAAAAACAAGGGGCTTTTCATCCAACAAAAGGAATAAAGAAGAGCTCCGAAAAAGCGGCAACGGCCAAGTCCCCCATCCATCCCCAAAGTGGCGCGAGGTTTCGCGGCAAAGCCGCGAAACAGCGAAGGGGACGGAATACCCGACCAACTACGTCCTTCATCCGCCCACACAATCCAAGGACGTAGTCGTAGCAGGATCTGAGGGCTGACCTTCGCGGACACTCCGCAGGACGAAAGAACCCCCGCCGCACGTAGTGCGCAGCGGGGGTTCTTTCATGTCCGAGGACGTCCGCGAAGGTCAGCCCTCAGATCCTGCGGTGAGAGACCTAGGCCTCGTTGTACACCGTCTTGAGCTTCAGCAGGTGCTGATAGCGGTCCATAGCGGCCTGCTCATTCTCCTTGAAGAGCTCCTCGGCGCGCTCGGGGAAGGAACGCGTCAGCGAAGCGTAACGGGCCTCGTTCATCAGGAACTCCTGATAACCGCCCGCGGGCTCCTTGGAATCGAGCGAGAACTTCTTGCCGGCAGCAGCCTCGGGGTTGAAGCGGAAGAGGTTCCAGTAACCGCACTCGACAGCCTTCTTCATCTCGGCCTGGCAGTTCTGCATGCCACCCTTCTTGATGGAGTGCATCTCGCAGGGGCTGTAGCCGATGATGAGGGACGGGCCGTCGTAGGCCTCGGCCTCGTGGATGGCCTTGAGGGTCTGAGCCGGGTTGGCGCCCATGGCGACCTGCGCCACGTAGACGTAGCCGTAGCTCATGGCGATCTCGGCCAAGGACTTCTTCTTGGTCACCTTACCGGCAGCGGCGAACTGAGCGACCTGGCCCAGGTTCGAGGCCTTGGAGGCCTGACCGCCGGTGTTGGAGTAGACCTCGGTGTCGAAGACGAAGACGTTGACGTTGTGGCCGGAAGCCAGGACGTGGTCCAGGCCACCGAAGCCGATGTCGTAGGCCCAGCCGTCGCCGCCGAAGATCCAGAAGGACTTCTTGGTGAGGTAAGCCTTGTCGGCGAGGATCGCCTTGGAAGCGTCGCAGCCGCACTTCTCGAGCTCGGCAACGTAGGCAGCGGCAGCGGTCTTGGAGGCCTCGGCGTCGTTGACGGAGTCGATCCAAGCCTGGCCGGCGGCCTTGAGCTCATCGGACGGACCATCGGCAGCGATGATGTCCTGTGTAGCGGCGATCAGCTTGTGCTGAACGGCCTCATAGCCAACGGCCATGCCCAGACCGTGCTCGGCATTGTCCTCGAACAGGGAGTTGTTCCACGCCGGGCCGTGACCGTCCTTGTCCTTGCAGTAAGGAGCGGTGGCAGCGGGGTTGCCCCAAATGGAGGAGCAGCCGGTGGCGTTGGAAATGAACATGCGGTCGCCGGCGACCTGGGTCACCAGACGTGCATAGGCGGTCTCGGCGCAGCCGGCGCAGGAGCCGGAGAACTCCAGGTAGGGCTGCTTAAACTGGCTGCCCTTGACGTTGGCCGCGATGAGCTCCTTCTTCTCGGAGACGTTCTCGACCATGTAGTCCCAAACGGGCTGCTGG
Organism: Collinsella sp.; assembly: GCA_048485835.1. GTDB lineage: Bacteria > Actinomycetota > Coriobacteriia > Coriobacteriales > Coriobacteriaceae > Collinsella. The sequence goes on from DBFWBE010000036.1 coordinate 10,772, forward strand.
TCCATCTCCTGCTCGGTGGGAACCATCTCGAGGGCGCCCTTGGGGCAGACCTTGACGCAGTTGGTGCAGCCCATGCAGTCGAGCGGGGACACAGCCATGGTGAACTTCATGCCCTTGGCCTTGGGGCCCATGGCGTCGAGCGTGCGGGTAGCCTCGGGCGCGGCGGCAGCCTCGTCCTCGGTCATCGCGAACGGACGGATGGTGGCATGCGGGCACACGTAGGCGCACTGGTTGCACTGGATGCACTTGGTCTCGTCCCAGTGGGGAACGACCACGGCGACGCCGCGCTTCTCGTATGCGGAGGCGCCCAGCTCAAACTGGCCGTCGGCGCAATCGACGAAGGCGGAAACAGGCAGGCTGTCGCCGTCCATGCGATCGATGGGCTCAAGCAGGTTCTTGACCTGCTGGGCGATAGCGGATTTGGTCTCCTCGGAGAGCTCGACGGGGGCGGCATCCTCGGCGGTAGCCCAGTCGGCCGGAACCTCGAACTTACGGAAAGCGGTAGCGCCGGCATCGATGGCCTTGTGGTTGGCGTCGACGATGGCCTGGCCCTTCTTCATGTAGGACTTGGTGGCCGCGTCCTTCATGTACTGCAGGGCGTCCTCGGCGGGCAGGACCTTGGCCAGCGCGAAGAAGGCGGACTGGAGCACCGTGTTGGTGCGCTTGCCCATGCCGACCTTGGCGGCCAGGTCGATAGCGTCGATCAGGTAGACGTTGACGTTGTTGTTCGCGATGTAGCGCTTGGCCACGGCGGGCATGTGCTCGGCGAACTCCTCGTCGCTCCACTGGCAGTTGACCAGGAAGGTGCCGCCCGGCTTGACGTCGCGGACCATCTTGAAGCCCTTAACGATGTAGCTGGGGTTATGGCAGGCGACAAAGTCGGCCTTGGTCACGTAGTACGGCGAGCGAATCGGGGAATCACCAAAGCGCAGGTGCGAGACGGTGACGCCGCCGGTCTTCTTGGAGTCGTACTGGAAGTAGGCCTGGACGTACTTGTCGGTGTGGTCGCCGATGATCTTGATAGAGTTCTTGTTGGCGCCGACGGTACCGTCGCCACCCAGACCCCAGAACTTGCACTCGATGGTGCCGGGGGCTGCGGTGTTGGGCGCATCCTCGGCCTCGGGCAGGCTCAGGTTGGTCACGTCATCGACAATGCCGATGGTGAACTCGCGCTTGGGCTCGTCCTTCTTGAGCTCCTCGAAGACAGCGAACGCGGACGCGGGAGGCGTGTCCTTGCTGCCCAGGCCGTAACGGCCGCCAACGACCTTGATGCCCGTCTTGCCGGCCTCGTAGAGAGCGGAGACGACGTCCTGGTAGAGCGGCTCGCCGATGGAACCCGGCTCCTTGGTGCGGTCCATGACGGCGATCTTCTGGACGGTCTCGGGGAGAACGTCGACGAAGTGCTTGATGGAGAACGGACGGAACAGACGGACCTTGACCAGGCCGACCTTCTCGCCGTGAGCGTTGAGGTAGTCGATGACTTCCTCGAGCACGTCGCAGAAGGAGCCCATGCACACGACGACGCGATCGGCATCGGGAGCGCCGTAGTAGTTGAACAGGCCGTAATCGGTGCCGAGCTTCTCGTTGATCTTCTTCATGTAGCCCTCGACGACGGCGGGAAGCTCGTCGTAGACCTTGTTGCAGGCCTCACGGTTCTGGAAGAAGATATCGCCGTTCTCGTGGCTACCGCGGGTGTGCGGGTGCTCAGGGTTGAGCGCGTGATCGCGGAAAGCCTGGACGGCGTCCATGTCGCACATCTCGGCCAGATCCTTGTAGTCCCACATGGCGACCTTCTGGATCTCGTGGCTGGTGCGGAAGCCGTCGAAGAAGTTAAGGAACGGGGTCTTACCCTCGATGGCGGCAAGGTGAGCCACCGGCGAGAGGTCCATGACCTCCTGGACGTTGCCCTCGGCGAGCATGGCGAAGCCGGTCTGACGACAAGCCATGACGTCGGAGTGATCGCCAAAAATGTTCAGGGCGTGGGAAGCGACGCAACGCGCGGAGACGTGGAAGACGCCCGGGAGCTGCTCGCCCGCGATCTTGTACATGTTCGGGATCATCAGGAGCAAACCCTGAGAAGCCGTGTAAGTGGTGGTCAGAGCACCGGCGCCCAGCGAACCGTGAACGGTACCGGCTGCACCTGCCTCGGACTCCATCTCGACGACCTTGACCGGGGTGCCGAAGATGTTCTTGCGACCCTGGGCCGCCCACTGGTCGACATGGTCGGCCATCGGGCTGGACGGCGTAATGGGATAGATTCCCGCTACCTCGGTGTACGCATACGAAACATATGCGGCCGCCTCGTTGCCGTCCATAGACTTAAACTTACGCGCCATATACCCCTCTCCTCTCATATAGGTATACAGGCCCCGGCGATCGCCGGGATGTTGGCGTGATGGGATTTACGCTGTTGCTTCCAATCATCTGGCAGGCAGGCTCAGCAGCAGGTACGTGGCGTGGAGAGAAGACATGCCGAGGCGAGGGGCAGCTGATGCGCCCCACAGACCCGACCGCCCGTCTTGCACATGACCGAGCGCCGCAAAGGCCGCATGCCGGATGCTCCCGGGCACGCCCCGGCGATGGGAAGCGCCCGCAACGGAAATCCGCATGCGGGTTTATTGTACCCCGCCGTTAAGTGTAATTTCGACAAATATAGGCGGGCGGTAAAGGTTTACCTCGGGTGACCGCCAAAGGCCAGAATGGTCCCTCCATCCCCGGACGACTGGCTCTGACGCGCCAAGGAGTGTCCCCAAGTACCGGCAGGAAAGGAACGTCCCTAACTGCCGGCTAGAGGGCGCCGAGCAGGATGGCGTAGGTGGTGGATTCGCCGAGTTTGAGCTCGTCGCCGGGGTTGAGCTGGGCGGAGCGGCCGGGCTCTACTTGAATACACACACTCGTGGCCCCGTTTACCACCACGGTGCCGTTAGTGGACGACAGGTCCTCGACAAACCATGCGCCAGACTCGTCGCACCAGATATGGGCATGGCGGGCCGAGACGTCGTCGGTGATGCCGCCCTCCCCCGTTGCCAGCGCGCCGATCTCAACGCCTTCCTCACTCGGCTGAATCCAGCGCGGGACGCTCACCACGTAGCCGTTTTGCACGCACAGCAGTCCCAGCGGATGCGCCGGCGCGACCTCGTGCTCGCCCGCGACCGAAGATGTGCTCAGCGAGCGCGGCGTCGACGTGTCGCCGCCACGGGTCGCATGAGCGCGGCGGCTCGCCCGACTTGGAACTAAGGCGGGCGTGAGAGCAAACGGCATAGGGAACGAATCTTGCGGATGTACTCCTCGACGTCAGGCAGGTAAGCCCCACGAAGTCACCGGGGAGGCCCAAGCGGCCCGGCACCACTTCCAGATTCTGACCAGGGCGAGTCGTTCGCCGGTGGCTGAAGGCTCGCTCCCACCCAAAAGGGGAGATTCGCGTTGTTCCCCAATCGCTCTCGCATCTTTCATTTTGCTCGAGGTGGGCTATAAAAACTTTCCTGGTGAAAGGCGGCGATTGGTTTCCTTTCTTTCTAGAGGAGCGCGCCTGTAATCTGTTTTCATCCTAAATCAAGTTAAGATCGGACCTTCCAGAGGCAAGTCGACTCAAACTGCGAGGCTCCATGTTGGAATAAAGAGCGCTGTCGAAGTGCCAACAACACAAAGCTTGCCAGTCTCAAATAGAACCTTTTGGGAGTCCGATTGGGCCGCACACCGAATCCCCGCTGGTGGTTTTTTATAGCTGCGCAACAATAAACAAGGTTAGTGCCAGTCCGGCATGAAATTGAGGAACGTATGCATTTTTTCTCAGTAAGTGATCGTCGTTACTGCTTCGATGAGGTCACTCGCAATTGCTTTCAGGTTGACCAAGCATCAGAAGATGCGCTTCGCATATTTGAAGCATCGGGAAGAACGGTCAACTCGAAGTTGCTAACAAAGTCACTTGCTGCGAAAGGCTACGACCAAACGACCATAGCAGAACTTGAAGACGACATTGATGAGTATCAACGATTGTCTGAGCGGACTTTCTTAACAAAAGACACGCCTCGAAAACTTAGATCCATCGAACTCCACGTTTCACATGCATGCAACCTTGGTTGTAGTTACTGTTTTGCCGGTAAAGGAGATTATGGAACGTCTCCTCTGCTGATGACAGACGAGATAGCCTTCAAGGCGGTCGACTACCTCGTCGCAAGTTCATCGGAAAACGAAACGCTTGCGATCGTCTTTTTTGGTGGGGAACCCATGATTAACGAGCCGCTGATATGGAAAACGGTCGACTATTCAAAAAGAATATACCCCAATAGAAACTTTACCTATTCTATTACGACCAACGGAACGCTTTTGAATGACACTGCTGTGAATTCTTTCAAGGAGCACGGGTTTTCTGTTCTGATTAGTCTCGATGGTACAGGATGCAAGCACGATGCATCGCGCCCGTATAAGACGGGAGGCGGCTCTTTCTCCGATATCGACAAAAACGTTCGTCGTTTTTCCGAGTCGTTCCCCTTCGGCGCAAGAGCGACCTTAACAAATAATAACTGTAACCTTGTTGAAGACTATCTTCAGTTTAAAGAGATGGGCTTCAGAAGGATTTACTTCTCGCCCGTGAGCTCATTCGATGAGAATATCAAACTCGACGAACACTCATTAAACAAAATCAGGGCGGGCCTAATAGATTTGGCGGATCAATATCTCAAACAGATTGATCAAGGGGAAAAGCCCTTGTTTAGAACATTGAAAACTGCAGTTGATTTGATTATGAGCAACAGGATCGCCTTTGTCGGATGCGGGGCTGGCAGGCGTTTTATTTCCGTGACTCCCGAAGGGGACGTATACCCCTGTCACAGGTTTGTCGGGATGATGCGATTCAAAATGGGCAACATCGTCACCGGAATTGACGAAACTAGGTATATTGAAAACTGGAGTCAGGGTGTCGAAAAAAGAATTGACTGTACGGACTGTTGGGCTCGGTCTTTCTGTGGTGGGGGCTGTAGCTGGGAGGCTGCAGACGAGCACGGCTACTTGCCCAAGAGTCTACACCCTGCATCATGTGAATATAGAAAAATGTGCTACGAGATGGCTTTTGACCTTATTTCCCGCCACTCATCTTCGCAGGAGAAAAATCAACGAGAAGCTACTGTATCGGAATAAGCGGTTCAGCGCATTGCTGTCACCATTGTGGAGGTGTTCGTTCTTCTGATTACCGTCTGCGAAGCTTATTGCTACATTCGCCGAAACCATTCTAGAAATATGGTGAACTAGACATCTTGGTTTGTTATACACAATATTGAGGTTTTTCTGCACTCAAAGGGAGGTAGTCGTGAAGCATATTCATCCGATTAATCCAGGAAGTGGCGGCGAGGCAGGCGTGAAGCCGATGTCTTTTGACTGCCTCTTGGGCATTACTGACATCTGTACTGTTTATGATAAAGCAGATGGCTGTGGTGCATACGATTACTGCGACTATGACATGGATGGCGGCAGCATCTGCGTTGTAGATCACTGTGGCATTGATCAAACGTAGTCTCTAATTGGATTAAGGTGAGGAGCTGTTATGAAGCATATCCATCCTGTTGGTTCAAATGAACATCCTCCCGTTGAGCCTTGTTGTCTTGGAGTTGATATATGCAATTTTTACGACATCGCCGAGTGCCCTGTTGCGGATTGGTGCTATGTCGATAAAGAATCAAGCTGTGTTTTGCCAGCAGATTGGTGCGATCCAGTTGACGAGTAGTTTTGTGGCTAGGAACTATTTGGTCCAATTCAGAATAAGATGGGAACAAATACCAAAATCTCGTGTCTGGGAGGAGTTATGCCATTATTGCAAGGTCTCGTTGGATTAGCCTTTATACTTGCGTTATATCTGGCACCTTTTTTAATTCTATTCTTCATTATCCGACTCTTTCTTCGGAGAAAATAGGAGTGTCACGCAAACATTAGCGTAGCTTTCTTCCAAGATGAGCCGAGCATTGGCAAGTGGAATAAGAAGCCCGACCGTTCGCCACATGAAAGTGATCGGACGGGCTTCTCTATTTAACCCGGGCCGCCACCCATAGCGGCTTTCCAAGCGTATTCTCAGTGCAAAGCAATCGTCAGTTTAATCCTATGCGCTGATACCGCATTTCATTTGTTCGGCTCGAATTCTACGGCCTGGCAACCCTCGCACTCTCCGGCAAATGGATTGAACGCGAAGGCAGAGATGATGTGTGCGTGGACATCGAGGCTGCTGTAGGCAACATACTGGGACATGGACCCCCGCTGCGCGTGGTATGCGGCCCGGCATATTCATTGCCGTCCAACCCCGTGTAGTTGCAGCAAAGGGTGGAACCTCAATGCTCAGCCCATGTTGTCCGTGGGACACGAGAATCGTAAGTACACTTTGGTGCGATTCTCACGCTGATACTGAGCCACCTGGAATAAGATACGTCGCGACAACACTTCGCTTCACCTCTGTCTCGACAAGATGACGTAGACTAAAGTCTCCTTTAGTAAGAGAACGAGAACCATATCTGAAAGCGTTGCGATGGCGTGAAGGCACCGAGTCCGAACCGCCTGAATGCTACGTGCATCTGCATCGCCTTTTTGTTATCTCTGCCAGTTGGGTAGCACTACACTTGTCATCATTTACCCTGGTACATGCTGCCTAAATCCACCACCCCTTCTACCGCGCCGACCATCTCGTCATCGTGAGAGACAACGATGATCAGCTGGCTTTGCTTGTTGCGCTTAACATAGGCCGCAAGCTCGGCGCGGCTTACAGCGTCTAACCCAGTCGTGGGCTCGTCGAGTACCAAAACTGACGACTTGCGTGAAATCGCCGACCATAAGTACACTCGGCGCAGCTCACCGCCCGAAAGCGCGGAGCAACGTTTCCCGAGCAACTCCTTCACGCTGTTTTCCAGCGAAAGTAGGCCATCTACACCCCGGTGATAGGAAGAAAAGGGCGTGTCGAAATACTCTAACAGCTCTTTCACCGTTTCGTCCGGCGCGAAGCACGACTGTGGGCAGCACGATATCTCTCTCGCACGTATGTAATCCAAGTCGCATTCTTCGATTGGCACGCCGTTGTATTTTACTTTGCCTTTCGATGAGTATAGCCCGAGCATCAAGTAAAGAAGTGACGTCTTGCCTCTTCCGTTTTCCCCAACTATGCAATATGTACCAGGACCGGAAAACTTGAAAGAAAACCCGCCGAGGACCTCTCGGACAGATCCGTCTGGAAGGGCAACCGAGAATTCCAAATCAGATACCGAAATGTCATTTATTTCATCGAGTTTAGCTAAATCGGTCCGATTCCACCCCGATCTCTCCTTTTCTCTCGTCGCGATAGCCGTCCTATCCCATGATGCTTTGGCATCTTGATAGGATTTGAACAATGACATCATACTTTTCAAAGTCTTAAAGAGAACCGCGAAGTATGTACCGATGATAGTGTACTCGCCTATTGACATAGTTCCGTTAATGATTCGTACTCCGGAAACAACAAGTATCACCGCTTGAAACAACGCTGCGAAAAGACCATCGAGCGATGTCAGAGAATATGATAGCTTTCCGGAGCGCAAAACTTTGGGAAAATAGCTCTTAAACCCAGCGTCGAGCGCTTGTTCGCTCTTGCCGTACGAAGATGTCAGTTGAATGTTGAGAATCTGATTAAGCTGCGATGCAATTGCGGCGTAAAAGGCGCTGTCCGCCTCTTTCTTCTCATACGTGACCCTATACAAGAGTTTCCTCAACCCAGTAATTACACAGAAATACACGATGAGGAGAATGATGGAAAACACCGCGAGAGTTGAATCAATTGACCATATGATAAGCAATACGATGGGAATGGCTACAATGGACAGCGGCGCACTGATAAAATTCGCCAAAACGAAGGATGAGACCACGCTGGAGTCGGAAATAATCCGTTGCGTTGTATAGGCTGGATCGATGGTCCGACTCACCAAGTAATCGTCTCTTTCAAAACGCAAGACGGCCTCCCTGAGAAGATCAAAGGAAAGTCTCGTGGTTATGCGAATGGAAAGTGTTCCTGCAAAATAAGTAAAGAGGGTGGAGAAAACTCCTATTGACGCAACCAGGAGCGCGAAGAGTACGGCGTCTCTTTCGCTGCGGTTACCGAGAAGAAAATCTAAGAATTTCCCGTTCACGTATGGCATGGCAGGTCGCGCGCGCAGACGTGGTGTAAGAGTGTCCTGAGGTCCGTCGCTGAAAGTCCCGATGTTACTCCTTCTTGAGACCGCGCTTCTCGACTATCTCGTCCACTATCTCCCTGGCGCGCCGCCCGAGCGCGCGGCGCCTCCCCTCTGTCGGGGCCGGCCTGTCCGCGGGCTCGGCGAAGCCCTCGGCGGCC
>DBFWBE010000037.1:0-3929 GCA_048485835.1 Collinsella sp.
TTGTGGAATAGTGCTTGAAGGTCCGGCTGCCTCTTATGCGATGATTGGACTGATGATTCTGTTCTGTGCGTTTGAGATTGTGTCACAGGTAAGGGATAGCCGGTCCTTATGAGTTGAATTACGCGCGTGCGGATATAAAGGGTGGCATGTTAAGCCGGTCGTTTTCTCGTTCTGGGACATTTGCAGTAGGATGAGTGGGACTAGGCGCGCTGCGGTGTGATGGTTGAGACTTGTATCGCTGCAAATCCGCTGATGCACATTTTGCTATTGGGCTTGAAGGTGGGACCGGCAGGCCTTTGTTTGGGTTGTTTCGGTCGTCCAACGCGTGTTGCACGGCTTTATATTGTTACCCTCGTTCGGCGCTCCGTTGGAGCATTTCCGGGTTTGTCGGCATCATGACTTGGCCAAGTGACACGCTTGCCGGGACGGTTGTAACGCCGCGCCGGTTCCGTGTGCTCCTTCGTTGTTGGCCTGTCCAGCCGGGGGCGGATTCGGCCTCATGTTGTGGCGCACGGCCTTCAGGGGCTTCCCCTGGCGAGTTATGTTCGTCCGTATGGGTAAGGGTCGGGTTGAGCTGACAATCCCGTGTCGGAAGGGGCTTGGACCATGCGCGCGATGACAGAGATTGAGTGGCTGGACGGCCGTGTGACGAAGGTGCCGGAGCTCGCCCTGGGCGATGCGTTCGGCGAGAGCGTCCAGGCGGAGCTCGATTTCGGGTTCGACGATGTGTTGGAGGGCCTTTGGGTCGAGGTGCGCCATCATGAGCCGGATGAGGACTCGGACGGCGACCCGCGCGGGAGGGGCTGCGCACTGTACGCGGACTGCCGGTACAGCCTGGTCGAACCGTCGGACCTCGACCGTGTCTTCTGCATCCTTTACGAGGGGCAGCCGAGGGTCTGCCGCGTCGCGGGGGAGCTCGTGAACCTTTTGCGGGCCTGCGCGTTGTCCTGCCTCATGCTCGGATCTCCCTACCCGCCAGGCGCCCTCGAGGCCCTGGCCGCGTGCGCTCGATACCTCTGCGGTCCGGCTTTCACATCCGACCTCGCCGCCCGTGCCCGCGCCGCGGGGGAGCTAGGGCCCCCGCGGCGGCGGTGAACGCGGCCGCTGCGGGGGAATTTGGGATGGGGGCGGGTTCCGAAACGCCTGCGGAGGGGAGAACCCCGTTGGGCGGGGACTATTCGTGATGCTTGATATCGCATTGCAGTATGGAAGCACGGATCATCTTCGCGATGGTCCGACCGGTTGATGGGCTAGGACGCGCATTCAGCAGGGAAGGGGATGGCTTTTAATGCCGCTTTTGGCTTATGCGTGCCGCGCTCCGCGTATGGCCATCCTGCGGTGCTAAAGCATTCTTGAAGTCTGTTAAGTGAATTCGTTTTAATCGCGCACGTGGCCGTTTGCCCATGTCGCATAACAGGATTCACTGTTGATTGCCCGTGTGATGACAGCGTGAGTTTCGGGGGGTGGCGTGAGCGGAGTCGCCGCGTTGTATAAGTCTGGCCGGCCCGACTGATGTGTCGATCTGTCGGGCCGGCCGAGAATGGTGAAGAGATCTCGCTGTTGAATGAACGAATGTTACAAGCAGCTCTTCAAGGCGCTTTGTGCGTTGGCTGGGGCTGCGCAGTCAATCGCATGCAGTGATAGGCGAGGCGATTGCTCGATGAGCCGGCGACTAGTTCTGTGCTGCACTCGTCCCGGTGCCGTCGTTGTCTGCCGAGTACCAGAATGCGTAGGCCGCAACGACGGCATCATAGACGGCTGCGACTACATTATCCACGACGGCTGCAAAGTTGACCACAACGGGAACGGGGCCGGTTTTGGAATCCATCTTCTCTACTTCTGGGGTCTCATACATGGGAACATCTCCTTAGAATTGTGACAGGACGCTCAGGTCGCCTAGATCATCGTCGATCAGGTCGATATAGAGGTCGCCGTCCATATTGATGTCTGCAATCAACGATGAGATCTCTTCCATCTCGTCAATCGAGTGCATACGATTGGCCAACGCGGTAACAACGGGCTTATCCCAAACGGTTGCCATTCCGGCATCGTAGTATTCCTGAAGGCTGTGTTTGCGAACGTTTCCGATGATGAGAGGTATATAGGGGGATGCGACGATATCGCCATTGGCGTGGATGGCCACTTGGTCAAATTGCATTTGCAGTTGAGGGAATCTGACCAAGTGGTCGATGGGGTCGCCCCACTCAAGCATGAAATAGCCTCGATAGTCCGGATCGTATCGAAGGTCATTGATCGTGTTGACTAGCCGACGGTATTGATTATTCGAAGGGCGAATCGTGCGGTTTATTCGGGCTCTACCGAGGAGCATGAGCGGCTGAACTCTAAGGTCAATTCGGTCAGTTCTACCCGACGATTTCAGCTTGTCTCGAAGCATCGTGCAAACTGGTTTGAAATCGTCGACATTGAACGATGTCGGACAAAAGGCAATTGAAAGGTGCAGTGAGGTTTCGTTCAGCGTGATATCGATGGCGTCGAGCACCCGGTCGTATAATCCCGAGAGTCCTCGCATATGTTCGTGAGAATCGCGTAGGCCATCGAGGCTAAACTGTATGCCGTTTAAACCGGCGCGTTCGAGCTCATGCAAAGTATTTGAGTTTGCGAGCAGACCGTTTGACACGAGGTTGCATTTGACGCCAGATGCGCTGAGCCGCCGCAAGGACTCGATGACAAGATCCTTTCGCAGGAGGGTCTCGCCTCCGCAGAAGCAGAAGCTAAAGGGGTGCATTTGACAAATCGAGTCGACGAGTTCGAGGACTTCGTTGTCGGATAATTCGTTCGCGACGACATCGTTTTCTCCACTGTTGTTGAAGCAGTGTAGACAACGAAGGTTGCATTTGTTTGTAATGTCGAGCGCAACGCTGTGGGGCGCTCCGATTATTGCCGGCATGCTCATTATTGCTTCTTATCGAGCGGGCGAACAAACAGCTTGACGTCGCCCGAGTCGAGCTCATTGGGCAGGGTGCCGACTAAGGAAAAGCCAAGGCGCTGGTCGGAATGGTCAAGTTGTTCGGCGATTGGGGTGGAATCAGGCGCGTCAATTCTGAGCGCGCGGTAGGCTTTGGGAGCGGAAGATCCGTAGTATTCCGCAAGGCGGTCGAGCACACCGGCAAGCAGCGTGGAGCTGCATGAGATAAATTTGATGATGACGCTGCGGCCGGCGGGATTAGTGGCCGGCTCGCATATTATCAATCCATTAATTTCTCCGGACTGGCTCGTGAGTAGAAAATAATCATGGGTAAAGGAAAAGAGCCTTTGGCGAAGAAGCAGAAAGTTCTCCAATTCGGGCTCAACGTCGAACTCAGAGAAATAGATCCTATTGCCATTTTTTGGACTGTTTTGCAGAGAGGGATTTTGCAGCCGCCTCTTCGATTTCAGCAAACCTGCTCGCGTCCGCGAGAATAAGCAGCTCGTCGGGATTCACCGATGTTAGGTAATCGGAGCCGAAAGGGTCGTTCATATATCTCCCTTCTTTCTTCCAAACGATAAGACAGTTTACGGTCAGGCTATGCAGGGTTTGGGCCAGGTCATGCGCTAGCGTCTCGCGCGGTTGATCTGGGTATTTTTCTTGGAACAGACGGAGAATTTTGGGCAAATCGCAGGTGCCGTCGCATAAGTCAAGAATCTCTTTAGCGACCCTGTTGAGGATCGTATAGATTTGTTTCCCATCTGAGCTTAGGACGCTCAGGCGGTTATTTGGTTCACTGCGAAGGTAGCTTGGGTCGAGGGGGATAGGGATGACTCCAGGCAATGATGAGATTTGCGCGCTCCAAACATTCACGGATTCCATTGATCTCCTTTGGTTGTGGCCTATCTTCCTCGAATAGCAACTCGTTCGATAAAATATCACAAATCGAAACGATATATAAAAGAATATATTTATATCGATATACAATATTAGGTTAAAAAAA
>DBFWBE010000038.1:0-29699 GCA_048485835.1 Collinsella sp.
GGCCTGCCCTTCGACGTCAGGCTGGGATCTGCGGGGAAGGCTGACGGGGAGGGCGGGGACCGCGATGGGCGGGGATAGCCCGATTATTTTCCGCTTCGACGAACAGCCGATCGTGTCAAATTTGGTCTAACAGAGCCAAAAGAAAAGGGCCCCATTGGGGCCCTTTGCAGTTGCACTTAGATGCGGTTCATCTGAGCGGCGACTTTGTTGTACCAGTCCTGCCACGTGGGCGGGCAGTACTTTTTGGCCGCTGCCGGGGTAAGGGTGGAGCCGTAGTTGGCGCCCAGATAGGCAACGTGAGCGGAGATGCCCTCGCTCCAGCTGCCAAAGCTGCGCCAACCGCCGCCACGGGCGCTCCAGCCCCAGGCGTTGTAAGAATTGGCGCAATAAGCACCCTTGGTGCTCTCGATGCAGGCGATGGCGGGGGACCAGCGAGGGTCGACGCCGGTGTTCCAGGCGGCAACGGCAAAGTTATAGCCCTGACCTGCCATGGGGGAGCCGGCAAGGTAGTTGTCGATGCGGCTCGTCCACTCATTAATGAACGAGTCGTAATCGGAGTTGCCGCTGTTCGAGTTGTTCGGCGTGGTGTCGATGGTGGTGTTGGCGTTGTTGGCCTGGCTGCTGGAATTGCTGCCGCTTACGCCCTCGCCCGAGAGCTTCTCGGCGGCAGCGGCCTTATCGGCCTCAAGCTTGGCAAGCTCGGCGGCATTTTCCTGCTCGGCTTTTGCCTGTGCCTCGCTGCGGAGCTGCTGGGCCTGCGCCAGCGCATCCTCGGCGTTTTTCTGCTCAGCCTCAAGCTGAGACTTGGCCTGCTGGAGCTCAGCCTTGTTCTGCTCGAGTTCGGTTTGCATGTTATTGAGCTCTTCGATCTCGTCGACGCTCGAGCTCGTGATCTGGTTGGTGTATTTGCAGGTCGTGATGAACTCACCCAGGCTCTGCGCGTTGACCAGGAAGCTCACGATGGGATTGGTGCCCTTCTGATACTTGTACAGATCGCGCATGGCGGAGCTTGCCTTGGCCTGCTGCTCGGGAAGCTTAGCCTCGATTTCCTCGATGCTTGCCTCATTGGAGTCAATCTGCTTTTGCAGGTCATCGAGTTTGGTGCGGGCGTCGTTGTAGGCGCTCGTGGCGGCTTCGATCTTCTGCTGGGCTGCGGAAAGCTGGTCCTGCGTTGCCTGCGAGGCGGCATACGCCGCAACGGGGGAGAGCATCGGCGTGGCCGTCAGCGCAACGGCGAGCGCGGCGCTCGTGATGATACGAGCCAGCTTCGACGCAATGAGCGCTGCGGTGCGATGATTCGAATGCTGCATCCAGTCCCTCTGCAATCAATCGTAGGTTATGGTTCGAACGGTATTCTACTACTGCTTTCGACCTCAACTTGAACCTTAAAGGTTCCAAAGGGTCAAGTTGAACTTGAGGCTTTGGCTTTGACCTGCAGTTATGATGAATTGTTGAGAAACCATAGAGTTCAACTTTAACGTTACAGGGGTCTGTTTGAGAGGAGTTTTGGGCTATAAAGCTATCTCAACGTGGGGTTTTACAGCTACAGCGCGCCCTCCTGACGAGCCTGCTCAATCTCTTCGAGCGCCTCGGCAGGGGTGAACGAACAGGTGCCGTCGCCGAGTTTGACTACCTGGATATCGTCGCCGATATGGACCTCTCCGCTCTTTAGTACCACGCCAAAAATGCCCTCGTGCGGAAAGATGCAGTCGCCAGCGAGATAGTAGATAGCACAGCGTGTGTGGCAGACCTTGCCGATTTGGCTGATTTCGACGAGCACCTCGCTGCCAAGCTTGAGCTGCGTACCCAAAGGGAGCGAGAGTAGATTGATGCCCTGGGTGGTGAAGTTTTCTCCAAAGTCACCCTCGCGCACATCGAGTCCGCGAGCCTGCGCCGTCTGGATGGACTCTGCGGCCAAAAAGGAAACCTGACGGTGCCAATGTCCGGCGTGTGCATCGGTGGCGAGACCAAATTGCTCTATAACGGTGTCGTGTCCATCGGCGACGGGTGACTTGCGCGTGCCCTTGTGTGCCGACGTGTTGATTGAGACGATGCGGGCGGGTCCGTTGTAGGCGTCGTTTGCCGTGCACAGGGGAGCGGTCGCTTTCGCACGTTCCACCAGCTCGCGCTTCGCAGCATTGAGGATGGGATTATCGGTCGGATGGTCTTGGGGCACGTGTGCGCCTTTCGCTCGAGGATGTCAATACGCTGAATCCTACAACAATGGTAGGTTCATTGCCCATTGTCATACAACGGTGAGCGCCGTCTTCGTGCTGGCCTTCGTGCTGGACGATTACGTCGATTGCCATAGATACGGTGGAGCTTTGGGCGCCGGCGGCTTGGCACGCTAGAATAAATCAGTTGCGCAAAGACCGCCCATTGTGTGGGCAGTTCATGATAGGAAGTTTCCATGGCATTGCAATTTACAGAGCGCGAGTTCATTCCCGTGCTGCTCGGTGGCGACATCAACGCCTATTCGGTGGCGCGCGCCTTCTACGAGGAGTACCAGGTCAAGAGTCTGGTCTTTGGCAAGTATCAGACGGGTCCCGCGTACCGCAGCCAGATTATCGACTACACTCCCAACGTGGATATCGACACCATGCCCGTGATGCTCAAAACCGTCAACGGCATTGCCCAAGCGCATGCCGACAAGACGATTGTCCTTGTGGGCTGTGGCGACAACTATGTTGCCCTCGTGGCTCAGGCCAAGGATGCTCATGAGCTGGCGGACAACATCGTCGCTCCCTACGCGCCCTACAGCATGCTCGAGCAGTGCCAGAAGAAGGAGATCTTCTACGAGCTGTGCGAGAAACATGGCGTGCCCTATCCGCACACGTTTACCTTTACCAAGGCGATGCTCAATGCCCAGGGTGAGGTGCCTGCCGAAGTGCTCGACCAGATCGATTTTCCTTACCCGATGATTCTGAAGCCTTCTGACGGCATCATGTGGTGGCAGCACGAGTTCGAGGGCCAGAAAAAGGCCTATGAGATTGCCGACCGTGCCGAGCTGGAACAGGTCATTCGCGACTCGTATGCCAGTGGCTACACCGACGACCTGATCTTACAGGACCGCGTGCCCGGTAACGACGAGTACATGCGCGTGCTCACCAGCTATTCCGACCGCAACGGCATGGTGCGCATGATGTGCCTGGGTCACGTACTGCTCGAGGAGCATCAGCCCCACGGTGTCGGCAACCATGCCTGTATCATTACCGAGCCTAATGACGAGCTCATGGGCGGCGTGCGCAAGTTGCTCGAGGACCTTCACTTTGTGGGCTATTCCAACTTTGACGTTAAGTACGACGAGCGCGATGGCTCGTTTAAGTTCTTCGATTTCAACACGCGCCAGGGCCGCAGCAACTACTACGTTACCAACAGCGGCTTTAACGTTGCCAAGTATGTGGTGGACGAGTATGTGTTCAACCGCCCGTTTGCGCCGGAGTTTGTGACGGCGCAGGACGAGGCTCTGTGGATGGTCGTCCCCATGGGCGTCGTCGACAAATACGTCAAGGATCCCGAGCTGCGCGCTAAGGTGCATCGCCTGGACAAGGAAGGCAAGGGCGCCGACCCTTCGTTTATGAAGGGCGACTTTGTCTTTAACCGCTGGCTGCGCATGTGGCACACTAAGCTGCGCCACTTTAAGCTGTTCAAGACGTATTACAAGTAGATGAGTGCGGCGCCCGTCCGGTTTGCATCGGGCGGGCGCGGGTACGATACGCGCAATTGCGCAAGCGTCACCAAGGAGGCGGCGATGGAAAAGCTGGGAGTTATCGGCGGCATGGGCGCCGAGGCCACGTCGTATTACTACGACCAGGTGGTGCGTCATACGGCTGCTGCCTGCGATCAGGAACATATCGACATGGTGGTGCTCTCCAAGTCGACCATGCCCGACCGCACGCTGGCCATTAAGACCGGCGAGCATGCCAAGCTGCTGGCGACCATGAAAGAGTGTGCCCAGGCACTCGAGTCGCTGGGCTGTGCGCACATTGCCATTCCCTGCAACACGTCACACTACTTCTACGACCAGATCCAGTCGTTTACCACAGTGCCGATTATCCACATGCCGCGTGAGTCGGTGCGCTATGCTCTGGCCGGTGCGGTGATGGGGGAGTGCGAGTTCGACCCCAACCTGAGTATGCCGGCCGAGCCGGTGCACAAGATTGGCATCATGGGCACCGACGGAACCGTGGGCGCGGGCGTCTACGGCCGCGAATGTAAGGCTGCGGGTGTTGAGGTTGTCTATCCCAGCGAGAAACGTCAGAACGATGTGATGTCGCTTATCTACGATGATGTGAAGGCCGGACGTGAGCCCGATATGGATAAGTTCGACCGCGTGATGTGGGAGTTCGCCCGTAGCGGCTGCGACCGCGTCATCCTGGCCTGCACGGAGCTCTCGGTGCTGCAGAAATACCGTGAGATGCCCGAGATCACCCTCGACGCCATGGACGTCCTGGTGCGCGAATCCATCATCCGCAGCGGCGCTCCCTACCGCCTCTAGCTTCCGACCTGCCAAAAAGGGACAGGTTAATTATGGTGGGTTTTATCTGGAGAAACAGTAAAGGCCTCGGCTCGTTTGGTGCGAGCCGAGGCCTTTTGCGTTGGGCGGTTGCTGTCGGTGGTGAACTAGAACAGGAAGCCGATGGCGATGAGGGCGATGCTGACGATGAGCACGGCGATGTCCAGACCCTTGATGGGATAGCGCTTGTACGAGCTGGCGCGTGTGCGCAGGTAGAAGCCGCGCTGCTCGGCGGCAAGCGCGGTGGCATCGGTCTTGCCCACGCTCGAGATGAGCAGCGGCACGCACAGTGGCAACATGAGCTTAAGCTTCTTGATGGGGTTCTTGGTGTCGTACTCGACGCCGCGTGCGGTCTGCGCCTCCATGATGGCGTTCATCTCCTGACCAAACACCGTTACAAAGCGCAGCGCCGTGGTAAAGGTGAAGGCATAGCGATACGGCACATGCAGCACCTCGACGCAGGCGTTGGCAAGGTCGTTGAGCTTGGTCACCATGAGCATGAGGATGAGTGGCAACGCCACACCTAGCAGGCGCAGGCAGGCCTTCGATCCCGTGATGAGGCCCGCGTCGGTGATAAAGCCCCACACCACGTTGCCATCGCGCATAAAGGCCAGCTGGAGCACCAACATGATAAGCGCGAGCGGAATCAGCAACTTGAGCAGCGAGAGCAGACGGTCGACGACGCCGGCATAGGTACCCAGTGCAAGGGTGAGTGCCAAAAAGCCCAGCAGCGCCACGTAGGTGTCGGACAAGAAGATGCCGACGATGATGGCGGCGGCGAGGCCCAGTTTGACGACGGGGTTCAGGCGATGCAGCAGCGTATCGCCCGGCATGTAGTCGATGACGTTAACCACGGTGGACCATCTCCTTGGTAATTCGAACGACATCGGTGACCTCGCTCACCTGCGCAAAAGCGGGCGAGACGGAAGATGCCAGACGGCGCGAGAGTTCAATAACCTGGGGAGGCTCCACGTAGGCACGCCGCATGAGATCGATGTTCGAGAACAGCTCGTGCGTGCGGCCGCGGTCGAGGATGCGGCCGTCGGCCATTACTACGATGCGCTCGGCAAAGTCGGAGACGACTTCCATGTCGTGGCAGACCATGATGACGGCGCATCCGCGCTCGGCCATGGTGCGCACGGTTTCCATGACGGTCATGCACTCGCGGTAGTCAAGGCCGCTCGTGGGCTCGTCGAGCACGACGATCTTGGGCTCAACCACTACGGCGGAGGCAAGTGCCACCATTTGTCGCTGGCCACGCGAAAGCGAGAACGGTGCCTCGTCGGCGGGCAGACCAAAGCGGTCGATGACCAGCTGGGCGCGACGCAGAGCCTCGGCACGGTCGATGCCGGCAAGCTCCAAGCCAAAGGCGACCTCGTCGAGCACGGTATCCTTGCAGATCTGGCGGTCGGGGTTTTGGAAGAGGGTCGCGACCTCGCGGGCAATGCGGCTCGTGGGAACGGTTGCAGTATCCAGTCCCGTGACGCGCACGCTGCCCGAGGCGGGCTTGAGCAGGCCCGTGAGCAGCTTGGTGAGCGTGGTCTTGCCGGCACCGTTCTGACCGACGATGCCCACGAGCTCACCGGGGTAGAGGGTCAGGTTAAGGTCGTGTACGGCGGCGCCGCCGTTGGGATAGGCAAACTCAACATGGTCGAAGGTGAGTACGGGTTCGGCATCCTTGGCATGAGGACGCAACGACGGTGCATGCGGGGAACCGGCGGGCGCCTGGGCTTCGATGGCAGCGTGTGCGGGGTCGACGATACCCGAAATCAGACACTCGGCTTCGTCGACATCCAAGCAAGGGGTGCCGCTTGCCAGGCCATCGGCCTCGAGGCTATTGAAGATGCGTGTGACACGGGGACAGTCGACGCCAATGGTGCGAAGCTCATCGGTGTGTGCGAAGACCTCGTGCGGCTCGCCCTGCAGTGCGATTTCGCCATGGTTGAGCACGAGCACGCGGTTGCAGTACTCCGAGAGCAGGGCGACCTTTTGCTCAACGACGACGATGGTGATTCCAAGTATGCGGTTTGCCTCACGCAGCGTCTCGAAGACCAGCGTGGAGCTGGCGGGGTCGAGTGCCGCGGTGGGCTCGTCGAGAACCAAGACGCGCGGACGCATGGCGAGGATGGCGGCGATGGCCACCTTTTGCTTCTGTCCGCCCGAGAGGGTGGCGATCTCGCGGTCGCGCAGGTCGCTGATGCCGACGGTCTCGAGCGTCTCGCTCACGCGCTGCTCGATCTGGTCGTGGGGAACGGCAAAGTTCTCGAGGCCAAAGAGCATCTCGTCCTCGACGACCGAGGCGACCATCTGCGTGTCGATATCCTGCAGCACACTGCCGACGATTTGCGACACGTCGGTCAGCGAGACCTCGCAGGTGTCGTGGCCGTCAACCATGACGGACCCGAAGAACGTGCCGGTGTAGTGGTGGGGCACAGCACCCGACAGACAGGCGGCAAGCGTGGACTTGCCGGCGCCCGAGGGTCCGATGATGCCGATGAAATCTCCCTTGTTCACGCTGAGCGAGATGTGGCTGAGCGCCTGCTCGGTCTGCGTGCCATAGGAGAACGAGACATCGTCGACGTTGATGATCGTTTCCATGGATACCTTTCATAGTCATTGGGGACAGTCTTAAATGACCAGTTGTTTAAGACCGTCCCAAAAAAGCTCGTTGTTTGGGACGGTCTTTGGTGGTGAAGCACGGAGACGGCTTTACGAGGGGCCCCAGGTTGGCGCGAAAGAGGAGCGAAGCGTACTTGGGTACGCGAGCGTCGAATGAACGCCAAGATGGGGTGGCTCGTAAAGCCGAGCGGGTTAGTTGAGCCTAAGGGCCTTCTGGATGGGCAAGTAGAGGGCACCGACCAGAATGGCGTTAAAGACGGCGGTCATGGCGACCACGGGCAGCATAGCGGCAGCGAGCTCGCCCACCACGCCGAGCATAGCCATCTTGATAACCATGAAGATAACGCCCGAGACAAAGGTGGTCACGAAGGTTGCGACGATGGCGATGGCAGGCTTAACCTGCCCGTTCTTGCCAGCGGCGTTGACGATGGCGGCCATGAGCATAGCGGCGATGCCCTCGGCGGCAAAATCGACGAACGGCGAGGTGGTGGTGATCTGAATCACGGCGGCCGAGATGAGGCCGATGACGAGCGCCTGGCCAATATTGGGGCGAACGACCAGGATAGTGAGGCAGAAGGCCGAGATGATGAACTCGGGGCTGATCATGCCGCCCGAGATGCCCGAGATGGCCTTGCCAACAGTGAAGTTGAGGATGAAGCCGGCGGCAAGCAGGATGGCGAGCAGGACAAGGGCGCGGACATCGAGCTTGCCGCGGTCGGCGGTCTGGACGGTACGGGGCTGGGTGGCGGTGGTGTTCTGGGACATGGTGAAAATCCTTTCGGAAGGGGGTGTAAGAGAAAAGCGGAGGCGCGTGATGCGAATGCGATCGGGCTCGAGATAGAAAAAGGCCCCCGGTCGAAACCGGAGGCCTTCCAATCACCTAGAGCGCAAAAACAGGCGTGAGGGACTCACCGTCGACCGATCGTATTCGCATCACGCCACCACCAGTTGTTGAGAGACTTCATCGTGTTCTTCATATCGGTGGCTCCTTTCGTGATGCCGTGGCGCAGTAGCACCTGATTGCTGTTGCGCTGCACTATAGCACAGCAAAGTGTTTGCGGGGAAATCTTTTTTGAAAAGATTTCAGCGGTGTTTCCCACTGGTCAAAAAGGCAGGCGGGACGAACCGTGCCATCCCGCCCGCACCAGTGAGGGATTACTCCTTGTTGCGGCGATAGAGGATATAACCGCCTGCGGAGATGACGGCAACGCCAGCGATGGCGAATGCGGCCACCATGCGGCCATCAAAACGATCGCCAGTGGTGGGCAGGCCGCCCTTGGTGTTCGTCTTGTTGGTGGTTACCGTGGTCGTGGTGTTGTCCGACTTGCCAGGCTTCTCAGGCTTGACAGCGGGCTGCTCGGGCTTAGTGGGCTGCTCAGGCTGCTCGGGGGTGCTGGGCTGTTCGGGCTTACCGGGCTGCTCGGGAGTGCCGGGCTGATCCGGGGTGACCGGGTCGGTGGCAAGGGCGTCCTTGGCGTAGGTGATGGACTCCTTGAGGCCCTTGGTCTCGGTGTTCAGGTCGCTCGGGGTGAAGCGCTCGTCAAAGTTTCCGGCCTTCTGATAAGCGCGCATCTCCTGGAGCAGGGCCTTGCACTTCTTGTAGGTGTTCTCGGTGGCAGCCTTGCCTGCCTTGTTGGCCAGAGCGGTGCGACCCTCGGTGGTCGTCTCGGCCAGCATAGCGGCGTCAACTTCCTTGTTCTGCTCGATGAGCTCGTTCTGGAGCGCGTCGAGGTAGGTGCGGACACTGGTACCAAGGGTGTCAGGGTTCTCAAAGCAGAGCGAGCTGATGTCCATGAGGACGTAGTTAATGGAGTTCTCGGGCTCCTCGTTGTACACGACGTCTTTCGCATTGCAGTGGTCGAAGGAGACGGTCTGATCGCTGAAGTAGGGGCTAACTTCAGTTATCAGAGCGGAGTACAGCGGGATGGCGACAGAGTACGCGGCACGGGAGAGCATTTCCCACTGGATGGTAGCGACTTCGGGATCATACCCGCGACGAATCTGGAAGAGATTGATCTCGGTGTTGCGCTCGCTGCCGATGCAATAAACGCCATCAGTGTTCGCGTTGAGACCAGGGACGTTCTCTCCGCGGTTGCCGAAGGCACGAATCAGCTCAAAGGTGCTCCAACCAGACTTGCCAGGCTTGAAGAACAGAGGCTGGATTTCGCTGACCATAGCTCCCTTTTGGACGGGTTTTCCATCCTTATCGGTGATAGTTTTAATTTCGTAATCCGTGCCTTCGGTCAGCTGACTAGCAAAATAATGGCGGCCTTGCACATAGCGGGACCATTGGTTAACGCCAGAATCGGCGAGGCTTTCGCCATACGTTTGGGCGACATCGAATTTACCGTCAGCGGAGTATTTGGCGAAACCCTTCTCCACGGGCATGGACTCGATGTCCTTGGAGTGCAGGCAGTTCTCAGTATCGTTCAGGTCGACATCGTAGTTGAGGCTGCCGATGTTGGGGTTGAGTGAGGCGACGTCGTCGGCCAGCTTCATGGCAATCCATTGATGGGCAGAAAGCGTGGCGAACAGCCAGGTCTCGTTGTTGTCGGCGATAATGATCTGGTCGTTAGTGCAAGTGCCCTGCTCGTCGATCAGGCTGCCGAGGAGCTCGACGCCCTCGCGGGCATTGGCGCTCTGGCCCAGGATGACGCTGCCGTAGCTGTACTCGCCGATGCCGGTAGCCTCATCGATTGGGTCTGCTGCTTTGGCATCCTCGTTATAGGAGGTGCTCAGCGTAGCGGAGCAAGAGACACCCTTCTCGTTGATACCGGCTTCGGAGTAGGCGTCGGTGTGGCCCTCCCAATTGGAGGGATGGTCACGTACGTAGCTGTAGCGATATGTAGGCTTATTCGAAGTGTATTCGAAAGCAGACTCATTCGAGCTGTACGTAAAGCCGGCTTCGTGGGCGGGTTCGATGCCATAGTGCTTGAGATAGCGCTTGCCAAAGTCCTCGGCACGGCCATAGTACGTGTTGCCGTCGGCCGTTAGATCTTTGCCCATGTACATCTGCGTGCAGGCGAGCGCAGAGGTCGGCATGGACATGATGGTTGCAGCTCCAAAGGCGAGGCCTATGCCCAGCTTTTTGAGCGCGTTGACGGGGTGAGTTTTCCTCATAATCCCTCCCAGCGTGCGAAAGCCCTCTGTCGCCAGAGGGCTTCAGCCAATAAAGACACTCCCTTAGCGTAACGAATCGGAAACAATATTCATCTATGAAAAATACTTACTCGATAAGCGTAATGAAATATACGATGAGCGGTTAATTATACTCAGTCTGTAGCTTTAGCCAAATAAAGACGCCCTGCAATTACTGTATCTGGATAAAGCGTCTGGAAATACCGAAATGAAAAATCCCCCGCTGTTTGGCAAATGCATAAACAGCAGGGGAGACGATAATTGGATGAATATCATACCAATGTGGAATTACTTCTTCCGGCGGTGGATCACGTTGATCGCATAGCCGACGAGCATGGCCAAAACGATGATGATAAAGCCGATCAGGGGATTGTCGTTCATGGGGTCCTCCTATTTACCAAGCGGTGAGAATTCGTCGACGATGAGGTCGAGGCATTGCGGAAGCGCGCGGGCTCCAAAGACGCCCGAATTGCTGGAGATAATCTCGCCATCGAACTGCATGCCCAGCGACGGGGTGCAGGTAATCTTGGCTTCCTTGGTCTGGATGATCTTGAACTGCGGGCGCCCGAGTACCTTACCGGCGGGGTCAAGCGCAGCGGTGATCACAGTAGGCAACAGCTGCACGGTGCGCACGGGTTCGATGACCGCAATGTCGACCATGCCATCGTTCATGCGGCAGTCGGGGAACAGGTTGATGTCGTTTTGGATGACCGAGGTATTGCCGGCCATGCAGCAGATGCCGTCGAGCTCCTCGACAATGCCGTCGTGCTCAATCGTAAAGTGCGCCACCGTGGGGTTGGGCGTGGCGAGCGCAGAGAGGAAGTAGGCGATCTCGCCGATGTCGTTTTTGGTGGGAGCGGCCTTCATCATGATCTCGGCGTCGAAGCCCGAGCCGGCGATGATGATGAAGCCGTGGCGCTTCTCGTTGCCGTTCTCGTCGAGCCAAAAGAGCTCGCCCATGTCGACTTTGACCGTGCGACCGGCGCGGCAAGCCTTGGCAAGCGCCGCTGCCTCGGGGGCATTGCCGATGTTGTTGAAGAACAGGCAGGCTGTACCGGAGGGGAAGACGAGCGTGGGGACACCGCATCCGCGCATCTGGTCGAGCACGTTGGAGACGGTGCCGTCGCCGCCCGAAACGACCACGCGATCAAACTCGCGCACGTCTGCCACGGCGTCCTCGGGCTCCATGCCATCGCCGATAAAACGCATCACGACCTCGTCGCCGCCCTGCGCGAGGGCGTGCGTGAATGCGTAGATTTCATCTGAGCTGGGGCCCGATGCCGGGTTGTGGATGATAAGACAGCGCATACTTACGTTCCCGTTCTGTGACTAACCGAGTATAGTTGTAAGGCAATGCCGATATCCTACCCGTGTTTTTCGGGCCTAACCTTATTCGATGGGTTGATATGTACATTTCCACACATCAGGCTCTACTCGACTTTTGCCAGCGCGCCCGTGAGTTCGACGCGATTGCCGTCGATACCGAGTTTTTGCGCGAGCGCACATTCCATCCGCGTCTGTGCTTGGTTCAGATTGCCACCCCTGCCGAGAGCGTCGCGGTCGATCCCCTGGTAATCGACGACCTATCGCCGCTGGCCGAGCTTATGGCAGACGAGAGCGTGACTAAGGTCTTCCACGCCTGCTCGCAGGATATGGAGGTTATGCTCCATACCGTGGGCGTGCTGCCACGACCGATTTTCGATACGCAGGTCGCCGCTGCCTTTTTGGGCGAGCGCCAGCAGATTTCGTATGGCGCGCTTGTTCAGACGTTTTGCGGCGTCTCGCTGCCCAAGACCGAGTCGCTGACCGACTGGTCGCGTCGCCCGCTGACCGATAAGCAGATTGAGTACGCGATTGATGACGTCAAGTACTTGATCGTCGCCTATACCGAGATGATGAGTCGCCTGCGCGAGCTGGGCCGTGTGGACTGGGTGCTCGACGAGCTACGCCCGCTGGCTGACGAGTCGCACTATCGCGCCGACCGTCACGAGGCATTCCGCAAGGTCAAGCGCATCAACTCGTGCAGCCGCCACCAGCTGGGCATCGCGCGCGAGCTCGCCGCCTGGCGCGAGGACCGCGCCGAGCGCCGTAACATCCCGCGCAAGTGGGTCATGTCCGACGACACGCTGCTTGCGCTCGTCAAGCGCAATCCCGTGCGCGTTGAGGAGTTCCGTAGCATTCGCGGTACCGATCAGTTGGGGGAGCGCGACGTGGACGGTGCGCTCATGGCCATCAAGCGTGGCGCAAGCTGCCCGCACGATCGCCTGCCGCTCATGGTGCGCGGGCATCGCCAGATCTCTCCGGAGTTGGAGAGCGTGACGGACCTGATGTATGCGCTCATTCGCCTGGTTGCCGAGCGCTCGGGCGTGGCGACCTCGGTCATCGCCTCGCGCGATGACCTGGCCGACTATATTGAGCACCCCGAGCAGAGCCCCCTGCGCGAAGGCTGGCGCTTTGAGCTTGTGGGCTCGCGTCTGGACGATCTGCTTTCCGGCAATATGGGACTCACCGTGAAGGACGGCAAAATCGAGCTTCTATAGTTACGCGGTTTTACCAAACGCTGTAAACGTCGTTCTAGAGCTGCAATGCCAAAACATCGATGGTGTCTCGTTGGCTGGGCGAGTGGGTAAAATGCCTCCAACGTGTAACTCGATTCGGAGGAATTCGCATGCCTTATTACTATGGATACGGCTTTGGCATCGACCCGCTGTACCTGCTGGTTGTTCTTGTCTGCACGGTGCTTGGCCTTGCCGCACAGAACTACATCAACTCGACATACAAAACCTGGTCCAAGGTTCGCTCGGACGGCGACACGGGCGCCACGGTCGCTCGCCGCATGCTCGACGCCAACGGCTGCAACGCCGTGGGTATCAAGGGTGTCGCCGGCGAGCTCACCGACCATTACAACCCGCAGGACAATAACCTGTATCTCTCGGATGCCAACCGTTCGGGCGGGTCGGTCGCAAGCGTTGCCGTCGCCTGCCACGAGGCGGGCCATGCCGCCCAGCGTCAAAGCGGTTACGCCATGATGAAAGTGCGTACCGCCCTGGTTCCGGTTGTCAACTTTACCCAGAACACTTGGACCATCGTGTTGCTCTTGGGCCTGTTTATGAACATTGCCGGGCTCACATCCCTCGCACTGATCTTCTTCTCGTTTAGCGTGCTGTTCCAACTGGTTACGCTGCCGGTCGAGATTGATGCCAGCCGCCGCGCCGTGGCGTACATCGAGCAGTCGGGTATGAGTTCCAAGCAGGTCAACGGTGCCAAGAAGGTACTGACGGCCGCCGCGCTTACCTATGTTGCCGCTGCGCTCACCTCGATTATTCAGCTGCTCTATCTTATGGCTCGCTACAACAGAAACTCCAACCGATAACAAATTGGGTCGCTGGGCGCCGCGGGGATTCGTGTCCCCGCGGCGCTGTACTATGTGTTGGACTTAAATTTGCGCAGGGCCGAAGCCCTTGTGCACGATGACGAAAGGAGGCTGCGTGGCAGGCTGGAATCTGACCGGCAATACCGTTTCCGCCGAGTTCGACGGATCGGATGAGCAGGAGCGCAAAGAGCTCAGCGTGAGCCAAGCGGTGGAGATCGCCGCCGGCGCACTCGACGCCATTCCGCAGCTGAGCGTTTTGGGTGAGGTCACGGGCTTCCGTGGCCCCAATGCCCGAAGCGGCCACTGCTACTTCCAGATTAAAGACGACTCGGCCGCCGTCGACTGCATCATCTGGAAGGGCGCCTATCTCAAGCGTACCTTCGATCTGCGTGACGGCATGCAGGTGAGCTTTAAGGGCAGCTTCAACCTCTATAAGGCCACGGGCCGCATGAGCTTTGTCGCTCGCTCGTTTTCGCTGGCGGGGGAGGGTCTGCTGCGTCAACAAGTGGCGCAACTGGCCGAAAAGCTACGCCGCGAGGGCCTGATGGACGAAGCGCGCAAGCGCCGCATCCCGGTGTTCTGCTCCCGCGTGGCGGTCGTCACCTCGCTTTCCGGTGCGGTAATCGACGACGTCAAGCGTACATTGCGTCGGCGCAATCCGCTCGTCGAGCTTGTCTGCGTGGGCGCCAAGGTTCAAGGCGAGGGTGCGCCGGCCGAGCTTATTGAGGGCCTGCGCCGTGCCGCCGCCATCACGCCAGCGCCCGACTGCATCTTGCTGGTGCGCGGCGGCGGATCCTTCGAGGACCTCATGACCTTTAATGACGAGGAGCTTGCCCGTGCGGTGGCGGCTTGTCCTGTGCCCGTGGTGACCGGCATTGGCCATGAGCCCGATACCTCGATATGCGACATGGTGAGCGACCGCCGCGCCTCCACGCCCACGGCGGCGGCAGAATCGGTGGCGCCGGCTATGACGGAGTTGACCGATGTGCTCGAGGCGCGCCATCAGCGTCTGGGTGCCGCGATGGCATCGATGATTGGGTCGGCCCAGGTCGACCTGGAGATGCTCGATCAGCGCGGTCGCCGCGCCTGGGATACCTATACGGCCCGTCTGGGCGATGCACTCGATGCCGCCGCATGTCGCCCGTGCCTCAACGACCCCACATTTATGGTCGAGCGTCGCGAGTCTGAGCTTGCCCTGACGGCCGATCGCCTGTCGGGCGCCATAGCGCGCTCGGTCGGGACATTCCGCTCCAACTTTGAGCACCTGCCCGAGCGTCTGGTTGCAAGCACCTCGGGGCTCGATGGCAAGCGCCATGCGCTCACGCTTGCGAGTTCCCGTCTGGAGCATCAGGGACGTATGATGCTCAGCAAGCCCGCGTCCGACCTGGGCCGAGCCGCCGCGTCGCTCGATGCCCTGTCGCCGCTCAAGGTGCTTGCCCGTGGCTATTCCATCGCGTACAGCGATGATGGTGTGGCTACGAGCGCCAAGACCTTTAAGCCCGGCGATGCCATTCGTGTGCGCATGGCAGACGGCAACGTGGCAGCAACGGTTGATGCGGTTGAGTAGGCCGCGTTTCATAGCGATAAACCTTTAGGAAAGGAAACAGATATGGCAGAGAAAACCCCGGTCGAGCAGCTTACGTACAAGCAGGCTTCGCAGGAGTTGGAGCTCATCATCCGCAGCTTGGAGTCGGGCGATATGGAGCTCGAGGAGTCGCTCGAGAGCTATACCCGCGGCGTAGAGCTCCTCAAGAGCCTGCGCACCCGCCTGTCCGATGCCGAGCAGAAGGTCTCGGTGCTTCTTAAGGACGTCGACGGCAACGACGTGCTCGCCGACGGCGAAGCCGCCAACACCGACGACAACCTCTCGTTCTAACCATCCTGACCAAATATAATTACCTTGGTCTGTGAGAAAGGAACCAACCATGTGTGATTGCATCTTCTGCAAAATCGCCAACCACGAGATCCCCTCGACCGTTGTCTATGAGGACGACCAGGTCATCGCGTTCGACGACCTCAATCCCCAGGCGCCGGTCCACACGCTCGTGATCCCCAAGAAGCACTACAGCGACATCGCCGACAACGTACCGGCCGAGACCATGGGCGCCATGGCTCACGCCATCCAGGAGGTCGCTAAGGCCAAGGGCTTGGAGGACGGTTTCCGCGTCATCTCCAACAAGGGCGTTAACGCCGGTCAGACCGTCATGCACTTCCACATGCACGTCCTTGGCGGCAAGAACTTGGGCGAGAACCTCATCTGAGGGCGCTTTTTCCTTACAATGAAACGGAAGCTCAAACACCGATAACTTATATATCAACGCAATAAACCCGAGCGCGAGGGCGTTTGGGTTTATTATTGAAGCGTATGTAACCTGGCGGCGCCACACCGCCTGTTAGTAGGGAGACACATGAACGTTCTGGTCGTCAACGCAGGATCTTCGACGCTTAAGTATCAGGTCATCGATACCAAGTCCCACAAGGTGTCCGCAAAGGGCTCCTGCGAGCGCGTCTGCTTTACCGGCGGTACCTTCACTCACGCTGCCAACGGTTCCAAGAAGGTGACCGAGAACATCGAGTTCCCTGACCACAAGGTCGCCATCGAGGTCGTTCTGAAGGACCTCGAGGCCAACGGCGTCAAGATCGAGGGCATTGGCCACCGCATCGTTCAGGGCGGTTGGTACTTTGGCGACTCCTCCCTCGTCGACGAGGACGTCCTCGCCAAGATCCGCGAGGTCGCTCCGCTCGCCCCGCTGCACAACAACCCCGAGGCCAACGTTATCGAGTACTGCCTCGAGCAGTATCCCGATCTGCCCAACGTCACGGTCTACGACACCGCTTTCCACTTCAACATGCCCGAGGTCGCCAAGACTTACGCCCTGCCCAAGGACGTCTGCGACAAACTGCACATCCGTAAGTACGGCGCCCACGGCACCAGCTACCGTTACATCTCCAAGAAGGTCGCCGAGATGACCAACGGCGAGGCCCGCAAGGTCGTCGTGTGCCATATCGGCTCCGGCGCTTCCCTGTGCGCCATCGAGGACGGCAAGTGCATGGACACCACCATGGGCTTGACGCCGCTCGACGGCGTCATGATGGGCACCCGCTGCGGCTCCATCGACCCGGCTACCGTGTGCTACCTGCAGCGCGAGGGTGGCTACACCTTCGACGAGGTCGACGAGATGATGAACAAGAAGTCTGGCCTTTTGGCTGTGACCGGTGGCAAGACCAACGACTGCCGCAACGTTGAGGAGCTCGCCGCTGCTGGTGACCCCGAGGCTCAGCTCGCCTTCGATATGTTCGTCTACAAGATTGCCGCTAAGGCCGCCGAGATGGCCACCTCCATGTGCGGCATGGACACCCTGGTCTTTACCGCCGGCATCGGCGAGCACGCTCCGGCCGTTCGCGCTGGCGTGGCCGATCGTCTGGCCTTTATGGGCGTCAAGATGGATCACGCCCGTAATGCCCTGCGTGGCGACGGCGCTTGGTGCCTGTCCGCCAAGGATTCCAAGGTCAAGATTTTCGTCATCCCTACGGACGAGGAGTTCATGATCGCTTCCGACGTCGAGCGCATCGTCAACGGCAAGTAATTGCAAGAGGGGAGGGGCTGGACGACCGAGCGCCGTTCGGCCCCTCTTTTGCGCTCGTTGGGCGATATGCTGATATCTATTTATCAAGATATGATAACTTCTTATTAAAATGCGGCCGCCTTAAGGGGCCTGCGTCGACCGTATTGCACTGCGAAGGAGTCTCATGAACGTACTTGTTGTCAACGCCGGCAGCTCAAGTCTTAAATATCAGCTTTTGGATACCGATACCCGCAAGGTTTTCGCCAAGGGCAACTGCGAGCGTATCGGATCGGACATGGGCATCTTTGGTCACTCCGAGAACGGTGGCGCCAAGCAAACCGAGGAGGTCCCTTTCCCCGATCATCGCTCTGCTATCGCTCGCGTGCTCGAGGAGCTCGAGAAGACCGACTTTACGATTGATGGCATTGGGCATCGCATCGTTCAGGGCGGCTGGCACTTCGATGATTCCGCAGTTGTCGACGACGAGGTTATGGCCAAGATTCTCGAGGTGGCACCGCTTGCTCCGCTGCACAACTACGGCGAGGCCGCAGCAATCGAGTATTGCCGCGAGAAGTATCCGGAGCTGCCCAACGTCGCCGTCTTCGATACCTCATTCCACATGACCATGCCCGAGGTCGCCTATACCTACGCGCTGCCCAAGGACGTGTGCGACAAGTACCACGTGCGCAAGTACGGCGCCCACGGCACGAGCCACCGCTATGAGTGGATGATGGCCAAGGAGATCCTGGGTTCGCGCTGCCACCGTCTGCTTTCGTGCCATTTGGGTAACGGTGCTTCGCTTGCCGCCATTGAGGACGGCGTGTGCCGCGACACCACGATGGGCCTCACGCCGCTTGACGGTCTGATGATGGGTACCCGCTGCGGTTCCATTGACCCGGCTACCGTGTGCTACCTGCAGCGCGAGGGCGGCTACAGCTACCAGGAAGTCGACGACATGATGAACAAGCAGTCCGGCCTGCTTGCCATTTCGGGTATCTCCAACGACGCCCGCGACATCCGCACGCGCGCCTCCGAGGGCGACGAGCGCTGCCTTCTCGCCTTCGATATGTTCGCCTATAAGGCCATGCAGCAGGCCGGTTCCATGATCGCTTCCATGGCGGGCGTGGACACCATTACCTTTACCGCCGGCATTGGCGAGAACGACTGGTCGATCCGCAAGGCTTTCTGCGACTGCTTCGAGTGGCTGGGCGTGCGCATCGACAACAACAAGAACCGCGAGGCCGTGGGCAACGGCCCACAGGTCATCAGCGCCGCCGGTTCCGCCGTTACGGTCATGGTCATCCCCACCGACGAGGAATACATGATCGCCCACGACGTCGAGCGCCTGACCAAGAACAACTAACGCGCGCATTTGCAAGTAAACGAAAGGCCTCCAGAGCAACAGCTCCGGAGGCCTTTTTGCTAGCAGGCGGAAATACCAGTCCCAAAGTGACCATCGCCAGTAACGCCTGCACTCCCAGCAACGGCACCCGGCCATCCAGATCTTCAGCCTCAGCTCGTAGCCAAGCCGCCGTCCACTCCAGATGCCCTAATTGCTACGTAGCGGTAGAAGGCCGTACGGGCTAACCCCTGAAAACAATCCGCAGACCAGAAACGCCCCCGTTCGTAGCTCCGAAGGAGCAGAACGGGGGCGTTTCATTGGTCGAGGACGTTTTCAGGGGTTAGCCCGTACGGCCTTCGGGCGAGTGCGTACGCTACTCAGCCATCTGAGCCTGGACGGCGGTGATGGCCACGACACCCACGATGTCGTCAGCAGAGCAGCCGCGCGACAGGTCGTTAACCGGCTTGGCGATGCCCTGCAGGATGGGGCCGTAGGCGTCGGCGCCGGCGAAGCGCTGGACCAGCTTGTAGCCGATGTTGCCGGCCTCGAGGTCGGGGAACACGAGCACGTTGGCCTTGCCGGCAACGGAGGAGCCGGGAGCCTTGAGCTGGGCGACGGTGGGGACAATAGCGGCATCGAGCTGCAGGTCGCCGTCGATGGCGAGCTCGGGAGCCTTCTCCTTGCAGAACTTCACAGCCTCCTGGACCTTCTTGGCGACCTCGCCGCCAGCGGAGCCCATGGTGGAGTAGGAGAGCATGGCCACGTGCGGCTCAACGTTGCCCATGAAGGTGGACCAGGAGTGAGCGGAGGCGATGGCGATCTCGGAGAGCTCGTCGGAGGACGGGTTGATGTTGAGGCCGCAGTCGGCGAAGATCAGCGTGCCGTCAGTGCCGAACTGCGGGGTGTCGGTGCACATCACGAAGAAGGCCGAGACCAGCTTGGTGCCCGGGGCGGTCTTGAGGATCTGAAGCGCGGGGCGCAGGGTGTCGGCGGTGGAGTGGCAGGCGCCGGAGACCAGGCCGTCGGCATCGCCCATCTTGACCATCATGGTGCCAAAGTAGGTGGCGTCCATCACCTGGGCGCGAGCCTGCTCGATGGTAACGCCCTTCTTGGCGCGGAGCTCGGCAAACTTCTGCGCGTACTCCTCGTGCTTCTCGGCATTGCGCGGGTCGATGACGGTAGCGCCGGGAACGTTGATCTCGTCGGGGTTGCCCAGGATGACGATCTTTGCCAGGCCCTCCTCGATGATTTTGGTGGCCGCGACGATAGTGCGCGGATCCTCGCCCTCGGGCAGGACGATCGTCTTAAGGTCGGCCTTGGCGGCAGACTTCATACGGTTTAGGAAATCGCTCATGTTACTCCTTACAAGCGTTTCGCTAAGCTCCAGGCACCCGGCTGTTCACGAATAAACCCGCTGCTAGCGGGTTTACCTTTCAATTATGTACGCCGCGGTGCTTGAGCTTTCCTTGTGTGGCAAGCTCATTATAGGACGCATTAGCGCTATAATCGCTCTGATAAATATGTCTCGAAGAATGTTCGAGAAAAGCCCAGCTAACGAGCCCGTGGCTTTTGACAAGGAGTATCGATGCAGATTACCTCAGGCCTGCCTGAAGGCTTTAACGCCGGCGCGTACGACATGATTGTCGTCGGTGCTGGATATGCCGGTGCCGTTTGCGCCCGCCGTCTTGCCGAGACCATCGGCTATCGTGTTGCCGTTTTGGAGCGCCGTAGCCACATTGCGGGCAATGCCTATGACTGCACTGACGAGGCCGGAATCCTGATCCACGAGTACGGTCCGCATATCTATCACACTTTTAACGAGCGCGTGCACAATTTCCTGTCGCGCTTTACCAAGTGGACGGATTATCAGCACAAGGTGCTCGCCAACATCAACGGTACCCTTATGCCCGTGCCCTTCAACCATGCGAGTCTCAAGCTCGCCTTTGGTGACGAGCGCGGCGAGGAGCTGTATCAGAAGCTCGTGGAGACCTTTGGCAAGGATGTCAAGGTGCCCATTATGGAGCTGCGTAAGAAGAACGACCCGGATCTTGCCGAGGTCGCCGATTACGTCTACGAGAACGTCTTTTTGCATTACACCATGAAGCAGTGGGGCCAGACGCCCGATCAGATCGATCCCTCGATCACCGGCCGCGTTCCCGTCTTTGTGGGCGATGATGACCGCTACTTCCCGCAAGCTCCCTTCCAGGGCATGCCGCAGGAAGGCTACACGGCGCTCTTTGAGCACATGCTCGACCACGACCTGATCGACGTGTTCTGCGACGTGGACGCCCGTGACCTCTTTGAAATCGACGAGACTACCGTCAAGATCGACGGCAAGGTCTATGGTGGCGAGATCGTCTACACCGGTCCGCTCGATGAGCTGTTCAATCTCGATCTGGGCGCGCTACCGTACCGCACGCTCGACATGAAGTTCGAGACGCTCGATATGGACCAGTTCCAGCCCGTGGGCACCGTCAACTACACCACGAGCGAGGACTACACGCGCATTACCGAGTTCAAGAACATGACCGGTCAGATCCTGCCCGGCAAGACCACCATCATGAAGGAGTATTCCAAGGCCTATACGCCCGGCTCGGGCGAGACGCCGTACTACGCCATTCTTGAGCCCGAGAACCGTGAGCTCTATGAGCGCTATCTTGAGCGCGTCCAGAACCTGACGAACTTCCACCCGGTGGGTCGTCTGGCCGAGTATCGTTACTACGATATGGACGCTGTGACCAATTCCGCCCTCGATCTTTCGGATGAGATTATCGCCTGCCATGCATAAAGTCATAACATTCGGTATTCCCTCGTATAACGCCGCCAAGGACATGGACCATTGCATCACCTCCATCTTGGAGGGGAGCAATTACGCCACCGATATCGAGATTATCGTGGTGGACGACGGCTCCAAGGACGAGACGGCCGCCAAGGCCGACGAGTGGGAGGCCCGTTATCCTGGAATCATCCGCGCGGTGCACCAGGAGAATGGCGGTCACGGTATTGCCGTTCTTTCGGGTCTGCGCGAGGCGCAGGGCACCTACTACAAGGTTGTCGACTCGGACGACTGGCTTGACGGCGCTGCCCTTTCGACCATGCTGTCGATTCTGCGTGGCTTTGAGGAGCGCGACCAGCGCGTTGACCTGTTTATCTCGAACTACGTGTACGAGAAGGTTTACGAGGGCACGCATACCGCTATTGGCTACAAATTTGCCCTGCCGCGCAAAAAGATCTTTTCTTGGGATCAGATCGGTCATTTCCGCCTGGACCAGAACCTACTCATGCACAGCCTGTGCTATCGCACGGATGTGCTGCGCGAGTCCAACCTTCCCATGCCGCCGCACACGTTCTATGTGGACAACATCTACGCCTACGTGCCGCTGCCGCGTTGCAAGACCATGTACTACGCCGACATCGACCTCTACCGCTACTTTATCGGTCGCGAAGGTCAGAGCGTCAACGAGGCAACGATGGTCAAGCGTCTGGACCAGCAGTTCCGTGTTACGCGTATCATGATGGAGTCGTACCACCTGTACAGCGATGTTGAGTCGTCGCGCCTGCGTTCGTACATGATGGGCTACTTCACCATGATGATGGCGATCTGCTCGGTGCTCACCAAGCTTTCCGAGGAAGATTGCGCCGACGAGCGCCTAAAGACGCTGTGGAATGATTTGAAGGCCTACGACGAGCGCATGTATCGTCGTGCCCGTTACGGCGTGGTCGGGTTCTTCACCAATCTGCGCGGACGGGCGGGAGACAAAACCACACTCGGCCTATACCGTCTTGCCTCAAAGATCTTCAAATTCAACTAGCTGCTGAGTAATCGCTGCTGATAGGTTGACTGGGCCCCTTGGCCCTTAGTTTGCTACTGCGAACAGTCCTGCTCGCAGTAGCAAACTAAGGGCCAAGGGGCCTCTGCTATAAGAATCGATTGTCAGGTAATTTGAATTTGAAGATCTTCGACGCGCGGTACACAGGGGCCTGGGCTGAAAAGACTTGGTTGGTAGGTTGCCCGGTGGGGCTTGGTTATGTTTGTCGCGAGTTCCGCACGAGCCGAAGAGCACTTAATGTGTTCTTCGTGCGAGCCAGGACTGTAGAGCAGCAAACATAACCAAGCCCCACCGGGCAACCGGTCAGGTTAGGCTACTTCGCGGCGCCGGGGATGCCGTGGGAGGTTTTGGCGGTTTTGGCTCCGTTTACGATGGCGGTTTCCAAGGCCCTTACGGCGAGCATGCCCAGCAGGTCTAGGGGAACGGCGGCGCTTGCCTGGGCGCCCAGTTTGCCGCTGGCGAGGGTGTAGATGGTGTCGCCGTCGTTGGTGGTGTGTGTGGGGCGGATGGCGTGTGCGTAGGCGTCTGCGGCCATCTGGGAGACCTTGGTGGCTTGTGCCTTAGTGAGTTCCACGTTGGTGATGATGCAGCTGATGGTGGTGTTGGTGCGGTCGAGCGGCATCTGCATGGATCCGGCGGCGGCAAAGGCTGCGAGTTCCATGTCGACGATCTGGTCGCTATCGGCTGCGGCGCGCATGCCGGCGACCCACTCGCCGGTGAAGGGGTCGACAACGTTGCCGCAGGCGTTGACTGAGACCACGGCGCCCACCTTGATGGGGCCGAGCGCCACGGCAGCAGCTCCAAGGCCGGCCTTCATGCAGGTGGCAGGCCCCATGAGCTTGCCTACAGTGGCGCCGGTGCCGGCGCCTACGTTGCCCTGTTCGAGCTTGGTGGGGGTGTGGTCGAGTGCTTCGCGCACGGCGGCGATGCCGGCCTCAATGTCGGGGCGCACGGTGGGGTCGCCAAAGGCAAGGTCGAAGATACAGCTGGAGCACACGATAGGCACCTGCGTGGGGCCGACGGGAAGGCCGATGCCGCGGCTCTCAAGCTCGCGAGCGACGCCGCTTGCGGCCTCGAGGCCAAAGGCCGATCCGCCCGAAAGGCAGACGGCGTGGACCCTGTCGACGGTGTTCTCGGGTCGTAGCAGGTCGGTCTCGCGCGAAGCGGGAGCACCGCCGCGAACGTCAACGCCGCCGGTGGCGCCCTCGGGTGCCACGATTACGGTGCAACCGGTGCCGGCCTCCTCGTCCGTATAGTTGCCATAGCAAAAGCCATCGACATCGCAGACGTCAATGGCCTCGAGCAGTGTATCCATGTTTAACTCCTATCGGTTTTCCGCCGCGCCTTGTGCCCGGTCGGGATCCGTACGGTACGCCAAAATTGTAGGCGCTGGGGGATACCCAGCGCCAGATGCAATTACGAGAGTTTTTGAATCGCGCGCGCGACGCGGGCGATGGGTAGGCCCACCACGTTATAGAAGTCGCCAGAAATATCGTGCACGAGCATGCGGCCGCCTGTGCCCTGAATGCCGTAGGCGCCGGCCTTGTCCATGGGCTCACCCGAGGCGACGTAGTGCTCGATCTGCTCGTCGGTGAGCTCGTAGAACGTCACGTCGGTCACATCGACAAAGGACAGGCTTTC
This sequence comes from Collinsella sp., assembly GCA_048485835.1. GTDB lineage: Bacteria > Actinomycetota > Coriobacteriia > Coriobacteriales > Coriobacteriaceae > Collinsella. The sequence goes on from DBFWBE010000038.1 coordinate 24,026, forward strand.
GGCGGCATGCGGGGCGGCCGTATCGCCTGCCTTAACGATGCAGACGCCGGTTGCGACCTGGTGCGTGCGGCCCGAAAGCTCACGGAGCATAGTGCGCGCCTCGTCCTCGGTTGCCGGCTTGCCCAGAATCTTGCCGTCAAAAGTGACGATGGTGTCGGCCGCGACCGTCAGCTCATTGGGCTTGGCATACTCGGCAGCAACGGCAGCCGCCTTGGCGCGTGCCAAGCGCTCGACAAGCGTGAGCGGGGCCTCGCCATCAAAGGGCGTTTCGTCGATATCCGCGGGAATCACGCGAATGTTGTAGCCTGCCTCGCGCATCAGCTCTATGCGGCGCGGCGATTGCGAAGCCAAAATCATAGTTGGATGCCCTCGGCGACCTTCTCGACGGCCTTGTCGCCGGCGAGCGTGCGCAGCAGCTCCAATGCAAAGGGGAGGGACTGTGCCATGCCGCTGGCAGTGATGATGTTGCCGTCTTGCGTGACCTTCTCGCCGGTATAGGCGCCTTCGGGGAAGCTTTTCTCAAAGCCAGGGAAGCACGTGGCATGGCGCCCCTCGAGCAGGTCGAGCTCGCCCAGGATAAACGGGGCGGCGCAGATGGCGGCGACGTGCTTGGTTGCGGCGAACTCGCAGACCACGTCGCAGACGCGCTGATCTGCGCGCAGGTTGGTGGCACCGGGCAGGCCGCCGGGCAGCACGACGCAGTCGTACTCGTCAAAGTTGATCTCATCAAAGAGCGCATCGCAGGTCACGGGGATCTGCAGCGAGCTTACGACCTCGCGCGTGGGCATGATCGAGACGAGCGTGGCACGCACGCCGCCGCGACGCATGACATCGACCATGGTCAAGCATTCAATAGTTTCAAAGCCATCGGCGGCGAGAACGGCAACGCTGGGCATGAGGGTTCCTTTCATAGGCGGCATACAATTAGCCGTCTTATACCCCGAAGACCTCCGCTTGCCACGCTCGATTTCCCAATGATTTTCTGAGCAATGATTAAGCGGCTAGTTGCGCCTAAGGTGGACGACGGTCTCGCAGTGGAAGGTTTGCGGGAACAGGTCGACTGGCGTGATCTTTACGGGGGAGAAGGTGCCTTCTTCGACAAAGCGTTTGAGATCGCGCGCCAGGGTGGCCGGGTCGCAGCTCACGTAGGCGACATCGCGAGCACTCGTGCTGGCGATAAGGTCGATCGCTTCGGGGGCGAGGCCTGCACGCGGCGGGTCGACTACTAGGACATCGGCGTCCTGGTCGGGGAACTCGCGCACCGCGTCTCCGCCAATGACGTCGACGTTATCAAGCTTGTTGATCTCCAGGTTACGGCGCAGGTCGCGCACGGCGGGGCCGTAGGCCTCGACGGCGGCGACAAAGTCGCAGCGGCGGGCGAGCGGCAGGGTAAAGGTGCCGGCACCGCAGTACAGGTCCACGGCAAGCTCGTCTTCCTGCGGATCGAGCGTTTCCATGACAAGCTCGATCAAAATCTCGGCACCCTTGGTGTTGACCTGGAAAAAAGACGGGGCAGACAAGCGCATCTGACCCTCGGCGATATTCTCGGTCCATGAGCCCTCTCCGGCGAGCATTTCGACCTTGGAGACACGGCGGGCCTTCTTTTCGCCCTTGCTCATCACACGCACGATGCTCGTGGGATGGGCGGCGTCCGCCAGCACGCGGGAGACCTGCGAGCGCGGAAAAGAGCCTGTGGGCGTCCAGAGTGCGACCTCGAGTGCCTTGGTGCGGCGCGATGCGCGAATGCCCACGCGCTCAAGGCCCAGGTCGTGGCTGCCGCTCAGATAATTGAGCGCGCCGACGACCGATTTGAGTGCCTTGGGGAAGCGTTTGTCGAACAACGGGCACGAATCGACGGTCACGATCTTGCGAGGATCGACACCGTGCATGCCAAGACGCACGCGGCCGTTTACAACGGTCGGCTCGAGTTCGATTTTATTGCGGTAGCCCCAATCATCCTTGGTGTGGCGGATGGGTTGCACCAGTTCATCGACTTGATCGGGGCTGAACTTGCCGATACGCTCGAGCGTGGAGCGCAGATTTTGCTCCTTGGCGGCGAGCTGTGCCGTGCGTGAGAGATTGCCCCACGAGCAGCCGCCGCAGATGCCCACGAAGGGGCAGGGAGACTGAATGCGATCGGGGCTTGGCTCCAGAATCTCGGTGGTGCGGGCACGCATGAACGACTTGCCGTCCTGTACGACCTCGGCCTCGACGGTGTCGCCTGCCACGGCGCCCTGCACAAAGACGGCCTTGCCGTTGTCGGCGTGCGCCAGCCCGTCGGCGCCGTAGGTCATCGATTCTATAGTGAGCTTCATATTCCTGCCTGTCATTCGCGTTGTTGTTCGCACCATGGTAGCAGGGAAAAGCGCCCCGCATCCGAGGCTTTCCTCAAATGCGGGGCGCTTCTACAAACTGCTTCTACAAACGACTATTTCGTCTTGCCGGTAATGAGCGTCTTAAGACCCAGGCCGATCAGACCCAGGCCCATGCGCACGCGGCCGGGGCGATGGCGCTCGATGGCCTTGGTCTTGCCGGCGGGCTTATCGCGACGGGCGCTCGTCTCGGGTGCGGGCTTGATGACCTGCGGATCGGGCTGAGGTGCAGGTGCAGGCTCGGGCTCAATGACGGTCGCCTGGACCTCTTGGACCTTGGGTGTGGCCGGCTGCGGCTCAGGAGCAGGGGCGGGCTTTGCCTCGGCGGCGGGCTCCGGAGTCGCAGTAGCGGGCTCGGGCGCTTTCTCCACGGCGGGCTCTGCGGCAGCCTCGGGCTCATTCACCGGGGGAGCTGCAACCGCTTCCGGTTTGGCAGCTGCCCCGTGTTCAACATCGGCCTGAATGGCCTCCTCGGCCACACGTTCCTTCTCCCGTGCGCGCTGCTGCGCGGCGGCCTCGGCGTTGCGATAGGCACGCTCCAGCAGGGCTTCCTGCGAGTTGAAGGGTTTCTCACCCTCTGCACGCTCCACGGGGACCCAGGTGCCGTCGCTCGTGAGGCTGCGGGCCTTCACGTTGTCGCGCAGCTGCATGCCCATGTACTCGTGCACTAGGGCGCGGCAGGTGGGGTCGAGCACGGGGAAGGCAATCTCCACGCGGTGCTCGGTGTTGCGCGTCATCATGTCTGCCGAGCTCAGGTAAATCATGTCCGAGTCCACGCCGAAAGCATAGACGCGCGCGTGCTCCAAAAAGCGTCCGACGATGGAGCGGACATGCACGTTCTCGGTCTTGCCCGGAACACCGGGCTTGAGGCACGAGATGCCGCGGATGATCATGTCTACGCGCACGCCGGCACACGATGCCTCGGCGATCTTGTCGATAACCTCGCGGTCGGTCAGCGAGTTGAGCTTAAAGAACACGCGGGCGGGCTCGCCGGCAAGGGCGCGCTGGATCTCGCGGTCAAGCCCGCGCATGATGAGCGGTTTCAGTCCGACGGGCGCCACACCCAGGAAGCGGTAGTCGCCGCGCAGGTTGCCCAGCGACAGATTGCGGAAGAACAGGTTGGCGTCCTCGCCGATGCCGGGATGGGCTGTCATGAGCATAAAGTCGCTGTAGAGTTTGGCCGTCTTCTCGTTAAAGTTGCCGGTGCCCAAAAGCGTGAGGCGCGTTAGCGCCATGCCCTCGCGATAGGTGAGCTGGCAGATCTTTGAGTGGCATTTAAAGCCCTCGGAACCATAGATGACGGTGCAGCCGGCCTCTTCCAGGCGCTCGGCCCACTCGATGTTGTTCTGCTCGTCAAAGCGGGCACGAAGTTCCATGAGCACCGTGACCTCTTTGCCGTTCTCGGCAGCATCGATCAGCGACTCGCACAGGCGGCTCTGCTTGGCCACGCGGTAGAGCGTGATGCGCAGCGAGATGCACTCGGGGTCGTAGGCGGCCTCGTGCACCAGATCCAGGAAGGGGTTCATGGCCTCGTAGGGATAAAAGAGCAGCTTGTCGTGCTGCAGCACCTGCTCGCGGATGGAGCGGGTCATGTCGATGGTGGGATTGGGCTGCGGCTTAAACGGCGTAAAGAGCAGCTCGTTGCGCAGGTGCTCGGGAATCTTGCCCTCAATGCCAAAGACGTAGCCCAGGTCGAGCGGGATATCGCAGGTAAAGACAGAGCGGCGCGAAAGCTCGAGCGCCTTGCGGATGGTCTTGAGCGTTGCCTTCTCGAGCGACCCCGAGACCGCGAGCACTACCGGCTGCAGACGCAGGCGCTTCTTGAGGATGCGCTTCATGTGCTGGCGGTAGTCCTCTTCCTCTTCGACGCCCTCGCCGTCCGGATCGATGTCGGCGTTGCGGGTGACGCGGATCAGCGCACGATCCAGCGGCTTATAGGAGCCAAAGCAGCTGTCCAGGCAGGCGAGGATGACGTCCTCGAGCAAGATGTAGGAGTAGGTGCCGGTGGGCGAGGGGATCTCGACCACGCGGTTCATCGAGGCGGGAATCTCGATAAGGCCCAGCAGGCTCTCCTCGTCGGTGGCGCCGTCCAGACCACAGGCCAGATAGAGCGCGCCATTGCGTAGGTTGGGGAAGGGGTGGCGAGGATCGATGACCAGCGGCGAGATGACCGGCGACACGTAGGCCTGGAAGTAGCGGGTTACAAAGGTGCGCTCCTCGGGCGTAAGCGAATCGATGCGGGCGCGGTGAACGCCCAAGGTGTCGAGCTTGCCCTCGATGCTCTTAAAGATGGACTCCCAACGGGTAAGGAGCCCGGGCATTTCGGCCATGACAGCATCGACCTGTTCGGAGGCGGTCATATTGCTCTTGTTGTCGACAGGTTGCTTTTTGAGCTCTGCCAGATCGGACAGGCCGCCCACACGCACCATGAGAAACTCGTCGAGGTTAGACTCGAAAATCGACACGAACTTTAGACGCTCGAACAGCGGAACGGTCTCATCGAAGGCTTCGTCAAGCACACGGTTGTCAAAGCGTAGCCAGCTGAGCTCTCGGTTCTGCGTGTACGAGAAGTCGCGAGGCGGTTTGCGCAGCTTTGCGACGGCTTGCTTTTTTTCGATTTTGCTCGGCATATGCATCTGTCCGTTCAGTCCCCGCAGGGGACGGTAGCCTAACCCTATTCACTATTGTCTCAATTTAGTCGACTTGTGGCACGGACGTATTGTGCGAACGGTATCTTTACCTACTTCTTACGCTGACAAGTCATAGGACTGACGCCCTGCTCGTCTGCAAGCGGTCTATATCCTCACTCAACTGGTACGTAAGTGTGAATAAGAATGATGGATAGCTGAATATCATTGAATGCAGGCGGAAACGTAAACAAACATCATTTATATACATAAAACCGATTTAGCTATGCAATTCTGAATCAAAAGTTTAGAGATGCAATTGCAAATAGCTTTTAGGAAAAAAGAGCGTTTACCTTAGAAAAGTTACTTTAGAACGCCGAAGTACATTATGGGGGAATCTCATGCGATATACCGTTCATCGCACTTTGTTGACCGTTCGGGGGCGAGGTGGAATTGCGGGTGGAATTTGGATATAACTAGAGCTGTCAGCAAGCAGCGTCCGCTATGGAAGGGCGCTGAGAGATTCGGCCGAAAGGCCCGAAAGAAAGGTAGGAGGCCATGACGAAAGGTCTGCACGTGCCTTCCGAGATCGGCAAGCTCAGGAAGGTCTGCCTGCACCGTCCCGGCGACGAGCTCCTCAACCTGCCGCCCGACGAGCTCGAGCGACTCCTGTTC
>DBFWBE010000039.1:0-11507 GCA_048485835.1 Collinsella sp.
CCTTCAGCGCGGCCGGGATCAGCGCGATAATAACGAGCGCGTTATAGATGATGGCCGAAAGAACCGCGGACAGCGGGCTTGCCAGACCGAGGATGTTGAGCGCGCCAAGGCCCGGGTAGATCGGCGAGAACAGGGCGGGGATGATGGCGAAGTACTTCGCCACGTCGTTGGCCACCGAGAAGGTCGTGAGCGAACCGCGGGTCATGAGCAGCTGCTTGCCGATGCGCACGATATCGATGAGCTTGGTGGGGCTGGAGTCGAGGTCGACCATGTTGCCGGCCTCCTTGGCAGCCTGGGTGCCCGTGTTCATGGCCACGGCGACGTCGGCCTGGGCCAGAGCGGGCGCGTCGTTGGTGCCGTCACCGGTCATGGCGACCAGGTGCCCCTCACGCTGGAACTCGCGGATCTTCTCGAGCTTGCCTTCAGGGGTGGCCTCGGCCAGGAAGTCGTCAACGCCGGCCTCGGCGGCGATTGCCGCGGCGGTGAGCGGGTTGTCGCCCGTCACCATGATGGTCTTGATGCCCATCTTGCGCAGGTCGGCGAACTTCTCCTTAACGCCGGACTTGATGATGTCCTTGAGGTACACAACGCCCAGCACGCGACAGTTCTTGGTCACGACCAGCGGGGTGCCGCCGGCCTTGGCGATGCGCTCGACGGCCTCGTCGCACTCCTGGGAGAACACGCCGCCAGCTGCCTCCACATAGGTGCGCACGGAATCGGCAGCGCCCTTGCGGATCTCATTGCCCTCGTAGTTCACACCGGACATGCGCGTTGCCGCGGTGAAGGGGATGAACTCCATACCCTTATCCTCGAGCGTGCGACCGCGCAGACCGAACTGCTCCTTGGCGAGCACGACGATGGAACGACCCTCGGGGGTCTCGTCGGCCAGCGAGGAAAGCTGGGCGGCATCGGCCAGCTCCGCGGGATCGACGCCATCGACCGGGATGAACTCGGCGGCTTGGCGGTTACCCAGGGTGATGGTGCCGGTCTTGTCGAGCATGAGGATGTCGACGTCGCCGGCGGCCTCGATGGCGCGGCCGGACATGGCCAGCACGTTGGCCTCGTTCAGACGGCTCATGCCGGCGATGCCGATGGCGGAAAGAAGGGCGCCGATGGTAGTGGGAGCCAGGCACACGAGCAGTGCCACGAGCGTGGTCACGGCCGTGGGGTTGACCATGTCGTTAAGACCGGCCGAGAAGCAGGAGTAACAATACAGGGCCAGCGTGACCAGGATAAAGACGATGGAGAGGGCCACCAGGAAGATCTCCAGAGCGATCTCGTTAGGGGTCTTCTTGCGCGCGGCACCCTCGACCATCGCGATCATCTTGTCCAGGAAGCTCTGGCCGGGCTCACTGGAGATCTTGACGATGATCCAATCGGACAGCACCGTGGTACCGCCGGTAACGGCAGAGCGGTCGCCGCCGGCCTCGCGGACCACGGGGGCGGACTCGCCGGTGATGGCGGACTCGTCAACGGAAGCAGCGCCCTCGATGACGTCGCCATCGCCGGGAATCTGCTCGCCGGCGCGTACGATCACCAGGTCGCCGCGCGTAAGCTCGGTGCCGGGAACGACGGTGAAGTGTTCCTTGTCCTTAACGGACTCGATGCGATGGGCCTCGACATCCTTCTTGGCCGCACGCAGGGAATCGGCCTGAGCCTTACCGCGGCCCTCGGCAAGCGCCTCGGCGAAGTTCGAGAACAGGTCGGTGAGCCACAGGATGACCGCGATGGCGACCACATAGTAGGTGGGCACACCCGCGTCCTGCACACCGAAGATGGAAGCGACGGCCAGGACGGAGGTCATGACGGCGGAAAGCCACACCAGGAACATGACCGGGTTTTGAATCTGGACGCGAGGATCCAGTTTGGCAAACGAGTCGCGGACCGCGCGGCCCATCATGTCTTTTTGCATAGCCATAAATCTGCGCCCTCCTTTACGCAATCATCTGGAAGAACTCGGCAACGGGGCCAAGCGCCAGAGCCGGGAAGAAACTCAGGGCACCGATCAGCAGAACGATGAACACGAGCAGGAATACGAACATGCCGTTGGTGGTAGACAGGGTACCGGCGCTCTCGGCGACCTTACCCTTCTTGGCCAGCGAGCCGGCGATAGCCAGCGTACCGATGATGGGCATGAAGCGGGCGAACAGCATCTCGAGGCCGAGCATGACGTTGATCCAGGGAATGTTGCAGTTCATGCCTGCAAACGCCGATCCGTTGTTGCCGCCGCATGAGGTGAAGGCATACAGCGCCTCGGAGAAGCCGTGCGCGCCACCATTGTTGAGCTGGTCGGCAAGACCGGGCACCATGCAGGCGATGGCCGAGCACACCAGAATGGCAAACGGAGTGGCGAGACACAGAACCACCGCCCAGCGCATCTCGGTCGGCTCGATCTTCTTGCCCAGGAACTCGGGCGTGCGGCCAACCATAAGGCCGGCGATAAACACCGTGAGGATGGCGAAGCCGATCATGCCGTACAGGCCGCAGCCCACGCCGCCGAACACCACCTCGCCCAGTGCTATCTGGAGCATCTGGACAAACCCGCCGAGCGGGGTGTAGGAGTCGTGCATGGAGTTGACCGAGCCGTTGGAAGCAGCCGTCGTGAAAGCGGACCAGGTGGAAGAGGAGGCGATGCCAAAGCGGCTCTCCTTGCCCTCCATGTTGCCGCCCGCCTGGCCATCGGTCATCTCGATGTTGACCGCGCCGCCATCTGCCAGCTGCGGCGTACCCATATGCTCGTTAACGGCGATGATGCCGGTAAAGACCACGAGCAGGATAAGCATCGCCGCGAAGATGGCCTTGCCCTGCCTGGCATTCTTGACACCGATGCCGAAGGTGAAGCAGCAGGCGACCGGAATCAGCAGCAGGCTGGTCATCTCGATGATGTTGGTGAAGGCACTGGGGTTCTCATACGGATGGGCGGAGTTCACGCCGAAGAAGCCGCCGCCGTTGGTGCCGGACTGCTTGATGGCGACCTGAGGAGCCGCGGGACCCTGGGGCAGGAACTGCTCGGTGACCACGCGCGCGCCCTCGACAACCTTGCCGTCGACCTTGACCGTGTCGCCCTCGATCTGGGCGCCGTCGATGACGCTCCAGCCGCCGTCTGCATTAGGCTGGACAGCGACGGGCTCTACGAGCTCAGCCTTCTGAGCCGGCTGGAAGTTGGAGATGACGCCACCAGCAGCCAGGCAGATGCCGAACACGAGGTTCAGCGGGATGAGCACATACAGGACGGTGCGGGTGAGGTCGACCCAGAAGGAACCCAGACCCTGATCCTTGACCTGACGGAAGCCGCGGATCAGCGCGAACATGACCGCGATACCGGTGCCAGCGGACAAGAAGTTTTGCACGGTGAGGCCCATGAACTGCACAAGATAGGACAGGGTGGTCTCACCGGAGTAGGACTGCCAGTTGGTGTTGGTTATGAAGGAAGCAGCCGTATTGAACGACAGGTCCCATGGCACACCCGGCAGGTGCTGGGGATTGCCTGGCAAGAAGGACTGAAGCGCCTGGAGTGCCACAAGAGCCACGAGGCCGATCCCCGAAAAGACCAGCACGCTCGCCAGATAGCGCCTACACCCCATCTGCTCTGCCGCGTCGATGCGAAGCAGACGATAGACGCCACGCTCCACAGGAGCAATCACAGGCGACAGAAACGTATGCTCACCATCCATGATATGGGCCATGAACCGACCGAGCGGAACGGCCAGGACGACGAGCACGGCAAAGTACAAGATGTACTGAATCGAAGCGCCCATAGTTTACGAATCACTCCTCATCAGAATGTAGATGTAATAGATAAGGAGTCCAATGCAGACGACTCCGATGATGGGAATGAGGATGTTCATTCACCGCCCCTTTCACGCGCGGTCCGATGCCTCGGACGCCTGCTCTCGCAAGCGCTTGGGGACAGTAAACGCTTCTAGGGATTAAAGAGGCGTGAGGGCTGGGGCTCACGACCTTAAGATGCCGTAAAGATGCAGGTAGAAAGCACTATTGCTGCTGCAGTGCGCCTATACTCGACCTCGCGAGCATACAGTGGCGTCCTCACCGCGTATGCACGCATGGACAACACTTCAGAAAGGTTACGCTATGCAGCGCGACGCATCGGACACTCGCGTCAATCCAGACCTCATCCTCAAGGCAATTGAGAAAGACGAGGTCGCCGATGACGCTCGAACCAGCCGGGGACACCTCAAGATTTTCTTTGGCTACGCTGCTGGCACGGGCAAAACCTATGCAATGCTTCAAGCCGCCCGCGCCGCCAAGCGGCGAGGTGTCGACGTCGTCGCGGGATACATCGAGCCGCACGAACGTCCGGCAACTGCCCATCTTGCACAAGGGCTTGAGAACGTGCCCTATAAACTCATCGAGTACAACGGCATTACGCTCAACGAGTTCGATCTAGATGCGGCTATCGAACGCGCCCCTCAGCTCATCCTCGTCGACGAGCTCGCCCATACGAATGCACCGGGGTCTCGCCACGACAAACGCTATCAAGACGTCGAGGAACTTCTACATGCGGGCATCGACGTCTATACGACCGTGAACGTTCAGCATATCGAGAGCCTAAACGACATGGTTGCATCCATCACCGGCGTTGTCGTGAGCGAACGAATCCCCGACCGTATCTTCGATGATGCCGACCAGGTCGAGCTCGTCGACATAGAGCCCGAAGACCTACTTGAGCGCCTTCGCGCCGGCCTCGTCTACCGTCCCGCACAAGCCGACCGAGCGCAACAGCATTTTTTTACCGTCGAGAACCTCACCGCACTCCGAGAAATCGCGCTTCGCCGCTGCGCCGATCGCACCGGCCGCCTCACAGACGCCGCACGCGTGCTGGGAAACCGTGACTACTACACCAGGGAGCGTATCTTAGTCTGCGTCTCCCCGGCGCCGACCAATCCCCGCATCGTCCGTGCCGCCGCACGCATGGCGAAAGCGTTTCGCAGCGAGCTCGTCGCCCTGTTCGTAGAGAGCCCGCGCACGCAAGCCATGAGCGATGATGAGCGCGCCAAGCTTGCAGCCAATATCGCCCTAGCCGAGCAGCTCGGAGCGCATATGGAAACCGTCTATGGCGACGACGTCGCGTTTCAGATCTCCGAGTTCGCGCGCCTGTCGGGTATTTCGAAGATCGTCATGGGGCGCACGGGCGAGCACAGCAGCGTCCGTCAGGCTCTCTTCGGCCGCAAATCTCTCGTAGAACAGCTCATAACATTCGCCCCGAACCTCGACATTTACATCATTCCAGACCAGTCGACTCCGCCCTCCCGGCCCAAAGGACGCCGCCGTGCGCTCGCCCCGCAGCCGCCCAGCAGCCGAGACGTGCTTCGCACGCTGGCCCTCTCTCTTGTCGCCACGGCGATCGGCACGGCTTTCCGCCATCTGGGATTTGCCGATTCCAGCATCATATCCCTCTATATCCTCACGGCCCTGCTGACCGCCGTCACCACGACGGGGCGTATCTGCACGATCGTATCGAGCGTGCTCTCTGTAGTGCTTTACAACTTCTGCTTCGTCACGCCTCTGTTTTCGCTCGCCAGCTATGACCGAAGCTATCTGGTCACGTTCGGCATCATGTTCGCTACCGCTATGGTCGCCGGCGAGTTAACTGTGCGCATCGCCGACAACGCACGTACCTCCGCCGAGAACGCATTCAAAACGCGCGTACTCCTCGAAACGAACCAGCTCTTGCAGCAAGCCCATAGCGCGGAGGAGTGCGCCCGCGTCGCCATGAACCAACTCATCAAACTGCTAAAACTCGACGTGGTCTTCTACACCGCCGAACACGGCACGCTCGGCAAGACGCTCTATGAGTCCGCTGGCACCGAAAACCGATCCGCGTCGCTGTTCACCGACTACGAGCGCGCCGTTGCAACCTGGACCTACACCAACAACAAGCGCGCAGGCGCAAGCACGCGGACCCTGCCTGAGGCGCGCTGTCTCTACCTCGCGGTTCGCACCGGCGACAAGGTATTCGGTGTCATCGGCATCGACCTGGAGGGGCGCGAGATCGAAGCCTTCGAGCATTCGATCGTCCTATCTATCGTGGGTGAATGCGCCTTGGCGCTCGAAAGCGACCGGGCGGCGCAAGAGCGCGAAGAGGCTGCGGTCTTGGCGAAAAACGAGCAGCTGCGCGCCAACCTTTTGCGCTCCATCGGCCACGATTTGAGGACACCCCTCACGGCTATATCCGGATCTGCGGCAATCCTTCGGAAGAGCGACGAGAAGCTCAGCCTCGAACAACGCTGCGATCTTGCCGATGCCATCTACGACGACTCCCTCTGGCTTATCGATACCGTGGAGAACCTCCTCGCCATCACACGCGTCGAGGACGGCACCATTCGCCTCAACTTAACATCCGAGCTTATCGACGAGGTCATCGAGGCCGCCCTCAGCCATGTCGCCCAAGCATCGCATGGACGCGCCGTCACCATCGAGCACACTGACGACATCCTGCTGGTACGCATCGACGTCCATCTCATCATGCAGGTGCTTACGAATCTCATCATGAACGCCTTCAAATACACGCCCGAGGACTCGACTGTCACCATCAGCGCACGTCGCGAGGGTGCGTTCGTCGTGGTGGACGTCGCAGACGATGGGCCGGGTGTGGCAGACTGCGACAAGCCTCATATCTTTGAGCGCTTCTTCACCTCAAGCGATACGCGGCCCGTGGATTCACGCCGAAGCATCGGCCTTGGGCTGTCGCTCTGCCGCTCCATCGTGGAGGCGCATGGCGGCGTCATCGAGGTTCGCGACAACCACCCCCATGGGGCCGTCTTCCGTTTTACCCTGCCCGCCGAGGAGATTGAGATTCATGAATAATGCCGCTAAGCCACGCATCCTCCTGGTCGAAGATGACCTGACCGTTCAAAACCTCGTTTCGACCGCGCTTGACCTCCACGGCTATGTCGTGAGCAAGGTTTGCAACGGCCAGGCCGCCATCATGGATGCGGTGTCGCACGGCCCCAGCCTCATCATGCTCGACCTCGGCCTTCCCGACATTGACGGTATCGAGGTCATCACGAAGATCCGAAGCTGGTCGGCAGTCCCCATTATCGTCATTTCGGCGCGCACCGAAGATTCCGACAAGATTGCAGCACTTGACGCAGGGGCAGACGACTACCTCACCAAGCCCTTTTCTGTGGATGAGTTGCTCGCGCGCGTCCGTGCGAATTTGAGGCGCTCCTCGATGGCGTCGAGCGAGTCGACAGAAGCGAGCACGTTCGACAACGGTCCGCTGCATATCGACTACGCCGCGGGATACGCAACGAAAGACGGACGCGAGCTCTCGCTCACCCCAACCGAGTACAAATTGCTCGTCCTTCTGGCGAAAAACGTCGACAAGGTGCTCACCCACACCTTCATCACCCGCGAGATATGGGGCACGAGCTGGGACAGCGATCTGGCGAGCCTGCGCGTGTTCATGCGCACCCTGCGCAAGAAGATCGAGGCAGACCCCTCTCACCCCAAGATGATTCAGACGCACATGGGTGTCGGGTACCGCATGCAGCGTCTCTAGCCCACCCCACAAAAGTGAAAAACGCCCCGCGAACGGATGCTCGCGAGGCGCTTAGATGTCTGGGCCTTACTTGATACCGCGGCCCAAGTCTTCGGCGATTTTGTCGACGCCTTTCAGCGCGGCGCACGTCTTTTTGTTGGAGCAATGCCCCGTGCAAACGCCACCCTGAGCGCAGTCGGCGCAGGTGCCCTTGCGGTAGATGCGCACGCATACCGCGACAAACGCAACGCCGATAACAGCCAGTACAACAATATCGATAGGTGCCATAGCAAGCCTCCTCTAGTTAACCACCACTTACTTTACCCCATTCTCCACCTAGCAAAAAGGGACAGGTTTATTTTGGTCGGTTTTATCTGCGGAAACGCCACATCTCCCCCACCAAAAAGCCCGAGTGTCGCTGGGACACCCGGGCTCATGGAAAGGGGTTAATCCTTATTCGGACTTAAGCAGAAACTGCAGCAGAAGCAATGTTGGTCTCGTCCTCGTCCGTCCAAGCAAACTTAGGCATGGGACGGAAGATCTGGAAGAGCATCGCAACTAGCAGCACGATGGCCACAATCGTCCAGATACCAAACTGCCCAAGAACAAGCAGGTTGTAGAACTGGTTGATGAACAGGCCGATCACCCAGGCAAAGGCGCACTCGTAGCCGATGGCAATCGCGGTCCACTTGCCGGAGTCCATCTGGTTGCGGATGGTGCCCATGGCGGCAAAGCACGGAGCGCACAGCAGGTTGAAAGCGCCAAAAGCAACGCAAGCGCCCATGGTCGGGAACATGCCGGCGAACGCGGTCCACAGGCTCGGGTCGGTCTCGGCGGCGTCGGCAACGGACAGCAGCGAACCGGCGGTTGCGACGACGTTCTCCTTAGCGACGAGGCCAGAGACGGTCAGCGCGGTGGCCTGCCAGGTGCTAAAGCCGAGCGGGGCGAAGATCCAAGCGACCAGGTTGCCGAGCATGGCAAGCACGGAGTAGTCCATGAACTCCTCGGGGATGCCGTCCATCGCAGGCAGGAAGCCAAAGGAACCGTTGTAGCTACCAAAGTTGGACAGGAACCAAACCACGACAGTGGACGCGAAGATGACCGTGCCGGCCTTCTTGATAAAGGCCCAGCAGCGCTCCCACACGTGCAGCGCCCAAGAGCGGATCGCCGGGAAGTGGTAAGCGGGGAGCTCCATAACGAACGGCGTCGGGCGGCCGGCAAAGAGCTTGGTCTTCTTGAGCATGAGGCCCGAGGCGATGACGGCAAAGACGCCCAGGAAGTAGAAGAGCGGACTAATCCACGCGGCGGTGGTGGAAGAATCGCCGATGATGGAACCCATGAGCAAGGCGATGATCGGCAGCTTGGCACCGCAGGGAATAAACGTGGTGGTCATGACCGTCATGCGGCGGTCCTTCTCGTTCTCGATGGTCTTGGTGGCCATGACGCCGGGGACGCCGCAGCCCGAGGACACGAGCATGGGGATAAAGGACTTACCGGACAGGCCAAAGCGGCGGAACACGCGGTCCATGATGAAGGCGACGCGAGCCATGTAGCCGCAGTCCTCCAGGAAGGACAGCATGACGAACAGCAGGAACATCTGCGGCACAAAGCCGAAGATGGCGCCCAGACCGCCGACGATACCGTCACAGACGAGCGAATCGACCAGGCCACCGTCCTCGGTGCCGCCCGCCACGAGGGCGTCGTGAACCATGGTGGTAATACCCGGAACATACGGGCCATACTCCGCCGGGTCAACCGAATCGGCAGCATCGCCCGCAGCCTCGACAGCTGCGTCGTAGGCGTCGCGGCCCTGGCCGAGCACATACCAGCCGTCGGTGCCAAAGAGCTGGTCGTTGGTGAAGTCGGTCACCGTGCCGCCCAGGGTGGAAACGGCGATGTAGTACACGCAGAACATAATGACGACAAAGATCGGCAAGCCCAGGATACGGTTGGTAACCACACGGTCGATCTTCTCGGAGGTGCTCATCTTGGACGGGGCCTTGGTGAGGCACTCATCGATGATGTGCGCGATGACGCCATAGCGCTCACCGGTGATGATGGACTCGGCATCGTCGTCGCAGTCCTGCTCGCACTGGGCGACCAGCTCCTCCACGCGAGCGGCCTTCTCCTTGGTGAGGTTGATGAGCTTGCAGGCGTCTGCATCACGCTCGAACAGCTTGACGGCGTAATAGCGACGCTTGTTAGCGGGAACGCTCGCCGGCAGGTTGTTCTCGATGTGGTCCAGAACGTCCTCGATGGAGGAGTCGAACTTGTGCTCCGGCACCTGGCCCTTGGAAGCGGCGGACTTCTTAACCTGCTCGAACAGCTCCTTGATACCCTTGTTCTTAAGAGCCGAGATCATCATGACCGGGCAGCCGAGCTTCTTGGACAGCTTGTCGGTGTCGATCTTGTCACCGTTCTTCTCGACCAAGTCGGCCATGTTGAGGGCAACGACCACGGGCAGGCCGGTCTCGATAACCTGAAGCGCCAGGTACAGGTTGCGCTCGAGGTTGGTGGCATCGACGACTTGGACGACAACATCGGGCTCGCCGCTCATGAGGTAATCGCGCGAGCATTGCTCCTCGGGGCTGTAGGGGGAAAGCGAGTAGATGCCAGGGAGGTCCGTGATGGTAACGTTCTTGTCGCTTAGGAGCTTGGCTTCCTTTTTCTCAACCGTGACGCCGGGCCAGTTGCCAACGTAGCCGTTGGCGCCGGTGATCAGGTTGAAAAGCGTGGTCTTGCCGCAGTTGGGGTTACCCGCCAGCGCGACATGGATCTGAGAATCCGCCATTCAATCCTTCTTCCTTGTGTGCCTGCGCTGCTTTCTCCGCGCAGGCTGGATAATGTGCTTCAAAGATGCTGCATTAAGTTAGAAAAACCTAACTTTATCTGCAGAAATATGCGCCGCGAGTCCTTACTGGACCTCGACGACGGCGGCCTCCTCCTTGCGGATGGAAAGCTCGTAGCCGCGCACGTTGATCTCGACCGGATCACCGAGCGGTGCAACCTTCACGACCTTGAACGAAGTGCCCTTGATGAGCCCCAGGTCCATAAGGTGGCGGCGAAGCGCACCCTCACCGTGAAGCTTGACGATGGTGGAGCTCTCGCCCACCTTAACGTCACCCAACGTCTTCATCCTCTTGTCCCCCTTTCGGTTTTTAAGAAATGCTGCAGACTAACCGACGGTCATGATGTGCATGGCAACCTTGGAATCGATGCCAAAGCGTGCGCCCAGCACCGTGACGATGATATTGGCGCCACTCGAGCTCACCACGTGGATTTCGCTGCCCTCGACAAAGCCGAGGTCCTTGAGGTGGTGCTTCATGTCCTCATTGCCCTTTACACGAGACACGCGCACGGTTTCGCCCGCTTTTACCATCGAAAGCGGCATGGCCGGCATCTGCGGTCCGCAAGACATGAGTGGCTCCTAACGTCAGTTCGTCCTCAACATCGACGCGATAAAAGTTAACCACGTCTATGTTCGCTTTAGTAAACTAGCACGTGGTTAACTTTTTGGAAAGGGTCCCTATTCAGATTTCGAAAAAGTTTCCTATACGAAACAAAAAGGCGCGGCAAAGAGCTGTCCTTTGCCGCGCCCTGTCATGCTTAGAGCGAGAGGTTTCTGATCGACGTAACGCAGGAAGCCTCGTCTACGCCCGAAACGCGAAAGATGATGTCCTCGCCGCACTCGCCGTAGAGAGCCATGAGGCCCATGACATCGCGACCGTCGGTATGGCGGTCGCCGATGCTGACCGACACGTCGCTACGGTGCTTGGCAATGATGTCATAGAGCAGCGCAACCGGGCGGGCATGCAATCCCAACGGATCTTTAATCGTCTTCGTAAACTCGACCATGTCCCCTCGGTCGCGCGCGCAGACGTGGTGTAAGAGTGTCCTGAGGTCCGTCGCTGCAAGTCCCGATGTTACTCCTTCTTGAGACCGCGCTTCTCGACTATCTCGTCCACTATCTCCCTGGCGCGCCGCCCGAGCGCGCGGCGCCTCC
>DBFWBE010000040.1:0-6062 GCA_048485835.1 Collinsella sp.
GCGCTCACCGTCGAGGGCGACCTGCCCAGCTCCCTCGCGATCTCCCTGCACGAGGCCCCGCGCTCCAGCATCCTCTGGACCGTGTCCCGCTCGTGCCTCGTGAGCCTTCCGTAGGCCCTCGGGACCGCCCTCGCGGAGCCCCTATTCTTCTTTCCGGACATGCCGTCCTCCGATCTCCCGGGGCCGGCCGGTCCGGCCCTCAGGGTATCGGGTTCCCACATTCATCCGCACATGTGCGGATGAATGTGGGAGGTGTTCGGATGAAGTTGATAATCAAGGACCGCGAGGAATAGGGCCCGTGCGTGCCCCTTTGCCGAATCCTTACCGGCGGTTCTGGACAATTGGGGTACGATGAACTAACTGCATATCGGGCGAATACGAAGGGTCCCTGTCCATGAAATACACCAAGCTCGAGCGTAACTGGGTTATGTATGATGTGGGCAATTCGGCCCTTGTGCTGCTCAATACCTCGGTGGTGCCCATTTACTTTAACGCCATCAATACCGGCGCTTCCTCGGCCGACCTGGTGGTCGCCTGGGGCAATGCGCAGACGATCGCCTCGCTGGTCATCGCCATGCTCATGCCCATTCTGGGCGCGCTTGCCGACTACGCCGGCAACAAGATCAAGTTCTTCTTGGGCTTCTTCCTCACGGGCCTGGTGCTTTGCCTGGCGCAGGCTATCCCAATGTCCGCCATGGCATTTTTGACCGTGTACGTGCTGTGCACCATCGGCCTTAACTCTTCTATGACGTTCTACGACGCCATGCTGCCCGACATTACCACCGACGAGCGCATGGACGCCGTGTCCAGCTCGGGCTATGCCTGGGGCTATATCGGTTCCACCGTGCCGTTCGTCATCTGCCTGGCGCTCATCATGGGCGGCCCCGCTCTTGGCGTCCCCACCATGCTGGCAACGCGTCTGTCGTTTATCATCACCGGTGCCTGGTGGCTCATCTTTACTCTGCCGCTCATTCGCACCTATAAGCAAAAGTACGGTCGCGAGCGCGGTCCCGAGGACACCATCGGCCACATCGTGGGCGGTGTGTTCTCCGAGGTCGGACACACCATGCGCGAGATCGCCCACAACAAGACCGTGCTGGTCTACATGATCGCGTTCTTCTTCTACATTGACGGTGTACACACGGTCATTTCCATGGCCACCAGTTACGGATCGGCCTTGGGCATCGATTCGACGCAGCTGGTGCTGGCGCTGCTCGTTACGCAGTTCGTGGCCTTTCCGTCCGCCATCATCTACGGCAAGCTCGCCGGACGCGTGGGCACGCTCAACATGATCCTGGTGGCAGTCGCCGCCTACATGGGCATTGTGCTGTTCGCCGCGTTCTTCCTAAAGACCGCCTTTGAGTTTTGGGTGCTTGCCATTATGGTCGGCCTGTTCCAGGGCGGCGTGCAGGCGCTTAGCCGTAGCTACTTTGGCCGCATTATCCCCAAGGAAAAGTCCAACGAGTACTACGGCTTCTTTGACATCTTTGGTCGTTATGCAAGCGTTATGGGCACCTTCCTGGTGTCGGTCGTCACCTCGCTGACCGGCAACCCGTCGCTGGGCGTCCTTTCCATTGGCGTGCTGCTGATCGTTGGCTTTATGCTGCTGGTCCGCCTGTCCCGCATGACTCGGGCGGCAGAGCATGCCGCATAGGAGCGAGCGGCTATTGTGCCTGTCCACGGTACTCTTTTGGGGTTATCCGCAATAAACATTGCGACTTGCGAGCAATGATTTGCCCAAGTGGGTATGATGGAATCAGCTAGGTCGCGGGGCGTCGCCTGTGTTTGGCGGCGTCCCGTTTTTGTGTTGCAGGGAGGGTAAGGCATGAACGCCACAGTCGTGATTCCAACGTATTGGGCGGGCGATGACGCTTGCGCAAACGCCCCTGGCACCTATGACCATTCGACGCGACTCAACGCCGACAATCCCGAACTCGACCGCTGTCTGGCCTCGCTTGAGCAGGTACGTGACATCCCGCGCATCATCCTTTTGGTGGTCTGTCCCGTTTCTGCCACAGCCGATGTGTCGCTGCGCGTGCACGAGATTGTCGACGCGCATCCCACGCTCAAGGTCACCGTTGTCACCAACACCCAGGCCTCGCGCATTGCAGACCGGGTTGCTCAGATCGCGCCCAAGGGTTCGGGCGAGTGCGTGAGCCTGCGAGGCTACGGTGCCATCCGCAACATGGGGCTAGCCTGTGCCGCTGTGCTGGGGCATGACGCGGTTATCTTTTTGGATGACGATGAGACTGTCATCGACGCCGACTTTATGAAGCGCGCGACCTATGCGTTGGGGCAGCAGACGCGTCAGGGCTTGCCGATCTTGGTCAAGAGCGGCTATTTCTACGATCGCGACGGCTCGCCGCTGGCTCCCACGGACAAGGCGGGCATCTGCCATCGTTGGTGGACCAAGCGCATCGAGTTCAACCGTTGGATGAAAAAGGCGCTCTCGGGCACCCGCATCTCGCGCTCCAACTACGTGTGCGGCGGCCTGATGGCCCTGCACGCCCGCGCCTTTACGCGTGTAGCCTTTGACCCGTTTATCACCCGCGGCGAGGACTTGGATTACCTCTTTAACATGCGCATGTTTGGCTACGACGTGTGGTTCGATAACGAGTGGACCGTGCGCCATCTGCCTCCGGAGTCCGAAAAGCGCTCACCGCGCTTTATGCAGGATGTATACCGTTGGTACTACGAACGGGCCAAGTTGACATTCGCCGCGCATCAAAAGGAGCTCATTCCCGTTACGGCGGCATCGCTCATGCCCTACCCGGGCCCGTGGATTTCGCGCGAGCTCGACGACCGCGTGCGCAAGACCGCTATGGTCCGCAGCGTGTTTACCCGCGAGCATGAGGGCTACCTGCGCATTTGGCGCCATGGTATCGGCGAGGCAAAGGCCTATGCGCGCCAAAACGCTGCAAGCTACCTGCGTTTCCAGAGCTTTTGGCCCAAGATCATGGACGGGCTTTGGCGTGACGCACAACTGATCAGTATCCTGGAGGGGGCCGAATGATCGACCGCCGCGCCCAGCGCGATAGTTCAATATCAATCTTTCGCATCATTGCCGTTGCCTGCGCCATTTGCGTGCTGGTGTACTTTATTTTTGCCTTGGTGACCGGTATCGAGCCGATCGCCACGGTGATTGCCTGCGCGCTGCTGTGCATCTTTCTGTGCATCTTTATCTTTTTGACGCTCAATCCCGATTCGGTGCGCTCCCAGTACACCGAGGAGACGCTCTCGGTGGCCTCGGCCATGCTCGAGGACATTAAGGGCGGTCTGACGCAGGAGTCGGCGCGTTTGGTGTGCCGGCGCATTTTGCCCGAGACGCGCGCCATGACGGTGGCCATCACCGACGAAGGCAACGTGTTGGCCTGCGCGGGTGAGTTTGAGGAAAAACTACTGCCAGATTCTCCCATCCACACGCTTGCCACACGCTACGTTATCGAACATGGCATCGTGCAGTCGTTCAACCGTATGGTGGATGTCGTGGGCTCGGATGGCTCGCACAACCAAGTCCCCGCCGGCATTATCGCCCCCATCAAGGTGGGCGATCGTACCGTCGGCACGCTCAAGTTCTACTACAAGACCCCGCGCGCCGTCGACCGTACCCAGTACGCGCTTGCCTCGGGCTTTGCCGAGATCTTGTCCACGCAGCTCGCCATCCACGAGCTCGAGGTGCAAAAGGAACTCACGGCGCGTGCCGAGGTGCGTGCGCTGCAGGCGCAGATTAACCCGCACTTCCTGTTCAACACGCTCAACACCATTGCATCGTTTACGCGCACCGACCCGCTGCGGGCCCGCGAACTGCTTCGTGAGTTCTCATCGTTCTATCGTGCCACACTCGACAACTCGGGATCGCTTATTCCGGTCTCGCGCGAGGTCGCACAGACCAAGCGCTACCTTACCTTTGAGAAGGCCCGCTTTGGCGAGGACCGCGTGCTTGCGACGTTCGATGTGTCCGAGGACGTGGAAGATACGCTGGTGCCGGCGTTCGTGATCCAGCCGATTGTCGAGAACGCCGTGCGTCATGGTATGGGCGATGACGACGCCCTGAGGATCGACGTGACCGTTCACCAAGACGGCGAGGATGCAATCTTGATTGCCGTGGCCGATAATGGCGTGGGCATGGATGAGGGTACCGCCGCCAGACTGTTTGACGAGCGCTCTGCCCGTCCCGACGCCAGCTCTCCCCAGGGTGGCGGCGCCGGTGTGGCCATGCACAATATTTCGGAGCGCATCCATCGCTTTTATGGGCCGCACTCCTATACGCGCGTCGAATCGGCGCCGGGCAAGGGCACCAAAGTGCTCCTTCATCTTGATTTGTCAGAGAGCATCTTCGACATTCAAGAGTAAAATAAAAGGCTACGGGCTCAACGTCATGCGACGGATGCCCGGCGTAGTTAGTTGACGAAAGGTTTTATCCCTATGCTGCGTGCGATGATTGTGGATGATGAGGCGCCGGCTCGCTCGGAGCTTCGCTTCCTGCTCGAGCAAACGGGCAAGATCGGCACGATCACGGAGGCGTCGAGCGTCCGCTCCGCCATCGAGATGCTTATGGAAAGTCGCGTGGATGTCGTGTTTCTCGATATCTCGATGCCCGGTGCCTCGGGCCTGCAACTTGCCGAGGCGCTGCATAAGCTCAAAAATCCGCCGGCGATCGTGTTTGTGACTGCGTATAGCGACCATGCGGTCGAGGCATTCGACGTGGATGCCGTCGATTATCTGATGAAGCCGGTCGAGGAAGCTCGCTTGGATCGCGCGATCGAGAAGGTCATGCAGCGTGCCAAGCCGGTCACGGACAGCAAGGTGACCATCGAGCGTATCCCGGTGGAAAAGGGCGGCCGCAAGGTGCTCATTCCCGTGGACGATATTCGCTTTATCATGGCCAAGGACGATTACTCCTGCATCTATACCGTCGATGATCGCTTTTTGTCGACGACCTCGCTGGCGCAGTTTGAGGCCAAGCTCTGCGACTTTGGCTTCTTCCGTGTTCACCGCCGCTATATCGTCAACTTGGCGTGCGTCACGGATGTGGAGACGGTGCCCTCGGGCGCCATCCAGCTGGGCATTACGGGCGTCGACGAACGCGTGCCGGTTTCGCGCCGCCGCGTCGTGCCGCTCAAGAAGGCTCTGAGTCTCTAGCACACCGGCCCTGCAGCCCTGTAGACCCATCGTCTGCGGAGCCGTGGGGCCTTTTTTGTATGTATCTGCCGAATCGTTTTTTGCGGAAGGGATCCCATGAACAGTGCAAGCGCCAAGCGTATCGACATTATCTCGGACACCCACGGCTATCTTTCGCCTGCGCTCCTGGATGAGCTTGAGGGCGCAGACCTGATCATCCACGCCGGCGACCTCACGTCAGAGATGGACTACGAGCACCTATGCACCATCGCCCCCGTGCGGGCCGTACTGGGTAACAACGATTACTACCGCGACTACGGCCCCGATGTAGACCGTCTTGCGCTCTTTACCTACGAAGGTCTTAAATTCGCCGTAGCCCACTACCGCGAAGACCTTCCGGTGGGATCCGTAGACGTAGCCATCAACGGCCACACCCACGTAACCAAAGAAGCCCAAGTGGGTCGCTGCTTAGTCCTCAACCCGGGCAGTGCCAGCTACCCCAGAGGCACCCGAGGCCCCACCATGGCCAGAATGCTAGTAAAAGACGGCAAGATCATAAGCACCAAGTTTATTGACCTAGACTAACCGCAACAAAAACGGGGGATGCACAATGCATCCCCCGTTTTTCTTTGAGCCAAAGGCCGAAGTTCAACAAGATCCATCAGACCAACCCCGCCGAGGAGCACGCGGGCTAGCCGCGTAGCGGCGCACGCCCGCAAAACTGGTTGAATAATGTGACGGCAGGGAGGGTCTCCGGGGCCGAGGGCGGGGGTTAAGTTTGTCGCGAGTTCCGCACGCAAAGGAAAGCACTTAATGTGCTTTCCGTCTTGCGCAGGACTGTAGAGCAGCAAACTAAACCCCCGCCCTCGGCCCCGGAGACCCTCCCGGATGTCCCCGAGGTTGATTTCCGATCTCAGCCGAACACATTGAGCGGATAGGCC
>DBFWBE010000041.1:0-3166 GCA_048485835.1 Collinsella sp.
CGGCCTGCCCTTCGACGTCAGGCTGGGATCTGCGGGGAAGGCTGACGGGGAGGGCGGGGACCGCGATGGGCGGGGATAGCCCGATTATTTTCCGCTTCGACGAACAGCCGATCGTGTCAAATTTGGTCTAACAGAGCCAAAGAAAATGTCAGCAACTATGCATGGCAATCAGTAACCCTCTTGGCAAGGGAAGTAGGCTTTCCACCAACACCGATTGCCATGCGTTCTTCTTGCCCTTAGGCCAGCTTGCGAGCGAGCTCTCGCACCTCTTCCAACTTGGGCGACGATGCCATGCTGTCGCGCTCGGTCATACCGCTGATGGTGACAATGCCCTGGTCCTCCCACTTGCAGTACGCGCAGGTTGACTTATACATAGCGATCGCCGCATCATAGACGCCCTCGCTATGGCTATCGAGCAAAAGGGCCGTCTTGGTGAACGGGAAGCCCGTAGCACCGAAGGCGTACAGGCGGTCGATGGCGGCCTTCTCCTGCGCAGTGATATCAAACCAGTAGATAGGCGAAGCGAAGACAACCATATCGGCGCCTTTCAGCGACTCGATCACGTCGGCCATGTCATCCTTCTGCACACAGGTGCCCTCATGGGTAAAGCAGTACTGGCATCCCAGACAACCAGCGATCTTTTTGCCGGCAACGCGGATGACCTCGACCGTATGGCCGGCCTCGCGCGCGGTCTCGGCAAAGGCCTCGACCATGGTGTCGGTATTGGCACCCTTGCGCGGGCTACCACTCAATACAACGATATTCATAGAAATCTCCCTCCTTCATGCCGCAGGCGCGCGGCACACATTTCGTTGTAACCAAAACAGATGAAGCTATTCAGTCGTCCGCAGACCACATCTCTCGTTCGTGCTCTCTAGACAAGGCGCAAACGGTGCTGTACCCCCCTGTCGCGCTATATCCCTACGCAGTGTTCAGAACCCCTGCTCACCGAGCAGCACCGCGCGAGGTCCAGCACGAGTACGCCTTCCCGGGTACAGGGCTCATGCCCTATGCGGGAGATGAGGACCTTCGGGAACACGTCCCCGATGGGCAGAAGCGACGCGAGCTCCCCCTCAAGCATCAAGTTGATGCTCAAATCGCCTCTCACATACGCTCTCCTTCCCGGTTTCGAAACTCGAATTGATTTAAAGTTTCGAAACCGGGAAGGCAATATACAAAAGGATGTGTCGAGGAACGAATCTCAGCCACGTCATGTCGGCAGCGATGAAGGGCGCGTCCGCGCGTGCTACAATGCGGGCACCAGAGATGAAAACACAGTCCCCGTCGGGTAGTCGTGGGCGTGCGGGAGTCCGCATCAGTAACCTGCCTCCTTGGTTGTCCCTTCTCTGCATGGTCATCTACATAAAGGAGGAACCAGCCATGCAAATCAGCGTGTCGTCCACCCTGACCGTATATCACGACGGTCAATTCTGGGTCGGGCTGGCGGAGCACGTCGAGGGCGGAAAGTACGGCGTCGCCCGCATCGTCTTCGGCGCGGAGCCGTCCGATGAGGAGATCCTGCGATTCGTTACAAGCGAATGGGAGAAGCTCTCGTTCTTCGGCGACAAGGCCATTGAAACAAACAAGCCCGCGAAGAACCCCAAGCGGCGCGCCCGTGAGGCGGCGAAAGCCCTTAAGCGGCCCGCGATGAGCACCAAGGCGCAGCAGGCGCTCGCAGCACAGAGAGAAGCGATGAAACAGGAGTCAGCTCATGCAAGAAGCCGACGCCGCGCGGAAGAGGCTGATGCGCGCTTCGAGCAGCGAAAGCTGAAGCGCAAACAGAAGCATCGTGGGCATTGATTGCCATTTGCAGCAAGGCAAACCATATACAGCAGCGGCGCCAGTTCCACTTGAAGCCGACGCCGCGTAGACGCTGATGGTGACGGCTATGCACGGGCACGGGCGCGCCACCGCACTTCACAGCTTGTTTCTCAAGTATTTGGGACGCACACGCGGCGTTCGAAAATGCGGAGCGACTCCGCATGGCTCGAGACTGAGCCGAGGTGCCCTACTTCTCGCCTTCCAGCAGGCCCACGATGCGATCGATGTCGACGGCAAAGCGGGGCCTTCCCTCGCGCTCATAGAGGTCAAGGTACGCCTGGCACTCGGAGACAATGCGTTTGGTGTTGCCATCGATGATGCGCTGGAGCGTCTCGTAGTAGGCCGAGCCCTCGGTCCTGAAGCGGCGCTGGTAGGCCTTGGTTATGGGGAACATCTTGATGTAGTGGATGCCGTGGCGGCAGCCGGGGCGCGTCGTGGGGCGGGGTGGCAACGCAAAGTACTGGTCTTTGGGCACGTTAGGGGCGATGTTGGAACGCAGCGGCACGGCGAAGTCCCTGCGCTTTCCGCGGAAACGCAGCCTCACCACCACGATGCAGGGGCGATTGTGCTTAAGCATGAGCTCACGGTCGCCATCGACGAGGTCGAAGAAGTCCTGGGAGATGGATACGATCTTCATCGGTTGCGCCCCCTTCATACGAAGCGGGGCCCGCATCGCTGCAGGCCCCTACAGGTGGGCGATATTCTACGCCTTGCGGCACCCCGTCGCCCACGGAGGTTAAACGTACACGTAAGCCGTACTCTGAAAGCCGCGGCTTCCGGCAAGTAGTTTATACCACGAAAGGTCGCTTTCGATGCGCCTAGCTCGCAAAATAACACTCGCTGGGCCGTCACCCCTGATCTTCTCGACCGTCTCCTCCGGGTACTTATTGCGTGCCACGGGCACCTCCGTCCTTGTTATCGCGATAAACATACCATGAGTGGCGTACGGGTCGAGAAGGGCTGGCGCCAAAAGAGCCCAACGGCCGTTACGGCTTCGTTAGAAACGCGCCCCACCATGGATGGTGAACCCGAAAGGTAAGGCGCGCGGGCACGGTGAATCGGCCCGCGCGCCCGGAAGAGAAAGGATAAACCCATGGGTTACATGCTCGAGACGCGCGGGCTCACCAAGCGCTTCGGCCGCGGCGACCAGGCGCAGGATGCCGTGGCCGACGTGAGCCTTCATATCCGCGAGGGCGAGGTGTACGGGCTGCTCGGCCCCAACGGCGCCGGCAAGTCGACAACGCTCAAGATGATCTGCGGGATGCTGCGGCCGACGGCCGGGGAGATCCTCTTTGCCGGGCACGCCTGGCGCCGCGAGGACCTCTACGCAATCGGCAGCCTCATC
>DBFWBE010000042.1:0-13489 GCA_048485835.1 Collinsella sp.
CTGGCGACCGCGCGCCTGAAGTACGTGGCCGACAGCGAGTGGGGGTCGAGGAGGTATCTGGACGTGTCGCTGCTGGACGAGTGATCATGCCGACGGCTGGCGGTCGCCTGCTGGAATTTGCGCAAGATTATTGACAGTACCCAGTTATCGTTTTCCACGGGTTAACCCCCTACAAGGCGTTTTTAATATAGTCATTACCCTGTCATTTACCTAGTCATCTTCTTTTGGGCTTATGGGAAGTGGCGAACGAAACCCCAGGTCAAAGCCTTGTATTTTGAGTAGCAGCCATAATTGTCTCATTTGTTGTCATTTTTGGCAGTAGACAAATAGCCTCAGATCAATAAAGTGATCCTTAGCACTGACAGAGAGTTAGCTTGCTAAAAGATGATTTGACGGGTAGACAATAGCCTGATGAGCCATCTAAAATAGCAAGCGAGAGAGCAGGATTGCGAATCAGCTGACAAAGAGAGGCGGCGCTTCGCAATCAACGAGGAGAAGAGGATCGCCGACGCGCCCGAGGCCCCCGCCTCGCGCGCGTATAGGTGCATATAGCACCAGAGGCGATCGCGAGCAGCAGAGGAGACACAAATGAGGAAATCGGTCATGGGGGGTCTCGCTGAAAAGAGAATTTTCGGCCGAAGCCTTCTAGCCTTTACTCTTGCAGCCACGTTGGCTTTTCCGGCGGCGAGTCTTTCTTTCGTTGCCCAGGCCTTTGCCGACGACCCTTCGAATGGTGATGCGGCAGAAGCACCTGCCGCTCCTGTAGTCGACCCGATCAAACACGGCGACGTTCACGGCATCGATTTCATGACCCCCATGGCTGAAGATGGCCTGTGGGATCTCTTTCGCGTGGAAAACGGCGCAGGGAAGACCATCTATATAGAGGTTGAGAAAGATGGCACAATCATCGCGCCGCGTTTCGCCTACGCTATTCCCGAGACGCAGGATACCGATCCCGAGGCAAAGGATGCCTACACTTCCGCACCCGACTACGCCGGCGATGCCACCTCCTCTCGCATCGCCCAAATTGTCGCGCTGAAGATCGCCCAGCCGGTTCCGGCGGCTCAGGATGCCGAGGCCCCAGCCCCGGCCCCGCAATCGCTGCAGGACGTGTTTGGCGACCCGAACAATTTCCCTACCTATACCGTGAAAGTGTTCGACGCGAAGCGCGGCGGTGATCCGCTGTACGCGGGCACTATTTGCCCCATCTACGCGAAGCTTGTCAACGACCCCGCCGTGCCGAGCGAGGATGAGTGGAAGGTGCTCGGCATCCGTACGATCGATCCCGACATTGACAAGTTCGCGGAAACGGTCGGCGCTGGTGCCAGCTACTACAAGAACCTCACGGGCGACACCCCCATCGTATTCCAAAGCATGGCGACGACCGAAGCCGGTGAGCCCAAAGCCGAGGTGCAAGATGTCGCCTCCGGCAAGCGCCTCGTCGTCACCTATAACCAAGTTGAAGCCGACGCTATTTCCGGCGCTGTCAAGTACGTCGATGTCGATGGCAACATCATCGAAACGGAAATCGTGGAAAACCTCGGCGAAGGCAAAGAGGTTGCTATCAAGAAGTCTTTCTTCAAGACGACTACCGATGAGGCCGGCCAGGAGACCACGCATTATTATCGCGTCATCCAGCGTCTCACCGGCTCCACCATCATGCTGACGCCCGAGCAGGCCACGAAGCAGATTCGCGTTATGGAAGTGAAGAACACCGAAGCCGGCGCCTATCAGGTCACCATTAACTATGTGGACGATAACGGCAATACGTTGTGGACCGACAGCGTAGATGTGAAGGGCAAGGGCTACCAATGCACCCTGCCGAACTCCTTTTCGATGAGCGCTGTCACGAATGCAGCGGATGCGCCTACCACCGACCGCGACAAGGGACAGTGGGGCGTCAACTACTACACGCTGGATTCTTGGACCATCGAGACCAATGCGACGGACGACAATGTGGCCATTGGGGCCCGCTCGGCGGAGACCCAGCAGGGCAATCCCGTCGTCGCCTTCGAAGCGGGCGAGTATCCGGCCGGCCGCACGGTAACGGCGAAGTACGTCTCGCAGGCCACTACGAAGAAGGTCAACCTCACCGTGATGGAAATCAACGGTGAGACGGGTGCTCTTATCGATAAGATCCACTACGAAGTCACCCCGGAGCAGACGGCCACCTACACCCCGGCCCCGAAGAACGGTCTGGTGCCGTGGTCTGGCAATATGGAGCCCATCACCTACGCGTGGGAAGATCTGGAAAAGGGCACCGACGTGCTCCAGTACGTCTACTACGTGCCGGAGGACTACACGCCGGGCGATACCTACGACATCACCGTGCAGTACATGAACATCGCCAACAGCCAGATTCTCCGCAGCGAGACCATCACGATAGATCCTGAAACGAACGACTTCGTGAACATCCTCGGCGAGGAGCGCTTCTCGCTGGGCGACGACACCTACGTGCGCTTGGCGGGTCAGGAAACGGCCATCCGCCACGCCTACTTCTCGCCGGCGCGTACCTACACCATTTACTACCGCGATGTGAACGACGAGCTTAGCTCGCAGATCACCATCCGCCGCACGCAGATCATCGATACCGAGCGTGTGGTGATGGTTCCGGGCACCACGGTGATGACTGCCGCTCCGGTTGCCGCAGCCCCCGCTGCGGAAGGAGCTGCTGCCGATGCTGAGGCGCCGGCAACAGTTGATGCCGGCGTGGGTACGGGCGACGCCGCCGCGGTCATCAACGATGACGACAACCCGTTGGCGACGCTCGGCGGTCAGGATACCGGTACGGAGCGAGCTATCGTCGATGACGAGAACCCGTTGTATTCCGGTTTCGCCCAAGACGTGGCGACTTCCGGCTCGGGTATGGCGCTGGTTGCGGCAGCGGGCGCCGTCGTTCTCGTAGCCGCCGGCCTTGGCCTTTACTGGTGGATGCGCCGCCGCAAAAAGAATGAGCAGACCGCAACCGATTCGATGAACGCCTAAAGGGAGGAGGACGACATGACCAAGCTGCTACAGAACAAGCCGATCATCAAATTCTTGGGAATTGCCCTGTCGATCCTGCTGATCGTCGCCCTTGTCCCCCAAATCAACATCGCCTATGGCTCCAAGGACGACGTCTTAGTCGACACGGGTACTGAAGAATCTGCCGAAGGTACGAGCGATTCGGAAGGCACTGAAGGTACTGAAGATGCTGAGGGTGAAGAGGAGGGTGGCCTCTCAGACGAAAACGCCTTAGACGGTGAGATTCTCGGTGAGGAAGAGCCGCCCACAGGCGAAGAAGCTGGAATCATGGCGACGGCGCTCCCCGAGGAGAATCCCGAGACAGTTGCCGAAACTCCTGTGGAGACGACTTCCAAGGAGTTGGCCGGCAACGCGTCGCAGCCCATCGATGGAGACGTGACCAATACCTCCAGCCCTCTGACTTTCAGCGGGGATGGAAACTACACTCTCACCGTCAACGGCACGCTTC
This sequence comes from Collinsella sp., assembly GCA_048485835.1. Lineage (GTDB taxonomy): Bacteria > Actinomycetota > Coriobacteriia > Coriobacteriales > Coriobacteriaceae > Collinsella. The sequence goes on from DBFWBE010000042.1 coordinate 3,473, forward strand.
GCAGCGACATCAAGGTGACCGATGGCGCCAAGCTGACTATTGTGGGGGCGGGTACAATTCAGGGGTTGGGCAACAGTTCTGTCATAGTTGTATCTGGCTCTAATAGCAAGGTCACCCTCGGTGCAGAAAACGATGTGGGGCCAACCATTACAGGAGGTAAAGGATCGGAAGGTCCTAATAATTTTAACAACGGCACTGGCACCGTGGGCGGCGGTGTTTTCGTTGACAACGGAGCTAGCTTCATCATGCACAGCGGCGCTATCACCAAGAATGAAGCGGGTGCTGGTGGTGGTGTGTTCGTGTGGAATGGTTGTCATTTCGAGATGACGGGTGGCGAGATCTCTAGTAACAAAGCGAAAGACCCCGACGGTGAAAATGGTCCTTTGCGTGCCCATGAAGGTGGCGGAATTTTTACCGACGCGAAAGATACCAAGATAACTGGTGGCTCTATCATTAACAATGAGACAGAGACGATTACCGACTGGGGCGGCGGTGGCATTTATATCAACAACAATGGCACCTTGATGATCCCCTCTGCTCTCATTACGAATAACAGCGCCGCTGGTCTCGGTGGAGGCGTTGCTGGCTGCCCTCATGCAAAGATTATTATTGGAGAAAAGGAGACAACCGGCACTGGCCAGTTGGAAAGCAGTGCTGCCGTGTTCAAGAACACTGCTTCTGGAACAAGCTATCCTTTGAATACGGTGTTGCGTTTCAATGTTCCTGCATCCGTCGTCTCTTCAGGCAAGAATGTTCCCTCAGGTGACTTCTTCCTTACTGGTATGGGAGAAGGCGAAATCGCCAAATTGCTAAACGGAGAGAATCCTGGCAATGTAGTCAATGGTAAGCTTACCTACGGATGGAGCACAAAATATACCCTTGAAAACAAGGATTACGCGAGCAAGTCCTTTGAGGTTGATCTTGCGCAAGATTATTACTGCACCCTTGCGAGCTATATCTCTGCGGACAATACTCTCGTGCGCGGCGACGGAGAAACTCTTGCTTGGCGCGGGTTCGAGGTTGGCTTGCCACCTGTAAACGATACTGCGGTGAGTGATACTGGATTATGGTCAAGGGAAATTGGTATCCCTGTGGGCCAGAGCTATGAATCCCATGATGCTACCCTTTGCCTAACTAACACCGCCACTGCCGACGGTTCGAACATAGCTCGAAGCGTCATTATAACGGGAAACAAGAGCGGAACTCACGGCGGCGGTATTGCCTGCAATGGCGCGATCAAGTTCGGAAAGTTCGACAAAGAAGACAAAACCACCGTGAACCCTTACACGATCTCTCTGACGAAGAAGATCGTTAACAGTCTGGGTGATCCTCTACACATTGGTCCCGATGACGTTTTCCGTTTTGAACTAACTGACAAAGAAACTAATGAGACGTATGAGGGATACACCGAGAACGGTAATCTGCAATTTACATTACCTGGTTTCGATGCCGAAGGAGTGAAAGAGAAGACCTTCTCTCTGAAAGAGTGCTTAACCGACAAACAGAAAGAAGCGGGGTTTGTGTCCTCTATCCCCGACGGCATTGATGTTCTTGTCAATCTTAGCGTCAAAAAAGAGGTGGCTAGATATAAAGAAAAGGACAACAACGTTCTCCTGACTTCCACTACCTATACCACAGAGGTCAGCTCAGTGCAGATTGGCAATCAATCGGGTGACGATGCTGCAACAGTGACGAACACGCTGAATTTGAAGACGTCTGTGAACATTCCGGTGACGAAGATCGCTGATGGCATCGCGGCCGGGAGTTTCAAGTTCGGATTCAAGAAGATTGACAACATTGGTGAGGTTGTAAACGATCTGAGCAATCCTACGGCGTTGAAGCAGGCTAACAGTCTTATTGGTATAGCTACATCGGGTGATGCGACCGTTAAAGAGACCAAACAGCTTGCAGATTCAACAAAGCAGGTGGTTGAAGATAATACAGTTTCTTTCGATACCGAAGAATACACTGCTCCGGGAACGTACTGGTACGCCATTGCTGAGCAAAGCGGAGGTACCCAAAATGTTGCTAGCGGCGTGGATTACGATGGTACCGCTTATCTTGTGAAGGTTGATGTAACGCTGTCCACGGATAAGCGTAGCCTAAAAGCGCGCCCGACTATCTACAAGGCGGCCACCGGCGCAACCGCACTCGAAGATGCGACGACAGTTGGTGTCAAGTTCGAAAATGTTGCCATGAAGTATGCCGGCTTCAATCTGGGACTGACGAAGCAGATTCTCACTACCCTTGGGAAAAACGTGCCCCTCAACAACAGAACCTTCAGCTTTGCCCTCTACGAAGGCGAAAATCCGAGCGAAGAGGCGACTCCAGTTGCTCAGGGAGCTACCGACGCCACCGGCAAGCTTGATCTTCGGATCGCCGATGGCAAGTATGCCAAGGAAGCCTTTGAGCAGAATGCTGCCGAGAAGACGTTTACCTTTACATTGAAGGAGACGCCACTTGAAGGCGATGATGCAAGCTTCACGACGACCATTGAGCCTGCGACGGTGAAGGTGACTCTGGCTGCCGCTGGTGAGCGTACCTCTGACGAGAATGGTCGAGGCATCTACCTCGTGACCCCCACGGTGAAAACAGTGACCGTTGATGGCGTCGATGTCGAAGTCGCGAACAACGACATCACGGTCACCAACCGTTATGCGCCCAACGGAACTTGGCGGTTCCGGGCCGAGAAGTTCTTCTATGGGTTGGGCGAACCGAGTGACTGCAGCTTCTCGCTGGTCGAGATTGAGCGGGCGCCTGGCGAGGGCGAGGCGGTTTCGTCCATAGCCGTTAAGAAAGACCTTGAGAACAATGAGTTTACCCCTCTAGTTGCTAGCGTCACTAAGGATCAGCTCGCCGCCGGCAATGCAGTCATTGAGTTCCCCGACATCACCTATGTCGCTGAAGGCAAGGGCAAGAACCAGCGCAACGACATCGGCGACCACTACTATCTGGTGACCGAAAACGGCGACGATGCCGCCAAGGACACGACGGCCTATGTCGTTAAGGTGACTGTGGCTGTTGACGAGAACGACCCCGCAAAGCTCGCTGCCACAGAAACGGAGCTCTACTACGCTGACGACCTCGATTCCGCGCTGAATCCGCTGGTTCTGCCGGAAGGCGAGCGTCCGACGTTCTACAACACCGACACCTACGATCTGATCAGCGCTGCCAGCTACAGCGTGTATGCGGCCAGTGGCGAGCCGGTCGACCAGGTGTGCTACGTCGACCCGAAGATCGTCAAGAACCTCGAGGGTCGCGCCATCAAATCTGGCGAGTTCGCGTTCAAGCTCATCCAGGTGGCGAGCTACAACGACACCGAGGGCGAGCTCATCTCCGCCACTACCAACGACGAGTTCGGCATGGTCGACTTCGACAAGGCGAACAACGTCTCCGGCGACCTTGAGAACCCCAGCTGCCTAGCCTACACCAAGCCCGGCACCTACTACTACCGCGTCATCGAGGACACCAGCAAGGGCGGCATGAACGATCAGTCCGTGCTGTACAGCGACCAGGTGATCACCTTCACCACGGTCATCGAACAGGACGAGGCGACCGGCCAGCTGGTGTGCACCGATATGTACTACGGCTGGTGGGATGCTGCGGCCAACCAAAACGTCCGCTTCGACGAGCAGTACGCCGACTACGAGACCCAGCCGGGCAACATCGGCGATATGTCGAAGCTGAACCCCGATTGGCACCCGACCATCAACAACAAGGCGCGTCCGATGGATCTGCAGGTGCGTAAGACCAGCGTGTCCGATCGCGACGAGGGCCTGGTGGGCGCCACTTACGCGCTGTACATGGTGAACGAGAACCCGCAGGGCGATATTTGGCTCGCCGAGGCGACCTCCGAGGAAGGCGGCTGGATCACCTACAAGAACGTGAGCCTTGCCACCAACAATCTGTACTACTTCAAGGAAACGGTCGCGCCCGCGGGCCACACCGTGAGCGAGTTCCGCAGCCCCTACTTCTACCTCGTAGAGGATGCGACCTCTGCCAACGGCTACTCCCTGAAGTACACCGACATCAAGTACTTCGACGCTGCGGAAGTGGAAGCCGCCGCCATCCCGATGGCTGCTGCCGAGGCTCAGGCCATGCAGGCCGACATCGCCGCCCAAGCCGAGGCGGCCGCGACCGACGACCAAACTCAGCCCGGCCATAGCGCCGACGGCAACATCCTGCTGACCTACGACAAGGACGGCGGCGTCTACGACGAAACCACTCAGGTCGAGGTGAACAAGCTGGATACGCGTACTCACGAATGGGTGGAAGGCGCCAAGCTCGTCATCCTCGAGAAGGAGTCGGGCAAGGAAGTGGCCTCCTGGACTTCGGGCAAGGCCCCCCAGAAGCTGGCGAAGACGCTGAACGTCGGCATCACCTACCTCCTGCGCGAGGTGGAAGCCCCCGGCGAGTACCGCCTGGCCAACGACGTCGAGTTCGTCATCGACAACTACGGCAACGTGACCATCACCAAGGGCACGGAAAACGGCAACGCCGAGCTGTCCGACAACACCATCACTCTGTACGACACCATGATGGACGCCGAAGAGGTCGAGCAGCGCGAGCGTGAAACCACCCGCGAGGTGCCGCTGGGCACGATTCTGGCCCAGACCGGCGATATGCTGCCGATCCTGGGTATCGGTGCCATCGTGCTGGCGAGCCTGATCGCCCTTATCGTGGCCGGCCGTCGGCGCCATGAGGGAAAGGACGACAAAAACTAAGATGTATCGGGGATCGCAGGCAGTCGTCTGATTGAGATTTCATGAGGGATACGCGCGAGGCTCTTCGGAGCTTCGCGCGTATCTGTGCTAGATAACAAAAGATGAGCCATTAACTAAGGAAAAGACGAACAGAACGATCTATTGACCTCGTGATTGTCATGACTGATGCAGCAGCTAACATATCGGCAGGCTCGTTTGGCGCTTCGGCCCCGGCGGAAGCATCGGATGCATTCGCGTACGACGTTAAGAAGAGCCTCGCGCGATTGCGCATTGTGTCGCGCCTCTGTTCGGTCATAGGTGCCGTGCTCCTGGCGGCGGTTGCCCTGTTGGCTATCAGCGCAACAGTGGCGCCGCGCTTCATGGGGTTGCAATCCTATGCCATCGTGTCGGGGTCTATGGAGCCGTCGTTTCCCGTGGGCAGTCTCGTGTACGCCGAGCCCATCGAGCCCGAGACGTTAGCCGTGGGTGACGTGGCGGTTTTCTGGCGCAATGACGAAGTCGTCATTCACCGCGTGGAGGAAAACCTTTACGAAGACCGCGAACTGATCACCCGCGGCGACGCCAACGAAGGCATCGATGCGCATCCGGCGCAGTACGACAACGTGGTCGGCCGCACCGTGAACCAGATACCGGGCATCGGTTATTTCGTCATGGCGCTGGCGTCGCTGCCGGGAAAGCTCGTCTTAGGTTGGATCGTCCTCATGGGCGCCGCCTTCTCCATAATCGGCACCGCCATAGCCTCCCTCGCGCGTCAGTAGCAACCAGAGTATGTGTTTCTGGTGCCGTTTGCAGGACGAAGAGCGCCGCCCGCCACAGGTTTATTTCGTTTAGGCTTCATTTTCGGCGTTCTTTACCATGTCATTAGCCTATCTGTTTCTTTTTGACAGGGTTGGGCACTCTTCCAAGAAACCGCAGTTCAAAGCCTTGAAATTCTGAGAAAAGTCATAATCGTTAAACTGATCGTCATTTTTGTCAGTGGATAAAAAAGCCCAGATCAATAAAGTGATTCTAGGCACTAGTAACGCGCGGGTGCAATTTGCGTGTCGAAAAGGTGACGAAAAAGCCTTTTCGAGCGCTTCTCCGATGACTTGTTTACAAGTTGTCAACAAAAGCCCGCGAGGAGGGACGAGTGCCTCGGCGCCCGAGCATCAGGTGCCGCATCGGGGGATGCACTTCGTCCCTCGGAAAGCTGGTTTAAATGTCCGGTCTCCAAGCCGGTATTTAAAAGTAGTAGGAAACGGAGCAGAAGGAAGGTGCGGAGTATGCGGACCATAGCGCGGTTCATGGACGCAAGAAACACCACGGAGGGCAAGTTCCTGTCAGTCTTGCTGTCGGTGCTGCTGGTGTTCTCGTTCCTGAACGTGACCATGTTCACGGACTACGCCAACGCCGAGGACGAGGAGGGCGAGGCGATCGAGTTCGTCGAGCCCGCCGCCGAGCCCGGGGACGAGGTGCAGCCCGAGGACGAGGCCGGCGAGCTCGAGAAGGAGACGGAGTCTCCGACGGAGGGCTCGGAGAACGAGGGCGCCCCCGTTGAGGTGCAGCCCGAGTCTGGCGATCCCGAGGAGGAGGTGAGCGGAACGGAAACTGAAACCGAGGGCGACGGCGAGCAGAAGGACAACCTGGTCGCAGAGCAGCCGATTACGTTCGCCGTGCCGCGGATCTCATCTGAAGAAGAGCTGCCTGTATATAAGGTGGGAGAAAAGGGAGGACTGGATGGACAAGTCGACCCCTCTCTTCTCGAAGGGAAGACGCTCGAGCAGCTTAAAAAATGTTTCCCGATGCGACAGTTCTCCCGTCGGCAGTAATTGGATCCGACGGTCAGGTTAGCGATACCGGCGCAGCATGCAACAAACCTAGGCATTGGTAGTACTTCACTAACGACAGCGTGAGCGTAGCCAATCAGCCGACCCACAACGCCAAGGATCCCATCAGTGGCGTTCCGGGGGGAACGACGTACCTTGTTCATGAGATATGTGACAACAATGATAAAGTGATAGGCTACGAGATCATTCCACTGAAGGTTGTTGAGAGTTCCGCGGATGATCAGCTGTCGTACAATTTGAACGGTGCCCCCGGCTCCATCGATCCCACCGCTGGCAAGACGGGCTCTGAGGTCATAGTGACGAGCGAGGTTCCCGATTGGGAGGGGCATGAGTTCCTCGGCTGGAGCACCAGCGAGGACAGTGCCTTCGCTGATTATACTGCGGGCGACCACTATACGCTGACTGCAGGAGACGACATCCTCTTCGCGATCTGGAAGGCCAAGACGCCGCAGTACACCATCGAGAAGAGCGTCGCGAACGAGGGATCTGGCGAGGGCGGCACCTTCAAGACCGGCGAGACCATCAACTACAAGATTACCGTCACGAACACCGGGGGCGTCGCGTATCTCGACCCCATTATCCTGGGAGACTCGCTGGTCGATCTCGGTGGTCCCGGCGTCACCGTTGAGAGCAACCTCAGCGGCGCAGCGGACTTCTCCAACGCAACGCTCCAAGGCCTGCTCGTCGGCGAGACCGTCACCGTATCCTACTCCTATACCGTCAAGGCCACCGACAACGACATCACCAACGCGGTGACTGCGAACGGGGAGAAGAAGGCAGAGGTGACGACAGAGGTGGAGGACGCTCCTGCCCTGACCGCCGTCAAGAAACTGGTCAACGAGGGAACCGGCGACTCCGGCATGAGTAGTAACCCTCTCCGGTACCAACAATCAGCAGAATCTGGTACCGCCAGTCAGCGGGCTTGGTACCCTGGGTAAGATAAATTGGTACCGCCGCCCATCGAGCCTAGAATTCCATGTCGCGAGCCCAATCCGGGGCTCGCTTTCATGGAAAGGGGCACGATGCCTATGTCCAAGAACAAGAAAATCCTCCTGATGCTGGCCAAGGGAGGGGCCACCCAGTCGGACATCGCGGCCGCGCTTCACGTCAGCAAGCGCGACGTCTCCGCCGGCGCCAAGGTGATGCGCGAATGCGGCCTGACGTTCGACGCCGTGAGCTCGATGGACGCCGACGCGGTCGATGACATGTTCTTCGCCAAGGAGGAGCGCCGTCCGAACGACGCCTACCTGAGACCCGACATGGCGGCGCTGGTCGAGCGCAAGAAAATGAGTCGGAAGCTGCCGGTGAAGCTCTTCTGGCTCGAGTACTGCGAGCGCGCCGCGGCGGAGGGGAAGCTCGCCTACGCCTACCAGACGTTCTGCGAGATGTTCGCCGACGCCGCAGGCAAGATGGGCGCGACCAGGCACTTCTCCCACGAGCCGGGGGCCAAGTGCTTCATCGATTGGGCCGGCGACGTCGCCCACCTCACCGACAAGCTGCTGGGAACCAGGACCAAGGTCTACGTCCTGGTCGTCACGTTGCCCTTCTCGGACAAGTTCTGGGCGGAGGGCTTCTGCGACATGAGGCAGAAATCCTGGCAGGAGGGCCAGATCCACGCGTTCGAGGAGTTCGGCGGCGTTCCGCGCATGTGGGTGCCCGACAACGCCGCCACGGCGACCGATCGGGCCGCAGCCCCGCGGGTCACGCTCGTGAACAGGGAGTACGAGCGCTTCGCCGAGCACTACGGGGCGGCCGTCCTGCCCGCCCGGGTCCGTCGGCCGCGCGACAAGAGCGTGGCCGAATCGTGCGTCGACCTGGTTGAGCGCTGGATCATCGGGCCGTCCGGCGAGATGACATTCTATACCATCGACGAGTTCAACGAGTTCTGCGCGGAGAAGGTGGCATGGCTCAACTCCCGGCCGTTCTCCGCCAAGGACGGCTCGCGCGACTCGGTGTTCGAGGAGGAGCGCATGCACCTGATGCCCCTTCCCGCCGAGCGCTACGAGATGTGCGAGTGGCGCAGCGCCAAGGTGGCCCCGGACTACCACGTCACCGTCGACTACATGCACTACTCCGTCGACCACTCGCTCATCGGCGAGCAGGTCGACGTGAAGCTGACCTCGTCGTCGGTCGCGGTGATGCACGGCGGGGCGGTGGTCGCCGTGCACCCGAGGCTTCACGGCCGCAAGGGGCAGTACTCGACCAACGTCGAGCACATGCCCGAGAACCATGCCGCACTGGACGACCCGTGGTCGCCGGAGCGGTTCGCGTCGTGGGCGAGGCGCGTCGGCCCCGAGACCGCATCGGCGATCGAGCGCGTCCTCGCCAGCCGCGCGATCGTCGAGCAGTCGTTCGTCTCCTGCCGCAACATCCTCGGGCTGTCGAAGACGTACGCGCCGGCGCTGCTCGAGCGCGCTTGTGCCAAGCTGAACGCGGCCTCGGCGCTTCCCAGCTACACCGGCCTCAAGAACGCGATCCTCGCCATCAAGTCGTCCGACGCCGAGGAGCGAGCCAAGGGGCGCCCCGTCGGGGCCGCAGGCTCCGGCGAGCTGGTGGACCGCGCCAAATCGGCGGGCCGCCTGCGCGGCGCGGACGCCTACAAGAGAGGCGGCGAGTAGGATGCTTACCGAAGAGCACTTCGAGCTGTTCAGACAGTTCAGGATAAAGGCCATGGGGGACAAGCTGCGCGAGATGGTGGAGGACGAGTCGTACGATCGGTTCACCTTCGAGGAGAAGATGGAGATGCTCATCGACGCGGAGGCCGCCGCCAGGCGGGAGCGCAAGGTGGCCAAGCTCGTCAAGGACGCGCGCTTCAAGGATCCCTCGGCATGCGTCGAGGACGTCGTCTATCTGCCCGACCGGACGCTCGCCAAGGACCGTATCAACCGCCTCGCCCGATGCGAGTGGATCGGCGAGAGCGAGGTCGTCGTGGTCATCTCGAAAACCGGCTGCGGCAAGAGCTTCGTCGTTCAGGCTCTCGGCAACGCGGCGTGCCGCAGGCTGATACCCGTGCGCTACACGCGCCTCGCCGACATCTGCGACGATTTGAACCGGGCCCGCGCCGCCAAGGACGGCAGCTACTTCGAGAAGATGGACGCCTACAAGTCCGTCGCGCTCCTGTTGGTCGACGACTTCATGACGACGCCGATATCGACGCAGAACTCGGTCGACCTGTTCGAGATCATGGAGGCGCGCGAGGGCCGCCGCGCGACCGTCATCGCCTCGCAGCTCGAGCCGAACGAGTGGTACCTGCGCATCGAGGGCGAGCTGATGGCGGACTCGATCCTCAACCGCATCGCAACCGGTGCCCGCTACATAGATCTCGAGGGGCCGAACATGCGAGAGTACTTCGCCAAGAAGAGGCGCGCTGATTAGCGGTACCGAGACAGCCTACTCGCGGTACCGCCTTTTGCTGATCGCCGGTACCAAGCCAGGTGATCGATGGTACCGCGAGAGGTTACTACTCA
>DBFWBE010000043.1:0-52251 GCA_048485835.1 Collinsella sp.
TCTTCTTGGGGCATCGCCTCTCCTTCCATTCGTCACCTTCATTACTCCAACGACGAATTCTAGGCGGTGTCCCCTCCCTTTCAAGAAAGAGAAGAGGCGGGGCATGCCCCGCCTCTTACACCACATCTCTGCGCGCTACCCGTATAGAAGCCGCAAAGAGGTCATTTGAGGCGGTTTTGGCTGCTACTAAAAATGTAACAGTACTCATATTTGACCTTTTTTGGCCACAGGGTCCGGAAGGGGCTGTCAATCGGGCCCCAAGAGAGCTAATTCGAGTGCCGTGGACGAAAAAACGGGGGCGCAGGTTGTCCTGCGCCCCCGTTCTCGGGCGTTATTCGTTCCCTGCGGCAGAATTTACGCCGCCTCGTCGAACTGCGAGTTGTACAGGTCGGCGTAGAAGCCGCCCTGGGCGAGCAACTCGTCGTGCGTGCCCTTCTCGACGATGTCGCCGTCGCGAATCACCAAGATCACGTCGGCGTTGCGGATCGTGGACAGGCGGTGCGCGATGACAAAGCTGGTGCGGCCCTGCATCAGCGCATCCATGGCGCGCTGAATGAGCTCCTCGGTACGAGTGTCAACGTTGGAGGTCGCCTCGTCCAGAATCAGCGCCGGGCGGTCGGCCAAAATGGCACGGGCGATGGTCACGAGCTGGCGCTGACCCTGCGACAGGTTAGTGCCCTCCTCGTTGATCATAAAGTCGTAGCCGCCGGCGAGCGTATGGATAAAGTGGTCGCATCGTGCGGCGCGCGCAGCGGCCTCAACCTCGGCGTCGGTCGCATCGGGGCGTCCGTAGCGGATGTTCTCGCGGATGGTACCGTTAAACAGCCAGGTGTCCTGCAGCACCATGGCAAACTCGCCGCGCAGCGCCGCGCGGTCCCAGTCTCGCACGTCGACACCCTCGACGCGCAGCGAACCGCCGTCCACATCGTAGAAGCGCTGCAGCAGCTTGATGAGCGTGGTCTTGCCGGCGCCGGTGGGACCGACGATGGCGATGGTCTGGCCGGGCTGCGCCTCGCAGCTAAAGTCGTGGATGATGGTCTTGTCGGGCGTGTAGCCAAACTTGACATGGTCAAACTCCACGTGGCCGGGGCGCTTTTCGGGAATCTGCGCGTCGGCCTTCTGCTCCTCCTCGGGCGCGGCCAGGAACTCAAAGACGCGCTCGGTGGCGGCAGCCATCGACTGCATCGTGTTGCTCACGTTGCCCAGTTGCTGCACGGGCTGCGTAAAGTTGCGAACGTACTGGATAAAGCTCTGGATGTCGCCGGGCGTGGCATTGCCGGTCAGCGCGAGCTGTGCGCCCACCACGACGACGCCCACGTAGCCCATGTTGCCCACCAGGCTCATAAGCGGCATCATCAGGCCCGACAGGAACTGCGAGCGCCAGCCACTAATAAAGAGACGGTCGTTTTGACGGTCGAACTCTTCGATCGAGGCCTCGGCGCGGTCGAACACCTGAATGACGTTCTGGCCGGCAAAGTCCTCCTCGATAATGCCGTTGACGGCGCCCAGAACCTGCTGTTGCTCGTGGAAGTACGGCTGCGAGAAGTGAATCATTACGGTCAAGATAATCGCGGCGGCCGGCAGCGTGAGCACGGTGACGCCGGTAAGCGGCAGGCTGATCGAAAGCATCATGACGAGCACGCCGATAATCTGCGTCACCGACGTGATGAGCTGCGTCACGCTCTGGTTGAGCGACTGGCCGAGCGTATCGACGTCGTTGGTGATGCGGCTGAGCACATCGCCCTTGCTGTGACCGTTAAAGTAGCTCATCGGCACGACGGCAATCTTGGCGGCGATCTCCTTGCGCATGCGGTAGCAGATCTTTTGCGTGACGCCGGTCATGAGCCAGCCCTGGATGAGGCTGCAGATAGAGCTCGCCAGGTACAGGCAGAGCAAAAAGCCGAGCGTCTTGGCGATCCAGTTAAAGTCGACATCGCCGGTACCGTTGACTTTGGCAACCAGGCCTTCGAACAGCTTGGTCGTAACCTGGCCGAGCACCTTGGGTCCCACAATGTTAAAGATGACCGAGCACACGGCAAAGGCGACGGCGGCAAACACGGCAATCTTGTGCTGGCCGATATAGCCGAGCAGCTGCCTCATGGTGCCCTTAAAGTCCTTGGCCTTTTCGCCGCGACGCATGCCGCCCATGCGGCCCATGGGACCACGCTGGCGGGTGGGCTTGGGAATCTGAGTCTTGGTCTCGTCTGCCATTAGCGCTCGCCTCCTTCCATGACGGCTGCAATTTCTTCTTGGGTAAGCCCCAGCTCCTCGGCGGAAAGCTGTGACTGTGCGATCTCCAGGTACGCCGGGCAGCTGCGCAGCAGCTCCTCGTGCGTGCCGGTGCCCACTACGTGGCCGTCGTCGAGCACGATGATCTGGTCGGCGTGCATGATGGTCGCGATGCGCTGGGCCACGACCACGAGCGCGGCGTCGGTGACGTTTTTGGCCAGCTCTTCGCGCAGGCGCGCGTCGGTCTTGTAGTCGAGGGCGCTAAACGAATCATCGAACACCACGACCTCGGGCTTTTTGGCCAACGCGCGGGCGATGGCCAGACGCTGGCGCTGACCGCCCGAAACATTGGAGCCACCCTGGCTGATGGGGGAGTCGTACCCGTCCTCGCGCTCGGCGATAAAGTCCTCCGCCTGGGCGACGTGTGCTGCCTGGCGCATATCCTCGTCACTCACCATGTCGCCGGCAAACTTAAGGTTGCTCTCGACGGTGCCCGAGAACAGGCGACCCTGCTGCGGGATATAGCCAATGCGGCGGCGCAGCTCGGAAAGTGTCATGTCGCGCACATCGATGCCGTCGAGCGAAATGCTGCCGCCCGTGACGTCGTACAGGCGCGGAATCAGCTGCACGAGCGTGGACTTGCCCGAGCCCGTGGAACCAATGATGCCGAGCATCTGACCGGCGTGCGTGGTGAAGTTTACGCCGCTGATGACGTCGGCGCGGGCATCGGGATACTGGAAGCTCACGTCGCGGAAGGTGAGCTCGCCGCGCGGCGCGCTGGCCGCGGGCAGTTTGGGCGAGACGGGGTCGTTGATGCTGGTGGGGCAAGTGATGACCTCTTCCACGCGCTCGGCTGCGACCTCGGCACGGGGCAGGATAACCGAAACCATGGTGAGGATCATAAACGCCATGACGATCTGCATGGTGTAGGAGATAAACGCCATCATGTTGCCGACCTGCATCACGCCGTCGGACACGCCCTGCGCGCCAAACCAGACGATAAGCACGGTGATGCAATTCATGACCAGCATCATGAGCGGCATCATAAAGCTCATGGCGCGGTTGGTGTAGAGCTGCGTGGTCATCAGGTCGAGCGAAGCCTTGTCAAAACGCTCGAGCTCATGCTCCTCGCGGTTGAACGAGCGGATAGGCATAAGGCCGTCGAGCAGCTCGCGGGCGGTAAGGTTCACGCGGTCCACAAAGCTCTGCATCTTTTTGAATTTGGGCATAGTGAGGCCCATAAGCACGCCGACGACGGCCGAGACCGCGATGATGGCCACGGCGATGGTCCACTCCAGGCCGGTGTGGTTGGCCAGGACGCGCATGACGGCGACGATGCCCATGACGGGCGCCATCAGACACATGCGGATAAACAGGGTTGCGGCCATCTGAATCTGCTGAATGTCGTTGGTGCAGCGGGTGATGAGCGAGGCCTGGCTAAACTTGCCCACCTCGGCCGGCGAGAAGTGCATAACCTTGTTGAAGGTCTCGCGGCGCAGGTCGCGTGCGATGGAGCAGGCGGTGCGCGAAGCCACGGCACCGGTCAGGATGGTGGCGACCAGCGACACCAGACACAGACCAAACATCGTGGTCGCCATGCGGCCCAGGTAGGCGTTCTGCACGTCGGCGGGGTCGATGCCCTGCGCCTTGTACTCGTCCTGTACATAGCTCACGGCGCGCTGGGTGACGATGGAGCCCGACATGGAGCCCATTTTGTCCGCCATTTCGTTGGCGCCCTCGACGAGCTTGCTTTGGTCTACCAGACCGCCCTCGACACCCAGGCGCAGGCTCTTCATGGTGATCTTGCCGCCGTCGGCGTCGATCTGCTTTTGCATATTCTGCGCCGCTGCGGCCTTCTGCTGCATCTCGGCGAGCTGCTCGGGCGTCATCGCTGCCATTTGCTCGGGCGTGGGCATGGCCTGAGCGGCGTCGCTGTCTTTCTCGCTGGACGTGCCGGTCATGTCTCCCATGGAGTCGGCGTCGATGCCCTGGTTGAGCGAAAGGACGACGGTCTCGGGCAGGCTCATAATGTCGGTAATTTTGCCTCCATCGGCACGCTCTTCCTCGGTGCCCTTGTACGTTCGAATGCCGTTTTTGTCAGCCTTGCTAAACACGGCCTCCACAGCCTTGGCGTCCTTGGCGCTCATGAAGAGTTCGAGGTCGTCGAGCGATTCGGCGCGAATGGTGTCGGGCACGGGCGAGGCGATACCGCCTTGCTGCACGCCCACGTCGACGATGTCGCTCATATAGGTAGGCAGCGCCAGATCGGCGTTGCAGCTGATTACGATAAGTACGATAGCTGTGAACAGTGCCAGGATATGCTTTTTAAAGAGCTTGAGAATCCTCACTCGGCATCTCTCCTTTCTTGATTGCGGTCGATAATTTCGTTGGCACGTCTAAGAAGGCGCACCATCTCTTGGGTATCTGTTTCGCCGAGCTGTTCGAGGAAAGCCGCGGTGCGGTCCTCGAATTCCCGGCGTTTGATTTCGAGATCCTGGAATCCCTTGTCGGTCACTATGACGTGTACGCGACGACGGTCGGTCTTTGAGTGCTCACGCTCAACCCAGCCCTTGGCTTCGAGGGCGCGTAGGATATTGGCAATGCGGGCGTTCGAGACCCAGGCGCGATCAGCGAGTTCGCTCGGCGTGAGCGAACCGCCAGCGAGTATGAGGGCGCGCATGACGGCCATCTCGCCGCCGAGGGCTTTGTCCGCAAAGCGCGAGATGCGCTGATGCATGCTGCCGAACTCGGTAAGGAGCTGACGCCCAAGTTCACGGAAATCGGTATCTTCCACCGAAAACCCCTAACACTAGAAACTATTTTCGGTGAAAGATGATACCCCTGCACGCGCGCTCTATACGGTAGATTTTGGGACATGCCTAGAAAACTACCTTTAGGCGACCTCCGTACACCGTCGGTGCCAGTAAAGTTTGGGGCAGATCGTTGGGCATGTCCCAAAGCCTACTCAGAGGCGCTTTACCCTGCTAAAGCTGGCATAACAGCTAGAGTGAACGTCGTACAAAGGCAAGGAAAAATACCAAACAAATCGGTGAACGGTAGTTGTTCGCGCTCGCATTTCCTGCGGATTTGTTAAAAATGCCCTAATGGTATAAAAAAAGAAACATATAACAGCCCAGATGGAGAGGGTCGCTATGTTATCCTTCTCAAACGGGTGAAATCTTGGGTTTTGGGTTGCAGTTCCAAGGTGGACAAACGTTTTTCCCTGTACCAACGTGTGGTGAAGAACGGAAGAAGCCGGTAGTGCAAGCCGATAATTCAAGAATTCAATAAGTAGCGGTGTGAGAGAGCGCCGCATTACACGTAACTAGGAGCGTGGTTACACAATGCAGGAGGCATGGGAAGGCTTCAAGGAAGGCATCTGGACGGGAGAGGTTGACGTCCGAGACTTCATCCAGAAGAACTACACCCCCTATGAGGGCGACGAGTCGTTCCTCGTCGGTCCGACCGAGCGTACCAAGGAGCTGTGGGGCGAGGTTCTCGACCTGCTGCTCAAGGAGCGCGAGCAGGGCGGCGTCCTCGATATGGACACCAAGACTGTCACGGGTATCGTGAGCCACCCCGCTGGCTACATCGATAACGCCCACCGCGAGAAGGAGACCATCGTCGGCCTCCAGACCGACAAGCCGCTCAAGCGCGCGCTGCACGTCAACGGTGGTATCCGCATCGCTTGCCAGGCTGCCAGCCAGCACGGCTACAAGGTCGACGAGAACGTTGTCGAGCGCTACACCTTCGAGCGCAAGACCCACAACGCTGGCGTCTTCGATGTCTACACCCCCGAGATGCGTGCTTGCCGCTCGGCTCACATCATCACCGGTCTGCCCGATGGCTATGGCCGCGGCCGCATCATCGGCGACTACCGTCGTGTCGCCCTGTACGGCGTCGACTACCTGATTAAGGACAAGGAGGCCCAGAAGGCTTCCACCCCGACGGTCATGACCGCCGACAACATCCGCGATCGTGAGGAGCTGCAGGAGCAGATCCGCGCCCTCGGCGAGCTCAAGATGATGGCCGAGACCTATGGTTTCGACATTTCCAACCCTGCTACCAACACGCAGGAGGCCATCCAGTGGATGTACTTCGCCTACCTTGCTGCCGTCAAGGAGCAGAACGGCGCCGCTATGTCCATCGGCCGTACCTCTACGTTCATCGACATCTATGCTGAGCGCGACCTTGCCAACGGTACCTTCACCGAGGAGCAGATCCAGGAGTTCGTGGATCACTTCATCATGAAGCTCCGCATGGTCAAGTTTGCCCGTACTCCCGAGTACCAGGCCCTGTTCACCGGCGACCCGCAGTGGGTCACCGAGTCCATCGGCGGCATGGGTGTTGACGGCCGTACGCTCGTTACCAAGATGAGCTACCGCTACCTGCACACGCTCGAGAACATGGGTACCAGCCCCGAGCCCAACATGACCGTTCTGTGGTCGACCCGTCTGCCCGAGAACTTCAAGAAGTTCTGCGCCAAGACTTCCGTCGCCAGCTCCTCGATCCAGTACGAGAACGACGACCTCATGCGCGTCTATCACGGCGACGACTACGGCATTGCCTGCTGCGTGTCCTCCATGCGCATTGGCAAGGAGATGCAGTTCTTCGGCGCTCGCGCCAACCTGGCCAAGTGCCTGCTGTATGCACTCAACGGCGGTGTTGACGAGGTCTCCAAGAAGCAGGTCGGCCCCAAGTATCGCGCCGTCGAGGGCGATACGCTCGATTACGACGACGTTGTGGCCAAGTACAACGACATGATGAAGTGGCTTGCTGGCGTGTACGTCAACTCGCTGAACATCATTCACTACATGCACGACAAGTACTGCTACGAGCGCATCCAGATGGCTCTGCACGACAAGCACGTGCACCGCTGGTTCGCTACGGGCATCGCTGGCCTTTCCGTCGTGGCTGACTCCCTGTCCGCCATCAAGTACGCCAAGGTCCACCCCGTCCGTGACGAGAACGGCATCATCGTCGACTTCGAGACCGAGGGCGAGTTCCCCAAGTACGGTAACGACGACGACCGCGTCGACCAGATCGCTCACGACGTTGTGCACCAGTTCATGGAGTACATCCGCATGAACGACACCTATCGCAACTCCGTGCCCACGACCTCGGTTCTGACCATCACCTCCAACGTCGTGTACGGTAAGAAGACCGGCTCCACGCCCGATGGCCGCAAGGCTGGCCAGCCGTTCGCCCCGGGTGCTAACCCCATGCACAAGCGCGATAGCCACGGCGCCATCGCTTCGCTGTCTTCGGTTTCCAAGCTCCCGTTCCGTGATGCTCAGGACGGCATCTCCAACACCTTCTCCATTATCCCGAGTGCGCTCGGCAAGGAGGATCAGGTGTTCTTTGGCGATATCGACCTTGATCAGCTGGGCGAGTAACTATTGTTAGTGCTATACTAACAATAACGATTACTGATTAGTACGCCGGTTTCGGCCGGCGCCTATCGATCGAAGGAGACACATTATGAAGGTTTCTGAAGTTTCCGAGACTCAGGCCGATAACCTGGTCCACATGCTCGACGCTTACGCCGAGAAGGGTGGCCACCACCTGAACATCAACGTCTTCAACCGTGAGACGCTGCTCGACGCTCAGGCTCACCCCGAGAAGTACCCGCAGCTGACCATCCGCGTTTCCGGCTATGCCGTGAACTTCCACACGCTCACCAAGGAGCAGCAGGACGAGGTCATTGCGCGTACCTTCCACGACAAGTTCTAAAGGGATTTAACTCCCGCAGGATCGCCGGGGCTGTTTGGGCTACCTCCCAAAACGTCCTCGGACATGCAAAGGGCTCCGCTGCGCGCTTCGCGCGGCGGAGCCCTTTGCATCCTGCGGAAATGTTTTGGAAAGTAACCCAAAGCGGCCCGGCGGGGGTCCTGTGTAGTCACCCTTTAGGCGGAACTCTCCTAATTATTTGGATGAGTCGTTTACTTACTTGTGCTGTTACCGTCTTCCCGCTGTTGTTGGGGTATGCTTTGTTCGTATGTAAACGTTTGACATGTTGATGGGGGAGGGTGCTATGGCTCGCGAGGGCGCTCGTTCTAAGGATTCTGCTAAGCCTGGCATCAAGGAAGTTGCAGCGGTGGCGGGGGTTTCGCCTACTACGGTATCTCGCGTGCTTAATAATCGCGGCTATATTAGCCAAGAGACCCGCGATAAGGTCCATGCCGCGATGGAGCGCATCAACTATACGCCCAACGATATCGCCCGTGCCATGCTCAACGGTCGCCTGAATCTTATCGGTATGATCGTTCCCTTTGTGAGCAGCCCGTTCCATGCTCAGGTTGTGCAGGCGGTCGAGCGCACGTTAGCGGAAAACGGCTTTAAGATGTTGCTGTGCAACAGCGCCAATCGACCCGATCTTGAGCGTTCCTATATTGACATGCTCCGCCGCAATATGGTCGACGGCGTCATCGTCAACTCCCTCAATATCGGTGCCGAGGCATATGCCGAGATGGGCTTGAGCCTGGTTGGCATCGACTGCGATCTTGGCGAGGGCTCTGTCCAGATTGCAAGTGACAGCTATGGCATTGGCGAGCTCGCCACGCGCCGTCTGATTGATGACGGCTGCAGGCGTATCCTGTGCCTGCGCAGCAATAGCCGCATGCGCATGCCTGCCAATAAGCGTACCGATGCCTACCTCGATGTTGTTGAGCAGGCCGGTTTGTCCGCGCTTGTCTGTGAGGTTGAGTTCGTTAAGCCCGACGACGAAAAGGGCGCGGTCGTTGCGAAGATCCTCGATGAGAACCCCGATATTGACGGCATCTTTGCGGGAGACGATACGATGGCGGCCATCTGTCTCAACGTGATGAAGCAGCGCGGCTTGAGCGCTCCAGACGATATTAAGGTCGTGGGCGCGGATGGTGCCCGCCGAACTATGACGTTTATGCCTGACTTAACAACCGTACGTCAAGATATCGATCGCATCGGAGAGCTCGCGGCGCAATCCATCATCGCTCTTATTAACGGCGATAATCCCGAATCGAATATCAAGCTTCCCGTTGAACTTATTGAGGGCAAAACCGCGTAGTTCATCCCGTGCCAAAAGAATTCCTCAAACGCCTCTGATGACCGTTCACCGGCATATATCAACCGTTTGCCGACGACTGGAACTGCGAAAAGACGTATTGGTGTGAAAACGTTTGACATATGAAAACGATTGACATATCTTGCCATTGTACCGAGTTAGTATGTCGTGGAAAGGAAGTCTCGGATGCACAAGGTGTATTACCAGCCTGAGGGAATTTGGGTAGGCGACATCATGCCGTACGGCGAGGACGGCACGTTCTATCTCTATCATCAGCGTGACACGCGTAACCCCGAACCTTTCGGAGAGCCGTTTGGCTGGGCACTCGCTACGACCAAGGATTTCGTCAACTACAAGGACTTTGGCGAGAGCCTTGAGCGCGGCGGCGACGAGGAAGTCGACCAGTACATTTATGCCGGCACGGTGTTTAAGGTGGGCGACAAGTACCATGCGCTCTACACTGGTTGCAATCGCGATAAGGTCCGCGCACGTTTGATGAAGCAGGTTCTTCTTCACGCAACGAGCGACGACGCCGTCAAGTGGGAGAAGAACATCGCCGAGACGCTGCTTCCGCCCCAGGAGGGTTACGATGACCGCAACTGGCGCGATCCCTTTGTGCTTTGGGATGAGGAGAACGAGGAGTACATGCTCATCCTCGGCACGCGTGTGGGCGAGGACAAGCGTCTGATGACCGGCCGCCTGGTCAAGTTCACCTCCAAGGATCTGACCAACTGGGAGTTCCAGGGCGACTGGTGGAACCCGGGCCTGTACACCATGTTTGAGATGCCTGATCTCTTTAAGATGGGCGACTGGTGGTACCTCGTCTTTTCCGAGTACAGCGACGGCAACAAGACCCGTTACCGCATGTCCAAGTCCATCAACGGTCCTTGGATTACCCCCGCTGACGACTCCTTCGACGGCCGCGCGTACTACGCCGCTCGCACCGCATTCGATGGCGAGCGTCGCGTTCTCTTTGGTTGGGTTCCTACGCGTGACGAGGGCGGCGACCCCAGCTCTTACCTATGGGGTGGCACCTTTATGCCCCTCGAGATCGTTCAGCGTGCCGACGGAACGCTCGGCACCAAGCTCCCCGACAGCATGCTTGGCGCCTTTGGCGAGGGCAAGGCTGTCGAGACCTTTGAGCTTTCCTGCGAGTCGGGCAAGGTCGAGCAGGTGCTCGCCGCGGATGCCGGCTCCACCTACTTGCTCGATGCCGACATTGAGCTCGGCGGTAACGCTGCCGGCTTCTCGGTCAAGTTCGCTGAGGACGCCGAGACCGGTCTTGCCTATGAGTTCCGCGCCAACCTGCGCGAGGGCAAGCTCGAGTTCACGCCGGCTCCCCAGTACCCGTGGTTCCAGGTCAACAACATGGGCCTCGAGCGTCCGTTGTTCTTTAAGGGCGAGGGCACTCACCATGTGCGTCTGGTCGTCGACGACGACATCGCGACCATCTTTGTCGATGATGTTGCGCTCAACGCTCGCTTCTGCAACAAGCAGGGCCAGGGTGTGGCGCTTACCGTCACCGACGGTGCGCTCAAGTGCGCAAACGCAACGATCGCGTCTCTGTAGCGGCAACGAACCGTTTTATGATTTAGAAAAGGAATGGAGAGGAACATGGACTACAAGGCAGTGTCCCAGCAAGTCGTCGACAACGTCGGCGGACTGGAGAACATCGAGGGCGCCACGCATTGCGTGACCCGTCTGCGTCTGGTGCTCAAGGATACGAGCAAATACAACAAGGCCGAGCTCGAGAACATCGATGGCGTCAAGGGCGTGCTGTACAACAGCGGCCAGCTCATGATCATCTTCGGTACCGGTACCGTCAACAAGGTTTACGATGAGTTTATGGCTCTGACGGGCGTTAAGGAGATCAGTGCTTCCGAGGTCAAGGGCGCCGAGGCGGACAAGAAGGGCAAGTTCTTCTCGGTCCTCAAGGTATTCTCGGACATCTTTATCCCCATCATTCCCGCCTTCGTCGGCGCTGCAATCATCATCGGCCTTAAGTCGTTGATCGTTGCCAACGGCCTCTTTGGCATGGAGGGCAGCCTCGCCGATCACAGTGAGTTCCTCAAGAACCTCGCAAGCTTCTTTGCCATTATCGCCACCACGTTCGACTACCTGCCTGTCCTGGTTATGTACAGCGCAGTCAAGCGTTTTGGCGGTAACCCGATCCTGGGCATCCTCGTCGGTATCGTCATGGTTCACCCGAGCCTTATGAACCGCAACACGTTCGTTATGGACCCGACGGGTGCTGAGTACTGGAACTTTGGTCCGCTCTCCATTCCCATGGTTGCTTTCCAGGGCGGCGTGTTCCCTGCAATTCTGACCGCCTGGTTTATGGCCAAGGTCGAAAAGATTGCCCAGAAGTACATCCCCGAGGTCGTTTCGTTCGTCTTTGTCCCGACCGTTACCCTGATTCTTGCTAACGTCGCCCTGTTCACCGTGTTCGGCCCGCTCGGTAACCTGATCGGTGACGTCCTCGCCGGCGTAATCGATATCCTGTACAACAGGATGGGCGTCTTTGGTGCCTTTGTTTTCGCCGCGTTCCTGCAGCCGCTCGTCGTTACCGGTACGCATCAGTTCATCCAGGGTATCGAGGCAAACCTTGTTGCCACGACTGGCTTCAACTACATCCAGGCCATCTGGTCGGTTTCCATCATCGCCCAGGGCGGCGGCGCCATCGGTATGTACCTCATTCACAAGAAGCACTCCAAAGAGCGCAACATCTGCATGTCGTCCTTTATCCCGACGCTGGTCGGAATCTCCGAGCCCGCTATCTTTGCTGCAAACATGCGCTATTCGATCATTCCGTTCATCTGCGCATGCATCGGTGCAGGCTGCGGCGGTGCCTTCGTCAAGCTCTTTGAGGTGCGCGCTATCGGTCAGGGTCTGACCGGCGTGCTTGGCCTGCTCATCGTCACGCCCGAGACCCTCGTGTGGTATGTGGCTGGCAATCTCATCGCCTTTATCGTGCCGATCGTCTTGATCTTTGCCTACAACAAGGCAAAGGGCGTGCCGACCACCGATGAAGAGGGCGCTGGCGCTGGCTTCGACGTTAGCTTCTAGTTGAGCCGTTCAGTGTAATCTGAGGATAAGTTCATTTGAGGAAGGGCGTTCGACTCGTGTGAGTCGAGCGTCCTTCCCCATAGACGAGAAAGTCAACGGCGATGTTAAATCAAAAAAACAAGGTGACACGCGCGGACTATGAGCAGTGGCGTGCCGGACAGGATGAGACGGCGGCTCGCATCGCGTCCGACCCCGATAGGCTTCTGTTCCATGTGGAGCCTGAGCTTGGCTGGCTCAACGACCCCAACGGTTTGGTTCAGATTGGTGATACGTATCACATCTATCATCAATACGATCCTTTCGATGCTGCGCATGGCGGTCCAGTGCTTTGGAACCATCTGACGACAAAGGATTTTGTGACGTACGAGAATCACGGCCCCGTGCTGTTCCCCGATTCCGATTTGGATTCGAGCGGAGCGTATTCTGGTTCTGCCTTTGTACGTGATGGCAAGATTCACTACTTCTATACCGGCAACGTCAAGCATTTTGACCGCGATGATTACGACTACGTGTTGACGGGCCGTGAGCAAAACCAGATTCATATGGTTGCCGAGAATCCCGACGAATTGGGCGAGAAGCGCATGGCTGTTGGACCAGTCGATTACCCCGACGATATCGGTACGCACGTGCGCGACCCCAAGATCCTTGAGCACGATGGTATCTACTACATGGTTCTGGGCGCTCGTACGAAAGACGACCGTGGCTGCGTGCTTGTCTATACTTCGCGTGATTTAGGGGTCTGGAGCTATGCGACGCGCATTGAGCTGGACGAGAACTTTGGCTTTATGTGGGAGTGCCCCGATCTGTTTGAGCTCGATGGCGAGCTTATTCTCGTTTGCTGTCCGCAGGGTGTGCCTGCCGATGGTTGGCGTTACCGCAATCCGCATCAGTGCGTGTGGTTCCCTATCGAGGCCGATTGGGAGGCGCCGAGCTTTAAAATCGTCGGGCAGGGCATGCCCCCGATGGTCGATGCCGGTTTTGATTTCTATGCTCCGCAGTCCTTTGAGGATGCTGCAGGCCGGCGTTTGATGATCGGATGGTCGGGTTGCCCCGATGCGACGGCAGAAAACCCGACGGTGGCGCGCGGGTGGCAGTGCGCGTTGACGGTGCCGCGAGAGCTGAGCATGCGCGATGGTAAGCTCTGCCAGCAGCCGGCGCACGAGATTGAGAGGATGCGCGGCGACTGCGTTCGCGCGACAGGCGGTGAAACCGTTGAGGAGCCGGGCCGCCTGTTTGATCTTGTGGTTTCCTGTGAGGGCGCCAAGATGGTCGAGCTCGAGATTCGCAAGGGTGTCTTTGTGCGCTATGCAGACGGGATGCTTACCCTCGACATGGGTGACGAAGGCTATGGGCGCGACCAGAGGTCGATCGAGCTCAGCGAGCTTCGCGACCTGCGCGTGCTTTCGGACACTACGATGGTCGAGATTTTTGCAAATGGCGGCGAGGCGGCACTTACGAGCCGTACCTATTCGCCGGCGGTTTCGGCGATGGGGTTGCATGCCGAGGGTGCGGCATCGATGAATTTCTACCGCCTCGTGCATTAACCGTGCATGGGGCACGATTGGACTTGCTGGGCGAAATGAATCGCAGTTGCCGCGGCCAACTACCGTTTATCGCGTATAGCGACCGTTTGCGGGATAAGTAACACTCATTTATAAACCGTGTAAAATCTCAGTTAAGCACGGAGTTTTCCAGGGAGACGCTGTCCTTTGTTGTGTGCAAGGGGCGGCGTCTCTTTGGCGCTTTGCGGCCGTTGTGCAACAGTGCGGCGGCGCGCGCCATGTATTGAAAAGCCAATGTCGAGATGGGTCGTGATAAGAATGGGCAAGTACGTAATCGTGGTTGAGTCTGGGTCGGATGTGACGCCGGAGCTCTGCGAGCGCTACGGCATCGTGCGCGTGCCCATGCATGTCACAATTGGTGACGAGACCGTTGAGGACGGCTCCATCGATCCGCTCGAGATTTACTCGCGCTGCAACGAGCTCGGTGTTATGCCTAAGACGAGTGGCTGCGCGCCTGCGGATTTTGCTCACGTGTATGACCGTATCCATGCCGAGCAGCCCGATGCGACCATTCTGCATCTTGCGTACTCCGAAGTCACGACTTGCTCGCATCAGTCCTCCAAGATTGCGGCTAAGGGCCGTGACTACGTCTTCTCCATGGATACGCGTTTTGTCTCGGTGGGCCAGTCGCTCGTTGCCGTCGAGACCGCCAAATACATCGAGGCTCACCCCGATGCCACCGTCGATGAGGTCTTTGCATATACAAATTCCGTCATGGACCGCGTGCTGTTGGGCTTTGTTCCTACCGACCTGGCCTTTCTTAAGGCGGGCGGTCGTCTGTCCAACGTCGCGTTCCTTGGCGCCCACCTGCTCAAGATTAAGCCCTGCATTGAGGTAACGGGCGGTAAGTTCGTGGCGACCAAGAAGTTCCGCGGCTCTATGCTCAAGTGCGCCCGTGCCTTTATTGACCACATGGTTGCGAAGGGCGAGATTGACTACTCGCACATTGGCCTGGCGTATTCGGTAGGCCTTTCCGAGGAGCTGCGCGACGACATGGAAGTCTATGCGCACGACCTGGGCTTTAAGGATGTTACCTGGACTCAGGTCGGCGGCGTCATCTCGAGCCATTGCGGCCCGACCGCCTTTGGCGCGGTGCTCACGCTCAAGGCGTAACGCCTGGCGTCTATCGATTTCTATTGCCTCGGCGGCGGGCGGGTTGCGACAACCTTCCTGCCGCTTTTGCATGGGGCCAAATAGGACAATCCAATTGACCGCTAAACCGTTTCGCCATCAAGCATATAGGCTAGAATGACTCTGGCATTTATGTAGCTAAAACCAATGAGAGGCAAGGTAGCGGGAATGGCTGAGATGACGCTCGAGGGTGTGGACGCTCGTCCTGAGGACTCCGCGTTTGCCCTGGGCCGCGTGCATTCGATTGAGACGATGGGAACGGTCGATGGACCCGGTATCCGCTTTGTGGTGTTTGTTCAGGGCTGCCCCATGCGCTGTGCGTATTGCCACAACCCCGATACCTGGTCGGTTAACGGCGGCACCATGGTGACCGTCGAGCACCTGATGGACGAGTTCCAGAGCAACCATGAGTTTTACCGCAGCGGTGGTATTACGGTATCCGGCGGCGAGCCGCTCCTGCAGCCTGAGTTTTTGGCCGACCTGTTCCGCGCCATGCACAACAACCCCGATGGTCGCGTGCACACCTGCTTGGATAGCTGCGGCTATGCGTTCGACCCCGCGCATCCCGAGAAGTTCGATGCCGTGCTCAACGAGACCGATATGGTGCTGCTCGACATTAAACACGCCGATCCCGTCGAGCATAAAAAGCTGACCGGTTGCGATCCCGCACGCATCCTGGCGTTTGGTGATGAGCTTGCGCGCCGCAAGATTAAGGTCGTTATCCGCCACGTGGTGGTGCCGGGCATTACCGATACGGTTGAGGAGTGCGAGAAGCTCGGTCGTCTGATCGCTCCATGGCACAACGTGGTGGGCCTGGAAATGCTGCCGTATCACACGATGGGCGTTGTCAAGTATGAGCAGCTGGGCATTCCCTATAAGCTCGAGGGCGTTCCACAGATGGATACCGCGCGCATGCCCGAGCTGCGCAGCGCCGTCATGACGGGCATGAAAAAGCGCCGCGCGGAACTCAAAAACGCCATCGGCTAGCGAGTCATTTTCGCCCCCAAGGGCACTCATTGGGGACAGACTTAAATGAGTGCCCCCGGGCACCTAGTTGATTGCTAAAGAGCCCCGTCAAGTTGCGGTGGAATAGTTCTTGTTTTTCGGCTTATGCCGCCCAAACAGGAACTATTTCACCGCAACTGCGTTTTGGGCGGAGATGCGCAACAGAATCGTGCCATTTGGATAAATACGCTTGTGGTTTCTTTAAAGACGCCTTAAACGCCGCTGAATATCTTTGGAAAGAAATGCCTGCTCGGTATTATGCTGCTCGTATATAAACGGTAGCAGTCAGGAGACCACGTGCGAAACAACGCATCGCGGGACGAGTATGTGCCGCAGCATAGCAGCAGATATGAGACGAAGGGCACGTCTTCGCGTGGCCTTGTTGACGCTCGCATCCGCGTGACGAAGATTGCCGCCATTGGGATGCTAACGTTGGCGGTTATTATCCTCGGAATTACCGCCAAAACCTACGCGTCGGAGCGAATGGCACACTCAGATGCGTCAACGGTACAGATGCAAAACAAAAAGGTCTCTGAATCTAAAGCCACCGCAAGCCAAACCCTGTCGACAGCGAGCCTCAAGACGAGGCTTTCGAAGGCGGACTTTAACGATATTCCCTCAGGCGATACCGTGCAGACCTTCTCACTGGTTGATGACCAGATCCCCGCCCTGGAGGATGAGAGCCTCGCCGCGCTCCAAGATGCCCTGAGTCAGGCGCAGGAGCTGGGCGATGTGGGCGTGGTGTTTTACGATCTGACGAGCGGCAAGGGCGTGACGTATGACGCGGACGCCGAGGTGTACGGTGCGAGCAGTTATAAGGCACTCTATGCGTTGTACATCTGCGAATCCCTGGTCGAGACGGGCCAGGTCTCACTCGATGACTCCCTTGGCACCTATGGTGGCTACAACATGGGCTGGCAGACGGTGCGCGACCTGATCGAGGCCGCGGTCGTTAATTCGGACAACGATTCGTTTATTGCGTTACGCGCGGCGTTTGACCGTGTCGGTTACGAGGATTGGATTGTCAGTCTTGGCGTCGATTACGATACCGCACTCGATCCGATGAGTGATTTTCCCACCTATTGCCCGCGAACCTCGGCCAAGTTGTGGCGCGAGATGAGCGAGTATCTGAGCTGTGGCAGTGAGACCTCCCAGTGGTTATCTGAACTGCTGTCATCAACATCGCGCTCATTTATCCGTGATGGCATTGCGGACGACCAAGCCTTGGTGCGCAACAAGGCAGGCTGGATTAGCGAGGATGGTTGCTATTCGACATGCGATGCGGGCCTTATCGACATCAATGGCCGTACCTATGTCATGAGCATCATGACATCGATGCCGTGGAGCGACCGCTCGAGCGAGGTTACGGCTGCGATTGCAAAGGCTCTGTTTGATACGCGAGCTGCGCTGGCCTAGCGTGTTCGTTTGACGAGGTCAAACAAAATGCTGGTACCATACCGTGGTTGAGAATTTCGTATAGGTTTGGGGAATGGCATGGCTACCATCGCGATTATCGGTGCACTCGAAAAAGAGATCATGCAGATTAAGGAAGAGTTGAGTAACGTTTGCATGGTACAGGAGGCGGGCTTGAACGTTGTGACCGGCGGGCTCGACGGTCTGTCGATTGTCGCCACGACGGCGGGCATGGGCACGGTAAACGCTGCCGCCGCAACACAGCACCTCATTAGCAAGTATGCTCCACAGGCAGTTGTGCTTTCGGGTATCGCGGGCGGTTTGAACCCCAAGCTCCATATCGACGACGTGGTCATCGGCAAATGCCTGCGCTATCTGGATACCGATACCGCGCTTATCGCCGAGTCTGCACCGGGGCTCGAGGAGTTTGGCTCGACGCCTGCGCTGGTCGATATTGCTGCCGATGTGCTTTCTGAGCGTGGCTTTGTTAACGCTTCGATAAATGCAGCCGCCTCGAACGAGGGCGCAAAGCAGTTCCTGGTCGGCACGATTGCCACGGGCAACCGTTTTGTGACGGGCGCCGCCATGCGCAACGACGCTATCGAGGCGACGCATGCCGATTGTGTCGGCATGGAGGGCGCGGCGATTGCCCATGTCGCAACTAAAAATGGTGTCGATTGCCTGGTGTTGCGCGCTATCAGCGATAATTGTGACGAGGCGTACGATGCGATTTGCGACCGCGAGTTCGACCTGATCGAGTATGCCCGTACCGCGAGTGGCATTACGCTCGATATCGTTCGCCGTATCGCTGCTATTTATTAGCGCGCTCTTTTGTAAGAACCTACGACCAAGGAGTGTCCATGGCCGATTCCATTAACTACCAGCTTGCCAAGTTCGTTGCCAGCTATGGCAAGGTTTCGCAGATTCCCGAGTCCACCTGCCCCGAGGTGAGCTTCGTCGGCCGCTCCAACGTGGGCAAGTCGTCGATCATGAACAAGCTTTTTGGCCGCAAGAACCTGGTGAAGGTTTCGAGCACACCGGGCAAGACGAGCAACATCAACTTCTTTGAGGCTGACGACGTGCACTTCGTCGACCTGCCGGGTTATGGTTTCGCCCGTCGTTCCAAGGCCGAGCGTGACCGCTGGGCAGAACTTATCGGCGACTTCTTCGACTCGGAGCGCAGCTTTAACCTGGTCGTGTCGCTGGTGGATATTCGTCACGACCCGAGCAAACTCGACCATGACATGATTGACTACCTGCAGGGCAACGAGTTCAACTTTATCGTCTGCCTCACCAAGGCTGACAAGCTCAGCCGCACCCAGCAAGCCCGCCAGGCAGCGGCCATCAAAAAACAGCTCAACGTCCCGGCCGAGAACGTAATCATTACAAGCTCCCAGACCGGCACCGGCATCGACGAACTCAAGCGCCGCATCGCCGAGGCCTGCCTTTAGTAAGGGCTCTTGGCAGGCAATAGTTTGCATCTATCTATATCACCCCAGTGATAGTTATTGGTACACTATCGCTGGGGTGATATTTTTGTTTGGAGGTCGATATGGAGCTTTGGCACGGGTCGGAGGTTGTTGTCGAGCATCCGTCGTTGGATAAATGCAGACAATTCAATGACTATGGGTGTGGGTTTTATTGCACGCCACATGAGGAAATGGCAATGGAGTGGGCATGCCGGACTGAGTCCGATGGTATCGCGAATCGATACGAGCTCGATATGGATGGTCTTGCGGTCTTGGACTTGGAGTCCGGGGAGTTTTCAATTCTCAATTGGCTTGCGATTTTGGCTAACAATAGGGAGTTCAATGTTTCGACACCGCTGGCGCGCGAAGGACTTCGCTATCTGCTGGATAACTGCCTGATTGATATTTCTCCCTATGACGTAATTCGAGGTTATCGCGCCGACGATTCCTACTTTTCGTTTGCAAGACAGTTCGTTAACGGCATGATCTCGCTTAGGCAACTGCAACTCATTATGCGTTTGGGCGATTTGGGCATCCAATACGCTCTTATGAGTGAGCGTGCGTTTTCAGCAATCAGATTCCGCGAATGGAGGCAGGCGTTGGGATCTGAGTATTATCCCAAGCGCTTTAAGCGAGAGCAGAACGCGCGGCGCAAGTACCTGGAAACTGTGAATGGATTCGACTCTGAGGGTGTCTACATTAGGGATTTAATGACAGGGAGGATTGATTTAAATGATCCAAGAGTTAACGGATTGTGGGCCGAGTAGGACATACCCCGTCTACTACCTCGAGGATGCAATGAACAACCTCGGCGACTGCTTCGACTATGCCGTGAACGACTATGGAGCGGAAGGGTCCGAGGTCGCTGAACTCTTTTGCCTGAGCGGCGTAGCCCGTGAGTTTGAGCGTGGCAACGCATGGGTCGTATCGGGAAAATCGGGCGTTGAGCTATTCGCGCTTATCGCCGAAAGGTCGGGCTACCAATCAAGGCCGATGCCAAATCGAACCTACCGATTCGAAAAGACACCGGAATATTGGACAGGCTGGATATTGGCATACCTTCAGTGGCGCCTAGGAGAGTCTTTCGAAGACCTGCTGCATGTCGTTCCGTTTGACGCACTGCGCAGTCTGTACTATCCCTGGCACGAAGCCTCGGAGGAACGCGTGGCTCGCCTCGTCTGCGATATGGCGAAAAAAGCGTCCAGGCAAACCAAACTTGCGTTAGCAAGAAAGAAGCTTGAGAAAACCCAACAAGACCTAGCATACGAATCGGGTGTGTCACTCCGCTCAATCCAAATGTACGAGCAGCGCCAGAGAAACATTAATGAAGCTTCGGTAACAAGCGTAAGAGCCATAGCAAAAGCCCTCCACTGCAACATCGAAGATCTCCTAGAACCAGTCTTCGAATACAAAGAAACCAGTGCAGCCTAAACCAAACAAATCACCAAAGCTCATCTAAAGAATATGCTCCACACCAGCAAGAGCCCCTATCAATAAAAGGCCATAATTTCAGCCCGGCGCCCCTTCAAAGCGTGGGTCCCTATAGACATCCTCAGCAAGGTAGGCGCAGGGACGGTCGGGGTGTTCCCTCAAAATCATTCCGCAGCGCGAAGGCCCCTTGTCCGTCGCTCCGTAGGAGCAGGGCAAGGGGCCTTCATGCGCGAGGACGATTTTGAGGGAACACCCCGACCGCCCCGGACAGGTAATGGGAAGGATGTCTACAGGTACTCGATTTGAGCGCCTTCCGTGTCGCACGTCAGAATATGCGTGTCACACTTGGGGAACTGCTCACGCAGCTTGACCTGCAGGAACTTTGCCACGATGGTGTCGTCGGTTACAGCCATGAGGGTCGAGCCCGAACCGCTGATCCAGATGGTCTTAGCGCCTCCGTTAAGGCAGGTGTCGCGCACGGCGTTGTAGTCGGGGATGAGGCGGCGGCGATAGGGCTCCTGGATGCGGTCGTCGTTGGCGGCAGCAATCAGGTCAAGGTCGCCGGTTTCCAGGCCGCGCGTCATGCCGGCGATGCGGCCCATTTGCCATACGGCGGTGGAGAGTGGAATCTCCTGCGGCACAACCTTGCGCGCTTCGCTCGTATGCACCTCGTAGGGCGGAATCACGGTAATAAAACGCAGACGATCGCTCACCTCGTAGCGCAGGCACTGGGGGAGCGAATCGGTCGGCGTAAAGGAGCAGACGGCGCCGCCCAGGATAGCAGGGGCGACGTTATCGGGATGGCCCTCGACCTCGGTGGCAATGCGGACGAGCTCGGCACGGTCGACGGTGTGGCCCGTCAGCGCGGCGGCCGCCATGATGCCGGCGACGACGCAGGTGGAGCTGGAACCCAGGCCGCGGGCGACGGGCACGTCGGTCTGAATGTCGATAGCGACGGGGAAGGCCGGCTCGCCCCATGCGGCCAGTGCATCGACAAAGCTAACGTAGACCAGGTTGTTCTCGTTTTGGAATTCCTCGGGGCAGCCCGTGATGGTGAGCTTGTCGGCGCGCTCGAAGGTGAAGTGCGAGTAGAGGCTGACGGCCATGCCGAGGGTGTCGTAGCCGATGCCTAGGTTGGCGCTGGTTGCTGGGACGGTGATTTTGATCATGTGGGTCCTCCTGGGCGGGTCTGGCCGTTTAGTTCGCTGCTCGGGCAGTCCTGACTCGCTCGGAAAGCACATTAAGTGCTTTCCGGCTCGTGCGGAACTCGCGACGAACTAAACGGCCAGACCCGCTCGCATGCTCGTCATCATCCCGAAAGCTAAATAAAAAGAAGGTGCGCCGGCTTTCGCCGGCGCTTAATAAGGGATCTAGTTGGTGCTCATTCGTTTTGCTGCGGACTCGACGTAGCTTGCCATCTCATCGACGTCGCAGACGTCTTCGAAACGGACGGGCTTGGATTCGAGTTCGGCGAGCTGGGTCGGGGCGACCGTGTTGGTGGCCTGCTCGAGTACGCGCATAGCCTCAAAGTCGTCCTCGGGAACGTCGAGCCCCAGAGCGTCGCAGCAGGCGCGCGGGAACTTGTAGGGGCTGGCGGTCGAAAGCAGTACGCGGGCCTTGGCTCCCTCGGCGGGAGCGACCTTTTCAAAGACGTGATAGCCGCAAGCGGTGTGCGGGTCGATTACGTAGCCGTTTGCATCCCAGCAGCTCTTGATGGCAGTGCGGACCTCGTCCTCGCTGGCCCAACCGCAGCCAAAGACGCTCTGAATCTTTGTCAGCAGCTCGGCGGGAACCTCGTAGCGACCAGTCTGTGCCAGCTGCTCCATAAGGCCGGCAACAAGATCGCAGTCGCCATCGGACAGGAAGTAGAGCATGCGCTCGAGGTTGGAGCTGATGAGGATGTCCATCGACGGCGAGATGGTCGTGAAGAACGGGCGGTTACGGTCGTAAACGCCGGTGGTCAGGAAGTCGGCAAGCACGTTGTTCTTGTCGCTCGCCACGACGAGCTTGGCGACGGGCAGACCCATGCGCTTGGCGTAGTAGCCGGCCAAGATATCGCCAAAGTTGCCGGTCGGTACGCAGAACTCCACGGCGTCGCCGGCCTCGATGGCGCCGGCGCGCAGCAGCTGCGCATAGGCGGCAAAGTAGTAGACGACCTGCGGTACCAGGCGACCGACATTGATGGAGTTGGCGCTCGAAAGCACCGTGCCGGCGGCCTCCAGACGCTCGGCAAGCTCCTTATCGGCAAAGATGCGCTTGACGGCGCTCTGGGCGTCGTCAAAGTTGCCGCGGATGCCGCAGACGGCGACGTTGTCGCCCTCCTGCGTGGACATCTGCAGGTTCTGGACGCGGCTGACCTTGCCCTCGGGATAAAAGACGGTGATGCCCGTGCCCGGCGCGTCGGCAAAACCGGCGAGTGCGGCCTTGCCGGTGTCGCCCGACGTGGCGGTGACGATCATGATGCGCTCGGCGCCGCCGTCCTTGGCGGAAGTGCGGGCCATCAGACGGGGGAGCATCTGCAGGGCAACGTCCTTGAAGGCGCTTGTGGGGCCGCCAAAGAGCTCCATCACATAGGTCTGAGGGGCGTCAGCGCCCGGCGCAGCGTCGAGTTTGACGAGCGGCGTAACCTCTTCACTCGCGAACGTGCCGCGGTATGCCTCGTCGACACACGCCGAAATTTCTTCGGCCGTGTAATCATTCAGTAACATTCCCAACACATCTTGAGCGATTTCAAAGTACGATTTATCTGCAAGCGAGCTGATATCGACCTGCTGGGTGCCGAGCTCGTCCGAGACAAACAAACCCCCGTCGGGAGCGATGCCGGTGCGGATTGCCACCTTACTTGAGCACGATAAAGTGCGTCCTCGTGTACTATGATAAGTTCCCATATAACACTGCTCCTCGGATGCCTTGGTCCCAATCGGTGAAACCATGGTATCAGAGCGCGCAAAACAGGTTTGCAGAGGCTTTTAGAAAGGTAACCTCCAGCCCATGATTAAGATTGCCAAGTTTGGCGGCTCGTCGGTCGCCGACGCCGAACACTTCAAGAAGATCAAGGCCATCGTCGACGCCGACCCTGCCCGCCGTTTTGTGGTGGTTTCCGCCTGCGGCCGCCGCTTTAAGGGCGACACCAAGGTGACCGACCTGCTCTACCTGGTTAACGCGCACGTTAAGTATCACGTGTCGTGCGAGGAACTGCTCGAGGACATTGGCCAGCGCTATTTTGATATCGCTGACGAGCTGGAGCTCACCTATCCCATCCGCGAGGAGTTCGCGGCCTTTGCCGAGCGCGCCCGCTCGGGCGGCTACTCTACCGAGGAGCTCGTGAGCCGTGGCGAGTACTTCACTGCTCGCCTGATGGCGGAGTACCTGGGCCTGCCGTTCCTGGACGCCGCGACGGTTGTGGCGTTCCATCATGACGGTACGCTCAGCATGAATCGCACCTCCGAGCTGGTGCAGGAGTACGGTCAGCAGGGCGGCTTTGTTATGCCCGGTTTCTACGGCGCGACGCGTGAGGGCCAGATCAAGCTGCTCGACCGTGGTGGCGGCGATATTTCCGGCTCGATCCTGGCCAAGTGCCTGGGTGCCGACCTGTACGAGAACTGGACCGACGTCTCGGGCTTCTATTCTGCCGATCCTCGCATTGTGCCCGAGGCTCAGCCCATTGCGCGCGTTACCTACGAGGAGCTGCGCGAACTTTCGTACATGGGTGCAAGCGTCCTGCACGAGGAGGCCGTGTTCCCCGTGCGCGAGGCGGGTATTCCGCTGGTCATCAAGAACACCAATGCGCCGCAGGACCCCGGCACCATCATTAGCGAGACGGCTGATGAGGGTGAGGCAGAGCCCATCATTACCGGCGTGACCGGCAAGCGCGGCTTTGTCGCCATCAACGTTGCCCGCGACCGCACCAAGCCCCGTGTTGGCTTTATGCGCCGCGCGCTTTCGGTCTTCGAGCGCTATGACGTTTCCGTCGAGCACATGCCCACCGGTGTCGACCGCTTTGGCGCCGTGGTGCAGGAGCAGGACGTGCACGACTCGCTGTACTCGCTCGTGGGCGACATTCAGCAGGAGGTCGAGCCGCTCGAGATCGAGGTTGTCGAGGGCCTGGCGCTCATCGCGACCGTCGGCCGTAACCTGCGTGGCCGCGCAGGTATCTCGGGCCATCTGTTTGGCATGCTTGGCCAGGCCGGCGTGAGCGTGCGCATGATTTCGCAGAGCTGCGACGAGATCAACATCATTATCGGTGTCGAGGAGAAGGACTTCGACCTGGCGATTCAGACCATCTACCGTGCCTTCTCCGATGAGAACGGCATTGTGAAGGTCTCCGACCTGGAGGTCCCCGCACCGGTCGATCCCGCCCTGGCCGCACTCCGCAAGTAGCTGCCGTCCCGGTGCATTTTTGGGACAAGTGCCAAAAATCTACGGCGGGGCGTTTCGTTTCGGTTTCGTTTCGACGGGGCGGGTTTCGTGCCCGCCCCGTTCTTGTATACACTGGCAACAATAATCAGCCTGCTCGGCGTGCGGGCAAAAGCCAAAACCTTTAAAGGGGGAAGCATGAAACAGTACACGGTTGCTATTTTGGGCGCGACGGGAGCCGTGGGCACCCAGATGCTCGAGTGCCTCAACGAGCAGGAGTTTCCGGTTGGCAAGCTCAAGCTGTTGGCAAGTGCACGCTCCGCGGGCAAGACCGTTGAGTTCCGCGGCGAGCAGATCGTGATCGAAGAGGCTTGTCCCGAGGCCTTTGAGGGCTGTGACATTGTGCTTGGAGCCGCCGGCGACGACATCGCGAAGGAGCTACTGCCCGAGGCCGTCAAGCGCGGCGCCGTCGTGGTCGACAACAGCCATGCCTTCCGCATGGATCCCGAGGTGCCGCTGGTCGTGCCCGAGATCAATGCCGACGACATCAAGTGGCATCACGGCCTTATCGCCAACCCCAACTGCGCGACCATTATCGGCCTGGTTCCAACGTGGCCGCTGCATCAGCTCGCTGGTGTGAAGCGCATGATCGTCTCGACGTACCAGGCGGCTTCGGGTGCTGGCGCCCCCGGTATGGCCGAGCTCGAGGCTCAGCTGGCCGCCCTGGGCCGTGGCGAGGAGATTCCCGAGCCGCGCGCGTTTGCCGCCCAGCTGGCGAGCAACCTGATTCCGCAGATTGGCGGCGTCAAGGAGGAGGGCTTTACCTCCGAGGAGATGAAGCTGCAGAACGAGGGCCGCAAGATCATGCACCTGCCCGAGTTGCGCGTGAACTGCACCTGCGTGCGCGTGCCCGTGCTGCGCTCGCATTCCGAGAGCATTACGCTCGAGTTTGAGCGCGACATTACGGTTGAGGAGGCCCGCGCTGCGCTGGCTGCCGCTCCCGGCGTCAAGCTGGTTGACGATATGGCTGCCGAGGATGCGCACGACCGTTTCCCCATGCCGATGGATACGTCCGACCAGGACCTGATTTGGGTCGGCCGCGTGCGTCGCGACATCTCGAACCCCGAGGCTGCGCGCGGCATCACCTTCTGGTGCTGCGGCGACCAAATCCGTAAGGGCGCGGCAACCAACGCCGTCCAGATCGCTAAGCTGCTCTGCGAGTAGTGTGACCTGTCCGGCGGGGGCCGGGCTTGGTTTTCAGAACGTCCTCGACCATGTGTGGCGCCTTGTCCTGCTCCTTCGGAGCCGCGGACAAGGCGCCACACTGGTCTGCGGAGTGTTCTGAAAACTAAGCCGGCCTCCGCCTGAGGTGACGCTGCTGCAAGCGGTCTGCGATGGGGCCGTTGTTGGTTGGGGCCGCTGGGCTGATGTGGGGCGCGTGGTTGTTGCGGGCCCTGGTCCCGGCGGCGGCCTCGGCGCTTTGCGCCTGCCGCCTTGGGGGGACTGTGGGGCGCGGCCGGCAGCTGCGGCGCGTTGCGCTTGCTGCCTGGGGTGACTGCGGGGCCGTGACGGCAGCCGCGGCGCTGTCGCGCCTGCTGCCTGCGGGGACTTTGGGGTTGGTGCGAATCGAGGTCTAATACTTTTCCGAGAAGTGAACGACCTTATTTGGACCCCCGAAGCATTGGCATATTTTGACCGCCATTTCCTGCGGTTTTGTTGCGCGAATCCTGCGGTTTTGCGGTCTAAAGGTGTGGATGCTCCGGGGCTTCGATTTTACTCGTTCACTTCTCGGGAAAGTATTAGAGCTCAGCTGATAGAGGTACCGCTCTGGCGTCGATGCCCCGCGTCTTCTTCGCTTGATTGGGGAAAACAGCCTCGCTTAAGCAGTTGCGAGCCCGCCCAGACGTATCTGCGGGGTTGTCTGCACAATTCGCGGTATTATGTTGCGGAGTTTTGAAAGGAGCCGCTGGTGGTCACGACGACGTTTGCTTCGCCTTTGGGCGAAATCTTGCTTGCCGCTGATGGCCGCGGTCTGACGGGGCTTTGGTTTGAGGGACAGGAGCACTTTGGCTCCACGCTGCTCAAAGAAGATTCCGAACATGTTGAAGGCGCCGATGCGGTTTCTGGTGCTAGCGGCATGTCGTCGGTGAGTCCGGCAAATGGCGCGGCTTCTTCGGTGCTTGAGCGTTCTTGGGCTTGGCTGAATGCTTATTTTGCGGGGCAGGAGCCTCGGTTTACGCCGCCGTTGCATATGATTGGTACGGCGTTTCAGCGCGAGGTTTGGTTTGAGCTGCTTTCAATTCCGCGTGGCGAGGTCGTTACGTATGGCGAGATCGCTCAGCGTGTTGCGGCTCGACATCGTGTACCGGGAAACGAAGCACCCGTTGTGTCTCCCCGTGCCGTGGGGACCGCGGTCGCGCGAAATCCCATTTCGATCATTGTGCCGTGCCATCGCGTAGTTGCCGCCGACGGATCGCTCAACGGATACGCCGGCGGCCTCGACCGTAAGGAGTGGCTGCTTCGGCTTGAGGGCGCGTACGAGGAATAACGTTCGAGCACTTTGCATAGCCAAGACGCCGTGAAAGAACGGGATGCGCTTTCCGAATGGCGTCCCAAACGGAAACCGTGTCCCGGAATACAGCCTTAGAGTGGGATGCCGTTTCCGGTTGAGACCACTTGCTTGGACATCTTTCTACGCCCGCTTCTGCAGGGCATAGATCGACTTATCCATGTTGAACAGGTAAGCCGCGACGCAGACGATGAAGAATGCCGGCAGATTACCGAAACCGAAGACTTCGCAGCCAATCAGGATGGGTGCGAGCAGCGTATTGGTGGCGCTGCCAAAGACGGCTGCGTAGCCCAGCGCGGCGCAAAGCGCGATGGACATGCCGAGTTGAGCCTCGTTATGGCGACATCTGGGTAACAGAAAGGCCCGCGTTCCTCAGAGGCAAGATAGGCAATTCTGCTTCTGAGGTAGATCTCAATTCTGCCGACCGCATCAAACATTAACTGCCGGAGGGCTCGGTCAAATTCATACGTGTAGATGATGGTTTCGAATGTTGTACCTTCGCGAAAGATGGTAATCCCGGACTTGCATTTGGTTTTGTAGGGAAACCAGTAGGCCGACAGTCTGTAGTGGCCGACTTCGACCAAAGCTCGCTCGAGTTCGCTTTGATCAGAGCACTTAAGACCCCTGTATTCTGTCAATAGTGCTATTTGTTCGTTGATGGATATCCGCGACTTCCGGTATTTCATTTAAGCCTCTTGATAGAAAAAGAGCTGGAGTTGCGCATCGTTGAGAGGCTTTCCAGCTTTAGCAAAACAAACTTATAAGATGCGACGGGCCGCGTCAAGATAATTGCCGGATGACCTTGGAGTGGCTGGTTGACAGGTCTAAAACCTAGCGCGTGAAATGACGCTCCACGCTATTCAGCGCGCTTGATAGGATGACGAACCACGGTCTTAAGTTTCTCCGGTGCACATTTGCGTGGATCGGAGAGATAGATTTCGTGATGTAAACGGGTGTCTGAGAAGTCGGGGACATAGCCCTGCTCGGCCGTGTATTCATGCATAGCGTCTACGGTCGCCGGTTCGTTGTCGTAGGGCCCGGTGTGCATGCATTGAACACAGAGACCCTCGTCAACTTTAAGCAGCTCGACGGCAGAAAAGTCCAGTTTCTTTTTGGTCGTGGCTTCCGCGACTGCCCAGTCAAAGTCATCTCGGGTGACGAAATCGGGCAGGCGAATGCACGAGATAAAGTTGAAATCGTCCTTGCGTACATAATCGATGTCGCCGCTCGGGGAGTCTTGCCACCAGAAACCCTCGAGCGGCGGTACCACAAAATCGAAATAGCCCTTGATACTCCTTGAGCCTTTCTTCGACATCTTGACGGTATAGGCGATGCCGTAAAGCAGCGGCAGGGCGTTTTGATACTCGCCACCTTCGGTATTTGGGTCGCCCTTTCCGCGAACGGCAACGTAGCTCATAGGCGGGACAGTTACGATGCTCGGCTTGCTTGCAGGTTTGTAGAGCTCCTTGCATTCCTTCTTAAAGTCGAACGCCATGTTGGCCGTCTTTCTGCGTATCGGCCTGCTTAGATAGCGGAATCATATTATAGAAACGAACAGCTGCTCGAATGATTTGGCTGACAGATTGAGATGCGTGCGTTGTGTTTGGCGGTCGGCCTGACCCCGCCGATGATGTCTCTGCCTCCCCGGCGCCTCATCTATAGCTGCCGTTTCCCCATATAAAACCTGCCAAAATAAACCTGTCCCTTTTTGGTCGGTGCGAAATGGGTAATACTAAAGAGTTATCCGACCAGATGGGAGCCGATTGATGGCCTATATCGAATTCAAAGACGTCGTCAAAGCATACGGCGAGGGCGATGCCCGCATTCATGCGCTCGACGGCGCGAGCTTTACCGTTGAGCGCGGCGAGCTCGCCATCATTCTGGGTGCTTCGGGTGCCGGCAAGACCACGGCGCTCAACATTCTGGGCGGCATGGATACGGCGACCTCCGGCACCGTGACGGTGGACGGGCGCGACGTGAGCTCTGCCAACGAGGCGCAGCTCGTGGAATACCGCCGCGCCGACGTCGGCTTTGTCTTCCAGTTCTACAATTTGGTCCCCAACTTGACGGCGCTCGAAAACGTCGAGCTCGCGGCGCAAATCTGCCCCGATTCGCTCGATGCCGAGCAAACGCTTTGCCAGGTTGGCCTGGGCGAGCGCCTCGCCAACTTCCCCGCGCAGCTTTCGGGCGGCGAGCAGCAGCGCGTGTCCATCGCCCGCGCGCTGGCCAAGAACCCCAAGCTGCTTTTGTGCGACGAGCCCACGGGTGCACTCGACTACAAAACCGGCAAGCAGATCTTGCAGTTGCTA
Source organism: Collinsella sp. (assembly GCA_048485835.1). Taxonomy (GTDB): domain Bacteria; phylum Actinomycetota; class Coriobacteriia; order Coriobacteriales; family Coriobacteriaceae; genus Collinsella. The sequence goes on from DBFWBE010000043.1 coordinate 29,583, forward strand.
CAGGACACCTGCCGCAAGCAGGACATCACGGTCATTATCATCACCCACAACTCCGCGCTGGCGCCCATGGCCGATCGCCTGATCCGCTTTAAGAGCGGCCGCGTGGAGAGCGAGACGGTCCAGCAAAATCCCGTGCCTATCGAGACGATCGAGTGGTAGCGCCCATGGACCAAGATTGCCAAAACAGCCAAAACCACGATACGGAGCACGCGGGCCGCGACCGGGAGTTCGCGACCTACCGTACCGCTCAAAGCTCAAACGATATGGTGCCGACGGTTTTTCGCCGTGGCATCTACCGCACGATTCGGGGCAGTCTTAAGCGCTTCCTATCTATCGTGGTCATCACTGCGCTTGGCGTGAGCGTTATGTGCGGCCTTAAGGCGGGCTGCGAGGATTTGTGCGATTCGGTCGACGCCTATTTTGACCAGCAGAATGTCTATGACATTAACGTGCAGTCGACCTATGGCCTTACGCGCGACGATCTCGCGGCTATCCAAGAGATCGACGGCGTCGAGACGGTCGAGGGCATCTACACCGAGACCGCCTACACCGCCGTGGGCACAACGCGCGAGCGCGTGGTCGTGCAAAGTCTCTCCAAGGAGAACATCGATCAGCCGGTGCTGGTGAGCGGCGATTTGCCCGAGAGCGCCGATGAAGTCGCGGTGACTTCGAAGTTCCTGAAGGCTTCGGGCAAAAAGCTCGGCGATACGGTGAGTTTTGCCGCCAATGACGCGAGCTCGTCCAACCAAAGTGCCAAGGATCAGTTTGCCGCGGGCGATTACACCATTACGGCCGAGGTCCTCGATCCTACCGACGTGAGCTCCGACTCGACAGTCAACGCCTTTCGCGCTGCTTCGGCTGCGGACTATAAGTTCTATGTGAGCGAGGATGCCGCGACATCTTCTTCCTACTCCGCAGTCCACGTGATCGTCGAGGGAGCCAAGAGTCTTAACTCCTATTCAGATGCCTACACGACAAAGATCAACGAGGTCAAAGGCAACATCGAGAAGATCCGCGAGGAGCGTGAGAAGGCGCGCGTCCAGGAGTTGACGGTTGACACGCCGTCAAGCTTAGATGCGGCCGAACGCCAGGCGAATATGCTCTTTGGGATTGAACAGGGCAACATCGACCGTATGGCCGAGGGCAGCGAGGAGCGCGTCCAAGCTCAGGCCGAGTTGGACCAGCGCCGCGCCGCCGCCAACCAACAATTCGCCGATGCCCGCGCCGAGCTTTCCGATCTAGGCGAATGTACGTGGTACATCCAGGACCGCGGCAATATCGCAAGCTACTCGAGCGTGGAAAGCGATAGCTCGTCAATTGAGGCCATCGCCACGGTGTTCCCGTTTATCTTCTTTATCGTCGCCGTGCTCATCAGCCTTACCACCGCTACGCGCATGGTCGAGGAGGAGCGCACGCTTATTGGCCTGTACAAGGCGCTCGGCTATTCACGTGGGCGTATTCTGTCCAAATACGTGGACTACTCGCTGTGGGCGTGTCTGATCGGCGGCGTGCTCGGCAACATCATCGGATTTGTGGGCCTGCCGCTGTTCCTGTTTACGGTGTTCGACGACATGTACTCGCTGCCCCAGATGCTGCTTTCGTACGACATCGTGTCGTCGCTCGTGTCGGTGGCGCTGTTTGCCGTGGGCGTGGTGGGCGCTACGATTATCGCCTGCCGCCACGAGATGTCCGAGACCCCAGCCTCGCTTATGCGTCCCAAGGCCCCGCGTGCCGGCTCGCGCATCTTGCTTGAGCGCATCGGCTTTATCTGGCGTCGCATGGGCTTTTTGAACAAGGTGGCGGCGCGTAACCTGTTCCGCTACAAAAAGCGCGCCTTTATGACCATCTTTGGCATCGCGGGCTGCACAGCGCTTGTAATTTGCGGCATGGGCATTCGTGATACGTCGGTCGCGCTGTCGCCCAAGCAGTACGGCCACGTCACGCGCTACGATCTGCTGGCGGTCGCCAATCCCGACGATTTTTCACAGACGTGCGCGGCATTGGATGGGCGCAGCGCGTCCAATGATTCCAACGTGACCGTGACTTTGACGCTGCCGATTATGACCGACAACGTCACCTTTACATTTGGCGGCAAGAGCGAGACTGTGCAGCTGATCGTGGTGCCCGATGACCGCACGAGTGACTTGGGCGATTACGTGCGTCTGGAGGATGAGTCCAAAGAACCGCTGCCTTTGCGTGACGGAGACGTGTATCTGAGCAAAAGTTCACAGCTGGTGCTGGGGATTCAGCCGGGCGATACGGCTCACGTCCAGGATTCGTCGCTCAATGTCGCCAAGGTCAAAGTCAGCGACATTTCGCTTAACTATCTGGGCAACACGCTTTACATGACGCAGGGCACCTATGAGCGCACGTTCGGCCGAAGCGCGCGTCTTAACGGCATCTTTGCACTGCTCAAGGGTTCGTCGGCCGACCAGATTGCGTTTAGCAAGAATCTTAAGAGTGACGGTTGGCTTACGATTTCGAGTACGGCCGAGCATTGGGAAAACTATGAGGCGAACTTTACGATTATCAATTCGGTCGTGGTGCTCGTGACCTTTATGGCGGCGTGCCTGTCGTTTGTGGTGGTGTTTACGCTGTCCAACACGAATATCTCCGAGCGCGAGCGCGAGCTGGCGACCATTAAGGTGTTGGGCTTCCGTCGCGGCGAGGTGCACCACTACGTCAACAAGGAGACGTTGATCCTCACGGCGATTGGCGCCGCACTGGGCGTACCGCTAGGCGGCTTGCTGGCCGAGAGTTTTACGTACATCCTGCAGATGCCGTCGCTGTATTTTGATGTTGAGGTCGAGCCGCTGAGCTACGTGCTATCCGTGTTGCTGGCCTTTGCCTTTACGTTTATCGTCAACCTTGCCACCAATCGAACGCTCAACAAGATCGACATGGTCGGCGCCCTCAAGAGCGCCGAGTAACCTGCCAAAAAGGGACAGGTATATTTTGGCAGGTTTTATCTGGGCAAACGCCGGACAACCATTAGGTGGCCCAGCGTTTGCCCCGTTTTGCTGGGGATGTCTGTCGTTCAGTGCTCTTACTGGCCAATCCAGTGTTGCGCATAGCTCTTAATGTCTTCGGTAAAACCGTCAAGGTCGTCAAGGGTGATCACGCTGTCGATAAGCAAATTGGCTATCTCGCGGTGCATTGTGCTGCGGCGAATGTCGTTTGCAATTACGCCTGAGGACAGCTTGTCTCTATTGAGGCGCTCTTCTAGTGCCCAAAATCTACTGGACGCTTCGCTGTCGCCGTTCAGCATCTCAACGTACTGGCCGATGAGCTTTTCCATATAACGTTCTTGCCATTGAGGAAGCATTTTCTTAAACAGCTTCCAGTCGCTTTCGGTTACGTCGCGCATATGTTCTCCGCTCGTCAAACGGGCTTTCCATTTGCCTTTCATTTTATTTGGTTTTCGCTCGCAGGTGCGGATGAGAGGCTCTCTTTAGCCTTCGAGATTGGGCTTGAATGGGTCGTATGCCACAAAACGGGCCTATCTACTACGTTTAATTGGATACCCTCAACCATGCCGGGAAAACGAAAAATAAAACCGCAGGTAGAAGGCCTGTCGATTTTCGAAAAAGGCGGTCATGGTTGGCCCCATCGAGTTAAACGTAGTAGATAGGCCCTTTTCGTGGCGGACCATCAAACGAACGCCGACGCTTGTGCTGTAGCCGCTCCGATCATTCGTAAGTTGCGGTGGAATAGTTCCTAAATTCGACTACTCAAGGCTAAAACCGGAACTATATCACCGCAACTTAGGAGGGAGGGGCGGGGGGGGTACTAGTTGGGTGCTGCCGTCGGGCTGGGATGGTTTAGGCTCGTTCGCGATGCTTCCATCGTTTACGGCACCAACGCATGAGTGCTTTTACGACCGGGATGGTGATGAGAATTACCCAGGCGGGATGGGGTTGCCCCAGACAGAGCCACATGTAGAGGAACCATGCCTCGGCACTGACCGAATAGACGACATCGATCAGCTTAGATAAGTGGCGTTGGTCGATAAAGTCGCCAAGCGCGTAATAGACGGGAATCAAAAAAACGAGGAAGAGTCCCGTAGCCCATGTGCCGTAGGCAATGCCGAGCACCAGGTAGGCGAGGGTGACGAGCGCGGGGAAGGGGAATTTGTTCCATGTACGTCCGACCTTGGTGTGGAAATGCTTGCCATGATGGTCGAGCTTGTCGTGTGCTTCCTTCCAGCTGGAAAACGTCTCGCCGTCGATGGTGACGGTGCCGTCGTCATTGGTATGCACGCTATGTCCATCGTCCTCAAGCGTATCGATATGCAATCCGCCTGGCCCCACATGGACCTCTTCGCCCTTGCGCTCGTTAGCCACATGGATGCCATTCCAGCCAACATGGACCTCTTCGCCTTTGTTGGGATCAATAACGTGGATGCCGCGCGTGAGGGAAATATCGACAAGTGGCTTATCGCTGTAACCAGAGTGCTCAGTAGAAGCCTCAGCCTCTTCAGCCTCATCTGAAGCTTTGGTGCCGGCGTCGCTGTCCTGTGCCTCATCATCAGCTTGCGAGTCGTCAGTGCTATCCACCGTCTCCCCATACAACAGCTCATCCAGCGACACGCCATACAGCGCGGCGAGCGCAATAAGGTTATCGGTATCGGGCGAGGACTCGCTGCGCTCCCATTTACTGACAGCCTGACGACTCACGCCCAGCTGGGCGGCAAGCGCCTCCTGAGAAAGCCCGGCAGCCTTGCGGCGATCAACGAGCCGCTGTGCCATCGCAAGATCCATGGTGGTTCCTTTCGTTTGATGGTCGAATCGAATGAGCCGAGTATGCTGAGAACAACCGGTAGCGACCACCATTTCTAGTTAGAATCTGCTCCAACCCTACCGCAACTACCGGTAGCAACCCCTAACGACCAGCCATTTCAGGACAAATGTCAGTGCAAGTAGCAGCCAAGAGCCCCCCATTCAGTAAGTTGCGGTGGAATAGTTCCTAGATTCAGCCATTTGCGGGCTAAGCGGGAACTATTTCACCGCAACTTAATTTCAGACCAGGCACCCGCAGCAAGAAGGCGAATAGCCTCGGCCTCCCTAGTTACCGCAGGAGGCCCCAGGGCTTACCTCCCAAATCTTTCCGCAGGACGGAAGGACCCCGCCGCGCGAAGCGCACGGCGGGGTCCTGACATGTCCGAGGACGATTTGGGAGGAAAGCCCCGGGGCCTCCGATGAGAGCAGTTCCAGCCGAGGCTATTCGTCGCCGAAGCTGATGCCCAACGCCTTGGCCTCGCGCACCAGATCGCTCTGGGGGTCGACAAACTTGAGCTTGCCGGCGACCTCCTCGAGCGGCATGTGGCACATCTTGCCGTCGCGCAGGGCGATCATGTAGCCAAACTCGCCGCGCAGGCAGCCAAGCGCGGCTTCGACGCCGCACTGGGTCGCAAAGATGCGGTCCTGAGCATCGGGTTGGCCGCCGCGCTGCGTGTGGCCGGGGATGGCGACGCGGGTCTCGCGACCGGTCTTGGCCTCGATCTCCTTGGCGATGTCGTACACGATTGACGGGCTCGTGCGCTCGGCGAGCTTCTTCTTGTACTCCTTCTTGGACAGCGCCGCGTCCTCCTTGGAGATAGCGCCCTCGGCGACGGCCACGATGGTAAAGCGGCTGCCGGTCTCCATGCGATGCTCGATGGTCTTGATGACGTTATCCATGTCGTAGGGGATCTCGGGAATCAAGATGACATCCGCGCCGCCCGCGACGCCGGCGTACAGCGGGATCCAGCCAACCTTGTGGCCCATGATCTCGATAACGAATACGCGCCCATGGCTCGAAGCGGTGGTGTGGATGTCGTCGATGCATTTGGTGGCGACGTCGATGGCGCTCGTAAAGCCAAACGTCATCTCGGTGCCCCAGGTGTCGTTATCGATGGTCTTGGGCAGAGCGATAACGTTGAGGCCCTCTTCGCGCAGGCGGTTGGCGGTCTTGGTGGAGCCGTTGCCGCCCAGCATAAACAGGCAGTCGAGCTGTAACTTGTGATAGGTGTGGACCATCGCGGGCACCTTCTCGACGCCGTCGGCCTCGGGAATGTTCAGGCGCTTGAACGGCGTGCGGCTCGTGCCCAAAATGGTGCCGCCGCGGGTGAGGATGCCGCTAAAATCGGCGGGCGTCATGACGCGGAACCTGCTGTAGATAAGGCCCTGGTAGCCGTCCTCAAAACCATAGATCTCGATAGGCTCTTCGCTATTGGTCATAAGCGTTTTGACGATGCCGCGCATGGTGGCGTTGAGCGCCTGGCAGTCGCCGCCACTAGTAAGAAGACCGATCCTAAGCATGGTGAATCCTTCCGGGCAAGTTATAACATGCGCATAAGTTTACCCCCGCACACTGTTGATACGGGGGTAAAACGTGTTAGCTCAAATGTATAGAAATGTAAGCAACGTCAGGCCAGCGTAAGGACGACGGTGCCAGCTCCTTACAGCGCGAAGGCGTCGACGTCGCCCCAGTGGCGGCGCAGCGTAATAGCGGCGGCGGGTTCGGTATTGTCAAAGACGACCGACCACTGCGTGTTGCTGGTGATGTCTTCCGGATTGGGCTCTTGCGCCGCGGCGCGTAGAGCCTTCCAAGCGACTGCCTCGTCCTGGGCGCCGACATGGGCGTCAAGGACATCGGCGATTGCGACGGCGCGCTCTTTACCATGGCCCAGCTCGCCATTCTTTTGGTTGGGTAGCACTTCGTCGCCATAGCAGGCGTAGAAGTTCGTAACCTGGCGTGCAGGAGTCGCTTTGAAAGCGCGGTCGGGGTCGCGCGGATCCCACTCCACCACCCGCGCGTCACCGGCGGCGTCGCTGATAAAGAAGTGGTAATCGCGTCCTGCCATGGCGTGCATGTCGTAGGCGGAAAGCAGGTCGACAGCTTCTTGCGTGGTGGCGGCACGGTCGAGCACCAGACGGATGGCGAGCGAGGTATTGATGACGGGGCGCTGCGTGTCCTGGTCACAGGGCTTGGAATCCAGGGTGAGTACGGCAATGGACACGCTGCATTCGTTAATACCGTCGAGCTGGGCAAACGGGCCCATGAGTGCGGCGGCACGTCCCGCGACGGAGTCAAGCGGAGTGTTATCGCCCAGGTTGTTAAGGGCTGCAAAGCCGATGGAGGCATAGCCGTCGCGCGGGTGATTGCGCACCAGCAGCGCCGAAGTATCGTCCTTAAAGTCGTAATTGCGACCGGTGCGCACGCGGCCTTCGGCATCTACGGCGACAAAAGCGCTGCAGGCAAACTGGGGCGCCTGGACATGTGCCGGCACACCGGGCAGCACCTGCGCCACCACGGCATCGATGTAGGCCTGGTCGTCGCGCACGCCAGCAGCGATGACGCAGTCGAGGTCGTAGTCGTAAGCGATGTCGATTGCGTACAGGTCATAGCCATCCGCATAGTCGGTCAAGCGTTTGAGCGACGCGGCGGACTTGATTTGCTTGCGGTAAACGATGCCGGCGGCAGCGGCAAGGCCGACGGCGACGCCCGCGACACCGCAGGCGATGGCAATGTTACGTGGCTTCATGACGGCTCCTCTCGTCCTGTTAGCGCAATTGTCGCAAAAGGAGCGCGGGCATGATGGCTCAACTTGGTGAGTGGTGCGGGATTAAACACGGAATGAAGAGTGCGGCGCTGGCGTGGCGGGGTATGCTGGAGGGGACCATCAACCCAGCGAAAGGGGAGAGCATGACGGATCAGGAAACGCCCGAGCGCGTGCACGTGACGGCCGACGATATCGAGGCCGCCAACGACCTTATCGACTTTATCGAGGCATGTCCCAGCATGTTCCATACGGCGGCGACCATTATGGCCGAGCTCGACGAGGTAGGCTTTACCTACCTGCCCGAGAACGCGGCGTGGGACATCGAGCCGGGCGGGCGTTATTACACGCAGCGCAACACCTCGAGCGTTGTTGCCTTTAAGGTGGGCGAGGACCTGGCCGCGACGTGGGGCGAGGACGGCGTTGCCGGTGACTATCATTTTCAGCTCACGGCGTCGCACAGCGATTCGCCGACGTTTAAGGTCAAGGCCGTGCCCGAGCTCGATGGCGCAGGCGAGACGCTGCGCCTGAACACCGAGGCCTACGGCGGCATGATCGACTACACCTGGTTCGATCGCCCGCTGGCGCTCGCGGGCCGCGTGCTGGTGCGCGAGGGCGACCGTATCGAGAGTCGTTTGCTCGCTACCGAGCGCGAGGTCGCTATTATCCCGAGCCTTGCCATCCACATGAACCGCGGCGTCAACGAGGGCTTTGCTCCCAACCGAGCTGTCGACCTGTGCCCACTCATCAGCGCCGGTGACCTTAAGCAGGGCGACTTTGATGCCCTGATCGCCGAAGAGCTGGACGTTGAGCCCGAGCAGATTCTGGGCCGCGACCTGTTCCTGGTCAATCGTCAGGATGCACGCATTTGGGGCTGGGCAGACGAGTTTATCTCGACGCCCAAGCTCGATGACCTGGCCTGCGCCTATACCTCGCTACAGGCATTTTTGGGCGCCGAGAACGCGCACGACGTCTCGGTCTTCTGCTGCTTCGATAACGAGGAGGTTGGCTCCGAGACCAAGCAGGGCGCCATGTCGACGTTCTTGGCCGATGCGCTGCGCCGCATCAACGGATCGCTGGGCTTTGACGACGAGTCGTACCATCGCGCCCTTGCCGCCTCGATGCTCGTGAGCTGCGACAATGCACATGCCGTGCACCCCAACCACGCCGAGAAGTGCGATGCACGCAACCAGGTTGTGCTCAACGGCGGCATCGTTATCAAGGAAGCCGCCAACCAGCACTACTGCACCGATGCCTTTAGCCGCGCGGTGTTCCAGGCCATCTGCGATGACGCCGACGTGCCCACGCAGGCCTTCGCCAACAAGAGCGATATGGCCGGCGGCTCCACGCTCGGCAACCTGTCGAACATGCAGGTGAGCATGCACGCCGTGGACGTGGGCCTGCCGCAGCTGGCCATGCACTCAAGCTACGAGACCGGCGGCGTACGCGACGTGATGTACGCCATCCGCGCCCTCACCGCCTTCTACGAGCGCGACCTAACCATCAACGGCGCCGAAAGCGTAGAGCTGTAAAACCTGCCAAAAAGGGACAGGTTCATTTTGGCAGGTTTTATCTGGGGAAATGCGAACAGATAGCTAACCAGACCCCATTGCACCAAAAAGGGAGAATGCCGCAGGTTGAGCAAAAGTCAGCGAGAGCTCGCCAGAGCGAGCAAGGTGACGTGAAAGAGGAGGGCATAGGCCTTTTGGCCATGCCCGACGATTGAACGTCAGATTGCCGCTCTGGCGAGCTCGCAGCGTCGGGTGGTTCCGGCGTTTGGTAAAACGCCGGAACAAAATTAGTGCTCGATCCAGCAGCGCAGCGTTTCACCCGCTTGCAGGTGGCGTAGATTCTCGGCGGCGATATCCACAACGTTGTTGAGCGTGGCCTCTAGGTGGAACCAGCCGGAAATATGCGGCGTGATGAGCATGTTGGGTGCATCCCACAGCGGGCTTGTCGCGGGCAGCGGCTCGGGATCGGTGACGTCGACCGCGGCGCCGGCAAGGTGCCCGGACTCAAGGGCGGCGACCAGGTCGTCGGCGACCACAAGATCGCCGCGGCCGCCGTTGGCAAAGAAGGCACCCGGTTTCATCGCGGCGAAGAACTCGGCGTTCGCCAGGCCGCGGGTCTCGGGTGTGCTCGGCATAAAGGATGCAACGATGTCAGCCTCGGCCAGGCGCTCGGGCAGGGCATCCATGCCGTCCATGTCCTCAAACACAATAGGGTAGACGAGTGGATGGCGCTTGATGCCGCGGACGTGTGCGCCCATGCTGCGGCAGAGCGTGGCAAAGTGGCCGCCGATATCGCCCGCGCCCAGCACCAGCACGTTGGCATTTTTGAGCGAGGTGACCGGGCCCAAGTCCTCCCAGCGATGCTCGCGCTGCAGGTCCTGGTAGCCGGGCAGGCGCTTCATCATTGACAGCACCATGGCAAACATGTGCTCGCTTACGGCCTGACCGTAGGCGCCGATCGAGCAAGACAGCTTGGCTTCAGCCGGCACGGTGCCGGCGGCCAAGTAATCGTCATAGCCGGCGGTCTGCAATTGCAGCAGCTGGAGATGCTCGCATGCCGTGAGCATGTCAGGGTCGATGTTGCCCAAGATCACGTCGGCGTTGGCGACCTGCTCACGTGTGATGGCGTCGGCGCTCGTATAGATAAAGTCCTCGCCCGGAGCACTCGACTCAAGAATTGCGCGATGGCGGTCATTGACGGGCAGCAAAACCAGGATGTTCACAAGCAGTCCTCTCCGCTCGACCTGCCAAAAAGGGACAGGTTTATTTTGGCAGGTTTTATCAGGCAAAACGCTCAAAAAAAACGCCGGATGCAAGACGAGCGTGCCCGTCAGCATCCGGCGCATCTACAGCTACCAACTCAGCAGCTCGTAGCCGTCCTCGGTCACCACGAGCTGTACCTCGCACTGGGCCGAATCGCTGCCGTCCTTGGTGCGCACGCACCAACCGTCACCCTTGCTGATCTTGATGTCGGGCGCTCCGGCGTTGACCATGGGCTCGATGGTAAAGACCATGCCCGGGGCCATGATAGTGTCCACATCGGGTGCCTCGGTGGTAAAGCCCACAAACGGGTCCTCGTGGAACTCCTTGCCAATGCCGTGTCCGCCGTACTCGCGCACCACGCTAAAGCCGGCGTCCTCGACCGTCTTTTGCACGGCCTCGGCCATAACGGACAACGGCAGCCATGGCTTGACGGCTGCCAGACCCGCCTCCACGCTGGCGCGGGTGACGTCGACCAGGCGCTGGCGCTCGGCAGAGACCTCGCCGATGCAGAACATGCGGCTCGAATCACTAAAGTAGCCGTCCAAAATCGTGGAGCAGTCCACGTTGATGATGTCGCCCTCATGCAGCACGTCCGTATCGCAGGGGATGCCGTGGCAGACGACGTCGTTGATCGAGGTACACACGCTCTTGGGATAGCCCTCGTAGTTGAGATCGGCCGGCGTGCCACCGTGCTCGACGGTGTAGTCGTAGATCATCTGGTCGATCTGGTTGGTGGTCATGCCAGCGGCGATGTGCTCGCCCACGTAATCGAGCACGCCCACGTTGATGGCGGCCGAGCGCTTGATGCCCTCGATATCGGCGGGCGTCTTGTAGAGCGTGCGGGGCAGAACCTCCCAGCCCTCTTCCCACAGGCGCTCGAGGCGCTCATCAAAGGCGCTATGGCATTTCTTATATTTTTTGCCGCTGCCGCACCAGCAAGCGTCGTTGCGGCCAGGCACGGGTCCTTTGTCATACATGGCTAACTTCCTTTCATCCGCAGCTAGTATAGCCCACCCACGCGTCCATAAAAGTTGCGGTGATATAGTTCCGATTTAAGCGGTTTAACAGCACAAATAGGAACTATATCACCGCAACTGATGGAGCGGGATGGCTGACACTAGCTGCTGCGTGGTTTTGCTAGTAGCTCACCTGGCAGGGAATGCCGAGGGCTTGGACGCGCTCGGCAATGGCGTCGAGTACCTCAGGCGCTGCTTTGGCAAGGCCGGCGACCGGCGTCTCGCGTGCGACGGTGTAGATGGTCGCCTCCTGCGGGCGAATGCGCTCGAGCGCCGCGAGCCAAGGACCAACGTACTCCTCGCCGGTGTTGTCGATGAGCTTGCCCTGGTACTCGCCGGTCAAAAAGATTGTCTGGATAATAACGTGACCGTCAAAGCTCGCGAACGTCTCGATCTGGTGCTCTACATCGTAGGGGCCAACGGGCTGGTCGAGCAGCTGGATAAATGCCGGATCGACCGTATCGAGCTTGAGGATGTTGTCGTCGACCATCATGAGCGCATCGTGCACCTGGGGACGGTCGGCGTGCGTACCGTTGGAAAGCACGGCAATCTTGGTGTTTGGGGCCAGCTGGTCGCGAAGCGCGACGGCACCGGCGATGGCCTGCGGAAACTCCGGCGCGGCGGTGGGCTCGCCGTTGCCGGCAAACGTGATTACATCGGGCAGCTCACCCTCGATTGCCATCTCGTGCAGCTTGGCCTCGAGTGCATCGAGCACCACGGCAGCCGTGTTATAGGGCTCGTGGCAGGGGCGCTCGGCGTTGAGACCGTTCTCGCAGTAGATGCAGTCGAACGTGCAGATCTTGCCGCTCGCCGGCATCATGTTGACACCGAGCGAAAGGCCCAGACGGCGGCTGCGGACGGGCCCAAAGATGGGGCTGGCATTTAAAAACGTAGACATAGGCATATGCTCCTTGGGACAGTTGAGCTTAAGCATAGCATCGCCGCTAATGCGTGGTTTGGGCTTGTGCTTTACAGGTTTCGATTTTTCACTCTGCTTTCGATGCCGTGTCATGAAAGGTTTCGAGTCAGGTACAGTTAATCTGTTAACAAAGCGCAAGACGATGAGGACCTGTCCGGCCCTGCTGGCCTGCGTCTGGATGGGCATTGACGATGGGAACACAGTATGGATTTTACAGTCGAGAATGCGGGCACCACGATCGCCTGCCGCGAGTATGCCAGCCCGGATGTATCGTCCGATACACCCGCCTTGGTGTGCGTGCACGGTGCGTGCGTCGACGGTGTCTTTTTTGACGGCATCGCCCGCGAGCTCGCCTGCGACTATCGCGTCATTGCTTACGACCGCCGCGGTTGCGGCGAGAGCGGCGACGCTGCAGATGGACGCTACGACCTCGCCGTCCAGGCCGCCGACCTGCAGGCCGTTATTGAGCATATTGGCGCTCCGGCAAACGTGCTCGCGCACAGTGCCGGTACGCTGGTGACGCTGGAGCTTCTCCGTGCAAACCCCGCCATAATCTCGCGTGCGATCTTGCACGAACCCGCCGTGACAAACGAGGGCGCCGGTCTGGGCGCGGCCCCGGTTTTGCTCGAGATGATCGCCGCAGGAAAGGTCTCCAGGGCATTACGGGCCTTCCTTGGCGCCATCGGCGATTCGGACCCTGAGGCCCCCAAGTTAACCGAGGCGGAAGCCAAACATGCCCTACGCAACGGCCGCAGTTTCATGGCAAACGAATACGGGATTACTATGACCTGCGTTCCCGATTGGGATAGCGTCCGCGCGTCAAGAACGGTGAACGCCGTGCTTTTGGGCGAGCTTTCGATCGGCACGCCTCGCGAGGCGGGCACGAGGATAGCGGCTGAGCTTTTGGACTGTCCACTCGTAATGGTTCCCGGCGCGCACAACGGCCTGCGCGATCGCCCGGCAGCGGCTGCCCGGGCTGTCTGCGGCATCCTGGGGCTCTAACACCCGCAATAGTCAAAGCGGCCTTCACCTGCAAACGTTTCGGCCGTGTTAACAACTGTGCTCAAAACCTCACGTCTGCGGCTTCAATCGCGCCGTCTGGCAACTCATAAAAATGTAACAGCATTCACGTGCTTACCCGCATCGACAAGGTGCTACCCTTGTAGCATTTGGAACCCACCGCTACCATGCGAAACTATCGAAAGGGCCCCATATGCTCAATAATCACGAGGTCAATCTAACCGACGAGGAGGCTGCCGCCGAGGTCGCCCGTGTCGCGAAGACCTACCCCGTGGTGCGTTTGCTGTCGGCCGATCAGATTAAGAACGAGCCTAACTGCCTACTCGCCGGCAATCGGTGCCCTTGCCTGCGTCAGTCAAGTCTTGAGGCCTTGGCAGGTTCCGATGGTGTATCGGAGCGGCTGTTCAACGATGGCGTTGAGTACCGCGCTCATCTGCGCCCTCTGAAGGTCGAGGGCGAGCCTCACGTCCTGCTGATGGTGCGTCCGATCGATGAGCAAGAGGCTGCAGAAGAGGACCTTGTCTATACCGACGTGCTGACGAGCGTGCACAATCGCCGATATTACGAGGAAAAGCTCCGAAGCGCCCGCATGAATGCCGGCGTTGCGATGATCGACCTTGATGATTTTAGGGCCTTCAACGATACGTGTGGCCGTCATGCCGGCGACCTTGCACTCGGTGCTGTGGCGACAGCCATACGCAGCGGAATTCGTTCGACTGACGAGCTTGTGCGCTATGGCTGCGACAAGTTTGTGGTCGTCATGCCCAATATTCCCTCCGATGACTTCGCCCGTCGCCTGCATCAGGTATCCGAAGCCGTTCATTCCACGATTATTCCGGGCCATGAGTACGTGAGCTTGACGGCATGTGTTGGTGGCGTTCGCATTCATGGCGAGACGGTCGATGAGGGCGTTGGCCGTGCTGTCCAGTTACTGAGCCGCGCTAAGGCAAAAGCCAGTACGGTCGTGACCGATGCCGATTCCATCGAGGCCTTCCAAAGCGAAAAGCCTTTGGTGCTTATCGCCGATGACTCCGAGATGAACCGAGCCATTCTCAACGAGATGCTCAAGGACGAGTATTGCATCCTCGAGGCCGACAACGGTCGTACGGCGCTCGACATGGTCGACCGCTATGGCGATGAGTTATCGCTCGTGCTGCTGGACATTGTCATGCCGGGCATAAGTGGCTTTGAGGTGCTGGCCGATCTGTCGCGCCGATCGGGTATCGATAATCTGCCTGTCATCATGATTTCGAGCGGAGATTCCGATGATGCGGTTCTGCGCGCGTACGAGCTGGGCGCCTCGGACTATATCAACCGCCCGTTTGACTCCCGTGTCGTGCGCCGCCGTGTAAGCAACACCATCCGCCTATACGCCAAACAGCGCCGCCTGACGAACCTGCTGTCCCAGCAGTACAACGAGCGCGTCAAGAACAGTCGCATGCTCATCGACATCATGGCCGGCGTCATGGAGCTTCGCAACGGCGAGAGCGGCAGGCACGTTACGAACATCGAAAAGCTGACCGAGCTGCTGCTCGGCTGTCTGGTCCAGCGTAGCGGCGCGATCTCCCTCGACAATGAGGAGCGCTCCACGATTGCCCTGGCTTCGGCGCTGCACGATATCGGCAAGATGTCGATTGACGATGCGATTCTCAACAAACCCGGACGCCTTACGCCCGTGGAGTTCGAGATTATGAAGACGCATACCACGATCGGCGCCGACATGTTGCTTGAGCTGGGTAGCCATCACGCCGGCAATGCGCTTATGGAATATGCGTACCAGATTGCGCGTTGGCATCACGAGCGCTGGGACGGCAAGGGTTATCCCGATGGCCTTAAGGGCGACGAAATTCCCATTGCCGCACAGGTGGTTTCGGTGGCCGACGTGTACGATGCGCTGACGAGCGTGCGCGTGTACAAGGATGCCATCCCGCACGAGGAGGCTATCCAGATGATCCTGGACGGTAAGTGCGGTACCTTTAACCCGTTGCTGCTCGATTGCCTGCTCGAGGTGCAGGACCAAATTGCCGAGACGTTGGCACGCCCCGCTGACGTCGTCGCGTTTCCCACGATTTAGTTTGACCAAAGGAGTTTTTAACCCATGATTTCCATGCGTGAGGCGTATGAGAAGATCGGCGCTAATTATGATGACGCGTGCGCTCGGCTGATGGGCGAGGAAATGCTTGCCCGCTTTGCCCTCAAGTTTTTGGATGACGAGAGCATGGACAAGCTGGAGGCTGCCATGGCGGCGGGAGACGCTGAAGGTGCGTTTATGGCAGTGCATACGCTCAAGGGCGTGAGCCAGAACCTGGGATTCGATAATCTGTACGAGCCGGCGGTTGTGGTGACCGATGCGCTGCGCGGCGCCGATGCCGTTGACGGCGCACGCGAGGGAATGCATGCACTGCAGCAGCAATATGCGGCAACGATGTCGGCCCTGCGCGAAGCGGCCGAATAAGAGCTTGCGAGCCTTGATGACTATGAGAGTGGATAATCTCCCGTTTTAGGCCCGGTGGCGGCCTCAAAGTGGGAGATTATCCACTCTCGTTCGATATGTGTCCAAAAATCCACGCTCACCCCTCCGGGTTAGTAAATGGCCTATGCGCACTGGCGGGGCTTTCCGCATGCAATCAATATCGTTGTTCGATAAACTGTTCGAATAACGATAGAGTCGATGAGGGTGAGTGTATGTCTAACAGCGTTCAGCGTATGGCCAAAGCGGGCGAAAATATCAGGAAGCTTGGCTTTTGCATGGCAGCCGTTTTTGCAGGGATGCTCGTCGCTTTTGCCGCGTTGGTTGTTTACGTGATCTGGTATGCGGTTGCAAACGTTGCCTCTGTCGATTCTTTCGGCGTCGCGACGCTTCTCGATGGCGGGTGCATCGTTATCCCAAGCGGACTGTGCCTGGCACTCGTCGTGGGTATTTCGCTTGTCGTTCTGTGTGGGATCAGCCGTAACATCTCGCGAGGCGTCTCGCCCTTTACCAAGACGCATGTGCGGCTTATCCGTGTTCTTGCGCTTGCCTTTGCTGTTAACGCCGCGGTTTCGCTTATTGGTGCCTACGGATCGGTCAATCTTACCATTGGTGGGCTGGAGCTTTACGTCGTGCCTCATTCCTTCGTTATTGAGATTTGCCAAGGCGTTGCCTTTGATGCGGGGTCGCTTATCGGCGCGGCTGTCTGTCTGTGTATCTCGGTGATCTGGAGTTATGCCTCGCTGCTCCAAGAGCAGTCTGACGAGCTTGTGTAGGAGGAAGCATGAGCTATCTCATCATCGAGCTTGAGACGCAGCTACTTAAGACCGGAAAGACCAGTGCTGATCTGATTCGTGCCACGGGGCATACTCCGGCTAATATTTCTAAGCTAAGAAACGGAAAAATTAAAGCTATTCGCCTTAAGACGCTTCTCGATATTTGCGATGAACTTGACTGTCAACCGGGAGATATTATTCGGCGGGTGAGTGAGAAAGAGCTTGAGGAGCTTATTGTTGAGCGTGCAAAAAATGTTGTGAGGCAGATGCGGAATGGTGGAGGCAATGAGGCGTCGCTTCCGACATCAGTCTTTGCTGTAGATTTGAGCGACGAGTAGCATATAGCGAGCAGCTAAAACGAGATATTGGTGTGATGGGGCCCGTGTCTAGCGCGGGCCCCATCTCTTTAAATTATCTTGACAAATATAAGTTATCGATAAACAATAACACAAAGTAAAATCGATAATAGAAAGGAGGAACGATATGAGCTGGATTGTCAAACCGAGTTATGTGGACCCCGGTGGTGGGTGCAACGGTTACTGCAAGACATTCTGTGGAGCACGCACTTGCGTCAATAACTGCAGCAAAAACTTTTGTTTAGTTAATCTCTAGCAGTTGCGGCTGCTGCCAGGCGACAGTCTGGCAGCAGCGGTTTTGCTATCAAGCAGAACGGGAGGCCAATGAGTGCATCAGCGATAAAGCTATCAAAGGTGTCAAAGCGCTACGGGAAACGGCGCGTTTTGCATGACGTTTCCTTCGAGGTGCATCAGTCTGAGCTCTGTGCCCTTGTCGGTGCAAACGGTGCGGGCAAAAGCACGCTTATTAAAATCGTCTTGGGCCTCTGCGAGCCATCGTCGGGGAGCGTGGAGCTCTTTGGAGGCAAATCAAAAAGAGAGCTTGGCTTGATGCGGACGCGTGTCGGCTATGTGCCAGATTCCAGCGGAGCATACCAATCCCTCAGTGCGGTTGAGAATCTCCAAATCCGATGTTCGGAATGGGGGCTTGATGCGAATCGTGAGATTCCTCGCGTTTTGAGCCTAGTCGGGCTGGACGTCGAAGAGAAGAAGAGCGTGAGCAGTTTTTCTCTGGGAATGAAACGGCGGCTGGATATAGCTACGGCTTTGTTGGGTGACACTGATCTGCTTATTTTTGATGAGCCAGCAAACGGGTTGGACCCGCTGGGCATCGAGAGTATATGGGCCCTTATCGGTCGATTGAATCGAGAACAGGGTAAGACCATGCTCATCTCTAGCCATGATTTGGATGAGTTGGCATCAGTTGCAACAAGTTGCGTGTTTATTCATGACGGCGAACTGCTGAAAAAGGAATCGATGGACGTCATAAGGGATGAGGCGTCGTCCCTAAAAGAGTATTACAGGCGCTTGATGAAGGCGGTCTCGCTATGAAGCGGGCGATTCATCCCATAAAGGCAGATATGATGCGTCTGCACAGGATGTTTCCGGCGAAGTTTGGTCTTGCACTTATGCTGGCGTTCGGCCTTCTCTTCGGTGTCTTTCTAAAAAACGGAACAACGTTGCTCGCCTTTGGCAATAGCGTTTTTGGGGAGGATATTGGTTTCTGCTGGAATGTAATCGATCCTTCTGCACCCGATGAGTCCCTTGTGCGCAGTGCTTTTGCCGGCACCTCCCTGTTCGTTCCGCTCATCGTTTGCCTGGCGATTTTGCAGGAGCGTGGCTATGAAGAGGGATGCAGAATTTCTTCAGCAAGAGGTCTTGCCCGCATTAATGGGGCCCTGGCACATGTACTTTCGTCTGCTTTAATAATCGGCGCAGCATATAGTGCGCTTTGCCTTCTTCTGTTTGCAATAGCGATAACACGTGGAGGGCAAAACTATGCGCATAGCATGCTGGCTGCATTTTTGCCCGCAATGATAATCAACGCCGTATTGGTGATATCGGTTGCGTTGGAGACGGTGACCATCTATCGGATTACAAGCAGCGCTGTATTTAGCGGGGCTGTGGTAATAATCGGATTTGTCATGAGCTTGACGCTCTACGGAACTTACCTTCAGGCGCCCATACCGTCCTTGCGATGGATTTTCCTTCTTCCGGGGCCGTATCTTGGAGTTGGATGTGCTCTTGGGTATAGCGATATGGGGCAGCTGACGCTTCTGGGATATGGCGTGGCAGCCAGCTGTCTATCGGTATTGATTTACGCTCTCGTGAGCTTTCGCGCTGGGGGTGTGTTCAATGGCGCGTCAGATTAAAAGACTTCTCCAGTCAGAATGGAAGCATGTGAGCAAATGGGCGTACGCCTTAATCCTGGTAATTTATGCGTGCATGGTGGTATTGCAGCTTAATTCTTTCCCGATGTGGTTCTGTAGCCTCCGTGAGAACAGTTTCTTGGGCTTTTTCCCAGACCCGACGCTTCGGCTATCGGCAGAGGATGTCCTTCTATTTGGTAATGCAGGGGTTTTTCGCGGTCTGCTTTTCAACGTAGCCCCGTTGGCTCATGCATTGTTCTTTCCGTTCATCGCGGCTTGCATTGTGCCGCGCTTTGTCAGTTCGGGCTTTATTGAGGAACCGTGGGGGTTGTCGGAGGCTCGGGGAGGGAAGCGGGTGTGCGCTACTGTTGCGCGGGCGATACTGTCATCCCTCGCCCTTTTGGTCGCGTTTATCCTGTCGAGTGTCGTTTTGTACTGTCTTAACTGCGCAATCGTTCTGGATGCTCAGCAGTATTTCAACCTGCATGTATTTTGCTATCGACTTGTTCTTGCTGCCGCTGCCTGCCTTGCATACGTGGTCTCTTGCGTGATCGCTGTTTCCTATTTTGGGTCCGGCTTCGGTCCGATTGGCATGCTGTTGCTTGTCAACGTTGTAGCGATCTACATACAGATCGGGGCCAATTCCATGCTTCCGCTTCCAGCCTCGATGCTCATGTGGATTTGTGGCGTGACCCCGTTGGGGAATAGTCAATGCATTTCGATTCTAATTGACTGCCTAATAAACGTAGCAAGCGTTTTTGCCATTTGCTTTACCGTCGACCGATTGCGGTCGAGATTTCTTTGATTGCTTGTGAGGGATAAACATATGAGACCGTCTCAATACAACCTGATTGAAACCCGTGGCGAAAGGACGCTGGTGATGAATGCGAAGACCGGTGCGATCCTTTCGTTAGATAAGCAGCATGCAGAAAGAATGTGCCGCATGGTATCGGGAAGCGAATGGGAGCCAGATGAATTGCGCGAAGCGTTGCTTCAAGGAGGAATGCTGTTAGAAGATGATCGTGACGAAAAGGAGGAAATGAAGGCGATAGGCCGTCTTGTTCGGTTTTCTGATCGCTCTCTCGGCATGACGATAGCCCCGACATTAGAGTGCAACTTCTGTTGCCCATACTGTTATGAAAAAGGGCAACGCAAAACGACAATGACTCCGGAGGTCGAAGACCGACTTGTTTCATTTGTGAAAGAGCGTTCACGGGGACTGAGCGAGTTTGACATCAGTTGGTATGGTGGAGAGCCGCTGCTACAAGTCGATAGAATTTAGCGACTCACAGAGCGTATAAAGGGGGTCCTTAATCCGGAGTGTTCCTATGCAGCATCCATTGTCACAAATGGGTATCTTCTGACGCCAGAAGTGGCTGCGGCTCTCGCGGCTTGTGACGTCAAGATGGCTCAGGTGACTTTGGACGGTTCTCGACAAGATCATGATTCCCGGCGAATCTTGCGGAACGGACAGCCGACATACGATGCGATTCTAGACAACGTTTCTAAAGTCACCCATCTGTTAGATATTTCTATCAGGTGCAATGTCGATGCCCATAACATTGTCGGTGCTGGCGATTTGCTGGATGCGCTCGAGGAAAAGGGCCTTAAAAACAAGGTGGGATTCTACCTAGCGCCTGTCGACAATATCAATGATACGTGCCCAAGCGACAGTAGTTGTTTTTCGATGGAGGCATTTTCTGAGGAAGAGCTGGACTTTTATAGCCATGCCGTTGATAGGGGGTTCTACGTTGACCTGACGGTGCGCTTTAATCCGGCTATATGTGGCGCTGTTTGTGCAGGGTCATTTGTAGTGGATCCGGAGGGCTACCTTTATAAATGTTGGGATGAAATCGGGATGCGTGAACGCTCCGTCGGCACACTTGCCGAAGGGCCGAGGATGAATGCTCAGCTGGTCCAATGGCTAAACTATGAGCCGAGCGATCATGAGTGTGAAGAGTGTTTTGCCTATCCCTCATGCATGGGAGGCTGCCCTAATCACGCTCTTCATGGAGGGTCAAAACAGTGCGTATCTCAAAGGTATCAGGTGCGCCAACGAATGATTTTGACCGAGAAGGCTCAGCGATTGCTTTCGGAACTGGATTCAGCTCATGTTTAATCTCTGCGCAAGAACAATAATCAAGAATCCAAAGTATATAACCTATCTTCTAATGTGCCTGCTCTCGCTTGTGGTTGGTCTCGCAATTCCTTTTCTGACGGGGCAACTGGTCAACAACTTTGTCGGTGTCGCGCGAGATGGGGAAAGCGCAATCGCCATCGGCGCTGAGATAGCAGCGCTGGGTATTATGCGAGCCGGTTTGAATTGCGTCAGTGAGCTGGTCTATGTCGATCTGCAAACACATGTGGGATTTGCATTGAATGAAGAGGTGATAAGTCACGTTCAAAGGCTACCACGGGCCTTCTTTTCTAATTTTGATGCCTCCTATTACAACCAACAGATTAATCATGACGCTAACGATTTGGTGATATTTGTTATAAACGCAAGTGTCCAAAGCGTGAGCAATATAGTGACGTTGCTTGTGGTGTTTGTTGTCCTGGCGACCATAAACGGTCACCTGGCAATGCTGTGTATGGCTCTGGGCATAATAGGTGGCGCGGTCTATTCGCTTTTCAAAAAGTGTTTGTTCGCAAGAAGTTTCGAGGCTCAAGAGCAGGAGGCTCGATTCTTTTCCGATCTGGAGAAGCAGCTTAGCAACGCACAATTTATCCGCAGACATGTTCTATTCGAGGTTTTCAAGCAAAGGCTTGAGCACTCTTTTGCAGAGCTATATCGTTTCGTTTATCAGAACCAGCAAATTAATGCGACCTTTACGTTTGCCAACACTGCCGTCACATCTTTGGCACAGGGTGGAATCTTGATTCTGGGCGCAAAGGAAGTTCTCGACGGCAATTTGCTGCCCGGCTATCTTATGACGGCGCTAAGCTATTACTCCTATTATTCTTCGGCTATTGAATTCTTCCTTGCGCTGGGCAAGGACTATCAAACGTCAAAGGTATCCTACGAGCGTTTGCGGCGCTTGCTGGACATGCCCGAGGACTCAAACGGGGACATTATCCTCGATGATGTTTACGAGGTGAACTGTTCCGAGCTGGCATATAGCTATCCGGGGTCTGTAAAGACCGCGTTCGGAGACATTCGGGCTTCTTTAGAAAAAGGAAAGGTATACGCAATCGTTGGGTCGAACGGTTCCGGTAAGAGCACGCTGCTGGATGTGATAAGCGGTTGCGATCCAGAAAACTGCAAGGGTGATATTTGGATTAACAGCAAGCCCCTGAGCTCTCTGGACCGTTATGCGCTGCGAAAGCGCAATATCGGGATTACGGAGCAGGAGCCGCCCCTGACCGAAGGGTCGATACGGGACAATTTAACTCTTTGCTGCAGAAGCGCTGAAGAGCGTGACCTTGAGAGCCTCATTGAGAGAATGGGGCTTAAAAAGATGGTCGATTCAAGTGGTGGACTTGATGTCGAGCTGGACGATAGGCAGAACAATATTTCAGGAGGGGAAAAACAGAAAATAGCGATTATTCGCCAGCTGCTGAAAAACCCGGACGTGATGATGTTTGATGAGCCGACATCTGCACTTGACAGCCAAAGCAAGCAGGCGTTTATCGAAATCCTTAAGGAAAGAAAGGGGCGACATATCACGGTCATCGCTACGCACGACCCTGTGCTTATTTCGGCATGCGATGAAGTGATTGAAATTGCCTGACGGGCTAGTGGACCGCGCATATCAAATTCAGGGGGGCGGGCACCGTAGCTGGTGTCCGCCCATTACAGTCTGAAATAGGCCATCGATAAATTTCGATGGCGAGCATTCGGCGCATTGCCTACGATACGGGCAAGCCCCGAGGGGCCGCCGATCGGGCGCCTCCGGATGGCCGTCTGCCCCTGCCCCGTAGAGGGCCCGG